>CAKUDG010000002.1 GCA_934644965.1 uncultured Victivallales bacterium | reverse complement strand
ACACAGAAAAATCTCATTCGGAGATTTTCAAACAGAAACAATCGGAATTTCTGTCAAAAAGATATTGATAGAGGTTCTCTATAATGATATTGTATTTTCCCGGGATCCATGTTATAATAACCCGGAATCAGAAATGAGCGAAAGATCGGGGATGAAAGAATGAGCTTGAAAAGGAACGGGATCTTCTGTCTGATCGGGATTGCCGTTTTTTCAGCTCCGGCGATAGCGCCTGCCGGAGAGGAAGCGGCAGTCTGGGAAAGCCGGATTGATTTGATTGCGGAAAATGAACCGGTCCCGGGATTTTCCGGGGATCTGAAACGATGCGCCGGGCAGGATCGTCCCTGCATCCGCGTGAAGGGGAAAAAGCCTCTTTTCACGATCCAGCAGTATCTTGGTGGAAAATATCTGGAGGACCTGCGTCTGAGTTTTGCTTTCCGTTTCCGGGAAGACAAAACGGCCTTTCATGTCCTGCTGCGTGAAAACGGGAGGCGCGATAAAGATATTTCCGCTTTTCAGCATTATGCGCTCACGGTGATGGGGGACCGTATCCTGCTGAAAGAAGTCGGGAAAGAAACGAAGAACGCTTCCGGTGATGGCGGAAAGAGCGGCGGATCCGCGTCTTCTTCCGCGTCCTCTTCGCTGTCTTCGGCTTCCACGGGGGAAGGTTCTCCGGATTCACTTTTGGAAAAGGTCTTTCCCCTTTCCTTGCGCATCGGGAAGGATCAGTGGCATGAATTTTCCGTGCTGATTGAGGGGAATCATCTCCGTATTTTCCTGGACGGGAAGGAAGCGGGGGAGGCTTCCCTGAAGGATTCCGGCGGATCCTTTCAGCTGACCCATCTGGAGGGAGAGGCGGATTACGCGGATTTCCGTCTCAGCGAACCCCATCCGGTTCCGGACACCCTGAAACGTGAGGATACAGTAAAATGAATGATAGAGTAATGGCCGCCACACGCGGCTTCTGTGCCGCAGCTCTTTTCTGGAGCTTGTGTTTTTTTCTGACAGCTCCCGGGGCATCATTTCCCCTCCATGCTCAGGACGATGATCTCCTCGTTCCGGGAGAAATGAACCTGCTCGGGGACGATCTCCCTTCCGCCGGCACTTTTTCAGAAGATGATCTGGGCCTGAAATCCAAAAAGGAAGCCGATGTCCTTATACGGACGGAAAAGGGAAAGAACGCTCTCGGCGTGAGTTTCCGCCTGGAAAACAAGGCCCCTCTGACCTTTGAGATCGAAACCGACGGAGGGAAGAAGAAAAAAATCGAGATGCGTGTGGCGGACCAGACCTGGGAAGTCGAACGCAGCTGGGAAGAACGCACACGGCTCAGAAAGAAAGGCATCCTGACCGAAGGAGCAGACAAGTACAGCGGATGGCTGATCCGTTTCAGCGGACTCGATATCGACTATTATATGAAACCGAATTTCAAGCGCTACCGGAACAATATGGTGAACCGCTTCATCCCGGAGTGGGAACGCCTCTTTCCCGAATACTGGGAGCGGAATTTCCGTCTGGACGTGATCCCGGACGGCAGGAACTGCCAGATCTGGCTGGACGGCCGCTATGCAGGGATGATCCCCGGAGCAAAAGAAGTGAAGTCCTTGCGCATCACGGGAGGAATGGGGCCCGTCATTCAGGCGGAAGCCTATGCCTCGGATCCGGCTTCGGACTTTCTCACGCTGGAGTTTCCTGATACAATCTATGCTCCGGACGTTCTTAAGAAAGGGGGAGCGGCACTTTCTCTGAAACCGGGACGGCATCTGATCGGAAAGATCCCGCTCAACGTCCTTCCGCCGGAACGGAGTCTGGAACCGGCGAGACATCGGAACATGCGCGGTCTTTATGATCTTGTCATGGATCCTTATACTTCCAGGACGGCTTTTGATTCCATGCCGGAATCCATGCTATATTCCGTTCCCGGGATCCTCTATGCGCGGGCATATGTTCTCTGCGCTCTGGATCCAGACGAACAGAAAAATGCCGATCTCACGGTCCGCCTGACCCGTTTCGGAGGCAATACGCGCGGGAGAGGCGGCGCCATCAGCGACAATACGATCGACCTCCGCAAAGACCGTTCCCTCCTGACGGAAGCCGGCACTCTCGAATGGACCGCAAAAAACGGCAAAAAGAATAAAACCCCCCTTTATCTGGCGGAAATTCCGATTGATTGTGGTTCGGTGATGGATCTTCTCAGCATCCGGAAGGACTGGCAGGCTTTGAAGATCGGACCGTATTTCGACCTCGAATTTCTGGCAAGTCCCGAAAGCGGAGTCTGGATTTTCGGTGCGACTCTGGAAAAGAATCAATGGGATATGCGTCTTCATCCGAGCCGTCCCGGGAATATTTTCCATAATGACGAAAAACCGGAAACGGCTCTGGGCTTTTTCTCCCGGAAAGCGGACGAAAAGGGAAAACTTGTCTATACCATCAGCGACGCATGGGATAAGGAAATTTCCAGGAAAGAGATTCCTCTTTCCTCCAAAACCCCCTTCACAGAGAAACTGCTCACACTGCCGCTTGCCATGGACACGCCCGGCTGGTATGCGCTGAAACTGGAGGTTTTTGATTCCTCCGGCCGTCTTGAACTCAAACATAATGCCGCCTTTGCCCTTCTTCCCCCTGATACCCGGGAGGCTGGTTATGAATCCCCCTTCGGAGTCTGGGTGTTCGCCGGCGAACACAATACGGAAAGCGATCCGGACGTCATCGGCGAACTCTGCCTGAAAGCCGGTTTCCGCAAGACCACCGTCGTGGCGGACGAAGCACGGATGAAACCCTGGAAAACCACTCTCAACCAGATTCTCAATTACCGCGGATTCAACCCCGATTCCCCCGATTCGCCGGACAAATTCAGAAAATATTTGAAGGACATGCTCAAGCGCTTCCCCTCCTGCAGCGCCATTGACATTTTCCATGAATATGGCGGAATCGGTATCCCGAAAGAACTTCTGGGGATGAAACAGCCGGAAATTCTGGAAAGCGATCCTCTGAAATCGAAAGATGCCCGGATCCGCGGAGCCGCCATGATGGCGAAAATTGTCCGCGACGAATTTCCTGAGCTGAAAATTCTTTACGGGAATTCCTGCGCCTCCTCGGAACTCCTGGCATGGGGACTTTCTCAGGGACTGACGGACAAGCACATGGATTATGTCGGCATTGAAACCCCCGCCTACGGAGGCCTCCCGGAACGCCCTGACATTCTCAAGGTGCCCGCAACCTGGGCTGCTTTGCAGACAGCCCGCAAATATGGATACAAACTCCCCGCCAGCGGATGTTTTGAATTCACATACCGTTCGGAAAGACGTTATCAGCCAAAAATAGATCATGCCAGACATTATATGCGTGACATTCTTCAGGGGCTTGCCTTCGGTTTCCGCCATGTGACCCCCGGCATCCTGGACGATGTCTGTGCAGCCTATTATCACGGCAACTGGGGAGGGTCCGGATATCTGGAACGTCATCCGCTGCTCTATCCCAAACGTGCCTACGTCGCTGCCGCGACACTGACCCGAGTCCTGGATAAAGCCGAGTTCAAAAGACGACCCCCGACGGGTTCGCTTTCCGTTTATGCACTGGAATTCGAGCGCTTGAGAAAAACGAAGGATTTCGCCTACGCGTTCTGGACCCCCCGTTTCGAGGCGGATCTCACTGTCCGTTTCCCCAAGGGAACACGTCTGGAGCTGACGGAGATGTTCGGATCTTCCAGAGAGCTGGATCTTTCCGGTGACGGTTCCGTCACATTCCGTGTCGGCCCCTCTCCGGTCTATCTGACGGCTTCCTCCGCTCTGCTTGATCCCGTTCACTCCCGTTATCTCAGCGCTCCGCCTCCGGGAAAGGTGCAGGCGCTTCCGGACTGTCTTTCCGATCCCGCTTCCCTCAAACAGTTCCGGGACTATTCCCTGTATCAAATCGGCGGAATGCCTTCCCGCATTCCCGGCACGTTTGAACTTCGCGCCGTTGAGGATCCCGAACGCGGGAAGGTCATTGAGGCGGAACTGAAGGGCCGGGAAAATCTCCCCGAAATCGTCAATGAATATGCCGTTTTCCGTTTCAAGGACCCCGTTCCCGTGGAGAGTGGAGACGGGCTCAGGGGATTCGGCATGTGGGTGAAGGGAAACTCTTCCTTCGGATCAGTCCTCTTTGAATTCACGGATGCCAAAGGCAGAATCTGGCGTTCGGAACTCTCGGACAACGCACTGATCACCTTCGATTCCTGGCAGTTCATGGGTGTTTCCCTGGATCCTTCCCTCGATCTTCTGCCCCGTGCGACCGTGAAGGCCGGATCCTCCGCAAAGACGCCGGACTTCCCCATTCGGATCACCGGCTTCCTCCTGGAAACGGCGCAGCATGCACTCAATCCCTGTGAAATGCAGAAGACGGATCCAAAACTGCGTGTGAGCGGGCTCTCGCTTCTTTATTGAATAACGTCAAAAGAGGAATATCCCGTTGCAATCTTCCTTCCCGGATATATAATACCTCTGAGTGTTTCCCTGCGTGAAGAAGGCTGAATGGAGAAAAAAAGACTGCGGGGATCTCTCCAGAGAGAGAAAAAAAGAAGGAACAGAAAAAAAGAAGAGTCGGGCGCGGATCGGCAGATCCGCCCTCTTCTCCTCCGGAATGGGAAAAATGGACTTTCCTCCGATTGTCTCACAGTTTTCAGAAGAAAAAAATTCTTCTTCTCCCCAGAGCCACAGCTCTCTTCCACCCTTTTCCGGAGCTAATGAACTTCCCGGTCGGCTGCTTGCATGGTATGACACTCACGCCAGAGTCCTCCCCTGGCGTGAGAATACGGATCCCTATCGAGTCTGGATTTCCGAAATCATGCTTCAGCAAACGCGGGTGGAAACAGTAAAGCCCTATTTTGAACGATTTCTGAAACAGTTCCCGGATCTTGCCTCTCTGGCCTCCGCCTCCGAAGAACGTCTTCTGAAGGCATGGGAGGGACTCGGTTACTACAACCGGGCGCGGAATCTTCAGAAGACGGCTCGTCTGCTACTGGAACGACACCATGGACAATTCCCCGATTCCGCGGAAGAGCTCCAGGCACTTCCGGGAATCGGAGAATATACGGCGGGAGCGATTCTTTCAATTTGCTTCAGACACCCCGTGCCGGCGGTTGACGGGAATGTTCTGCGCGTCTTCGCCCGACTGACCGAAAACCGGACCGCATCGGAACATCGGGAAAAACTCCGCGAAGAAGCCGCATCGTTTTTCATGACTGTTCATTCCGAAGAACGCTGTGGAGATTTCACCCAGGCTCTGATGGAACTGGGGGCGACAATCTGTCTGCCGAATGGAATCCCTCTTTGCGGAAAATGTCCGCTGCAAGAGCTTTGCCTCGCCAGAAAACATGGCACGGAGACGGAATTCCCCGCAAAGAAAATCAGGAAAACACGTTTGAAGGAAGAAAAAACCGTCCTGCTTCTTCTCTGCGGAAACCGGACGGCGCTGAGAAAAAGGCCCGGAGGAGAAGAAGACAACGGGCGGAATGCAAACAAGGGGCTGCTTGCCGGACTTTGGGAATTCCCGTCCTTTGACGGTCTCATCAGCGAGGAAGAGGAAATCGCCTCCCGTCTCCGCCTCCAGGGGGTCGAAGGTCTGTCTTTCCGGAAACTGCCCCGGGCAAAACATGTTTTCACTCACAGAGAATGGATCATGTCTGGCTGGCTCGTTATTTGCGGAAACATGGCGGAGCCCTTCCACTGGGCAACTCCGGAAGAACTGCATTCGGACATCGCCCTGCCCTCCGCATTCAAGGCCTTCCGCCGTTTTCTGCCGTGATATAAATGCTCCGAAATGGAATCATTGCTTTTTTACAACAAGCTTGCATGTTGCTGGCGGGGAGAGTTCGGGAGGACTGCTGAGGAGGGGAAGAAAAAAAAAGAATAAATTTGCTTTCCCTCTTTTTAAGGAATATACTATAACATATCGTTTGCCATGTCTCTCTTGACTTTTTTCCCCAGCCCGGCAGAAAAAGTTTTTTCCATCCGGCAGGGGAGAGAGTGAGCCAGAGCTGGAAACGCCTTTTCTCTTTGTTGCATTCTTCCCCTCCCCCGGGAATTTGTTGTCAAGGGGGCAATCAGGAAGGGAGAAAAAAACAGGATGGATCCTCACCCAGAGAACAGAAAAATATATTACTTGGAAGGAGACAAGGAAAAAATGGACAAAAAAGAACTTTCCAACGTCGTCAGGGAAATGATTTCGGCTTCCTCCTGCTGTGCGGAACTCAAGGCCGCGGGGCGGAAATGGCTGGATGCGCTGGGCGGGGAGTCGGAAAAAAACGCGGCAGAAGAACTCCTGAAGGAAATCCGGGAAGATATTGCCGGAATCGAACATGTGATTGAGTTCTTCGGAACTGCCGAAGCAGAGAAAATTTTTGGAAAAGAAAAAGCTGAAGAAATCGCCGAGCACGCACGCGAAGTCAAGGCCCGGGGCGGCAAATGGTGTGACTGTCCTGCCTGTGCCGCGGGGCTGATCATTCTTGAAAATGAATCTCTGATTCTCTGAATCTCTGATCCCAGGCTTTTTTCCCAGAGCTTCTTCCAACATTTTTCTTTTCCGAAGCTCTGGAGAGCTCCTGTCTGAAACTCTGTTCCTTCGGGGGGGGGAATGAATTGAACTTCCCCCCCTTACAGAAAATATTATTTTTTTTCTCATGGATTGGTCGGTCCGGAGAATGTGTTTTTTCCACAACAGGAGAAAGAAACAAGAACTCACTTCCGATCAGGAGAGAAAAAAATATCGAAATCACAGGACCATTCACTTATGGAGCAAGTGATTATTCCTGTTTTTTTTCATGCGGCTCTTTGGATCGACATTCCAGAGAGTTTCTTTTTTTTTATTTTATATCGGACTCAATCATATTCATAGAGACCGCCTTCAAGGGATTTGACATCTTCATTGTCCCGTTCTGCGAAAGCGATTGTCCTGACACTTCCGTCGGAATACGAAGTATTGAATCCGCATGGCCAGTGTTGAAGTCTTTCATAGGTTCCGTGAACGGAAACGGCTTCCGGATTGAGCGTGCCCTTGCTCCCGAAATCGCTGAAGAAAGGGCAGTTTTTCGGAGAAGGGAAATTGCCTCTCTGAGTCTGACTTTCGGACCATACACTCCTCCCGTCCCAGAGGATGTTCTTTTTTCCGGCATGATTCAGATTCACCAGCTGACGATTATCCGTGCCATAATTCGGTGACCTTCCGAACCATGAAAAATTCCACCATCCGCTTCCGTATCCGGCGAGAATGGCATATCCGAATGTGATGCTTCCGTTCGGAGCCGCACCGACAGTCCATTGAAAATCCGCATGAATCCTCCTCTGCCCGATTGCCGGGCACATGAGATGTGCGGGTTTCCCCCGGATCTGACGCTTCGGTATCGAAACTCCCAGATACTTCCCTATCACTTTGTTGTCCACGATCGAACGGCTGTAATATGATGAGATGCTGGAAGGAAGCCAAGCGTTGTAATCCAGTCCATAGGTGAGGAAACCCACGGTGTTCTGTCTCAGATTGCTCATGCAGCTGATGGAGTAGACTTTATCTTTCGCCGAACGCAGCGCAGGCATCAGAAGGGCGGCCAGAAGTGCTATGATTGCAATGACAACAAGCAGTTCCACCAGTGTAAAAAAGGTCTTCCCCTCCTGCTGCTGATGCTGATGATGGATTCCGGCATTTCTCCGCCTTCTTTTGCATCCGGAACCCATCCTTATGCTGATAAGCCTGAAACGACGGAAGCAACAGATCTGGCTCCTCTCCAAGATTCTTCTCCTTTCTCTTTGTCTCACTCTTCCCATAAAGAAAAGACGCTTTTCCCGCGGGCTTCCTTCTTGTTCTCATACACCAGCCCCCGAAACAAGAAAGCCTCCTTTTTTTTTTGCATTCTCTCTTCTTTCTGTTATTATAGGATAATCAAAATAAAAATGCAATATCATTATAATTACATAGCATGAATTTTTTTCTTGTTTTTCCCGGAATCTGCCCGGACAAGCTTTGGAATGAAGGCGAAAAGAGGGAAATGGGAGTATATGCTCTTCTTTGAATGGCAGAAAAAAAACTTCTGTATGAGAGCAGAGGCAAGAATCACATCAAAGCCAAAAAAACAAATCGCGCTCTTCTTTTTTGAGATCAGAAATCCATTTTTTCTCCTTATTCAGAGCTCTGTACTCGGGAAAAGCGATCAGGATACATCCAGAAGCACCGGATCCTATTTCGGAGAGGCAACAACAGAAGTCACAGCCGGTCTCATCCTTCTGCTTGTAAAGGATCCTATGTGATTTTCAGGAATTCCCCCACGCCCACCCCGAGGAAGCATGGCGTCATACAGCCCGAAAGAGAAGGGAAAGGCGATTTCACACCTTGCAATCAGAAAACAAAAAACTTATAGTATTCCATGGATTCTTTCCGAACCTTGAAAAAAAAGGAAAAATCATAGACACAAGAATACATCATAGACAGACTTGCCACTGTGAGAGACAGAGGAAGAAAAGCAATTCAAAGAAAATTGAAAGGGAAAGAGAAAAAAAAATGACCATTGAGGAACTGAAACAGAAAATTTATGAGGCCATAGATCGGCGCAAATCTGAAATTTTAGCCATGGCGGACGATTTGTGGCGACACCCTGAAACCGGATTCCGTGAAGTCCGGACATCGCGTCAGGTGAAGGAAAAACTGATTGCGCTTGGACTTCCGGTGAAGGACTATGCACTGACGGGATTCCGTGCGGATCTTGACACAGGCAGGGAAGGTCCTGTCTGCGCTCTTCTGGGAGAACTGGACGCATTGTTAAATCCGAATCATCCGGATGCGGATCCGGTAACGGGCGCCGTCCATGCCTGCGGCCATCATACGCATATTACGGCTATGACCGCGGCGGCAATGGGACTCTGTGACTCCGGGGCGGCATCGCATCTCTGCGGGAAAATCGCTTTTCTGGGATGTCCGGCGGAGGAAAGCATCGAACTCAGCTATCGTGCCGGACTGATTGACGCAGGAAAGATTGCCGCGACTTCAGGGAAAGCTTCCATGATTCTGGCAGGGGCGTTTGATGATGTGGATGCGGCAGCGATGCTCCATGTCGGCGGGCATCGGGCGATGAACTCCAACGGAGTCGTTCTGAAATGCGTTTCCTTCCGCGGCAGGAGTTGTCATGCCGCTTCTCCTCAGCACGGAATCAATGCAATAGACGCGATTGAACTTGCCCGTCATGCCGTTGCACTGATGCGCGAACACTACAGTTCTGAAAGTCTGGTCCGGATTCACGGAATCATCACCCATGCGGGAGAGGCCATCAACATCATTCCTGACATTGCCTCGATGGAATACATGCTGCGCGCCAATCGCTTCGATCTTCTGAAAGAGCTTTCTCACCGTTTTGACAGGGCGATGCAGGGAGCGGCTCTTGCCACCGACTGTCAACTTGAGCTCAGAACTTTACCCGCCGCTCAGCCCATGCAGAATGACCCGGAGCTTTACAAACTCTGCTGCAATGCGTTCGACAAGCTTCATCCGGACAATCATTTCGTCAAGGAGATTTATCAGACTCCCGGCTCCACAGATATGGGAGATGTCAGCTGCATTCTCCCCGCTCTGCATGGGGAAATTCCCGGCTGCGCGGGAACCTGTCACGGCACGGATTTCCGGATTGTTGATCCTGAGTGTGCCTGTCTTGAATCTGCAAAGGTTCTTGCATCCATCGCTGTCGACCTCCTTTACGGAAACGGCGAAACTGGGCGGCATTTTGCGGAAAAGAAGAAGAAGGAACACATTTCCGTGGAAGAATTCCGCAAACGCAGGGAAAGTCTAGCCGCTTTTTCTGATGAAAACGGGAAAAAAGACGCGTAAAAAAAGAAAAAAATTTTTCCTTTGTCTTTTTCCCTTCCCTCTCTCTCTGGAGAAGGAATTCCGCGGCATGATGGGAAATCCAGCAATCCGTCATGCCGGGAGGAGGTCGTTTTCCTGAAGCAGCGGAGCTTTCCAGCAGGGGATGAGATTTTTCTCTCCCCCCCTGCCCTTCTGGAAGTCATGAAAAAAGATCATTTCAGGACTTTTTTCATGACGAAATCATCCATCACGAAACCGTTCCCGATGTCATTAACCACTTTTTCACAGCAGACAAAGCCGTTCCGTTCATAGGCTTTCAAGGCTCTGGCATTCTGCTTGTTCACGTTCAGATAAAGGGTCTTGTATCCTGCCTCTCTGCAGGCATCGGAGACATAGCGCAGAGCAAGACTCCCGATTCCCCGCCCATGGTAGGTAGAGTCCAGATACAGCTTGTGAAGTTTCACGGCGCCGGGCTTCCCGGGGTAAGGGGCATACGCGAAAAATCCGACCGGAACATCTCCGTCGCAGATCAGACGGAACTGCATGTCCTCCTCTTCCATTTCGTGTTTCAGCACCGGAAGATCATACATCATCTTCAACATATAGTCAATCTGTTCCTTTGTCAGGATCTCAGCATAGGCCTCCGCCCAGATGGAGGAGGCCAGTCCGGCAATCTGCCGGAGGCCCTCCTCCGTCTTCACAGAAAGAATTTGAATCGTTGCATTCATCTTATTGTTCGTCTCCATCCGTTTCATTGTGTTTTTCCCCCGCCAGAAGGTGAAAAAAATCTGTCCGGACAAGCTTGCTTTCTGCTTTTCCTAGCGTGAAACAGATTCCTCGGAAAGACTGCGGATGCAAAAAAACAGGGGAAAACGAATTTTCTGTCTAAACCTTTTTTCTTCTTTTCCCTTCTCCGGGGAAAGAAGCGCATGCGCAAGGGGTAGAAAAAAACAATGGATTACTTCTTTTCTTTCTTCACCCATTTCCCGGTTTCGTCCATGACGTATGTGCCTGGAAACGCCAGGTTGGAAAGTCTTATCGCACGCCGTTTTCCAACATCTTCAGCAGAAGCCCCCTGCTGTTTCCCGATGGCGGTATAAATGGTTTTCCGATCGGCGTTTTCCGCCTTGACAAGCGCGGCATCGGCTTCATTCAGAGTCTGTTCCACCGGTGCGAGATAGCCTTTGTTGTCTTCACCGACAATTCCCCGTTTTTTCAGATCCGCAATTTTCGTAAGACGTTCCTTCATGTTTTTCTTGAGTGTTTTTGCATCCGCACCCTGGACGGCGGAAAAGCAGGAAGCAAAAATCAAAACGGAAAGAAACACTCTGATCATCTTTTTCATTTTTTATACTCCTTTTAGTGTTTTGGCTGTATGGAGTTCAGATTTTCCATCAGCGCTTTGAAAAACTTTTTTTTCAGAAGACGGACGGGTCTGAATATCATGTGCCCCGGATGATGAACTGTTTTCTTTTTTTTTTCAGGCTTCTTTGCGGTATTTGTGCAAAAGGAGCTGTCCCATCCTCCATAAGTTGTTCTCAGGAATCCGCGATTCCTTTGGAAAAAAAGAGTGGGAAGATTGTTTACATGGCAGTCTGTTCTTCATCAATATCCCCGAAGAAATCATCAAGTGCCTTGTCGATCTTCACATTGATGTCGATGGTGATATGAATGGGTTTGACTTCAATCGGCTTGATTTCGTTTTCCGTTTTGATATTGAAGCACGCGGAGCAGAGGAGCAGGACTCCAAAGACCGATGCGGCGGAGAAAAAGAGTTTTTTCATGATGTGCCGTCCTTTCTTTGTTTTTTTATACGGAAAAATCATTGCAAATGGGAATTTAAGTTGTTCATGATGCGCAACGTTTCGGAAAGAGGCAGAGACACGTTCAAATCGAGCTGGAACCCCTGATAATTGTGCGGGATGGTGGTTTTGACGAAAGTCTGCCCGTTATGTTCATAGTAGAGAGGCTTGGCGGGTTTCCCGTTCAGCTGGAGCTTCAGTTTCAGGAGTCCGGCCTCGGAATCGACCTGGATTCTGGCCCAGGAGTAGATGAAATCGCGCAGGGCGTCCTCCGTCATCTGGAAAGAGGCGTCGGCAGCGGCATTTTCCGAAATGGTTTTGGAAAGGAGGAGCTTGACAGAGCCTTCTTCACCGGGAGTGGAATACAGAAAGCCGTCTCTGAAAATGATTTCTCCATTTCTGAGGACCACGGGGATGGTTCCGCTGATCCGGCCGCCCGTGCCTGTTCCACTCTGAAGAACACCAAGCTGTTCAAGAAACTGAATCAGATCCACCCTGTCGCAATGCAGCGTGATCGGAGTTCTCCGGCTGTCCGGAGCCAGGCGAGTCGATTCCAGACGCACCTTTCCCCCGCACCAGTTCATCAGCGCGCTTTCCAGATACCAGACGCTCGGGGACTCCATCCGGTAACGGATAAAAGCGGAATCCATCTTCACCTGATCGCATTTCAGTTCCCGGAAGGAAATGGACTGATTCGCGCGGCTGACAAGTTCCGGCAGACGGGGCAGTTCAAAAGAAATTCTCAAACCGGAAACGGAGAGATTGTTCTTCTTCATCAGAAGTTCCCCGTCCTTCAGACGGAAGGAGGCAGTTCCGAAGGAGCCGGACGGGGTGATGTCATATTGCGCAGAAAGAGACATCTTGCCCGAAAGATCTGCTCCGAACTCCTCCAGAGCAGGAAGGAAAGCGGCCAGCCCGAGCGTATTGGTGAAAGACTGTTCCGGAAAATTCAGAGTGCTGGAAACGGTCAGTCCCCCCGGTGCGAATGGAGCGCAGTCTGAAGCGAAGTCGAAATGCAGTGAGAGCGCACTCCCCTTCCCCGTCAGCAGAAGATGTTCGTTTTCAAAGGCGATTTCTGCCTCCACCAATCCGGCGGATTTCCCGTCGTAAAGGACATCGCCGATTTTCACGGAACCGGTTTCAGCCGTTTTTCCCTCTGCCGGAGACGGCCAGACAAACGGGAAATCCAAGGAGATCCCATTCACAGAAAGTTTCTGCGAAGGCAGAGCCGCCGATGCAGATACGCAGGAAAGACGCGAACGGAACAGCTGCTCCGAAAACGCCGTTTCCAGCACCGTTTCAGGGAGACTGATTTCCGCCCCCACACCTTCCGCGGCAATCAGGCAGTTTTTCATGGCGAAACGTCCGGTAAATTTTTCCGGAGTCCCTTCCGCCGTCAGTGCAAGAGATCCAGCCTGAATTTGAGCAAAATCCGTATTTACAGTCAAGGCGCCGGAAGTCCCCTCCGCACGGAAACGGATCTCCTTCCCCGCTCCGAATTCCGCATCCAGGCGCAGTTCCGGCGCAGTACAGGACAAACGAATTCCGGGCAGAAGAATTTCCCGGAGAGGAGGCACAGTAGAAGAGGAGGCGCCTGCTGATCCCTTCCCCGTTCCAGGCAGGGCCAAATGGAATTTCCAGAGTCCATCCTGTTCCCCCCTGAGAGAACAGGACGCCTTGAAGGGAGCGTTCTCCCCGATTCTGAAAACGCCTTCTCCCTCCAGAGCCTTCCCGGAAGGAAGACAGTGCAGCTGAAGAGAATCCAGTGCCAGATCCATCTCCTGCCAGCGTCCGGAAAATCCGGCCAGAGAAAAGGAGACGCGTTCCTCATTTCCGTCAAACGAAAATTCCGGTCTGCAGTTCACGCTCCACACTCCGGCATCCATTTTCAGATCCAGCGCTCCCCCGCCGGAAAAGCTCAGAATGCGGTTTCGGTTCAAATCATAGACATATTCGCTTCCGAAGTTCAGACTTCCATGCAGTTCACGCGGCAGGGTGCCGCGAAGCGCATAGGGAAGGAAATCCGTATCCACAGCGGCGCCGGCCCTGCCGGAGACGGTTCCGGCGGGAAGGTCACAGACTCCGTTCAGAGACAGACGGTTGCCGGATATGGAGATTTTCCCGTCAAAAGCGATCCGGTTCCATCCTTTCTCTCTGTCCGGGAAGGCTTCCCATTCAAACGGGAGCACAGCCATTTCCTTGCCCAGGCGCAGACTGACATTTCCCTGAACGGAAAGAAGTCCGAGTTCAAAAGGAATGGTTTTTTCCAGATCCGGAAGAACGGCTGCGTTTTCTGTTCCTGCTTTCAAAGCTTCCTGCGGCGGATCCGTTGACTCCTGATCCCCCTCCGCAAGATCACTGGAACGGGTTTTCAGAACCTGAAGAAAAGGAATCGCCGGAGTGCCGGAATCCATTTCCGCAAGGATGTTCACTCCACGCAGACGGACGGAATCAATCCGGCCTCTCAAAAGAGCCAGCGGATGATAGGCGATGGTGCAGGATTCAACGGTCATTACGCTGTCGTTCCCGCGGGGGACGGGGTCATTCGCCGCAACAGGATTGTTGCGGACCACGTCAAACGACAAATCCGTCCGGAAAAGGCCGATGCGTTTGACCACCATGTTCATCGCCCCGTTTTCAGACATTTCAGCAAGCAGACGGTTCACCTGTTTCTCCACCCCGGCAGGTAAAAACACCACCGTCAGCAGAGCCAGCACGGAAAACACCGTGATCAAAGACATGAGAATTGCACAGCCGCCGACACATCCGATCCGACGAAGGCATCCATCTTTTTTCACGGAAGTGTTTTTATTCCTGTGTCCCGGCATACAGTTCGGAACTGTCTGAGACGTTCCCGCTGCGGAAGGCGCCAAAGCGTCTGAAGCATTTTCCGTCTTCAAATTTTCTTCATTGCGCTCAGGGCGCTGTTCCGCAGGATGATTATTGCAATCATTGCGCCCATGATCCGACTTTTTCTTACCGGCACTCATATCCACAGACACCTCTTCACAGACACCTCGGGAAAACTGTCCCATCCGGGAAATACTCCACTGTTTTCACATGAACAGGGACGCCGTCTTCCCCAATCCGGAAAAGTCTGCCCTGTTCGTCGGAGAGGAACTTTCCCGCGGCGAAATCGTTGACGACGGGAGGAAAGACAACCCAGTCTCCTTGCGTTTTCAGGCGTTCCAGATTTTTTTCAGCGACTCGTGCCAGGGGATCCGAAGCGATCTGTTCACGAGTCAACGCTTTTCTCCGTTCGGCAGCGGCTGCGAGTTCCTCAGGAGAGACCCCATCCCAGTCGAGCGGAACGGGAGCCGATACTCCGAGGACCGGCCCAGAATCCATTTCAGAAGCTCCGGGCGTGAAAGGCTGAACCACAATGACACTGCTGCGCAGGGAACAGACCTGTTTCAGAAGCGCATTTTCGACAGGTATGCGGTGAAGTCCGGCAAAAATTCTTCTTCCGCCTTCCTCGACCGTCAAATCACCCGGATGCACATTCAGGCAGGGGAAGTCCTTCACAATATTTGTCAGAGGGACGAATCCCGCCATGATGCCGAAATCGATCTGAAACGGTGCCAGTTTTTCTCGGAGCGACTCCGTCCAGAGTTCTCTGATCCGCCAGCCCTCCCCGTCGGCAATGGACACTTTCTTTTTCCCGAAGGAGCGGTAAAAAGCGGCAATGTCCGATTCGACCAGAGGAATATCAAAACGGGTTGCAAGAGTTCTTGCTGCACTGCTTTCCGGACGATCCGTAACCATCACGGCTGGCCGCCAGAAATGGGCTTCCGGGTTGTTTCTGAGACGGGTCAGCAGATTGACTGCGTTGGTTCCCGTCCCGCTCAGGAAAAGGGCGGCACGGGCAAAATCGGCATTTCTTTCAAAAAAAACTTTAAACATCCGTGTTCTTTCGTTTGAATTATCCTGTCAGTATGTATAAAATATGTAATGTTTGCGATTCGGCAAGTCCAAACACAGAAAAAAGAAGTCTTTTTTTCAATGAAAATTTACTTATAACGGAGTTCATTTTATGAAAACCACTCGTTTTTCTCTGACGGCGGCAGTATTTCTCACCCTCGGTTTTATGCTGACATTCAGCGGGACGGCGGCGGAAGAGGCAGATGTCCGTCCGGGCAGAGAAAATCTTCCCGCACAGGACCGTCAGCATTACAAGGCGCATCATCCCGTACCGTTTCTCATTGTGACAGCCAATTACGAAAGTCCCAGGAAACTTGCGGAAATCGCCCGCACGGAATGCAATGCTTCCTACATTCTTCTTCCTGCGAAAGGCTCGAAAAACCCCATCATGTTCATTCCGCCGAAACGAGGAAATGCCATTGAGATCAAGCGCGCGGATCTCTCCCGTTTCATCGCCTTCATGAGACCGACCACCGTAATCATCCTCGGCAATGATTCCTTTGTCCCGGAAGGATATCACAAAGCCGTCCCAGAAAAGATCAACACCGCCCTGATCACGGATAAAAACTGGAAAATCAATGCACTGATGCTCGGAAACATCCTGAATTATCCGAAAATGAGCAAACTCTATGCCGATCACCTTGCTCAGAAGGCGGATCAGGAAACGCTTGATCGGAAAATTGCAGAGGAAACAGCTAAAAGCAGCACCCTTTCCGGCAACTGATTTTCCCTCCCGCAGAGTCCTTTCTCCCGGGCAGAACAAAATTGCAGGCCAAACGAAAAAAAATGAAACGCGGAGTGTAAAAAAAATAAAGACAGCATCCCCCGGAGCGGAACTCCGGCTCCTGCCGGATATGACGAAACTCAATCAGACGGAACTGAATACATAAGGGAAAAGAAATCAGAAAAAAATTAAAAAAACTCAATCCAGAGGACAGGAGAGTCCGGGAAGAGGGGGGGAAAAACAGCAGAGAATCGGAACAAGATCATACTGGGAAAATGAGCAAGGAGGATTATTCTTTTTTTCATTGATCTCCTTCCTGAACTAAAAGAAAGACAGTCCCTTCCCCCCAGCACCAGCATTCCCACTGTTTTATTCTCCGGCAGACCCTTCAATTCCAATCAAAGAAAGGATTTACGGTGTTCAGTATTTACCAGCTTGCGCGCAATACGCTGAAGGAAAGTTTGAGAGAACCAATCTACTTTCTGATGCTAGCCACGGCGCTAGTTATGATCGGACTTTTTCCCACGCTTGCCATGTTCGTTTTCCGAAAGCAGATCCGTCTGGTGGTGGACAGTTCCATGGCGACGACTCTTCTCTTCGGTCTTTTCATCTCCGTTCTCTGTGCCGGTCACACCATCAGCCGTGAGATGAAAAACGGCACAGTTCTGCTTCTGCTGTCCAAGCCTGTGACGCGTTTTTCCTTTATTCTCTCAAAGATTCTCGGGATCCTTACGGCAGTTTCCATATTCGTCTTCCTCTGCTCCTGTGCGACCGTGACCTCGGTTCTGATTGCGAAAGACCAGTTTCAGCTGGACAATACGGCGATGGCCTGGTACTTCGGAGTGATATTTGCAGCGGCTCTTTACGGGGGAGCGCGGAACTTTTTTTCTCAGGCCTCCTTTTCCGCGAATGCGATCGGGGGGATGCTGGCCGGGCTGCCTGTGCTGACGGCGGTTCTGTATCTGATGCGGGTTTCGGCTCTGGGAGAACATGGATATGACCCTGAAGAATTCATGTCGATTTCCCAGCTTGCGCCGGCGCTGCTTCTGCTGTTTCCGGCGGTGTGGACTATGGGTGCAATTGCGGTTGCGCTGGCGACCCGTCTGGAATTTGTCTCCAATCTGCTGATCTGCCTGGCTCTTTTCCTGACGGGCCTGGTATCCCAGTATCTTGCTTCTCAGTGGTTTGGAGAAGGTTTTACCTCTTCGTTTCTGCGTGCGCTTCTTCCGAACTGGCAGTATTTCTGGATGGCGGATGCACTGGCGAATCTGCAGAAGATTCCGCTTTCCTATCTACTGTGGAGTTTGCTTTATGTTTTCATTTACATTGCCATATGGGGGATATGGGCACTGTATCTGTTTCAGGACAGGGAGCTGGCGAAAGATTCCCGCTAGGAGATTTTTTAACCATCTTTTTTTATTCATTTCCAACAATTTATCTAGAATGACCACCGACACATGATTTCAGCGGAGCATATATCCAAACGTTACGGGAAGAAGATTGCAGTAAGTGATCTTTCCCTTTCCGTCGAAAGCGGTCAGGTGCTCGGGTTCATCGGTCCGAACGGGGCGGGAAAAACAACGACGATGCGGATGCTCTGCGGAGTCATGCCGTATTTTGAAGGCCGGGTGCTGGTCTGTGGGGCGGATCTGGCGGAAGATCCTGTTCTTGCGAAATCGCGGATCGGCTATCTTCCGGAAAATGCTCCTCTGCCCTCCTCCATGACCGTGAAATCCTTTCTCCGCTACTGTGCGGCAATGCGCGGGATCAGCAGTCGGGATCATCATAGAAAAATCGGCATGGCAGTGGAGCGCTGTTCGCTTTCCAGTGTTCTGGAAGAAGAACTGGAATCTCTTTCCAAAGGTTTCCGCAGACGTGTCTGTCTGGCGCAGGCGATTCTCCATGAACCGGAAGTCCTGATTTTAGACGAACCCACGGATGGACTGGATCCGAATCAGAAACGGGAAATCCGCTCTCTGATATCGGAAATGCGCAGGAAGAGCGCGATCATCGTTTCGACCCACATTCTTGAAGAAGTGGACGCAGTCTGCAACCGCGTGGCCGTTCTTGCCTCCGGGCACAAGGTTTTTGACGGGACCACGGAAGAATTCCGGGCGCTTTCCCCCACAGACGGAGCGGCGGAACTGGTCCTTGCTCCCGGTTCCGGAGATGAAAACGTCCTTTCCGCCATTTTCAGCTCTGTTTTTCCCTCTTCGGGATCACTGAAATTAGAGGGGAGAGTGCAGTTTTTTACGCCCTCTTCAGGTTGCGGGACGGGAATCCGCCTGGCACGTTTCCCCGGGAAAAGCGGAGAGGAAATCCTTGCCCGGGCCTGCGCCCTTGCCTTCGCTGAAGGAAAAGAGATTCTTTCCTGCCGGGTGGGACGGGGAGAACTGGATCGAGTCTTTGCGGAGCTGTCCTCCCGTCGTGAGGAGATCCCGGAGGAACTCTCAGACGAATCTGGCGATCCAAGGAAGAAGCCGGAAACCGTAAATGCGGAGAAAACGGGCTGTGACGGTACGGTCTCTGGAGCTTTCCCGTCAGTCGGCACATCCTCGTTCGCCATCTCTCCGGAGCCGGAGAAAGAGGAGCAGACACGATGAACGCGATGAATGAGATCAAAGAAACCCTGCGAAGAATTTCGGGAGTCTGTCTCCGGGAATTTTCATCCTCTGCGGCCTCGCCGACGGCGTGGGTGTTTCTGGTGATCTTCCTGGTTCTTTCGGCATTCTGCAGTTTCATTGCGAGCGGCGTATTTGCCTCCGGACAGGCGGATCTGAGTGCTTTTTTCGACTGGATGCCATGGCTTTTCCTTTTTATCGTCCCTGCCCTGGGGATGCCGCTCTGGGCGGATGAGAGACGCTCCGGAGTGTTTGAACTGACTCTTTCCTTTCCTGCACGGCTCTGGGAACTGGTCGCGGGAAAATATCTGGCTGGGATGCTTCTGTTGACCACTGCCGTGCTTCTGACGGCGTCAACTCCGCTGACGGCACTGTATCTGGGAGAACCGGATCTGGGGGCGATTCTCTGCGGATATGCGGGAACACTTCTGACGGGATCGGTGTTTCTTTCCGTGTCGTGCTTCTGTTCGTCTCTTTCGAGAAGTCAGACGGCGAGTTTTCTCCTTTCGCTGCTGTTGTGCGGGATTTTAATGTTTATCGGCTGGCCGGAACTGAACGACTTTCTTTTACCGTATCTTCCTCAAAGCGTGATGGATATGATTTCCTTCTGTGCGATTCTGCCGCATTATCAGGCGTTTCAGAGGGGAATTCTGGATTCCGGGGAAGTGATTTACTGCGCGGCTTCCACGCTGTTGTTTCTGTATCTGACGGGGACATCACTGAAATTCGCCTCCGCGGGGATCGGAAATCTTTTTGCGCCGGGAACACTGAGGGAGGCATCCACGGGGCGGATGCTGAGGAAAGTGCTGATTTCGTCGCTACTAGCATTTTACGCGTTTTTCTGTGTGAACATAACGGCATCGACCTTCAGGCTCCGCTTTGACTTGAGTTCGGACCGTGCGTATTCGCTGTCACCGGAAGCGCGAGCGCTTGCGGCATCGCTGAACACTCCTGCAACCATCCGTTTTTATGCGACGAAAAAGGGCACGAAGATGCCGCCTGCGCTGAAGAAATATGCGGAACGCGTCGAATGGCTTCTGAACGAGTTCCGCAATGCCTCGGACGGGAAACTCTCTCTTCAGCTTCTGGATCCGGAACCGGATTCGCCGGATGAGGAAGCTGCGTTGCTGGAGGGGGTCAAACCGCTGCCGCTGAATACGGGGGAACGCGTTTTTCTGGGACTGTCGGTTTCCTGTGCAGACAGGACGGTGCCGATTCCGTTTCTCTCTCCCCAACAGGAAAAAACACTGGAATACGAAATTGCGCGTGCGGCGTTGAATGTGACAAGGAAGGAGAAACCGGTGGTCGGGGTTCTCAGTTCTCTTCCGGTCATGGGGGATCTTCATCCGCAGCAGGCGGGCACGGTGCGTGCAGCGGGCTCCGCCGACCCGGACGGGCAGCAGAAGAAGAACCAGCCCGAACGCCCCTGGTATGCCATCAATGAGCTGGCTCGGGATATGAATGTTCTTCCGCTTTCTCCGGATGTTTCCGAAATTCCCGGGAACGTGTCGGCACTTCTGATCATCCAGCCGTGCGCACTGCCACGGAAGACATTGTATGCGATCGACCAGTATCTCCTTCGCGGAGGACGTCTTGCAGTGTATCTGGATCCGCGCTCTCTTTATTCGATTCTGAAGACACGCCAGGACTTCAGCTACATGGAGCGCACGGAATCGGATCTGGAACCGCTTCTTTCCGCCTGGGGTCTGGCTTACAACAAGACGCTCATGGCGGCGGATATGAACTTTGCCCTGCGCGTGAGCAGGCCGGACAGGAACATCACCAATCCTCTGGCTCTCAAGCTGACTGCGGACGCCATTTCCAAAGAAAGTCCGCTGACGGCCTCTCTGAATTCGGTTTCACTGTACTTTTCAGCCGTTCTTCCTGTTGTCCGGGAAGTGGAGGGACTGCATTATGAAACGCTTCTCCAGACTTCGGAGAATTCCCAGATTGTAAGTGCTCTGATTGACCGTCCAGAACTGGTGATCCGTCATTTTACGCCATCCGGTATCCGATATCCGCTTGCGCTTCGGATCAGCGGGATCTTTCCCGGTGCCTTTCCCTCCGGTCCGCCGGATGCGGTCGTGCCGGATGCGGAAAACAAACATCTCCGCAGTTCCGCCAGACCTTCGGAAGTCATTCTTTTCGGGGACAGCGATATGATTTTCAACGATGCCTGTGTGAGAACCGTTCAGGACGCGCTCGGGCAGACCAGTCTGATCCGTCAGGACGACAATCTGACCCTTTTCCAGAATGTCATGGACCATCTCTGCGGCTCTTCAAGTCTGTCTGCTATCCGCGGTCGTGTTCCGATGAGCCGTCCGCTCACGCGGATCAACGAAATCAAAGCCCGGGCGGAACTGGCCTACAAAGACCGCATTCTTTCCCTCCAGCGGAATCTGGCTGAAGCCCAGAACCGTGTCCGCCGGATTCAGGATTACCTGACGGCAAGCGGGGGAGAAGCCAGACTGTCCGAAGAACAGAAACGTGAAATCCGCGAATACAGTTCCAGAGTAGCCGAATTCAAACGCGAGCTTAAGGAACTCAATCTTCAGCTGAAGGCGGATCTGGACCGTCTGGACAATCTGGTGAGGGGGGTCAACCTGATTCTCGTGCCTCTGCTGGTTGCTGTGGCCGGAATTCTGTGGTCAGCGGTCCGGCTGTCCAAATGGAGGAAGAGAAAATGAGACGCATGAAGCGGACGGCAAACATATTGTATTGGTTTCTTTTCCTGATCCTGACCCTGCTTGCGGTTTTTTCCCTTTATTCAGGGAAAAGGAAATGGGCGACGGCACAGAGTGCGGAGAAAACAGCGGACTTCCCGAGATTCCGACCTGAAAATGTGCATTCGTTCACGGTCTCATGGCGGGACATGGTGTCGACTCTGGCATTTGAGAACGGGGCCTGGGTCGTCAGGGAACGCGGCTCGGCCCGTGCGCAGACAGCCAGGGTGGTGGAGTTTCTGAACACTCTTTCAACGGTCCGGCCTCTGAAGGAACTGGAACATTGTGACGCAGAAACGATTGAATCCCTGCATCTTCTGGAAAAAACGGAAAAATCCTCCTCCATTCCCGGCCTGAAGATTTCACTTCGGGATCCGCGGGGGAAAGAGATTTTCAGCCTGATCCTCGGCAAGGGGCACTACACCCAGCGCCCCAGCGGACTGCCCGGCTATGAGACGAGCAGTGCAGACGGAAGATACATTCTTCTTCACAGGGAAGGGAAAAAGGACCAGGTTTTTTTGATTTCGCGTCTGTTTGAGGATTGCTATCCGAATCCGGCCGTCTGGATTGAACCGCTGAGGCTGAATGAAATTCAGCAGCTTCTGACGCTTTCTGTCGGCGGAGTTTCTCCCGGCGGAGCTGCCGATCCGGAATGGATCCTGCATCGCGAGAGTCTGTCGGAACAGTTCCGTTTCCTCCGTCCGGAGGATGCCAGACTCGATCTCGGCGAACTGAGTGCCGCTCTCGACCTTCTTTCCAAACCCTTCAGCATAGATCTTCTGATGAACGAACCTGAGAATTTTCACCCCACGGTCTCCCTGGAGGCCGTTCTTGCCAACGGATTCCGTTACAGTCTTCGTTTTCAGGAATATGATGAATCTTCCTCATCCTCCGCCTCCGGCACTGCCGCTGAGGCCGCTGGCGCCATTGCCCGGATGCAGATCCAGTTCAGCAGGGAAGCTGTTCAGAGACTCCCGAATGAAACGGATGAGCAGTATGCATTACGTTCGACTCTCCTGGAATCGCGCTCAAAATATGAAATGGAGGCGTTGTCTGGGAAATTTTTCCTTGTCCCGAAAGATCTTCCCGGCCTTGTCCAGCGTCTGCCAGCTTCCAATGCGGTCCGGACAAAATGAAAAAAACGGATGATGAAGATTCAGGAGTGTTCCATAAAATGAAAAAGAACTCCATCCCGGAAAACAATCAGGACTGGAATCAGGAAATGACTGATCAGAAGGAGAAGAAGACATATGCAAACGCGGCTGTTCCTCCTCCTTTCCTTCCCGTGGCTTTGACCGTTGCCGGAAGCGATTCCGGAGGAGGAGCGGGCATTCAGGCGGATTTGCGGACATTCGCCGCACTCGGAGTCTTCGGTGCCTCCGCCATTACCGCTGCGACATTTCAGAATCCCCTCGAAGTTTGTGGAGTAGAGGCACTTTCTCCAAAAGCGGTTGCGGCTCAGATCAGGACAGTTGAAAAAGTGCTGAATATTTCCGCGGCGAAAACGGGGATGCTTTTTTCGGAGGAAATCATCCGGAGTGTTGCGGATGCGTTGTCAGGATGTCGGCATGAGATTGTCTCGGATCCGGTGATGGTCTCGACCAGCGGGGCAAAGTTGCTCCGGGACAGTGCGGTGGAGGCGTTGAAATCCAAAATCCTGCCACTCTGTACCTGGACGACGCCGAATCTTCCGGAAGCGGAAGTCCTGACAGGAACCAGACTCGATACGCCTCGAAAACGCAGGGATGCGGCACGGAGAATCTATGAAACATGGGGATGTCATGTGATCCTGAAGGGGGGGCACGTCGCAGAAGAAGACACGGGAACGGCCGACGACATTGTCTGCTACGGCGGGGACTTTTATCTTCTTTCCTCTCCGCGGGTCGCTTCCGCGCCCCATGCGGACCACGGGACCGGATGCACCTTCAGTGCGGCGTTCACGGCCTGTCTTGCAGCGGGCGAGTCCTGGGAAAGGGCTCTCTGCCGTGCAAAGGATTTTGTATTCAGATCGCTTTTTCATGCCCGTCCGATCGGGGGAAAAGGCTATGAAATATATGCGATGTTTCCCCCCGGGGAATCTCATCCCGAACAGATCAGATTGGAACGATTATGAACAAATCCTGCAGACGTTTTCTTCTTCCGCCCGCAGCGGCGCTGATGTTTCTCCTTCCGGCCTTTCAGGCTTTTTCTCCCTTCTCCCCTCTTACTGCCCAGACTCAGAACGCCCGCCGGCAGACCATGCGCTACACAACGAACGATCAGCGCCGTTATGTCATGCTTGACGACATCGCAAGAATCTACCGTATGAACTTCCGTCTGACAAAAACCGGCGCGCTACTTTACAACAAACAGAGCAAAATCGAATTTTTCTACAATAAGCGTGCTGGAAGCATTGATGGAGTCACGGTCTATTTCCTCTACCCGATTCTTCTGAAGGGAGGCCGGGCGTATCTTTCCGAAATGGACTTCCACAAAATCCTTGAGCCCGTCTTCCGTAAACAATCCCTGATAACGCATCGGGTGAAAGTCATCATGCTGGATCCCGGGCACGGAGGCAAAGACAAGGGAGCGCCGGGGCCGGTTCAAGACGAAAAAACCATCAATCTCTCCATCGCGAAAAAACTGGAAACTGCATTGAAAGCCAGAGGGTACACCGTTGTCATGACCCGCCGCAGTGATATTTTCCCGAGCCTTCAGGACCGCGCGGAACTCTGTGAAAAAATCCGGCCGGACCTCTTTATTTCCATTCACTGCAATGCCACGACAAACAAACAGGTCAGCGGCATTGAAACCTATCTGGCCACTCCCGCAGGCGCACCCTCCACAAGCGATTCGGCTCCTTCTAAAACAGTTTCCCCTGCCAATAAAACGGACACGAACAACTTCCGCCTTGCATATGAAATTCAGAGAGCTCTGATTTCTTCCACCAAGGCAAAGGACAGAGGCGTCAAACACGGAAGACTTTACGTCGTCAGAAATGCTGTCTGCCCGGCAGTCCTGATTGAGACGGGATTCCTTTCCAACTACAGGGAAGGACGGGCTCTGACATGGAAGGAACGGCAGGATACCATTGTCGCCTCCGTAGTGCTGGGAATCGCCCGTTATTCCGCCGCATTGCAGAAGTAGGGGCGGTAAAGAGAAAGACAAAGAAAAAATATGACAAAACTTTGTTTTTCTTCTCTCCCCCTCTCCCCGGGGGGGGGGGAAAAGAAACAAAAATCACTCTCTTCTTTCTTCTCTCTTTTGTCTCTGGCATTGAATGAGTTTCCCCTTACTGGAAAACTCGTTCTTTCGGATGTCCTTTCCGCCCCTTTTCCCTGAAAAATCAGCCGGAAAACAGCTTTGTTTATGGATTTTCCGCTTCAGAGAATTCTGCTTGCGATGGCGTCATGCTCTGCGGACCAGGGCTTGGGCCAGAGTTTTTCCAGGACGGCCTTCTTATCGGATTCTCCTGCGAATTCCGCAAGGGCGAGTCTGGCTCCGACAGCGAAATTCGCCGGTTCGAAGCCCTGACTCAGGACCAGACGCATAGTACCGATCACGCGGTCATCCCATCCGAGTTTCCGTTCGAGATCCCGTGTAATCCGGCTGACGGCATCTTTCAGGAAGGGATTGGTCATACGTTTCAGGAGATCGTCGGCATATTCGGCGAACCCCTTTTCAGTGAAAAGCTCGTCCTGAAGTCCATGATATTTTTTCACCAGCGCGGCGCCGGATTCCCCGACGAAGGCAGCGCGGGCTTCGGCCATCAGATCCGGATGTTGAGCAAGGTCGCTCATAAATGCGCAGGAACGGGTTTTTCCAAGCATTCCGAGAAGGAAATGCACTGCGTTATGTCCGTAAAGCTTGGCTTCTTCAAACGGATAGAGATCCTTTTTTTCATAGAGCGAACGGACCTGGCGTGTTTCGATTCCCGGACAGCTGGAAATGTAAATCCGGGAAAATTCCTCCACGAGATGCCCCACACCCGCACCGGGAGCGATCGGGGAACGTCCGCCGGGAACGGCTTCAAACACACCGCTCATCTTCCCTACAACAGTATTCAGATAGAATGTGTTCGGAAAACTTTTCCCGACAGCTGCTGCAAGTTCCTCTGCCGCATGATTGTTGTTCTCCGCCGTGTAAATGAAACGGCGCGCTTCCGGACGGAGTTCAAAGCCTTCGCGCATCCAGGGTGCACAGGAGGAAAAGAATTTGACGCTCGGAAGCGCAGTCGCCAGTTCCGATGCCTCCGAAGCCGCCTGAACCAGCTTCGCCCGTTCCTCCGGAATCAGGGGATTCCAGACTTCCACGTTGGGATAGGTTTCCGAATAGACTCTATCTGAAGCGGCAATGTGAATTGTCACCGAATGTGCCGCATTCACGGCATCCTTGATCTTATCATTGACTTCCGCTATCACGATGCGGCTGAAACCGCCCTTCGAGGCTCCGGCAAGAAAAATCCCCGTTTGAATCGGTCCCAGTCCGACTCCGACAAATGTGCTCATGAAATCCATCCTTTCCACACCGTAAATCCCGCAGCAGTCCAATCGCAGTCTTTCCGGAATGCGCCTGGGGACCCGGTCGTTCTTATTGTTTCACACACAAAAAACTTTTGACTTGTTCAGCTTATTTGATGAAAGGGAGAAGGTTTTCTCAGCGTTTTTTCAGCGTTTTTTCAGTGTTTTTTTCCCTCTGTTCTTTTCTCTTTTCGCCTTGCGTTTCTCTCATTTTGCCAGTGCATCAGCTCCGGCTGTGAAGACCCCCAGATAAGGGGCCAGTGCGGGAACGGTGAAATCATCCGCCAGTTTCTGCCCGGGCGCATTCATTTCCGTTCCTGCGAGAACGGGGAGTTTCCGTTCCATGCATGCGGTGATGAAAGAATCCATGGCATCGGTCAGGAGAGTCCGTATTCCCGGATCCGGGACATTCCAGTTCCGATCCGGAATCAAAGTCACAGCCCCGGCCCCGGCACGGCAATGCAGATCCAGAAGCCTTCCGGGATCCTTTTCTCCGGCGGAGAGTCCGTTCAGCCAGGCAACGGTCGGAACAGCACCGCAGGAAACGACGAAACGGTTCATTTCCTCCAATGTCGGGAAGGAAGAGGCCTCCGCCTGGATATATCCGACCCCTCCCCGTTTCATGGTTTTAGCACGGATCAGACCTTCCAATACGACCGGATCAGCATCCCAGATACCGATTTTCTCCATCCAGTAGGCACGCCGTTCCTCCACTTCCGGGAAAACCCGTTCCGCCGCAATCCGGTAGGCCATGCAGAGATGGCGTTCCGTCAGATTGCCGCCCGGCGTGAATTCAGCGGCGACCTTCCCCGCATCCAGAGGCGTTTCCAAAAGCAGAGCGTTCACCTGTTCGATCTGGCGGCGGATCCGCGCAGACGCCTTCTCCCTGAGACTCTTCAGAAAGGCCCTCGCCCCTTCCGGCACTGTAGACGAGGAAAAACCGTATCCCAGATGATAGGCCACCCCGGGTTCCCCGGGAGAATTGATTTCCACATCCTTCAGTTCCGGAATAAAAACGCGCGTTTCCAACCCAGCAACCGCACGCACGCCCAGACGTTGTGCGGCAGACAAAAACTCATCGACTCCATCCAGTACATCGAAATCCACCATGCCCGCCGCACGCCAGTTCTCCTGCTTCGCCAGAACCGCCAGCGCCGATGGCGAAAAGCCATAGCCGCTGTATGAAAAAAAACTGTGGCAGTGCATATTGAATCGCGTATTCCCATCCGCAAACTCTTCCAGAGCCTCTCGGCGGGCCGCGGAATCAAAACTGTTCAAACGTTCATCCATCTTTATTCTTTCTTACTTATTCTATTTCTGGATTTTTTTTATTATTTTCAAAGATTTCTTTTATTCTCCTTATTTCTTCATTGACAGCACTTTTTCCCGGATTTTTTCAGCTTGTCACAGAAAAAAAAGAAACAATCTCCCGGAGGGTGCTGCAGGAGAAAAATCAGAAAAAACGCTTTCCCAAAAACCCAGACTCTTCCAAAAGAGTATCCCTCAGGGAAAAGATATCCCCGGAACAGGAAAAAAGCAAATGTGCAAGACATCCGGGAGGAAGAAACGGAAGGACTCCGGAAAACATCCGGAAGTCCCTCCCCTGGAAGTTGTTGTTCAGAGTGATTTTTTTCAATTCAGCATGATCTGGCCGCCCGTCACGGGAATAGCCTGCCCGGTTTCATAATTCTGGCAAACCGCATAGACAATCGCTCTTGCCACGTCTTCGGGAAGACATCCGCGGTGCATAGGGATAAGTTTTTCATAATACTCCCGGACATCCGCAGCGGTTTTCGCCCCCGGAACCTTCCCTGCGGCAAGATACTGGACAAAAAGACCTTTTTCCGGATCACTCCAGAGAGGACCGTCAAAAAAATTTCCGGGACAAACGGAATTGACTTTAATATGATCTGCAACCAGTTCCAATGCGAAGCTCTGTGTAAGACCTAGCGTTCCGAACTTGCTTCCGGCATAAGCTCCGTTCGCACGGGATCCTGCCAGCCCGCTTTTGGAATTCACCTGAACAATATCCGTCCAGAGTCCCGAAACAGCGTTCTGACGCGCCATCAGACGCGAACAGTGCTTCACGCAGAGAAAATATCCGTTGTAATTGACATCCGTCACCAGTTCCCAGTCCCTGAGCTCGAAATTTTTCACAGATCCCGCCTTCAGCACACCCGCGTTCGCCACGAAGAGATCCACTCCTCCATAGACGGAGACCAGTTCTTCAAACAGAGCCTTCACCGATTCTTCATCTGCAATGTTCACAGAAAAGCCTCTGCATCCTCCTCCGCCTTCTTCTCCTCCGAGCTTCCGCGCGGCTTCCACGGCTCCGGAAACATTCAGATCTGCAATCGCCACATCCGCGCCTTCCGATGCCAGATAGCGGGCAATCCCGAAGCCGAATCCCTGTGCCCCGCCCGTCACCACGGCCACAAGACCGCTCATGGGACGGGAACCCTTCTTTCCGCTCCTGCTTCCGGCCGCGACACTTGCCCGGTAGGACTCCACTTCCCAGTTCTCGATGAATTCCCTTTGGGAATCAGTCAGATAATGCACACCACCAAAAGCGGGTGCAAGCTGTTCGATCAGAGCGCCGTTTTCCGCAAGAGCACGTACTGTCAGCGCAGAGGAAAGCGATTCCCCGCAACAGAACACCGCCCGCCCCGGAATTTCCAGCATCCGGGGCAGATACTTGTGTTCTTCCCGGAAACGGAGAATGCTCCCATGATCCGGATGATCCGAAATCAGACCGAAGGCTTTGGCATACACCAGGTGATCCGGAGTCAGAGGTCCGCGCGGAATCGAAAAAGCCCCCGCCGATGAAACAACAGGTGCACGTGTCCCCGAAAGGAGCCATCCGCGAAGAAGCGGAGCAAGCGCCATCACAGTTTCCCCGTCAGGCTCTTCCGCCTTGGAAAGAGTGAGGGAGAAACCGCGTTCCAGACAGTGACGACGTAATTTCTCCATCATTGACTCATAGATCCGGACAAGATCCTCCTCCTCATCCGCACCGACGAAAACCCCGTGGTTCTGCAGAAAAATCACAGCCGGATCCATTCCCCCGTGTCCATCCCGGTATTTCTCCATTTCCTCCCTGACTCTGCATGCGAGAGTCAGGCCCGGATCGCAGTAGTCCACCCACATTGCATCCGGAAACAGATCTGAGGCGATCCGTTTTCCCTCCCGTCCGCAGGTCATGGCGTTGACCAGTGCCGGATGCAGATGCACCACGTAACGGAACGGCATGATTTCATGAAGCGGCGCTTCCACGGAAGGACGACGCCCCTCCCCGGAAGAAAGAACAGCATAGTCCATGAGTTTTTTGACCCGCTCCTCCCGTTCCCGCACAGAAGAGAAGGAAACGGAATCATCTCCGAGAGAGAAACACTCCCGGAGAATTTTCCGGTCCATTTTCACAAAATCCTCCTCATGAATTTCAGCAAGGGCCACTCCGCTGGGTTTCACGTGGAGGAAGCGCCCGCCGTCTTCTTTCCAGGAGGTGTTTCCACCTCCCGCCAGAGTGAAGGCGGGATCCGCTCCGTAACGGCGGGAAAGTTCTGTCAGAATCCGCAAAGACATTCAGATCACCTTTTTTGTCTGTCTCTCACTTCTCATTCATTCTGCGAGTCCAGGCGTTTTCACGGGAGTACGCCGAAATGAGAAAGCAGGATTTTTTCCGCCTCCGCATTCCAGAGATTCCGGTGTTTTGCAACCGATTCCGCCAGTCTGGCGAAGAGAGGATCGCTTTTGCCCTTTTCAGCAAAGTCGGAAATGGCGCAGAGTTCCATCTGGATTCCGGTGTAAATGAGTTTCTTTCCTCCCGGAATGCGCGGAAGGTTCAGCGTGGCGCCGATGACGGCGTCCAGACCGCCGATATGCGTAATCATCGCGGCGGGATTGATCCGCCCTTCTTCCATCAGCTTCAGGGATTCGATCATATCGTCCGTGTTTCCACCGGAGGTGCCGACAATGTGAGTGGATGCGTAATGAACATTGTAGAAATTGAATTCGGCACGGAAAGCAGGATCCATGGGGCCGGCGAAGAAATTCAGACATCCGTCTCTGGCAAGGATCCGGTCGCCAGTCTCAACGACGGCGCGGACCGGGGCAAAGCACATGACGTCGTCATATCCGCTTCCTCCGGAAACTTCCATCAGTTTCTGAACCGCATCCCCTTCCCTGGTGTTCAGGTAGACGAGACGGATTCCGTCCTTTGCAGCGGATTCCGGAGGATAAAGCTCCTCTGCGCGGGCGAGACGGGCGTCATCAATATCCGTAACGACCAGCAGTCCGGGGCGTCTGGGACCGTGCAGAGCATAGTCGATTGCGCCAAGCCCCATCGGCCCGACTCCCGCCAGGAGCGCCATCTTTCCCCCTTCCACAATCCCCATTCTGTGGACGTAACTCCCGTTCGTGGTGTGATAGTTCGCATGAAAAGCACCGACGATGCAGCTCATCGGTTCCGCCAGGGATCCGTAGAAGAACGCCTCCCCCGCGTACGGAAGCAGACAGCCCAGTTCCATCACCTCGTTCGGGATGATGATATAAGTGGCGTCTCCGCCGATATAGGGATAGGAGTATCCGGGGGAATTCAGCGTTCCTTTGTAGTTCAGCGCAGGCTGAATCGAAAAATGGTCTCCCTTTTTGAACCGGGAGGCCCATTTGGACCCGACCTCCACGATCTCGCCGCAGAATTCATGCCCGATGATGATCGGATTCTCCGCAACATTGTCCGGTACGCGTTTGTGTTTCGCCCCCTGCTCCGAGGCCTTGAAGCTGGACATGCACAGACTGTCAGAAACAATCCTGGCCAGAATTTCATCCTCCTTCATCGGAGGCAGTTCAAAGGTCTCCAGACGGAGGTCTTCCTTTCCGTAAAGTCTTACTGCCGTTGTTTTCATTTGAGATCAGATCCCCAGTTTTTCACGGCGGATTTTCTCCACCCGTGTAAAGTTCATTTCCGGCACATACCCCGGCAGCGGAAGAATTCCCTCATGCACGGCGTCGAGAATCCAGGACGCCTGCGGATAATAGAATTTCTCCAGTTCCGGACACGGAGAAATGGTATTGGGCGCACTCACAATCATCGGAGGCGCATCAAGATGGTCAAAGCAGAGACGGGTCAGATTGGATGCAAAATCATTCAGATGAGATCCGCGTTCGCAGGCATCGGAAATCAGAACGATGCGTCCGGTCTTCTTCACAGATTCGATCACAGGATCGTAATTGAAGGGAACGAGACTGCGGGCATCAATCACCTCCGCCTCCAGTCCGAACTCAGCGCTCAGGCGTTTCGCCGCCGTCATGGCCGGGTAGAGCGAGGCGCCCACACTCAGAATCGTGAGGTCGCCGCCGCGCCGTTTGATATCCGGCTCTCCGATCGGAATTTCATAATATTCTTCCGGTACGCCGCCTTCATGGAACATTTCTCCGATATCGTAGAGTTTCTGACTCTCAAAAAAGACCACGGGATCGCTTCCGGAAAGAGCGGCGTTCATGAGCCCCTTTGCATCATAGGGTGTGGCGGGAAAACAGACTTTGAGCCCGGGAATGTGGGAAACAAGACTCGTCCAGTCCTGCGCATGCTGCGCTCCGTATTTCGCACCGACGGAAACTCGGAGAACCACTGGCATCTGGAGAATCCCCGCAGACATGCTCTGCCATTTCGCCATCTGATTGAAGACTTCATCTCCGGCACATCCGAGGAAGTCGCAGTACATCAGTTCGGGAATGGCGCGCCCGCCGCACATCGCATACCCGACCGCCACCGCCACAATCGCGCTTTCCGAAATCGGAGCATTGAAGAAACGGTGATAGGGAATGGAGTCGGTGAGTCCGCCGTATACGCCGAAAGCTCCGCCCCAGTCGCGGTTGTCCTCGCCGAAGGCGATGAGGGTCGGATCGGAATAGAACTTGTGGATGATGGCCTCGAAAAGTGCATCGCGGAGAGAGAAAACCTTCAGCTTGGAGACTTCCTTCCCGTTGGAATCCAGACCGAAGCGGATTTTGTCCTTCAGTTTCAGAATGCGCGGATTTTCCTCCAGAGGCATGGAAACGTCCGGCTTCCGGCTGTCATATTTCTCCACATGCTTGTTGGAGAACATGTATTTCCGGATGGCATCGGGTTCGGAGGCGGGATTGATCCGCGGGGAGATGGAATCGTCGATGGCCAGTTTCATCAAACGGGTGATGCGGTTTTTGATGGATTCGTTGATTTCATCAAAAACTGCGCCGGCCGCGACTTTGCCCTTTTCCAGCTTTTCACGGTACACGGCAATGGCGTCGACTTTCTGCCAGGCTTCGATTTCCTCTTTCGTACGGTAGGTGGAACTGTCGGTTGCTGAATGCCCGACAAAACGGTAGGTGACGGTGTCGAGAAAGACCGGTCCGCGTTTTTCCTCCAGAATTTTACGTTTGCGCCGGAAAGCATCGATGACTGCAAGCGGATTGTATCCGTCCACCCGTTCCGAATGCATCATATCCGCATTCACCCCTGCTCCGATTCTTGCGGCAATGCCGTAGGCCATGGTTTCTCCGGCCGTCTGGCCGCCCATTCCGTAACTGTTGTTGAAGCAGTTGAAAATCAACGGAAGTCCGCCGCGATAGGCTCCTTCCCAGAGCTGATAGAACTGATCCATCGAGGAGAAATTCAGCGCTTCCCAGACCGGCCCGCGCGCCAGAGACCCGTCTCCGATATTGCACACCACGATCCCGGGCTTTCCGTTGACCTTCTTGTACAGAGCCGCTCCCACCGTGATTCCGCCCGAACCGCCGACAATCGCGTTGTTCGGATAGATTCCGAACGGGGTGAAGAACACGTGCATGGAGTTGCCCAGGCCGCGCGTGAAACCGTTTTCGCGTCCGAAAAGTTCCGCCATGAAACCGTAGAGGAGGAAATCGGTGGCGAGATCGCGGATATCGCCGGTCTTGTTTTCCTTTTCGATGACCTTCAGAAGAGCACCGTCATGAAATTCCTTCATGATGGATTCCAGTTCCTTTTCCGGAAGATTCCTCACGGCGTTGAATCCCTTGGCCAGCACTTCGCCGTGACTGCGGTGAGAACCGAATATCTGATCGTCATGCGTCAGGCTGTACGCCATCCCGACGGCCGCGGATTCCTGGCCGATGTAAAGATGTGCCGGACCCGTGTAAAGATAGTCAACTCCATTATAATGCTTTGTGGTGCGGACCTGGAAAAGCATGGTTTCAAATTCACGGATATACTGCATATCCTTGTAAATACCGACAAGATCGGCATCACTGTAGATTTCCCGTTCCTCTTTCAGCGTCTTGTTGTACGCATTCAACGGGATGGTTCCGAATTCCAGAACTCCGGATTTCCGGACTTCGGACGGATCAACAAACTGACTCTTCGGCATCTTTTCCTTCTCTTTCTGAAAAAATGATTATGATGATGAAAATCTTATTTTCTTTCTTTTCTCAAATCCCCATTCCACCGAAAAAAAACGGTTCTCCAGCTTCGGGCGGACGGGACGGACTCTCAGATCCGGCTGAGAACGGCCTCACGGAAAATTTCGCTCACTGTCGGATGCGGAAACACCACTTTGGACAAATCCCGGCAGGAGAGTCTTCTTGTCACGGCCATGGCGAGTCCGAAAATCATTTCCGAACCGGGATTGCCGATCATTCCGCCGCCGATCAGAATGCCTTCCGGATCCAGCAGAAGTTTGATAAATCCATTCCCCCCCTCGTTCTCCGCCAGATAACGGCCGCTGAACTGCAGGGGAAGTTTGATCACGCTGAATTTCAGGCCCTTTGCGGAAGCCGTCTCTTCCGTTTCCCCGACGGAAGCCACTTCCGGATTCGTGTAAATCACGGAGGGAATCGCACCGTAGCTCATGGAATCGCGTTCCCCGGCAATAACATTGACCGCCACTTCCGCTTCGCGGTAGGCGGTATGTGCAAGCATGGATTTCCCGTTGACGTCTCCCACGGCGTAAACGTGGGAGATGTTGGTCTTCATCGTCTCATCCGTGACGATGGCTCCGCGCTCGGTATACACTCCGATGGATTCCAGTCCCAGCCCCGCAGTTGCGGCGCGGCGGCCGACGGATACCAGAATTTTGTCCGCGGAGATCACGGATTTTTTCCCGTCTGCCGCTTCTACAGTCAAATCTCCTCCGTTGACGGCGACAGCCTTTGTGGAAAGCAGGAACTTCACTCCCCGTTTCGCATAAATCTCCTGCAGTGCCCCGGACATTTCCCCATCCACGGCTCCCCCGATTTTGTTGAGCATTTCCACCACCGTCACTTCCGACCCTGCGGACTGGAAGTAGGAGGCCATTTCAAGCCCGATCACTCCTCCTCCGAGCACGATCAGCTTTTTCGGAAGCTCTTTTGAAGCAAGAATTTCCCGGTTGGTCACGGCAATTCCCTTTTCCAGAGACTCCTTCAGTCCCGGAATCGGCGGAACGGCCGCGGATGATCCAGAGGCAAGAATCAGATTTCTCCCTTCATAGGTTTCCCCGTTTGAGGCCGTCACCAGAAAGCCGGAAGCGCTCTTCCCCGTGATTTTCGCCGCGGCGTTCACCACTTTGACTTTTGCCGCCTTCATCTGAGCCGCCACTCCGGAAGTCAGAGTCTTGACAATCCGGTCTTTGCGCGCAATCACGGCCGCATGGTCCAGTTCCGCGCTGGAGCGGATGCCGTATTTTGCGGCTCCTCCCTTGGCGTAGTCGTAGAGTTTTGCGGAATACAGAAGCGTTTTCGTGGGCATGCAGCCTTCGTTCAGACAGACTCCGCCGAGAGCTCGTTCTTCAAAAAGCACCACACTCATCTTGTGATGCCCGGCCCGTTCCGCCGCACGATAGCCGCCCGGACCTCCGCCGATAATCAGAACATCATGGATCATAAGGGATTTCCTCCTCTTTTTTTTCTTATTGCGCAAGCAGCAGATGAAAGTGTTCAAGACGTTCCGAAAGGGTTTTCAGAAAACGCGCGGCGGGAGCACCGTCCACGGCGCGGTGATCGAAGGTCAGGGAAAGCCCCATGGCGGGATAGAATTCCACTTTTCCGTCTGCTCCGGCGCGCGGTGTCTGGCGGATGCTGCAGACACCCAGAATCGCCGTCTGCGGAGGATTGATCACAGGTGTGAAGCTTTCCACTCCGAATGCTCCCAGATTGCTTACGGTGAAACTGCCCCCGGCGAATTCCGCGGGATCCACCGCTCCGTCACGACACTGTTTCGCCTTGAGTTTCACCTGTTCCGAAAGTTCGCGCAGGGAAAGACGGTCCGCATCTCTCAGGACGGGAACCATCAGGCCGCGCGGCGTATCCACTGCAACGCCAAGCTGGGCATGTGTGAAATAACGCATTGTCTCTCCCGTGAAATTCGCGTTGAGATCGGGAAATTCCGGAAGAGTCCGCGCAACGGCGTAAAGAACAAAATCATTCAGCGTGACTTTCTCCAGACCATATCCTTCGGAAGCCTTCATCTCGGCACGCATGGACAGAATCCGAGTGGCGTCGAAGCTCGCATTCAGAGTCAGCTGGGCCATGGTGGAGAGCGAACGGTGCATATTTTCCGCAATCACTTTCCGGATCCGAGAAATCGGCTTGTCCTCATACGCGACTGTCTTCGCTTCCGAAACAGCGCAGACGCTGCCGTTCTCAGAAACAGAAGATGCTGCAGCAACAGAAGATGCTGCAGCAACAGAAGAAGTTTCAACCTCTGAGCTCTTTTCCTGAACGGCGGCAGAGGCCGCCGCAAGTTTCAGGATATCTCTTTCAATCACCCGTCCTTCCGGACCGCTGGCTGAAGCCTTGGCGGGATCCAGCCCGAGTTCAGAAGCCAGATTCCGGGCACGCGGAGAAACTCCCACATGTCCGGCGATTGCTGTTCCAGCCGAAGTGCCGACGGAAAGAGCGGAAGCGGCAGAAACTCCTCCCGTCTTCTCTTCCGCAGCCTGTTCTTCTGCATTCTTTCCTTTTTCGTCTTCTCCCCGGGAAGACGTTGCGGAAGTGGAAGAGACTTCTGATGCGCTTCCCTCCCATTTTTCACCTGGCTGCCCGATCACCGCAACCGGCGCCCCGACGGCAACTTCCTCCCCCGCCGGCACCAGAATCTTCAGAAGCACCCCTTCGTGTTTCGAGAGTTCTTCAAAACTTGATTTCCCCGTTTCCAGAGAAAAGAGCGCCTGTTCCTTCTGAATTGCATCCCCTTCCGAAACAAGCCACGCCGCGAGGAGCGCGCTTTCTTCGGAAACACCCATTTGAGGCATAAGCACCAGTTCAGCCATGTTGTTTTTCCTTTATGTTATCCATGATTTCGTTTGAATTGAATTTTTCTGTTGACCGTTTCACTTTTCTTTCTGATTCATCCGGATCTTTGTTTTTTTTCTGATTTCCGGGAAAGAGTCTGAAAAAAATTCTTTCTTCGTCTCAGCTGCGGACTTATAAAACGGTAAAGATGTCGCTGAGCTCGCGTTTGACATTTTCCGGCATTTCATCATCAGTGATCAGGATATCGACATCCTGGGGCCGGGCGAAAGTGAAGGGGAGCATGGCTCCGACCTTGGAGGAATCCATCATCATCACCACTCTGCGGGCTCTGGCGATGACGGAGCGTTTCAAAAGCGCATCCGATTGATTCCCGACGGAAAAACCGGCTTTGCCGTCAAAGCCGGAAGTCGCGACAAACGCCGTATCGATATTCAGATTTGCCAGCTGTCCCCCGATGTCCGGATCCATGACCGCCATGCTGTGACGCGAAATCGCCCCGCCCAGCAGAATCACAGACGGTCTGGATTTCTTCAGTGCAATTTCCAGCGCAATGTTCGGTCCCGAAGCCACCACCACCATCTGATAATCCGGCAGAGCTCTTGCCAGCGCCATTCCCGTTGTTCCCGAATCGATGAAAATGCCGGTTCCGGGCTCCACGAGTCCGGCCGCTTTTTCCGCGATCCGCTGTTTTGCCTCGGCGTGGCGTTTTTCCCGTTCGCTGTAAATATCCTCGCTGACACCGTAGCTGGATGGCATGAGCCTGGCGCCGCCGCGGGTCAGAATCACGATACGGGATTTGGCAAGATAGTCCAGATCCCGCCGGATCGTCATTTCAGACCAGTTCGCAAATTTTTCGCAGAGCTGCCCGATTGTCACATCCCCGTTGACTTCGATAAACTTCCGAATCGCTTCCCTGCGTTCCTTCATCGGCTGCGAACCTCCGTTTTTCCTTGATTTCTGATAAAATCCAACTATAGTATAGTCAAAAACCTGATGATTTCAACCATATTTCTGTGATATTTTATCAAAAAATATGTTATTTCATGTCAACGAGAGTACGGACCCCGCCTTCAATCTGGCGCTGGAAGAGCTTCTGTTTTCCGTTTCGGAGGACGAACACTTCCTGCTCTGGCGGAATGCGCCTTCGATCATAGTGGGCAGGCACCAGAATACGGCCGCGGAAATTCATGCTCCCGGCGTGGCAAAACGGAAACTGCCTGTTGTCCGGCGGATCACCGGCGGAGGAGCGGTCTATCACGATCTGGGAAACATCAATTTCAGTTTCATTCTCCGCAGTGCGGAATGGACAACAGGGCAAAGCGCTGAAAATCTTCTTGCCCCGATCCTTTCCTTTCTGCGGGACCAGGGCCTGAAATCAGTGCGTTTCACCGGACGCAACGACATCGTTGCCGACGGATTGAAAATTTCCGGATGCGCCAGAAGCATTCTGCGCGGAAGAACTCTTTTCCACGGAACACTTCTTTTCCATACGGATCTGGGCGTGCTTGCGGAAGTTTTGAATCCGGACCGGGAGAAAATCCGTTCCAAGGGCATCCGCTCGGTCCGTGCCAGAGTGGGGAACATCCGCGAGCTCATGGATTCCCCCTGCAGCACGGATGAATTTCTCGAAAGGATCACGTCCGGACTCCTCCGCCGTTTCGGAAAGAGCGGGCAGAAAGATCCTCTTCCTCCGCATCTCTCTCTGGAAGAAAAGGCGGAAGTTCTGGCGGAAACGAAGTATCGCTCCTGGGAATGGAATTACGGGACGCCTCTCGCATACGATTTTGAAAATTCGGGCCGTTTCCCCGGCGGAAGCGTCAAGGTTTCCATGAACATCGCGGAAAACAGAATCCGGGATCTCCGTTTTTCCGGCGACTTCTTCACAACCCTGCCGCTGGACGGACTCTGCAAGGCTTTGGAAGGACTTCCCCCCAGAAAAGAGGTACTTCTGGAAGTGCTGAAAACAATCCCGCTGGAATCCTACATTGCAGGCGTCGGAGCTGAAGACCTGGCGTCTCTTCTTTCCCTTTCCTCCTGAAGTCTAGTCTTCCCCCTCTTTTCCCCCCCCCTTTTCCCTTTCTTCTTTGCACTCCCCGTTTTTCCCGCTTCTCTTTTGTTTTTTTTAACGATCTTCATTGAAAATGCTGCGGACGGAGCAAATGAAAAGAGAGGGGGAAAAAAAAGAGATTGACTGAACTTTCCCTTCTTCCCGCTCACGCAGAAGCATCTTCAAGGATCTTGAATTGAAGGAGCGCCACATCCTCCGGATTCAGGGACAGGGTGATTTCAGACGAGTTCTTCACAGGGAAAACCGATCCGGAAAGGAGATCGCGCACGGAGGAAACGTGCCTTGCGAAACGGACGGAACACTTCCGGACTTCCGCGGAATCGTTCAAGAGAGTCAGATATTCCTTTCCGAAACGCTCCGCGAGGACCGCGCTGTCCTCTGTCTCCGCCTCTGTGAGGGGTTCCCAGCCGGCCTCCGCCACGAGACGGATGAACGGAAGATAACGCTTGAAACAGGCACGGTCCCGTTCATACAGAGCGGGATTTTTGAAATAATGCCCCGTCGCCGCGTCGGCGCTGAAGAAACTCGGGAAAAAGCCGAAGGCGAGACAGCGTTTCATATATTTTTCCACCATTTCCGCTGAAAAGCGCGTGAAATCCGTATTCATGAGAAGGCAATATGGCTTGGCGGCGCAGGCGCTTCTGCGGTAACGGAAATCCTCCGCCGTCATGGGAGACCAGACTCCTCCGGGATTCCAGTCCGTCTCCGTCCCCGCGACATCCAGGAGAGGCGGCAGGAACCACATGACTCCCGGAGTCCCGTTGGCCATCAGATATTTTCCTTTCGGCAGAAGAATCTCCTTCAATGCCTTTGCATACTCCCAGGCGATGCTCCCCTTCCAGATCCCGGGAAGACGTGAATCGGAGGAAAAGGTAAGCGGAAGACGTGTTTTGACAAAATGATCTCTCCGGTGGGAAATATCCGCAGTCACATACCCCTCGGCGGAATCAATGTATTCGTTGTATTCGCCGGGATTCTTTCCGAGCTTGGCTTCAAAGTCGCCGAGTCCGGGCATGGAATTCATGCTCCAGACCGCGCCGTGACACCAGGGACGGTTGATTCCGATGAGGATGTCTTGGCCGTTTTCATCCCTCATGGCGGCACGATCCCAGATTTCCCTCGACTCCGGAGGCGCGTGACGCTCTCTCCAGGCACGGATCCCCTCTTTGGAATGATCCGCTTCGGCGGGCATGCGCATCCATCCGGTCATGGGCTCGGTGTAACGGAAGGTCAAAATATCGTGTGCGGCATCCCAGTCCGTTTCCTTTTTTTCCGGATGGGTTTCCTTGAAGCGGAAATGAAAATCCTCCGGATCCGGGAGTGCGCTGATCGGAGCAAAGGCCATCCAGTTTCCCTGCTTGCGGATCCGGGTGCGGTAATAGTCCGGGTAAAGAGCGTAATAGGCAGAGAGGGCGCCGCGGAACCCCAGGCCGGGATCAAAATGAAAATCGGCAAAGGCGAACTCTGCTTCCGGACGTTCTTCCGTCAGTGCCAGATCGAATGCGATGAAGAGTTTCCTGAAGCAGGAATTGAAGCCGACTCGACCGAAAAGGGGATGTTCCGGATCAAATCCCAGCGCGTGACCGTCCCCGACGGCTGTGAAGGGAACCCGGGAAGCCAGTCCGTTGGCACCGACATGCCAGGGAGCGGTCAGGAAATAATCGCGTTTCACAGCGGAAGTGGGAAGAGCCTGATCCATGGAGGGAAACCAGTCGCCGTCGGCATCCGTCACATAATATACGGTAAAGGCGTGATCGCGGCGGCGATCACCTTCGCGCAGACGCAGTTTCACCTGTCTGCGGAGGGCGGGGAACAAGGCGGTTTCCACTTCGGAAAAAGAGGTTTCGATTTGGATTTCAGGATCGGTCACGGAAAACCCGTCGGGAGGAGGAGCCGTCACTGGGAAGGTGTCGAAGAGAAGTGTTTCTCCGGAGGCATAGTCTTCTATTTTCAGATTCCTGAATTCGGCAAGGCCGGAATGCTGTGTAAAAAGAAGTTCGATTTCCATCGCCCGGATGGGGCGTTCGCAGGCAAGAAGCATACTGCGGAGCTGGAAATCATGAGTGCCTTCCGGAAAGGGGGCGTAGTCGGGATAGAAAAGGGAGCCGTCGTTGAAAGGGAACCAGTCGACTCTGCTGCTGGAACCGTCGGCAAACTCCAGTTTTGCAAGGACGGAATACTCCCAGGCATTGTTCCCGGAAACCTCCCGGGAACGGCTCTCACAGGAAATCCGGACCGGCATGGCCGCCTTCTGGGAAAGGATCACATGCGAAGTTGCGCTGCCGTCCCCGTCCATTCGGATGATTCCGCCGTTTTCCAGTACAACGGCACTTCCCTGTGTCTCCCATTTCAACTCAGTCTGTTTCCTGTTCATGACGGATGAAGAGTCCTTTCTTTCGGGATCGTCTGTGTTTTTCCCTGATCTCTGTGAGAAGGGATTTTCTGAAGGAAGTTTTTCATTGCCGGAGCAAATTCATTTCCACGTCTTGTTTTTTTAGACCGCTGGACGGAATACGGCAGTCCCGCGGACAAGATCCACGGAATCGAGAATCAGATAAATAAAATCCCCCACCTTGAATCTGGCATGGCCTCCGGCGGCGCGGACGCGGTGGCGGTCTTCACGCCTTCCGCTCCGGAGCACCCCGCCCCCGCGGATCTTCGACGCCGGGACAAATCCGTACAAGCCGAGATCCGCAATGTCGCAGAGCAGCCCGGACGATGAAACTTTGCTGATGACAGCTTCATACATCACAGAATTTTCCAGTGCGCCGTTCCGGACGAGATAATGAATTTTCAAACGGTCGTTGGCTGCGAAATATGCATTGTCGCTGTTCTCCTCCTTTGCGGAACATTCTGATGCGAATGCGGAGAGGGTTTTGAGCGCACGCAGTCTCATTCCCGCATCCGCAGCAAAGAGCTGCTGATGCAGAAGCAGGTCCGGATACCTGCGGATCGGGCTCGTGAAATGGGAATAACGGTATTTTCCGAGTCCGTAATGGAGCGACGGCTCCGTACTGTAAACGGCCCGCGGGAGCGAACGGAGAAAATGGGAAAGAATCACAGGTTTCCGGTGATCCTCCGGCAGGGATTCCAGAAAATGCGTGCAGGCGGCTCTGGAAGCGAGCAGATCCCCGGTGCTCATGTGGAAGACTGAATCCACAAAACAGGAGAACTCCTCCATTTTTTCCGGCGAAGGCTCGTCATGAACCCGGAAAAGGCCTGGGATGCCGCGTTCGATGATTTCCGCGGCGACGGCGCTGTTCGCGGCGAGCATACATTCTTCAACGATGAGGTCGGCCTCGCCCTGAATTTTCCGTTCGATTCCGGTCACCTGCTTGCTTTCCTCATCGCAAAGGACGCGCACTTCGGCGGTATCAATATTCAAAAAGGCCTCCTCCTTCTTTCTGCGCGCGCGCATTTTCCGGACGAGTGCAAGAAGGAGTGCAAGTTTTTCCTTCAGTTCTCCGGACCAGTCCGGGGGAGCCGACACGGGATCGTCGATGAACTTCTGCACGGAGGCAAAATCCAGGCGCTTGTCCACGCGGATCCGGGAATGGACTCTCCGGCAGGAAGTCAGCTTTCCATCCGATTTCCGTACCGTGAACAGAACGGAATGAGCGAGTGAATCCGCCCCCTCGCGCAGACTGAGTTTCCCGGTCAGGGATTTCGGAAGCATCGGAGAGAACCTGCCGGGAATATAGGAGGAAAAAGAACGTTTCGCGGCCTCGCGGTCAAACACGGATCCGGGGCGGACCCAGGCGGCGACATCCGCAATATGGATGCCGAGCCGGAGTTCCGTCTTTTTTTCCGCTGGCATGATGGAGATGGCATCGTCGAAATCCTTTGCGTCGACAGGGTCAATGGTTACGGTGAAAAGGCCCGTGCAATCCTCCCGGGCGACTCTTTCAGCCGGAGTCAGACGGGATGCCGCACGTTCCTGTTCCGGAGTGTAGGGATCCGGGAGATCATATTCTTCGGCAATGGCCTGCAGATCGCCTTCGACCGTTCCCGCAGGACCGATCGTTTCTTCAAAAGTCCCGCGGAGGGATTCCGTATGTCTGGGACCTCCGTTCAGGAGGCGCAGGCGGACCCACTGGCCTCTGCGCATGCCGCGGGGAAGAGAGTTGACTTTGATTTCCTCCGGCAGTTTTCTGTCCAACGGCCTCGCGCTGTGAGAGGAATTCAGTTCCGCCACCACGAAATTCCGCCGCCGTTCCAGAATCGAAAGGATTTTCCCCACGGGGCCGCGTTCGGGTTCTTCGATGATCCGAGCCTCGACCAGATCCCCGTCGAGCGCTCCGGAAGTATATTTCGGCGGGATGAAGAGCTCCGCCTCCTCCGGGGCCTGCGGCTTGACAAATCCGAATCCCGCCGCATTCGCGGAAAAAATTCCCTTCACTGGAGGAAGGGAGAAGGAGGAGCGGCTGCGGCGGCTTCCTTTCCGGTTTTTCCCAGACCGTTCTCCGCGATGATCTCCTTTTTCTTTTTTTCTCATGGCGTCAGCGCTCCCTTTCTCTTGTTTTGCGGCCCGCAGAGTTTTTTTTATGTCGGGGTAATAAAAACCCGGAGAGGGGAAAATACAAATGCCGCGCCCGTAAAAATGCACCCTCCCCGGGAGAAAAAACGGAAAAGAGTTGAAGAACCCCTCTCTCCGGGATATAGTATGTGAATCAGGAGAAAAAATACAGACGCAGATTCCTGTTTCAGGTATTTCTGATCTGAATCTGAAAAGAAAAGCGAAAAGTCAAAAGAAAAAAAATCTTCCGGCGAGGTGCTCTCATGGCTGAAAAGAAAAAACCGACAGTCAACCGTTTCAGAAAAATGAAAAGGGAAGGAGAAAAAATCGTCATGCTGACCGCTTACGATGCTCCGACGGCTCGTCTGGCGGATGAATGTGGAATCGATCTCCTTCTTGTCGGAGACTCCCTCGGCATGGCCGTGCTCGGATATGAAAATACCCTGCCCGTCACGATGGAACAGATGCTGCATCACTGCGCCGCGGTAAGGAGAGGAGCGCCGGCGGCGTTTGTGGTCGGAGACATGCCTTTCATGTCGTACCACATCAGCATGGAACAGGCTCTGACCAACGCGGCGCGCTTTTTGCAGGAGTCGCAGTGCGACGCGGTCAAACTGGAGACGGATCCGTCCACCCTGCCTGTGGTCAGGCGTCTGGTGGAGGCGGGAATCCCAGTCATGGCGCATATCGGGCTTCTGCCCCAGTCGATCAAGACTTCAGGATCCTATAAGATCGTCGGACGTCAGGAGGAGGAGGCAGAGCGTCTGATCGCCGAAGCAAAGGAGCTGGAAGAAGCCGGAGCCTTCGCCGTCGTTCTGGAATGCATTCCCGCCGCCGTTTCCAAACGGATTGCCGAAGCCATCTCCATTCCCGCCATCGGCATCGGAGCAGGCGTGCATTGCGACGGACAGGTGCAGGTCGTCAACGATCTCCTCGGCCTCTTTACCGATTTCATCCCGAAACATTCCAAACGCTATGCCGTGCTTCATGAGGAAATCCGCCGGGCTTTCTCCGAGTATGTTTCCGAAGTCCGGGACGGCGTCTTCCCGGCGGAGTCGAATTCCTTCTGAGTCCAGTATTGCCCACCGGGGAAAAAAGAATCATGGAAAGAGGGGGAAGAAAAAGAAGAAAAAAAGATTCTTTCCCTTCTCTCTTTCTTTTTCTTTTTTGAATCCCCCTTTTTGATTCATTTTTTTCTTTCATGGCTCTGCTTCAGGAAGGATTGCTTTTTTTCCTCATTTTCCTTCCCGCAGGATTTTTTCCAAAACGCCGCCTGCTTGCGGATGACCTGCCGCATGGCCTTTATCCGCAGCGATATAGAGATGCCTTTCCGTCGAGTCCGGCAGATTGGCATGCAGTGCCAGAATACCCGTGGGCGGACAGGTTGTATCGAGAAGTCCGGTGGAAAGATAAATCGGGCATCTGATGCGTTTTGCAAAATTCACTGAGTCGAAATACGGTGCGTTCTGAGAGATTTTGAGATTGGCTTCGTCCGTCTGCGGAGTTCCTTCCTTTGTCAGACGGATCAGCCCAGGCCATCCGGGGAGGCGCTTTTTCTCATACGCCAGATGATCGCTCATCGCCGGCACCATGCAGACGCAGAGCGTCACTTCCGGCACAAGAGCTGCGGCGGCAATCGACTGAAATCCCCCCTGGCTTTCCCCGTGGAGAACGAGCACGGAACCGTTCCATTCAGGAAGAGTCTTCACATAATCAAGTGCGCGGACGGCACGCAGGACCATGTCTTTCATATAATACTTGTCCCGGTTGTCCGCATTCCGCCGCGGATATCCTTCGAGATGTTCCTTCCGGAACTTCCGGTAATATTCCTGAGTCATCCCGCTTTCGACCGGATGAGGGGAAAGAGTCAGGGCAATGGCCTTTTCCCCATAATAATACTGTCCCTGCGCCACACCGACGGTGGAGGCGCCGTGGAACTGTACAATCGCAGGAAGAGATTTTTCTTCCGCCTTCATCGGCATCGTGAGAATTCCAGAAGCGAAATTCTGCTCTCCGCCGCCCTCCAGAGAGTTCCCCGGAGCTCCTCCGCCGCCGCAGGAAAGCCGGACACGCCAGGCTCGGACCGTTTCCCGATACTTCTCCGGCACTTCCATCGGAGTCCGTTCAACTCCGGCATCGGGCTTTTCTCCGGCAACTTTTTTCCTCATGGTGTCGATCTGAGCTTTCCAGAAGCTGTCGAAATCCTCCGGATCGGGAGTCGCAGTCCGGATCCGGTCCTTTTCCACAAGCGCTCCGCAGAGGACATCCGCTCCCGTCTTTTTCCCTTTTTCATTCAGCAGGGACACTGTAAGAAGAGTCCAGCCCGGATGCTCTTCCGGAGCCTTCAGGAGGACCGTCTCCCGGCCTTCCGGAAGGACCTTTTCCCAGCGTTCAGGCGCCCGCCCGTCCTGATGCACGACACAGCGCACGCGGATCCCCGGAAGCGCATCCCCGGTCTTCCCGTCCAATACAGAAATCGTGAAACGCATTTCCTCTCCTGCAGAATACAGGCAGTCTTCCGCACGCTCGCATTCGACTTTCAGGACTTTCCCTCCGATCCGCTGCTCCCCTGAAAACACCGTATCCGGGAAACCGAGGATGAAGAGCACGGCTGAAATGATTACGGCAAAACCATTTCTCATTCTGATTCCTTTCCTTTTTTTCCCCGAACTTTCTGATCCACCGGAAGTCCGTATCGGGAGAATAGCATCAGTGAAACGCTTTGCAAAGCGGGAAATGCAGATTTTTCACATCCGTCCCATTTTTTCAACAGAAGAATTTTATATGGCAAAACAAAGTCTCTGTTCACCAGAAGAAAGAGGGGAAAAAGCAAAGAAGCAAAGAAGGATCACGAAGGGGAGAAAAAAGGAAAAGGAAAAAGAAAGTAGGCGGAAAGAGGATTTTCCCGGAACTTCTCTCCAGGGACTCTCCTTCTTCCGCCTTGTTTCCCGGCTGTCAGACGACAAGCAGCGGATATTTCACTCCGTCTTCTCCGGAGGGAGGGATTCCCGCGCAAGTCTTTTCCCGCGCCGATACACCCAGAGGGCAAACGCCAGGGAAATGACTCCCGCAAGGAGATAGGCAAGATTCAGCGGCAAGCCGAAGCCCATGGGAGCCGCGCCCCCCACACTGTGAGAGGGCGAAATCCAGAGAATGTATGTCGTGACGATGAAAGTCATGAACACCCCCGGCACAATCGCGATCCAGAGATTTTTCCGCAGGGACGCAAGCCAGACCGCCGCCGCCATCAGTGTGGATGCCGCCAGCACCTGATTGCCCCAGGCGAAATAGTTCCAGAGCTGTTTGAAGGTCTGCGCACTCTTGTTTGACCAGGCCAGAAGAAAGGCCACAATCACAATCAGCGGGATGCAGAGGAGAAAGCGGTTCCGGAGCGAATGCTGCGGAAGGTGAAAGATTTCCGCCAGACTGAGCCTGAGACTGCGCATGGCTGTGTCACCGGAAGTGATGGCAAGCACGATCACGCCGATGACCGTCAGTCCCCCCATCCATGTGCCGAGAAAATGACGTGTGATGTCATTCAGCACCTGATTCGGATCCAACAGCATTTTTTCCGGAAAGAGATTGTAGATGGCCAGTCCCGCCGCCGCCCAGATCATTGCTATGACGCCTTCGACAATCATCATGCCGTAAAAGGAGGAACGAGCCTGATATTCGCTTGCCATTGTCCGGGCAATGATCGGCGACTGAGTGGCATGAAATCCGGAAATGATTCCGCAGGCGATCGTCACAAAAAGCATCGGGATGATGGGATTGTAGTTTTCCGGCGTGAACATGTGCTCACGGAAGCCCGCGCTTTCCGTGAACAGCGCAGGATCCTTGACTCCCGCAATCACCAGCGCAATGAAGATGGCAAATGTCCCCAGAAGAAGCACGGCGCCGAAAAACGGATACACCGCTCCGATAATTTTGTCCACAGGGAAAAGCGTCGCACAAATGTAATACAAAAAAATCGCCCCGACGGCCACCCAGAAAATCGAGGCTTCCGGAATCAGCTTGTCAATCAGAGTCGCAGGGACGTTGATGAAAACCGCCACCACCAGCAGCAGCAGAAACACCATGAAAACGGAAAAGAAATGCGCAAAGTTCCTGCCAAGATTCATTTTGACAATCGCCGGCAGATTCGCACCGTTGTGACGGAGGGAAATCATCCCCCCCAGAAAATCATGCACCGCTCCCGCAATGATGTTTCCGATCGGGATAATAATGAATACAATCGTCCCGAACTTGATCCCAAGGATCACACCGATCACCGGACCGATCCCCGCAATGTTCAGAAGCTGAATGAGCATGTTGCGCCAATGCGGGAGAACGACATAATCCACGCCGTCGCAGGAAAGTTTCGCAGGAGTGTCCCGTCCGTCCGGACCAAGCACTTTTTCAACGAAACGTCCATAGGTGAGATAACCGACCGCCAGGAGGAGGATCCCTCCAAGAAACAAGAACATGATTTCCTCTGTAATTTGTTTTTCACGTTGTCAGACGAATAATCAAACCCGATCCGCCGGGCTTTTCCTGCCAACTCCATCGGGAATCCGCAAGGGAAAAAACCGACGGAAGAAAGATACCATAAACCCCCTGAAAATCAAGGGGAGTTTCTCTTTTTTCTTTCTGGACGAGGAGAAAACACAAAAAAGGAGTCTGAGAGGGGGGGAAAAAACGATCCTCCTTCTCTCTCCGCGCATGAAGGGGAGGGAAAAAATCCAGTGTTTTTCCCTCCCCCCCGCTGAAGAAATCTCCTGCTGCGGAATGAACTCGTTCCCGGGAGGGAAAAACTTGTTTCTTTGAGTGAGAGTGAGAAGGAATCAGAGTGTCACGCCATCTTTGAAAATGGCGATTTCCTGGCAACGATGCTCCTCATTTCTCGCACATTTCTTCCCGGAAGCGATTTCCAGAACGAAATCCATGAATTGCCCGGCGAGCTCATCCATTCCGACTTTCTCATTTCCCAGCAGCACCCCGGCATCGAAGTCGATCCAGTGCGGCTTTTTCTCTGCAAGAGCTGAATTGGTTGAAATTTTCAGTGTCGGCACGACCGTCCCGTAAGGAGTTCCCCTGCCTGTCGTGAAAAGAATCAGATGACAGCCCGCCGCCGCAAGCGCAGTTGAAGCGACCATATCGTTTCCAGGCGCGCTCAGGAGGTTCAAGCCGGAGATGGAAACACTCTCTCCGTAACGGAGCACATCCGTCACGGGAGCGAATCCCCCCTTCTGAGTGCAGCCGAGGGATTTGTCTTCCAGAGTGCTGATCCCCCCCGCCTTGTTTCCCGGAGAGGGATTCTCATACACGACCTGGCCGTGGGAGAGAAAATAACGCTTGAAACCATTTACCATCTCCACGCACTTGTCAAAAACCTCCCGGCTGATGCAGCGGTTCATGAGAAGAGTTTCCGCTCCGAACATTTCAGGGACTTCCGTCAGGACGCTGGTTCCACCCTGGGCGATCAGCAGATCGGAAAAACGGCCGACGAGCGGATTGGCTGTAATACCGGAAAAGCCGTCCGATCCCCCGCATTTCAAGCCCACTTTCAGTTTCGAGACGGGAAATTCCCCGCGTACGCACGAAGCGGATTCTTTTCTCAGCGATTCCAGAAGCTCCATGCCCGCTTCCCATTCATCCTCCTCTTCCTGAGCCAGCAGGAAACGGATGTTCCGCCGCGTCAGATCCCCCAGACGCTTCCGGAAGGATTCCAGCGTATTGTTTTCACAGCCCAGAGAAATCACCAGCACTCCCCCCGCATTCGGATGCTTGCAGAGCGCGGCAAGAAGTTCCGCCGTGCGTTCATGATCCTCTCCCAGCTGGGAACAGCCGTATGGATGAAGAAGCGGAAGCGCCCGCTGTGGACAGGGAGAGAATGAGGATGACCCCTGCTCCGGATTCAAAGAGGACAGACGGAGATTCATCTCCCGGCAGAGATTCTCTGCTAAGCTGTTTGCGCAACCGACCGTCGGAATCACCCAGAGATCGTTCCGGATCCCGACGGAACCGTCTGGACGGGCATAGCCGGAAAACACGTCTTTCCGTTTTGTTTCCGGGACGCGCAGCGCTTCCGGAGAAGGTCGGTACACATATTCCTCTTCCCCCGCCAGAAGAGTCTTGAGATTATGGGTATGGACATGTTCTCCTTCTTCAATGTCGCAAAGCGCAGTTCCGATGGGCATGCCGTATTTGATGACCTTCTCCCCCGCCCGAATCCGGCGGAGGGCGAACTTGTGCCCGACTTTTTCTCCGGAAAGCGCCACGGCGACATTGTCCGCGGGAGAAATCCGGAAGAGTTTCCGATCCGCCTCCCCGTTCTTCATTTCAGCAGCCCCGCAAGCGCCAGGCGGATCCCGGAAGCTTTGATGTTTTTCAGATTTTCCGCCGTCGCCTCCGCGAGTCCGGAGACGCTTCTCAGATCCATGCCCCAGAAGGAGCTTTCCCTGAGCACGGTGTCCGCAATTGCCGCGTAATCGTCTTTCCTTTCGCTCCAGGTCTGCTCGAAAAACTCCAGAATCGCGGCATCGTCTGAGACGGGGTAAGCATTGACCCGGTTGACTCCAGCTCCTCCCCGGTTCTCATAAAATGCAATCAATGCGGCAAGGGAAAAACTCAGCAGCGGCGGAAGCTTCCCCTGCGCCGCTGTATAATCCAGAAGCGACGGAAGAACTCGAACCTTCCATTTTGCCACCGAATTCAGGGAGATCGAAAGCAGACGATGCATCGCAAAAGGATTCGCAAACCGTTCCAGAACCGCTTCGGCAAATTGCGTTTTTTCTGCGTCCGGCAGGGCCACAGTCGTGAAAATTTCCTCAAAAAGCAGCTTTTTCAGAAATTTTCCAAAAGCCGCATCCGCCACCATTTCATCCACGTAATCGAAACCCGCCAGATACGCGGCAAGGACGGAAGATGTGTGTGCACCGTTCAGAAAACGCACTTTCCGCGTCCGGTAAGGACTCTGGTCCGCAACGAAAACCACATTCAGACCCGCCTTTGCAAACGGCAGTTCCTTCTCCACGGAAACAGGCGCTTCGATCACAAAGAAATGGAACGGTTCGGAGCAGTCCAGGAGGCGGTCCTCATATCCGAGGCGTTCCCAGATCTCCGGGGCCTCGCAATTCGGATAACCCGCAACAATCCGGTCGACCAGCGTATTGCAGAAGACGTTCTCCTTCTCCAGATACGCCGCGAAATCCTCCCCGAATTTCCAATCCGCCGCGTATCGGGCCATTGCAGCTTTCAGAGAGCTCCCGTTGTGTTCAATCAGTTCGCAGGGAAGGAAGATCAATCCGGGAAGGCCTGCGAGAAAGCGTTCATGAAGGAGAGAGGTAAGCTTGGCGGGAAAGGTCTCCTGAGTGCCGCCCTCACGGAATGGTTCGGCTTTGTATTCGATTCCGGCTTCCGTCGTATTGGAAAAGCAGAAGCGGAGCGCTTTCCCGCGGAAGGTTTCCACAACTTTTTCCCAGTCCGTATAGGGATTCAGACAGTCTTTGACACATTCAATCTTCCGGATTTTCTCTAGAATTTTCCCGTTTTCCACGCCGCGCATGACAAGGGTGTAAACGCCTCCCTGTTCGTTCAATGTCTCCCCCATTCCGGAGGGAAGAGGCTGAATGATCCTGACGGCGGCGTCAAAGTCCGCCTTCTGATTCATTTCGTCGATCATCCAGTCCACAAAGGCGCGCAGGAAGTTCCCTTCCCCGAACTGGACCACTTTCACTGGCGATGTCAATGGACATTCTCTTTTCAAGCGTTTCATCTTTCAGAAATCCTCCCTGAAAAAACTCCGTCTGTTTACTTTTTTTTTGATATAGTACAGTACATTTTTGCCGCAGGGACCTGGTGTTCTTTTTTTCCTCCCTGCCCCAGTCGGCACTGAATCCGGAGAAAAAAACAGAAATATGCCATCGTTGGCAAAGAAAGACTTCCTGAGACTCTTTTCTCCGTTTTTTTTGACTCCAATTTCAGGAATGTAACCGCAAAAACTTTTTTTTCAACAGAAAAAGGAAAAAAACGATGAAAGCGGGATTCTGTGAAGGTATTCTGTAAGATTTTGCCGAAAGGAACTGTAGAAAAATTCTGAGGAGGCTCTTCAATATTTGCTCATTTTACTATTTTTTATAAGATTATTTAGGCTGAGGAATGATTTTTCTGCTTGACAAGGCGGAGAATTGAATGTAGTCTATCTTGGACAATCTGTCGTTCTGCAGATCCGTCTGAAACCACTTGGCGAATACGCCATTCCCATACGAAATATCCACTTTCCAGGAGTCAAAATGAAAGAACAGAAGAAACATCTGATCACATTTTTCTGCATGGCTTCACTCTATTATACCGCATCAGCGCTCTATGCGCAAACAGCAGGGGCAGCCGATTTGATCAGGGCCGGAGAAAAGCCCCTGAATATTTCCACCTCCGCCGAAAATCCGAACGAAATCCGCGGCAAGGAAGCAGTCATGTCCCGTCTGGAAACACTGTTTTCGGACCGGGACACCGTGTTCCGCCTGTCCCGGAAGAAATTTTCCGAATCCACCCCTGACCTCAGCATCATCAAAGGATCCGACGGACATTCGATCATTCTTTACACGTTCCGTTACATCAAGGCCTCCACGGCCTCTGAGGCTCTGGATTCGATCATTTCTCCCACAGGAGTCGTGGAACTGATCGAAAAATCCATGGAGGACGCGCCACACCAGAACACCGTCATGATCCGGGACATTGATGCGAAGATTCCGGAAATCCGGGAATTTCTTCTTGCCCTTGACAAACCCCAGCCCCAGGTCCTTGTTGAAGCCCAGATCATTGAAGTCTATATCGAACAGGGCGCCCAGCGCGACGTGAAAATCAACTACACCCATACCGATCCCACCACAGGCACCACAGACACCTACTGGATCAACAACGATTCCCCCGGACAAAGCAGTGACACCACTCAGGGTGGAGCCTTCAGCTTCTTCCCGATCGCCTCCACCAGCGGAAACGGGAAAACCGATACTCTCAATCTCGCCATGCGTCTGCTGAACACCAGCAATGACGCCAGAATCCTCGCCGCCCCCAACATTCTTGCCGACCAGGGAATCACGGCAAGCATCGAAACGGGTGAGGACCTGCCCATTCCCTCCTCTCAGACGACCACAAGTTCCACCAATCTTTCTTTTGAATACAAACGGACCGGGGTTTCCCTGAAAATCACGCCTCGCATCATCAACAAGGACACGGTGCAAATGGAAGTCGCGCCTCAGGTCACGACGGCAATCCGTTATCAGACGTTCACACAGAATGAACTGGTAAGCGTCATTCCCGTGATTTCCGTCCGCAACATCACCACGCGTCTGACCGTCATGGACGGCTCCATCATTGCTCTCGGCGGACTCTACTCCACCGAACACAACGAAACGCTCCGTAAGGTCCCCTATATCAGCGATATCCCCATCCTCGGAGACTTCTTCACCGGACGCGACACAAAAATCTATGACAAGCAGCTGATCTTCTTCATGAAAATCCATGTCATGCCCACGCCCGAAAATCTCATGCCCGATCTTGAAAAGACCGCCCAGCAGATTCAGGATGCGGCCGATATTCTCAAGGGATCCGATTCCATCTTCAAAAACAAGCCTCCCGTCGACCGTTTTGATCTGGAAACGGAAATGAATAACACGGCGAAAGAGGAAATCGAAGTGAAGCAGAACCCTCAGACAGAAAATGGCAGTTCCTCCGCGGAAAAGAGCAGAGCATCCGCCTCCCCTTCCGACGGGACAAAAACGGAACAGAATGAAGAGCAGTCGGCAAAATGAAACTGAATAAAAAACTTCTGATCATCCTCGTTCTTCTTGCTGCTGCATCGGGAGCGGGGTTCTGGTTCTGGCAGCGAGCTGCCATGAAAAATGCTGCGGAGCTGGCACGCGACGCAAAGGCGCCTGACAAGATTTTCACGGTCAAACGCGGAGATCTGATCGTCGGCGTGCTTCTGACAGGGAATATCAACACCAAAGTCAAGCACAAACTGGCGCTGGATGTGCCGATCAGCACGAAACTGGTGGCGATTGTCGATGAAAACACCAAGGTCTCCAAGGGGGATATCGTTGCCCGCTTCGAAACCGAAGATCTCCAGATTAAAATCGACGACGGCAAGGTCGAACTCGACAACAAGGAAAAAGATCTTCTGATCTACCAGGAGGAACGCTCCATTCTCATCAGCAGCAATGAAGCGGACATCCGGACGGCGGAAGACAATGTCGTCGCCGCCCAGGACGCCTACAACAAATACCTGAAGCTCGAAGGCCCGCGGGACAAGGACAATCAGCTCATGTCCGTCAGCGACGCCCAGAAAACTCTCGGCGAAGCTCGCGAAACCTATAACAATGCCTACGACGAACTTTACAAAAGCGGCGGCACCGTTCCCAAGGAAACCGAAAAAGCCCAGCTGGAGTCCGCATTGAAATCGGCGGAAAAATCCCTGAATTCCGCCCAGGTGAAATACAGCAGCGCACTCCTCGACAGAAAGATCTTCAAGCGCTACACTCACCCAACAAAAATCAAGGAACTCAAAAACAAGCTTGAACAAACCAAACTCGAACTGAACAAAGTCAAGGTCAAGACCGCTTCCTCCCTCGCACAGAAGGACAATCAGATCTACAATGCCGAACAGAACATGCGCAAAATCGAACGGGAACTGGAACGGAATTTGACCTACATGTGCAGCATGCAGCTGGTCGCCCCCACGGACGGAATCGTCACCTACGGCGATCCCGACAGGCGCTGGGGAAACCTCGAAGTCAAAATCGGCATGGACGTACGTCGGCGCGAAGTGCTGATCACCATCCCGGACATGAGCCAGATGATTGTCAATATCAACATTCCTGAGCAATACCGTTCCAAGGTCCGGACCGGAGGTGAAGTGATCATCACGCCGGATTCGATCCCGAATCTGAAGATACCCGGCAAAATCGAACGGATCGACTCCCTCCCCGTCCTTCTGATTCCCTGGGACAACGGAAGCCCGAAAGTCTACCGGGCGACAGTCGATTTTGAAATGACCGATCCGCGCATTGTCAGCGGAATGAGCGTGCAGGTGGAAGCGGTTTCCCAGATTCTGAAGGATGTGATATCCGTCCCGATTGAAGCGGTGCAGGAGGAAGGCGGGAAATTCTTCGTGTACCGCAAGACGCTCACCAGGCCGGAGACCGCACCCGTGGAACTGGGTGTCGCTAACGACAGTTTCGTGGAAATCAAGTCCGGGCTGGAGGAAGGAGATGAAATCTACCTCTACAGGCCGTTCCAAACTTCCCAGAAAGATTGATTGAAATACGGAGTTCCGCCCCTTTTCCCCATCTTCTCCGCCAAGCAGAAGCATCAGAAAAGAATCCATATATGAAACCGGAGACAACTGCCATGTCCGACTCATCAGCCGGAGAGGAACACAACAGAAACAACGGATTGGCCCTCCGCCTTGAAAAGATTGTCAAGACCTATTACACTGGGACCTTGAGCGTCCCGGTGCTGAAGGGGATTGATTTGGACGTCGCCCGCGGAGAGTTTCTCGGGATTATGGGGTCTTCGGGGTCAGGGAAATCGACCTTTCTGAACATTCTCGGACTTCTCGACAAGCCGACGGGAGGGAATTATTTCCTCGATGGCTTGCGTGTCGAAACACTGGATGATTCCGTTCTCACGGAACTGCGTAATTCCAAGATCGGCTTTGTCTTTCAGTCCTTCAATCTCTTCCCGCATCTGACGGTGCAGCAGAACATTGAGGTGCCGATGCTGTATGCGGAAATCGCGGGGAGGAAACGGGCGGAGATTGCTCGGGAAATGGCGGCGAAGGTGGGGCTGTCCCACCGTCTGGATCATCGGCCGACGCAGCTTTCGGGAGGGGAATGCCAGCGTGTCGCCGTCGCGCGCGCGCTGGTCAATTACCCGACCTTCCTGCTCGCGGACGAACCGACGGGAAATCTGGATGAGAAGACCGGCACTGAAATCATGTCGCTCTTCCACGAACTTCATGCGGGAGGGACGACGATCCTTCTGGTCACGCACAATCCGCAGTATGAAAACCATTTCGATCGCTGCGTCTATCTCCGCAACGGGCGAATCTCGCGCATTGTGGACAATATCCGCCACAGCGTGACAGAACTGGAGATTGCCGAATCATGAGAGTCCCCGACCATTTTCTTCTGGCCTTCCACAACCTGATGCTTCACAAGGTCCGCTCCATTCTGACCTCCCTCGGCATTATTTTCGGTGTGGGCAGCGTTATTTCCATGCTTTCCATCTCGGAGGGGGCAAAAGAACAGGCCATTGCGCAGATTTCCGCCATGGGGATCGACAAAATCATCGTCTTTTCCAAGAAACCGCCCGCGGAGGGGAAAGATACGACCAACACCACCAATTCCAGCATCGTCGAAACCTACGGACTCACGGAACAGGATCTGGACCACATCCGGCACATGGACAACGTGTCGGGCGTCTCAACGGCGCGGAACACCCGGAAGAAGATTCTGCGCGGCACCACCCGGACGGATCTGCTGCTGGTCGGAGTCAGTCCCGATTTTCTCCGGGAAAGTCGTTCCGAGGTCATTCAAGGCAGATGGTTGAGCAGAATCGACTATTCCTCCGACTCCAATGTCTGCGTCATCGGCAGGAACGCGAAACGAAAACTCTTCACCATCGGAGAGCGGAACATCATCGGGAGCAATCTCAAGATAGACGACAGTCTCTTCCGGATCGTCGGAATCATTGAAAACAATCTGGGCACGCAGATTTCAGGAATCGGCTCTCCGAACGACCTGGTCCTGATTCCCATGAGCACGTCCGATGCGCTCTACGGGAAAAAGGCCTTCACGCGGGAACCTCATTCCATCATGGTCGAATGCGTCGATTTCGACACGTTCATCGTCACGGTGACCGACATCGCCTATATCGACTACACCTCGAAACGCATCGCCGCCTATCTGGAAAAATCTCACGCTGACAAACGGGACTGGGAACACATTGTTCCTTTTGAACTCCTCAAACAACGGGAACAGACTCAGAACATCTTCACCGTCGTCATGAGTTCCATTGCCGGCATCTCCCTCCTGGTGGGCGGCATCGGCATCATGAACATCATGCTTGCCAATGTCTATGAGCGACGGAAGGAAATCGGAACACGCCGCGCTCTCGGAGCCAAAAAGTCGGACATCATCATTCAGTTCCTGCTGGAAACGATTTTCCTGACTTCAATCGGAGGCGCCATCGGAGTCGTCCTCGGAGTCCTGATCTCCGATGTGGTGACACGCTATGCAGGCTGGCCTGTCATTTTCTCCATCTGGTCAGTTCTTCTTTCTCTGGTGATTTCCGCATTCATCGGGATCGTCTTCGGCACCTATCCCGCCTGGAAGGCTGCCCAGCAGAATCCGATTGATGTCCTGAGGGCGGAATAATCAAGTATAAAGTATCAAGTATAAAGTCCGTCTGAAACAAAGAATTGCGGAATCGCTGGGGAGGAAAAAACACAGGAGAGAAAGAATCTTTATTTTTTTCTCTTTTCTTTCCCCGCCTGCCTCCCCTCCCCCTTTTCATTTTTTACTCCGTATCTCCCTTCTTTCTCCGCCCCGCGTCATTTTTACCCAAGAGGGATTTGCCGACCTTCCCCCGGGGAGAGGAAAAATCCCGGGAAAAAGTCACGGTAGAAAAGCAAGGCGGAAATCCTTCAGAAAGATTTGAAAACGGGTCCGGAAGGAGATATAGTATTTGATATTGTTTTTTCCGTGTTCCGACGCGGATTTTTTTTTGCAGACAAGGGAATTTTTGACAGGCGGGAGGATTCTGCCGGAAATGAATATTCGCAAAGAAACTTTTGAACACTGGACTCCGCAGGATTCGGCAGACCTGTACGGAGTCAAGGACTGGGGAGCCGGATATTTTGACGTGACGGATAGCGGGGAAGTCGTCATTACCCCATACCCCGGAAAAAACGCACCCTGTGCGAGTCTTCTCAGCATTGTGAACGGGATCAAGGAACGGGGAATGAACATGCCCGTTCTTCTGCGCGTCGGGAACATTCTGGATTCCCAGATCCGCCTTCTGCACTCCTCCTTCCGGAAAGCCATCGAGCAGACAAACTACCATGGTGTCTACAAAGGGGTTTTCCCCGTGAAGGTCAACCAGCAGCAGCAGGTTCTGGAGGACATCACGCGTTACGGGAGAGAATTTCACCACGGCCTGGAAGCGGGGAGCAAGGCAGAACTCATCGCCGCACTGGGAATGCTGGAGGACCGCGAGGCCTGCATCGTCTGCAACGGTTACAAGGATGAAGAATTCATCGACATGGGCCTTTACGCGTGCAAACTCGGACTCCAGTGCATTCTTGTGGTGGAAATGCCGAGTGAACTTCCGGCGATTATCGAGCGAAGCCGCGCTCTCGGAATCCGCCCCATGATCGGCATGAGGATGAAGCTTTCCACGCGTGCGGGCGGCCAGTGGACCGAATCCGGAGGGGACCGCAGCGTATTCGGGCTCAATACGGCGGAACTCATCGAACTGGTGGACATGCTCCGCAGGGAAGACATGCTGGACTGTCTGCGCCTGCTGCATTACCATATCGGTTCCCAGATTCCGAATATCCGCGACATCCGGGCGGGCGTGCTGGAAGCCAGCCGCGTCTATTGCGGTCTTGTGGAAGAAGGGGCGAAGATGGGCTATCTGGACCTCGGCGGAGGACTGGCGGTCGATTACGACGGTTCCCATACGAATTACCATCAGAGCCGGAACTACACGCTGGACGAATACTGTGTGGACATCATTGAAACAGTCGGAGAAACCCTGACCGCGAAAAACATTCCGCACCCGACGATCATCACGGAATCAGGGCGCGCGACCACGGCCTATTACTCCGTCCTTCTCTTCAATATTCTGGATGTCGCCCGCTTCGAGCCCTCCCGGATTCCGGACACCATTCCCGCCGAAGCCAGTGAAATGACCAAGGACCTCATGGGCATTCTGAAGAACATCAATCAGAAAAATCTTCAGGAATGCTATCACGATGCGATCTACTACCGGGATGAAATCCGCATTCTCTTCAAGAACGGGCGCATTCCCCTCCGCGAAAGGGCGCTGGCCGAGAGTGCATTCTGGCACATAATGGTCTCCGTGAACAAGGAAGTCAAGAAACTCAAATACGTTCCGGACGAATTTGAAGATCTGGATACGGCGCTGGCGGACATTTATTACGGGAATTTCAGCGTATTCCAGTCTCTCACAGATTCCTGGGCAATCAAGCAGCTGTTTCCGATCATGCCTATCCACAGACTCGGGGAGCGCCCGACCAGAAACGCAATCATTTCCGACATCACCTGCGACTGCGATGGAAAAATCGATCATTTTGTTGATCTTCACGATGAACGCCACACCCTCCCGCTTCACGAAATCCGGGACAATGAAGAATATTATCTGGGCGTTTTCCTTGTGGGCGCCTATCAGGAGACTCTGGGGGATCTCCATAATCTGCTCGGAGACACGAACATCGTCAGTGTGAACATTTCCCAGCAGGACGGCAGAGTGGAAATTGTCAAGGAACTGGAAGGCGATTCCGTCTCGGACGTTCTTTCATACGTGGAATACAACCCGCGAGATCTGATCGACAGTTTCCGCCGTTCCGCCGAACGTGCAGTCCGTGAGAAACTCATTTCCCCCGCCGAACGCAAGACCATCATGAATGTCTACGAGAACGGCATCCGCGGATACACCTATTTTGAACGTTGAAAAGCGTCATTCACTTTTTTCTTTGTAAGGAGACAGAAAAACATGGCAAAGGTTCTGATCATCGGAGCGGGCGGCGTCGGAGCCGTGGCAACGCATAAATGTGCACAGGCGGAAGAAACCTTCAGCGAAATCACGCTTGCCAGCCGCAACGAGGAAAAATGCAGAAAAATCGCGGCCCAGCTGAAAAGACCGATCAGGACGGCTCAGGTGGATGCGGACAACGTTCCTCAGCTGACGGAACTGATCCGCAGCTGCCGTCCGGACGTGGTATTGAATGTGGCTCTTCCTTATCAGGATCTCCATATCATGGACGCCTGTCTGGAAGCAGGAACAAATTATGTCGACACCGCCAACTACGAGCCGCCCGATGTCGCCCATTTTGAATACAAATGGCAGTGGGCCTACCGCGACCGTTTCAAGGAAAAGGGCCTCACCGCACTCCTCGGCAGCGGATTCGATCCCGGGGTGACGAACGTCTACACCGCCTGGGCGGTCAAGCAGAATTATTTCGACAGCATCGACTCCCTGGACATCATCGACGCCAACGCCGCGGACAACGGTCACCCTTTCGCCACCAATTTCAATCCCGAAATCAATATCCGCGAAGTCAGCGCCAACGGCAAGTACTTCAAAGACGGCAAATTCATCGAAACAAAGCCGATGGAATTCAGCAAAATCTTCGATTTCCCAGCCGGCATCGGGCCGAAGAAAATTTATCTCCTCTGGCATGAGGAACTGGAATCGCTGGCTCCCTTCCTTCAGAAAAAGGGCCTCAGGGAAGCCAGATTCTGGATGACTTTCTCGGATAATTACCTGAAACATCTGGAAGTTCTTGAAAACGTCGGAATGACACGGATCGATCCTGTGCTTTACAATGGTCAGGAAATTGTCCCTCTTCAGTTTCTGAAGGCGCTCCTTCCGGATCCGGCGACTCTCGGACCCACCACCCGGGGAAAAACCTGTATCGGCTGTCTCATCCGGGGATGCAAGGATGGAAAGCCCAGATCGTATTACATCTACAATGTCTGCGATCATGAGGAATGCTATCGGGAAGTCCAGTCTCAGGCGGTCTCCTACACGACGGGTGTTCCTGCCATGATCGGCGCCATGATGGTGGCTTCCGGCACCTGGCGCGAGCCGGGAGTCTTCAACATGGAACACTTCGATCCCGAACCCTTCATGAAGAAGCTGACTCAATACGGACTGCCCTGGACCGAGTCTTTTACCGACCCGGAATAAAAAAAGAAAAAAGGGGGGGAAACAAATTTGAAATCCAGACAGAATCCCAATAAGGAGAACATTCCCGATGCTGACGCTGACGCCGGAGGAAGGCCTTGATCTCTATCAGATTCCCAACCCCTGTTTTGTGGTGGATCTGGGAGTGCTGAGGAGGAATCTGGCGATTCTTGAGAATGTCCGCCGGCAGACGGGTGCCCGAATTCTGCTGGCGCAGAAGGCATTTTCCATGTTTTCAGTCTATCCGCTGCTGCGGACGGTGCTGGACGGAGTCTGCGCCAGTTCCCCCTATGAGGCAAGACTCGGACGCGAGGAATTCGGCAAGGAGGTTCACTCTTTTGCGGCCGCCTATTCCCGGGAAGACCTGAGTGAACTTCTTGCTCTTTCGGATCATGTTGTTTTCAATTCCTTTTCGCAATGGAAACGTTTCCGCGATCTGACAAGAGCCTTTGAAGAAAGAGTCTCCTTCGGTCTCAGAGTGAATCCGGAACATTCGGAAGCGGAGGCGGAAATCTATTCGCCCTGTGCGCCGAAGTCACGTCTGGGAATTCTCCGTGAAGCGTTTGCGGGGGAATCGCTTGAAGGGATATCGGGCCTGCATTTTCACACCCTCTGCCAGAAAAACGCCGATGCTCTGGAACGGACACTGAAAGCCTTTGAAAAACGATTCGGAGACCTGATCCCGAAGATGAAATGGATCAATTTCGGGGGAGGTCATCATATTACACGTCCGGACTACAATCTGGAGCTTCTGTGCAGTCTGATTCGTTCCTTCAAAGAGCGCTGCGGCATTGAAACGCTCTATCTGGAACCCGGCGAAGCGGTCGCACTGAATGCGGGATATCTGACCGCCACGGTCCTGGACATCGTCCACAATGAATGTGACATTGCAATTCTCAATGTTTCCGCCGCCGCTCATATGCCGGACGTCCTTGAAATGCCCTATCGGCCGGAAGTTGCCGGAGCGGGAAAGCCTGGAGAATATCCCTTCTGCTACCGTTTTGCCGGACATTCCTGCCTCGCCGGAGATGTGATCGGAGATTATTCCTTCCCGCACCCTCTCAAAGTCGGAGACAGGATCGCCTTCCTGGACATGGCCATCTATTCCATGGTCAAGACCAACACCTTCAACGGACTCGCCCTGCCCTCCATCGCAATCTGGGATCCTGAAAACGGAGACTTCAGAGTCGTCCGCACGTTCTCCTATGAGGACTTCAGAAACCGTCTTTCCTGAAAAAAAGCTGCTCCGGGACTCTCCACGCAACAGTCTTTCTCTTCTTCTTTTTTTCTCCGCCATGCGTTTTTTACAGGGAAAAGATCCGATTCCATCCGCTAGGGAAAGCAGACGTTTTTTTCCCCCCTTCCAGGAAACAAGACTGGTGTATTGAGGAAAAAAGTTATTGAAAGAAATAACGGATCAGCGCTCTGGATTTGAGCCGTTCTGCATATTCACTTCTCCGTTTTGCGACGGCTGCGGACTGGAGCCTAGCGCGGATTTGAGAAGAAACCTCTTCAAACGAAATGGATTTTGCAGGGGTCTCCCGGAGCAGACGGATGAAATAAAATCCCTCCGGAGTCTCGACTGGTCCCACCGCCTGACCCGGTTTCAACTTCTTCAACGCCTCGGCGAATTCCGGGCGCAGTTTGGACTGATCGATGGATCCTGTGAGTCCGCCGCTTTCCACATTCGGTGCATCGGAATATTCCTTCACGATGCGGGTGAAGAGTTCAGGATCCTTGTCCTGATCCTTCAGAAGGCCGGAAACGAGTCTGCATAAGGTTTCGGGCGTATTGCCGGAAGCATGTCCGCGGCCGCCCTGTTTCAGGATCTGCAGGAGCTGCAGTTCCACGGAAGCGGGAACGGTCCATTTTTCGGGGGATTTGCTGTAACTGTCGTAGACTTCCTTCGGAGTAATATACACCATGCGGTCGCAGAATTCGGAAAGGATGGCATCAACGGCCAGTTTTTCCACGGCCTTTTCCCGTAGATCCTCCAGTGTAATGCCAAGCTCGCCGGCCTTTTTCAGAAGGCTCTCTCTGGAACCGTCGCCCATGGTTGCGGCAAGGGAATCCAGAACGTCCTCCACATACTGCTTCTCTATTTTGAAAGGCTTGGCCCGGTAAACCTCATAGACCAGTTTCCGGACAATGATCTCCTCAATCATGTTCCGGCGGAATTTTTCCGTCTCCGAATACAGTCGTTCTCCGGAATACATCGAAGCCAGGCGGATTTCCGCATTTCCGCTCTCCAGAATCAGATCCAGCAGCGTGATCGGCTCTCCGTTCACAGAGGCCAGAACGGAATCCACACGCGTTTCCCGCCCCAGTGCGGCGGTCTGCTGCTTCCGCTGCGTTTTTTCCTGTGCTGAAACGGATAATATCAGAGCCGGAATCAGGAAGAAGGCAGAGATCAGGGAGGAGAAACGGTTTTTTTTCATCATCGTCATTACTCTCATTATTCGCTTCTATTTTTTTCTTTCCTGCGTTCGTTCCACTTCCTCGTTTTGATTTCGGGTGCACGTCGTCTTTTTGTTTTCCACCATTGCCACGCGCAACTCTCTCAGGTGCCCTGATCCCATGCCACGCGGATCAGCCTCACGGCCGAAAGAAAAATCACACAGGCCGCAAGCGCTCCCGCCGTAGAAAAGGCAAAACAGGAAAACAAAAGCATCCCGGAAAGCAGACCGAGAAATTCGGCTGAAAAAAGAAGAGTGTTTTCTTCCGGCGTATTGGAATCATTCAGCATGGCATGATGGATCAGTCCGCCCGAAGCACCGCATAGCATGAGCATCGGGAAGAAAAGAAGCTGCACACCCCATGCCGGGCACTGCCCCGCAAGCACGGCCAGAACAGGAAGAAAACAGGAGAACCATTTCAGCACGGAACTCACAGCACTTTTCTTCTCCTTCAGAAGATAGACTCCCGCGGCAGACAGCAGGAAGAGTCCGGTCCCGAGAGGGAAAAGCAAATATCCGTTTCCCATGCGTCCTTCCTGAAGAGCAAAGACAAAACAAAGCACCCCCCCGGAAAACAGGCCGTTCTCATAAAGAATAAAGGACTTCTTATGCACCGCCTTCCATGAGACAAAATACCGGAAAAGAAGATACAGCGCAAGAAGCGGAAGAAAAATCAACGCCGAATGAAGACGGATGAAATTTGCCGCCCCCGCAATCCGCCATGCAATTCCGCCTTCTTCGCTTCTTTCTTCTCCATCTTTTCCGTCTTCAGAACTATCCTCTCCGTAAACGCTGACGCCGCCCCCTGCGCCGATCTTCCCCGCCCGCAGTGCTGGATGTCTCTGCCAGAGCAGTACAGGCAGTTCAGGCGAAAAATCCAGATTGGGCGCGGCGCTCACCGCCGCTCCCGCAATCCGTTCTGAATCCTGATCCTGAATCACATCCGGATAGAGCGCTGCAAGAAGACCTTCCGGGAGAAATGGGTCAAAGCCCTGAAAAGAAAAAGTCCGCGCATCCAGCAGCAGCATGTCCCTCGTGATGGACGGAGTGTTCCCTGCAATCACCAGACGTACCCCGTTCTTATTCGTGAACTCCACATGACGGAACACCCTGCGCAAAGACAGCGCAAGCGAACCGCAGAATTCAGAGACCGTATTTTCCGAATATCCCTTCAGCTCGGGCAGCGCCAGGGCAAACGCCCCGCCGTTCTTCAGAAGACGGGCTGCCGCACAGAAAAATTCATACGTGTAAAACCGGTTCTCCGAAAGACTGTACGGCAAAGGACGCTCTATGAAAATCAGATCATACGTCTTCTGCGCCGACTCCATATAGGCACGCGGATCCGCATACAGCACATGAAAACGTTCATCCTCATCCGGCCGGGGAAGGATGCACAAGGGCGGCGCCGATGCAAATTTCACCAGTTTTGAATCGCTGGAGAGAAAATCAAGCTCCTCCACCATCCGCAGATTCAGAAACGCTCTCGCAACCGGAGAAAGTTCAGACGCCGCCAGAAGGACGCTGATCGTTTCTCTGTTCGGCTGCAGAGATGCAATCAGCACCGGAGGAATGTCCAGTTCCGCCATATGCGGGAAAGAAGCCAGATCCTGGTTGTTCTTTTTCAGAACCGTTGCACACGGATCGCCTTTCTTCCCGTGCATCGTAATCACACCGCAGGGGCTGTGATGAAGAGAACGGCCCTGGGGAGAAAAAATGAACAAATAGGCAATCAGCACTTCGCCCAGAACCAGAAAAATCAAAAGAATCCTCCGCCAGGACCGTGTCAGATCCTTCCTCAGCAGAAATGCCGGCCAACACAGAAGACCTCCCCCCAGCAGCGCCAGCACAATTTCCATGTGAAGACGCAGAAAGCGCAGCAGAAGATAAAAAACAAGCGCTCCCAGCGCTCCTCCGGCACAAGCCAGAAAACTCACCTTGTACGCATCGTCCCTCCGTGGAAGCAGAAGCACATTCCTGCACGCCAGACCGTAAAAGAAAAACGGAAAAGTCGCCAGAAGCGGAATCAAAAACGCCAGAACCAGCGGCCGGCCGCGAACAAGAACCGCCAGATTCTCCGAAAAATAGGAAAATACCGTCCCGCACAGAAAAAACAGAAAATAACACAGCAGATGCTCCGGATACGGACATCTCGGCGCTTTCGGGGCAAAATACGGCGGACACAGTGAAATCGCCAGAAAGAAAAATGCCGACAGCACAACCAGAAGATAACAGCCTTCAAATCCGTAGCATTCCGATATCAGCGCACGGGAGATTTCCAGGCCCAGAAAAACCGCATAAAAACTCGCCGATATAAAAAGAATTCTGTCTTTTTTCTCGAAGGGGATCAATGAAAAAGCCTCCATTCCTTCACGGAAAAGGCGGCACCCGTCCGCAATAGACGGATACCGCCCGTCATCTCAATACGCATCGGCTTCCGGCAACTGAAAGGGAGAACCTCGTTCTTTCCTCCCCCTCTTCTTCTCTCTCAACCTTTCACAAAAGTCAAAGCAAGTCACAAAGACAGGTCCGGATAATGATGCGCATCCAGAAGTAGATCAGAGAAGCGGCATCTTAATAACGGTGCCGGCACGGATCGTCCCGTTTTCAGGCAATTGAGGATTGAGTTTTCTGAGATCCTCCAGAGAACAGAAATACTTCTCCGCCACTTTCGCAAGCGTGCTGTCTTCTTCCAGCGTGACACTGAAATGGGTCGAAGCCTCCTCCTCTTCCACGACCGCTGCGGAGGAAGCCCCAGACGCATTGCCTCCGGACGATGAACTGACCGCGGACGCATCTGATGAAGAAGATGCGGCGGACTCCGCAGGCGTAGGGACAATCGTAGCTTCGTCCGGAAGCGGGATTTCCTGCATCAGCGCATCTGGAGACGTCAGGTCTGAAGAGCTTCCGCTCTGCGGTGCGGCGGAACTGTTTTCAGCAGAAGATGCCGCTTTCGTCTCCACAGAAGAAGCATTTGACTTCACCGTTTCAGCGGGAAGCGCCTTCCGGACTGCTCCAGGCTGAGGAATCGTCAGTTTCTGTCCGATTTGCAGGGGCTTTTCAAGCGGGAGATTGTTCACCGCGGCAATGTCCGCCGCCTTTACTCCAAATTTGGCCCCGATCTTGTAGAAAGAATCATTTTTCTGAACTACATAAATCCCATCTGCCGGAATGGGCATCACGGCTTTCCGGGAGCTTCCGGCGGTGGCGGAAGAAAGCGTTTTCTTTGCCGCACTCCGATCATTTTTCGCCGCAGAGGAAGAACCTTTGCTCACGGCACGCTTGACTTCCGAAGGAACAGCCTTCCCTCCGGGAGGAATCGTAAGAACCTGGCCGACCCGGATGAAATCCTTCTTCGCAATCTTGTTGTAAGAGGCAAGAGCGTTCACTTTCACTCCGTAAGCCAAGGCAATTCCGGAAAGAGTATCGCCCCTCTGCACCGTATATTTCATGAGTTCGGCTTCGGAATCCACAACAGGAGCCGTCCCCTTCACAGGCTTGGTCTGGGGCTCTTCCTGAGGAGGCTCGGGAAGCTCCGTACTCACCACGGATTCCGTTTCGTTTGAGAGCGTGATGACATCATCAGGCTCCTGAACATAAACAATCGTCTCCTCCCCGCTCTGGGAAACGGCATTGATATCCGGCTGTGCAGCATCAGGTGCAGGAGTGGGAACATAAGCGCCGGGAGGCATCGGATCATCTTCCACAGTTTCACAGCCGCCCGTCAGAACAAGTCCCCCCACAAACAAGTGAAGGACAGCCACTGTCGACAAAATAAGCAGAATTTTACCTTTCACGAGAAAACCTCCGTCGTTCTTTCTCTATATGCTGACTTGCAATTTTGAATTCATCAAAAAAAACAATAACAAAGAAAAGAAGAAAACCTCTTTTCTCCGGCTCATTTCCCTTTTGAAGAGTCTTTGTTTCCCCATCTGCGGAGGGGAAAAAAACCTGGGGTCCCCTGTACGGACATCATGCTCCGTCAGGCATCATGCGCCGCCGTTACTATTATAATATTCGCAACGTATGATAATTCAAACGGAATACCGGAAAAAAACGCCATTTTTATTTCTCATCGCCGGGCGTCACAGTTACCTGGAGGAGCGTTTTTGAGGTAAACAACTTTTTGAAACTTCTGTTTGCATCTTTAAGAGTCATTTTGCGTATTTTCTCCTCGTCGAGCCAGTGCTTCAGACAGCCCTCCCCCAGGAACTCGTCCAGGGCGGAGGAAAGAGCGAGTGTGGAGACATCCTGGGCGGAATCGGCCATGGAAAAGAGGGTCCCGTCCTTTGCCGCATCGAATTCCTGCTGAGTCATGCCGCCGGAAGCAAGTCGTTTCATCTCCGCGTCAAACAAATCCAGCACGCGGTCGACAGCGGAGGCTTCCGTTCCCGCATAGTACACCAGTGTCCCGGCATCAAAACCCGCCATGCAGCGGAGAGCAGTATAATACGCCAGCCCCGAATCCTCCCGGACAGTCCGGAACAGATTCGATGACATGTTGTTTGAAAGAGAGTGCAGAATCGAAAGAACCGTTTCGTCGGGCGAAGAGAAGGCAAAGGAAGGAATCCCGGCAACTGCAACAGACTGCTCCCGTTTCAGAAAGACATCCTTTCTTCTCCTTCCTGGCTGAAATTTCGGCGGAACAGGCAGCTGCGCACCTCCTTTTTTTCTCCCGGAATTCCAGGGAATCCGGGAGAGAATCTTCCCCGCAAGCGCAAACGCCTCCTTCTCTTTCACTGCACCCGATACAGCAACGCAGCATCGGGAAGGAATCAGAACGTGCTCAAAATAAAATTCGCGCAGCATTTCTTCTGTCAGCAAATGCACACTCTCCAGAGGCAGCGCATACGAAAACGCATAGGGATGACTTCCGAAAAGCTCGTGGGAGAAAACGTCCAGAGCGCAGTTGAGCGGCCTGCTGGAGGATGTCCGGATGCGGTCTTCCAGATTGTTTCTCTCCCGTTCCACGGCGTCAGGGGCGAAAAGCGGAGCGGACAGCATGGAAGCCATGGCATCGGCAGCAATCTGCACACGATCCGCCGTACAGCTCATCTTCAATGTCATGGCATTGTTCCCGGAACTGACATTCAGATCAATGGCATTGTTTTCCAGAAGGTCATTGAATTCCGTCTCAGCATAATCACGGCATCCGGTGTCGAGGCATTCGGCAAGGAGTCTGGAAATCCCTGCCGGGTACGAACTTTCCCAGATCAGCGCGGCGGGAAGCACTATGCTGAAATCCACAAGAGGAAGGCGGTCATCCTTCAGATAGACTGCCTTCTGGTCTCCGGAAAAACGTTTCAGGACAGGAAGCGGGCGGGCGTCTTTCTTTCGCGCACGGCTCCGACTCGCACGGGGCGCGGTCTCCTGGGGATGCAGTTCCGTCACGCACATGCGTTCCTCGGGAAAATAACGTTGTGCAACCGAAAGAATCTCCTCTTCCGTCACTTTTGAAAGACGCTCCAGATAAAGATCCGCCATATCCGGAGCACCGCAGGCGAGAACGGAACTGCCCACGGTCCGCGCCAGGCCCTTGTTCGTACGCATCGCACGGATATGGGATGCAGCCTGCATTGTCCGGGCTCTGGAAAGTTCCTCCGCAGTGACCGGGCGTGCCCTCAGATCATCCAGAATTTTCCGGATCCCCGAGTGCAGTTTTCGCAGATTCTGCGGCTTTGCCGAAGCCAGGAGCCCTGAAGCGCCGAGCACACAGTTGCCGTAAGCAAAGGAATTGATGTCAAGAGCAAGAGCGGATTCAATTTTCAACGCCCGGTAAAGGCGGGAACTCGCCCCATCCCCCAGAATGAGTGAAAGCAGATCCAGAGCGGGGAGATCGGGATGGGAAAGTCCCGGAATCCTCCAGGCGATCCCCACACGGCAGAGAGGATCGTGGAAAAACAGTTTTTTCTCCCGTTTCCCGCATTGTCCGGGTTCCTCAGAAAAAGCCGGCTCGTCCACTCGGCCGACCGGCCACGTGCCGGCAGAATCTTTCAGAAAATCAAAAACCTCCACGGGATCCACGTCCCCGGCAACGACATAAAACACTCGTCCCGGCGCATAGCGCCGCTCATAATACTTCAGCATCATTTCCCGGTTTACCGTGGCGATCTTGTCCCGGTAGCCGATCACCGAATGGCCCGCAGGATGATGCGGATACACGGTATGCCAGAGTTTTTCAAACAGCATCGAATCCGGAGAGTCATCCCGCATATCGCATTCCCGGAGAATCACATCCTTCTCCAGAAGAAAACGCTCTTCCGGGTACAAGGGAAAGCGCAGCATCTCATCGAGCATCTCAAGACCGGTCCTCCAGTGTCCGGAAGGAAGATTCATGTAATACATCGTATGGTCAAGAGTGGTATAGGCGTTCAGATCTCCTCCCAGGCGGTTTACTGTGTCCGAAATTCCGGACCCGGGGTATCTGGCCGTCCCGGCAAAGGCCATGTGCTCCAGAAAATGCGAAAGTCCGCAGCCCAGATATTCCCCTTCGTGCATGCTGCCGGTCTCCACCCACGCTTCAAGCGTCACCGCGGGAACCGACCGATTCGGAATCACATAGACTCTCAGACCGTTGTCAAAAAAAATACTTTTCACACGGGTGGAAATTCCGCATCCATTCTCTCTGCAAGCTGTTTTCATGGGTTTCTCCAATCGTTTCTCCAATCGTTTTCTCAATGATGACAATAATGATGATGTTGAATCATATGAGTGTTCTCCAGAAAAAAATCCGTCCGCTTTTTTCCGCTTTTTTCTCCGCGGGCAAGTACCATAAACAGGAACACACGGAAAAAAAAGAAGATTCAACAAGAAAAAAACTTTCTTCTGAACCCGTCCGGACGGCATCTTTCAAAAAGCTCAGGGGGGGAGTCTTTCTTCTCCGCTCCTCCCACACACAAGCATACACACATTCAAATTCAAAATAAACGCCGCAGATCCGGGAGCGTACCCAAATGTCCATCCGTGATATATTCCGGAACATACTCCGGGACATTCACCGGGACTGACGAACTCATCCGATGGATTCCTCAGAAAATTTTATGCGGCGGATGAAGCGGGGGCTCGTCGTTCCGCATGGAATCCTTCTGCATGGAATCCAGGAAAGCCGGGATTTCGTAAAAACAGTCGAAGGCCTCCAACGTATCTTCAGGAGACGCGGTGAGAATTCCTGCATGAATCATATTGAAGACGATATTCCCGATGTCAAGTCCGCAATGCACGTTCCAGTATTCCATGACGGTGCCGGCAAGCAGTCCGAACTGCCCGATGGCGAATTCGAGCGAGCCCCTCACAAGTTCCCCGGGGGAAATGTGACGCTTCCCCGGAGGAAGGGACTCCTTCTCCGCCTTTGCAATCGTGTAGGAAACCGCTTCACTGATGAATCTATAGGCATGGATATCGTAACGCGAATCCTGTTCAAGAATCCGCTGAACAAGCATTCTGAATTTTTCTTCGTCCATGATGTGTAAACGCCTTCTCTCCGCCGGGAAATCTCCGGCGGAGGATCTTTCTTTATCTGTTCACGCGGTGGAGTGTCTCCTGCAAGCCGCGTTTCAGTCTTTTCCGGCTTTTCTTTCCCTCCGGCAGAGAGGGAGGAAAAAGAGGGAGGAAAAAACAGCATTGCTCCGCGTTTCGATCTGAACACAGTTTTCCAGATCTGCATTCAAGGGCTGATCCATTCTGAGAATATACTTCCGGAATGGATGTTTTTCCATCCGGGAGGAAAGCAGGCAAAGGAGAAAAAGAGATTTTTTCCGTTCTTTCCGGTCCGGAGGAGTGGAAAAAAACGCCTTGGCATGGCATTGTAAAAGAATGAAAAAAACGATCTGATAAAAATCATGGTTCAACAAGCAAGAGGAGCATGAAATGAAAGTAGTCGTTGCCTATTCGGGAGGACTCGACACCTCCGTGATTGTCAAATGGGTCAAGGAAACCTATAATGCGGAAGTCATCGGTTTCTGCGCAGACGTCGGCCAGGCGGAAGAAACCGCGGGTGTGGAGGCAAAGGCCATCCGCACAGGCGCATCCAAATGTTATGTGGAGGATCTGACCGAGGAATTCGCACGCGATTTCATTTTCCCGATGATGCAGGCCAATGCGATCTATGAAGGGAATTATCTGCTCGGGACTTCCATTGCGCGTCCCCTGATCGGGAAACGCCTGGTCGAAATCGCCAAACAGGAAGGGGCTGACGCCATCTGCCACGGCGCAACTGGAAAGGGAAACGACCAGGTCCGTTTTGAACTCGCGGCCTATGCACTGGATCCCAACATCAAAGTCATCGCAGCCTGGAGGGATCCGAACTGGCATTTCAAATCCCGTTCTGAAATGATCGAATACGCTCACAAGAACGATATTCCCGTCAGCAGCACACTCAAAAAGCCCTATTCCATGGACCGCAATCTTCTCCATATCTCCTTTGAAGGAGGAATCCTGGAGGATCCCTGGCAGGAATGTCCGGAAGACATCAGCGTCATGACAAAACCCCTCTCTCAGGCGGCGGATGCGCCGGAAGATGTGGTGATCGAATTTGAAAAAGGGATTCCCGTCAAGGTCAACGGGGAGTCTCTTTCCCCCGCCAACATCATGCGCAGACTCAATGAACTCGGGTCGAAACATGCCGTCGGAAGAGTTGACATTGTGGAAAACCGCTTCGTGGGCATGAAGTCGCGCGGAGTCTATGAAACTCCCGCCGGAACCATCCTTCACTACGCTCATCGCGGACTCGAAGAAATCACGATGGACAGAGAGGTCATGTTCCTCCGTGATTCCTTCATCCCCACTTATGCCAGACTCGTTTACAATGGATTCTGGTATGCGCCGGAGAGAGAAATGCTGCAGGCGGCGATTACGGAAAGCCAGAGATTCGTCTCCGGAGAGGTCAGGGTCAAACTCTTCAAGGGTGCGTGCCATGTCACGGGAAGACGTTCTCCCTACAGCCTCTACGACGTCAATCTCTCCACTTTCGAGGAAGACGATGTCTACAACCAGCAGGATGCTTCCGGATTCATCCGCCTCAATTCCCTGCGTCTGCGCACTCTCGCAAAAAGTGCTCAGCACAGGTATTAAGTCGGCAAAGTCTCTCCCATCCTGATCTTTTCCGCATCACACGGAACTTCCGTTCAGAACTTTTTTTATGAAAAGATTTTCCGGGCGCGGAATGGAATCCCTCAGGATCTTCTCCCCCTATCCCGAACGCAAAAAAGGTCATTCCCATTTCCCCGTTCAGGATGGGGGATTTTCTTTGTCTCAGTCAGTCCTTCTTTTCTTCGCACAGGAGAGTGGAGGAGCATGATTCCCGAGTGATGTTTCCTTTCAGAGTTGATTTTTTATAAAATTTTCTCGTACAGTTCTTGCTGCAAGTCAGTCTTCGACAGTTTTTTCCCATTGCTGTCTGTTCCGGATTCCCTTTTTTCTGTCTTTTTTTTCCCTTTTATTGATTTCGTATTGAATTTCCCGCTCCGTCATTTCCCTGCCCTGCAGATGAAACAGGGGATGATGCCGTGAAAAGGAAGGAGAAGAAGGAAAAGAAAAGCTAGCCGAAATCCCGTCTTTTTTTATATGGGAGGAAGCTTCACACACTTGACTTTTTTATCTTTTTTATTATAATTACAGCGGAAAAAAAGAAGGGCCATTTTTTTAATAACAACAGGGGGAAAGAAGAATCTATGGCTATGGAAAAGCTGCCCGGGGGCAATGAAACCATTCTGATCGTGGATGATCAGGAAACAGTATGGGATTTCTTGATTGAAGCACTGCAGAATCTCGGGTATTCGGTTCTTCTTGCGGAAAACGGAGAAGATGCGGTTTCGATTTATCGGGACAATCCCCACCAGATTGATCTGGTTCTTCTGGATATGGTCATGCCGAAGCTCGGGGGGCACAACACATTTTATCAGCTTCATGAAATTGATCCGGATGTGAAGGTCCTGCTTTCCAGCGGTTTTGTTTCAGAGGAATCGGTGACGGACCTTCTGGCAAACGGTGCGGTCGGATTTCTCCCGAAGCCCCACAGACTGAAGGCTCTGGCCGAGGAATTGCGAAGAATCCTGGATCCCTTGAAGAAAGAAAAGGTCCCGCCAGAAAGGAAAAATCTTTCCTTTCCGGAATAAAACGGGAAAAAAGGCAGGGGGGGACTTTTTTTCTTGCGCCTTTCTTTTTCTTTCATGTCTTTCCCGGGGAAAAAACTCTTTTTTTTGAAGAAGCGCCCGTTTTCTCCTCTTCCTACAAACCGTTCTTTTTCTCATTCTCCGGAAAAAGGAAAAATGCCAAAGAATTTTTTTGAGGGGAAAAAACTATTGCATCAAGCCATTGCATGGAGATCATTTCATTTTTCCGGATGGGAAAAAATGAGCTGCCCTCCGGAAAGGGATGGTTTTTCTTCTGGCGTTTAGTCAGGACTCAGGCACGCATGGATGTGGCGACATCGTCAATAATGTTTTCGAGCGGGATTTCCGCCTGCCAGCCGCAAACAGTCTTGATTTTTTCACAATCCGGAGCACGATGGAGCATATCCTCGAATCCTGCTTCATAGGCTTCCGAGTAAGGGACGTACTCAAGAGGGGAAGAACTGCCAGTCCGCTGGATGACCATCTCAGCGAGTTCCCGTATGGACACACTACGTGAACTTCCGATATTGAAAATGCGCCCAGAGAGCTGTTCTTCGGGGAGCGGGATCAGCATTTCAAGGGCACGGACCGTATCCGCGACATGACAGAAACAGCGGGTCTGTTCCCCCGATCCATAGACTTTCAAAGGCTCTCCGGCCAGAGCGGCGGAAACGAAACGGGGAAGAACCATGCCGTAACGCCCGGTCTGACGCGGGCCGACGGTATTGAAGAAACGGACCACCGTTCCGAAGAGTCCGCAGTTGCGCTGATAAGCCATCAGGAGGAATTCATCGAGGAGTTTACTGCATGCATAAGACCATCTGGAATGCGTGGGAGGCCCGATGAGCAGATCATCCGATTCAGAGAATCTGGGGCGGGTGGATTTTCCATAGACTTCGCTTGTGGAAGCGAGAATGCATCTTTTCCCGAGTTGCGCGGAGAGGGAGAGAATCCGTTCCGTGCCCTTTACATTCGTCATAATCGTTCTGACGGGATCGTGCACGACAAGTTCCACTCCGACGGCGGCGGCAAGATGAAAAATGCAGTCACAATCCCGGATCATTTCTTCCAGGCGTGGACTTGTGATCACATCGTCCACAGACACCTTCAAACGGGGGTGATCCTTGACCGCAGTCAGATTTTCCAGCCTGCCCGTAGAAAGGTCGTCCATGACGGCGACTTGATGTCCGGAACGGAGCAGCGCCTCAGTTAGATGACCCCCGATAAATCCGGCGCCTCCGGTAATCAGAATTTTCATTTCCACTCCTTTTTCATCCGTTCCTGCTCGCGGATCATCTCCTCGGTGTTTTTCAGGAATCCCAGTTTCACGGCACAATATGAGATCGGCCCCCAGACGACGTACGCATTCACAATCACCACAAACGCTTCAATCGGTCTCCAGGAAACCAGGAGCAGCAGTCCCACCAGGACAAGCAGGCGTTTTTTGTTGCGCTTTGTGGAAACAATCCATTTCCCAAAATGAGTATACGGCACCTTGCTCACCATCAGGAGCCCCAGAATCGCCGCATAGATCGGGAGGAAGGAAATGATGGTTTTGATTTCTCCTGCCCGGTAGGCGCAGTAGATCACCAGCGAACAGATGGCTGCAGCTGCGCCCGGAGATGGCAGTCCGGAAAATTTTTCTCCGCTTTTCTTTTCCAGAATCGCATGCACGTTGTATGTTGCCAGACGCAGTGCGGCGCATCCCAGATAAACGGCCGAAAAAAACCACACCACCAGGAACTGCCCGCGCGCCAGTTCCCGCATGTTGTGCGCCATGACCGCAACAACAGTGGCTGGAGCCACACCGAAGGTGACCATGTCCGAAAGCGAATCCATCTGCAGTCCGTGCATGCTGGCGGCATTGAGGATCCGTGCAGCGAAACCGTCGAGCGCATCAAAGACCATTGCAAAAAGGATCATTCCGGCGCTGATGGCGAGAACACCGGCAATATCGAAAAGCCGTGTATACCGATAAGCCTGCAACGTAATCAGAATCGCGGCGAAACCGCAGAGGGAATTACAGAGTGTCAAAGCATTCGGAATCCACTTGATCCAGCGGTTTCGTTCCAGAAGGTCTCTGAATTTCTGTTTCATAAGCGGGAGGTCCTTTTCCCGGAGTGAAAAAATTTTTTACAGGACGGAGAGGACAAATGAATGGGGAAAACAGGACTTGTCCCTATTATTCCACTCCTGTCCAGAGACTTCCGGCGGGATTATTTCTTTTCTTCGGCGCAGACGCACGAACTGGAATCCTCGGAAAAGAAATTCTTCTCCTTCGCCGCGGGAAGGATATCCGCCACAATGGTGGTCCCCCCGAAAACCCGGTCGCCGACCTTGACATTCACTTCAAAACATTTGCCCGCGGGCAGATACAATTCCGTCCGTGAGCCGAACTTGATCATGCCGTAACGTTCCCCTTTTTTCAAGACAGCGCCAGGCTCCACGGGGCAGACAATTCTTCTGGCAACGGCACCAGAAATCTGTTTCACGGCAACAGGGAAACGAATACCGTCTATCGAACCGATGCCACCGACAAGCATGGATTCATTTTCACGCCCTGCCCTGCCGTCTCTGGCATCATGGAAAGCGCCCTTCTTGTAATACTTGAAGGAAAGAGTCCAGTCGACGGGAGCCCGGTTCAGATGCACATCAAAAACGGAAAGAAAGATGCCGATCCTGAGCATGTCTTTCCCGGCAAAGAGCTTTTTCAGCTCTTCGGATTCGCAGGAATCGCATTTGAGCAGTTCGATATCCCGAATCACGCCGTCGGCGGGAGAGACAACGGATGTCGCAGACACAGGAATCTCTCTTTCCGGATCCCGGAAAAACGCCGCCAGCGCCACCCAGAGAAGAATGATGAAGACAAGCAGATAGAGCGCTGTGCCGAAAGTGAAAGCCCCCAACGCCGCAAGGATTATGGACAGAAGAATCAGAATGAATGCGAGCGCCCCCGATCCCAGCCATTCCCTCCGGCCGTATTTTGTCAGTTTCATGTTCATCGAACCTTTCTGTTGTTACAACGCGCATTCTAATCTACACCCGGAACAGGAATTTATCAAACGGAAAGACTGCAAGGTTTCAAACGGGATCCGGAAGGAAGCCTTTCATTTCGGGCCGGCAGGCCATGCTGCCATGACAGACGGCCAGTGCCAGAGCGTCCGTCGAATCATCCGGGATGGTCGAAACATCCAGCTGACAGATGGATGCCAGCACGGCCGCCACCTGTTTCTTGGAAGCCGAACCGTTTCCCGTGGCTGCCCGCTTGGCACTCTTCGGGGAATATTCATATACTGGAATGGACAGTCCGGCAAGGGAGGCGATGACCGCACCCCGGGCAAGACTCAGAATCATCGCGGTTCGGATATTGCGGGAGACAAATGCGCTTTCCATCGAGGCGGCGTCCGGACGGAAACTCCGCACCAGCTCTTCCACGCCGCCATACAGACGGCGCAGACACTCGCTGTGCGGCAGTCCCGCCTTGTTGGCAATCACACCGCAGTCGAGAATCCGGATCTTCGATGCGGAGGTCATTTCAATGACTCCGTATCCGGTTTTGCGAATCGCGGTATCAATTCCAAGTATAATCATCGCATAATCATCTTGGTGCCGGACTGTCCAGGAGGAAGAGCAGAATCCAGGATCAGTCTTCCATTTTTTCGAGTTCGTCAAGCGCTTCGCTTGCGATATCGGCGTTGCTGTTGACAGACTGCACGTCGTCAAGCTCTTCCAGACGGTCGATCAGGCGCAGAACCTGCTGGGCCACGGTGAGTTCACGGACGCCCACGGTGTTTTCCGGCTTGCGGACAATCCCCGCCTCCGTGGTTGCAATCCCGGCATCTTCCAGCGCCTTCGCGATATCATTGAAGGCTTCGGGAGCGCCCCAGATTTCCGCCATTTCACCGTCGGATTCGATATCGTCGGCTCCTGCATCGAGGACGATATCCATCAATTTATTTTCATCCGCGTTTTCACCTTCCACGACGAAATGCGCCTTCCTCTGGAACATCCAGGCAACAGCGCCGGAGTTTGCAAGATTGCCGCCGTTGCGGTCAAAGACCAGGCGGACTTCGCTGATCGTTCTGTTCCGATTGTCGGTGAGGCATTCGACAATCACCGCCACGCCGCCGGGCGCATATCCTTCATATACGATTTCCTCATACACCACATTCCCGAGTTCTCCGGCGCCTTTTTTGATCGCTCTTTCGATATTTTCCCGGGGCATGTTCGCCGCCCGTGCCGAAGTCAGCGCCATTCTGAGTTTGATATTGGCATTGGGGTCCTTGCCGCCCTGTTTCACGGCGACCATGATTTCTTTTGCGATTTTGGAAAACATCTGACCTTTCTTTTTGTCAGTCGCTTCCTTCTTATGTTTGATATTCGCCCATTTGCTATGACCGGACATGGTGTAACGCCTCTTCCTTGCAGGTTAAAAATTTGAATGTTGCTGTTTTCAGTTTTCACGAAAAAAACTTTTAAGTTCATACTATACAGTTTCATTCTGATTTTGTCAAAGCCATCTCCGGAAAGAAAAAGCGCTTCGCCGCACGGAATCTCTCTCTTGGGGGAGATATTCCCGAGAAAAAGCCCCCTTCCCTGTTGAAAGAAACACTCCGGAGCATTACATTACAGAATCAAAAAAACGGATTCTCCAAAACACAGATACAGAAAGGTCTCCCATGCGGAACGTTGCCTGCCGCCGCTTGTCCAAAAAAGCAGAATGCGTGCTTCTTCTGCTTTTTTTCCTGACTTTTTCCCTTCATGCCCAGGAATCCCCCTCAGCCGCGCCGGATGGAGAAAAAAAAGCCGTTCCAGGAAAGACGGAGGCTGTTCCCGATGAGGAGAATTCCCCCGCGGGGGAAGAAGCCGATCCCGCAAAAGACGGGAAAGAGGAAGAGAACAAGGAAGAGGAGAAGGAAGAGGATGCCTATGCTGCCGCCATGGACTTCGTACGCGCCATGACCATTCTCCGCAACACCTATGTCGACAAGGAAAAAACCTCTTACGACGAACTCTTCCGTGCCGCGATCAAAGGCATGCTTCAGGAACTGGATCCCTTCAGTTCCTATGAACAGGCCAGGCGTTTCAAGGAACTCACAGATGAGCATGCGGGGCAATTCGCCGGGATCGGGACAACTCTCACGATGCGCAACCGCTTTCTCGAAATCATCTTCGTCGTTCCCGACTCCCCCAGTGCGCACGCCGGGCTCAAAAGCGGGGACATCATTGTGGAAATTGACGGTGTTCCCACCACGTCCATGAATATGGACCAGGCAGTCAACGCCATCCGCGGCGAACTGGGAGCCGAACTCAAACTGAAAATTTACCGTCCCTCCGAAGACAAAAGCCGGGATGTTGTGCTCAAACGTGCACTCATCAGCAACAGCACCGTTACAGGTGCGCACATGCTTGAAGACGGCATCGGATATCTCCGGATCAATCAGTTCAGCGCTTCCACTGCGGAGGATCTGGACAAGGCACTGGAAAAACTGAAAAAAGAAAACATGAAGGCCCTGATCGTCGATGTCCGCGGAAATCCGGGAGGACTACTCGATTCCGGCGTGGAAGTCTGCAGCCGTTTCATCAAGACCGGTTCGCCGGTTGTCTCCATTGAGGGGCGCGGGGAATCCAAGACCCGTCATACCGCCATTGACTGCGGAAAAATCCTGGACATTCCTCTAGCCGTTCTCGTCAACGGCAATTCCGCCAGCGCCGCGGAAATCTTCGCCGCCTGCATGCAAGATCACAAACGAGCCATTCTGATCGGGGCAAAAACCTTCGGCAAGGGATCCGTTCAAAGCATTATTCCCTTTGAAGAGGATTCCGTCCTGCGCATCACCACGGCGAAATATTATACGCCCAGCCGGAGAGTCATCCACGGAAACGGGGTGGCTCCGGACATATCCGTGGTGCTTTCTCCTGCGCACGATGCCGCGCTGGCCAATCAGATTTCGCTCTTCCCGGGAGAAGTCAAGCCGCTCATTCCGAATCCGGTCCGGGATCTCCAGCTGGAGCGGGCGCTGGAAATTCTGAAAAGCGTCATGATCTTCCGGGAGGCAAACAGCAGTCAGCCGTGAAAAACGGCTTGAAAAACTTTCCCTAACGGAATCAGATGTCGTTTTTGAGAGACGGGAATTTGGAATCAGGGAAGAAAAAAACGGATGAGGGGCCGGATCTCCAATCCACTCCAGAACTCCAGAGACAGGAACCATCAAAATCCGTCTTGCAAAATCAAATACTGCCGTTCATAAAGGGCAACAAATCAAATCAAAATCAAGATAAGGCAAAAAGACCGTTGGTCAAGAAAGGATTCATCCAGATGAAAATATTGCAAACTCTTTCTCTCGCTCTGATTTTTTCCGCAGGGGTTCTCTTTCTCTGCTCCTGCAAAACCAAGGAGATCATTCCTTCCGAAGTGCTGCAGATGCCGGAATACGCCTCCCTCCACACGGCATACAACATCTGGTATACGGATCCGGAGAAGATCGACTCTCTCAACATTCTGAAGGGAGAGATCATTCCCTTCGGGACGGAAGTGGAAATCATTTACCTGAGCGAAAAGGAATTCCGTTTCCGGACACTCGGCGAAGATTCCCGCGAATTCGTCATGCGTTACGATCAGCAGAAACATATGATCCCCGCGGAGGAATTCATCCGCAAGCTTTTCACGACAAAGAATCAGATTGAACTTGCCGAAGGCATCCGCCCGCTGATCTATGAAAAAATCAAGCGCGGAATCGTCGACAAGGGCATGACGAAAGAGGAAGTGATTCTGGCCTACGGACATCCCGCAGCCTACAGAACTCCCTCTGAAGAAGAAGACACCTGGCTTTTCTGGACCGATTACCTTGTCGGGAAACGCCTGATCTTCAGTAAAGGGAAACTTCTGGAAATCATTGTACTCTGAGATGCCGGTCTTCTTCCCCCCTTTGCCCGTCTCTTCCCGCTTCTTCTTTTTCCGCGGTGAGAGAAAAAAACAGAGAAAGAAAATACACCACAGAAGACCAGCAGTCCGGAGCAGCATCAGATCATCATGACAACGCCACCATTTCTGTTCACCTTTGAGGAAATCCAAGAAGCCGTCCCTTCCGGCCGCTGGATGAACCTGTCTTCGTCCTTCTCCGCCGGCGGCGGGGTGACAGGCATTTCCACCGACACCCGGGAACTGACTCCCGGCTCCTGCTTCATCGCGCTCACGGGAGAGCGCTTTGATGCCCATGAATTTCTGGACCGTGCCGTCAGTCTCGGAGCCACCCTTCTCTGCGTGGAAGAACGCAAGGCGGACAAAGTCCCCCCCGGAGTTCCGGCTCTTCTGGTGGAATCTCCGCTGAAAGCCTATCAGAAACTGGCGGCATTTCACAGAAAACGTTTTCCGCATCTGAAGGTTGTGGCTCTGACGGGCTCCTGCGGCAAAACCGGGACGAAGGAAACGCTCCGCGCCATTTTCAGCAAGGCATACGGTGCCGAGCGTGTTCTGGCGACGGAAGGGAACACCAACAACCAGATCGGTGTCCCGCGGAATCTGCTTCGTCTGACGGAGCGTCATGAAATCGCCGTCATTGAAATGGGAACGAATCACCACGGGGAAATCGAACCTCTTTCGGAAACAGCCGAACCGGATGCGGGACTGATCGTTTCAATCGGCAACTGCCATCTGGAATTTCTGGGGTCGCTGGAAGGTGTGGCGCAGGAAAAGTCGAAGATTTTTTCCCATCTCCGGAAAGACGGAATTGCCGTTCTTCCTGAGTGTTCCGCAGGCGGAGAAATTCTGAGGGAGGCGTCTTCATCTTTCCGTCAAGTCCTTTTCGGAGAAGGGGAAAGCGCTGATTTTCAGGTCCGGTACCTGGGAGGGAATGTTTCCGGGAGCGCCTTTGAACTGATCAGGAAGGAAACAGGTGAAAGCATCCGGATCGACTGGTTGCTTTCCGGACGTCATCATGCGGTCAATGCCGCCGGAGCCGCGGCGCTCGCCTCCTCGCTGGGAATTCCGATGCAGACCATCGGAAAAGGAATTGCCGACACCGTCCTTCCGGGCATGAGAATGCGCCGCAGCTTCCACCACGGCGCGCTCTGGATCAATGATGCCTACAATGCCAATCCCGACAGCATGAAAGCCGCCATCGAATGGCTGAGCGAGTTTGCCGATCCCGCTTCTCTTGTCCTGGTGCTGGGCGACATGGGGGAAATCGGGGTCTCCGGGCCTGCCGCACACAGGAACGTTCTGGAACTTGCGCTCTCCAGATTCCCGAAGGCACGGATTCTGGCGGTCGGTCCGCAGATGACGGAAGCCTTTGATGCGATCCGCTCTTCCGAGTGCACAAAAAACGGAATTTGCGGAAGAAAAGCTTTTCATGCTTTCCCGGATTCCGGATCAGCGGGGAAAGAGATTCTGAACTGGGTGAAGGAAGGGGATACCGTCTTTCTGAAGGCCTCGCGCTCGACTGCGCTGGAGAAAGTGGAACCGGATCATGAAGATCTCTGACTGTCTGCGCATTCTCGGGCCACTGGCGGAGGATTTTTTTCTTCCTCCCGGGACTGTTGAGAACACCGAACTCCGGGGGGTTGCAAATTCCTCCTCTTCTGTGGAAAAGGGCTTCCTTTTCTGTGCCATCAAGGGAAGTCGCACAGACGGGCATCAATATCTTCCCGACGCCGTCCGGCGCGGAGCCGTTCTTCTTGTCCTTTCTTCTTCTTTTCCCCATCCTCCTGTTCCCGGCGCCTCCTCATCTTCTTCCCCCTGCCCAGACGGAATTCCCTGGATCCGGGTCACAGATTCCTATGACGCCTGGGCGAGAATCTGCGCCGAATATTTCGGGAATCCCGGAGACGCTCTGGAAATTCACGGCATTACGGGAACCAACGGAAAGACCTCCACAGCCTTTCTTCTGCGGCATTTCCTGAACGGCTGCTGCGAAGAACAAGATGCAGACAGCGAAAAAAACGGGAAAAACGGGGGATCACACGGAAAGTCCACCCCGTCTTCTTCCTGCGCACTGCTTTCAACCATTCTCACGGACACGGGCAAAGGCTGTATCCGGGAAGCCACCGGAACCACGCCGGATGCATGGAATCTTCAGCGTCTCTTTCTGGAGGCGAAGAACAACTCCTGTCGTGCCCTGGTGATGGAAACCTCCAGTCACGGGCTTTCCCAGCATCGGCCGGGAACGACAAAATTCTGCTCCGGCATCTTCACCAACCTCACAGGCGATCATCTGGATTATCACAAGAGCATGGAGGCCTATTATCAGGCGAAAAAAATTCTTTTTTCGGAAATGCTCCGGAAGAACGCCGTTGCCGTCATCAATATTGACGATGAATGGGGGGAACGCCTTTCCGGCGAACTGCGTTCGGAACGTCCGGACCTGCGGATTCTGGATCTCTCCGGGAAAAAAAGCGATGCATTCTGTTTCATCCGCGATTTCACTCTTTCCGCAAACGGAACAGACATCTCCGTCATTCTGGACGGGCAGCACCTGTCCCTGCACAGTCCTCTGATCGGCACGCACAATGTCTGGAATCTTCTTTCCGCCATGACTGCGGCCTATGGTGCTTCCGGGATCTCCCTTTCTCTCCTGCAAACAAAGCTCCGCACCGCTCCAGCGGCCCCGGGGAGACTGCAGCACATCCGTCTCGGAAACGGCGCTCTTGCCTTCGTGGACTACGCTCATACGGACGATGCGCTCTTCCGCGTTCTGAGCACTCTGCGGCAGCTCATCAAGGGAAATGGAAAGATCCTTACCCTCTTCGGCTGCGGTGGAGACCGTGACCGGACCAAGAGACCGAGAATGGGAAAAGTCGCCTCCGAATTTTCCGATATTCTGATCCTGACAAGTGACAATCCTCGTTCCGAATCCCCGGATTCCATCATCCGGGAAATTCAGCAGGGCATTCCGCACGATCGCGGGGACTGTTTCGTCTTACCGGACCGGGCGGAGGCCATTCGCAAAGCCGTTTCTCTCGCTTCGGAGGGCGATCTGATTCTCGTCGCGGGAAAAGGTCATGAAACGACTCAGGAAATCCAGGGAGTGCGATATCATTTCGACGATATGGAAGAACTGGAAAAGTTCAAGGCCTGAGTGTCCTTTTTTTCTCCTCCCCTCCCCCTTCTCCGCTTCAGATTTCTCAGAAAATTGAAGCGGCGGAAAAATGCAGCGCATTTTTCTCGTGGTCAAGGTCCATGACCTTGTCGCGATCCAGCGGCGAGACGCTGGTCGTGCGAAGCACGAAATCTTTAAAAAAATAAATAAAAAAACGTCTCCCCGCTGGAAATGCAGAGAGACGTTTTTTTTCAGGGAGCCCCGCTATGGGGGAATTCCCATATCTGAGCTTCAGGAAATCCTTTTTTACTTGGAAACGATTCCCAGAAGATTCTGAATCATCGGAGAAAGCTTCAGGATCAGCGGGGTGAAAACAACCGCCACCATGCTCATGAGCTTCACAAGGATGTTCAGAGAAGGACCGGAAGTATCTTTGCAGGGATCTCCGACCGTGTCACCGATGACAGCCGCACTGTGAACGGGGTTCTTACTTCCGTCAGCCAGTTTTTTGCCACCGAAATTACCTTTTTCAATATGTTTCTTGGCATTGTCCCAAGCGCCGCCGGCATTGTTAAGCATGCAGGCGAGAGCGAAACCGGTTGTCAAACCTCCGGCCAGGAGGCCCATGACACCCGGGACGCCCAGAATCAGACCGGTCACCACAGGGACAATGATCGCCAGAAGCGCCGGGAACATCATTTCACGCTGAGCGCCCTTGGTGGAAATTGCGACACAGCGGGCATAGTCCGGAGTGCCTTTTCCATCCATGATGCCCGGAATTTCGCGGAACTGACGACGGACTTCCTCCACCATGCTCCCCGCGGCCCGTCCGACGGCCTTCATCGTCATGGCGCAGAAGACAAACGCCATCGTCGCGCCGATGAACATGCCGCAAAGAAGAAGCGGATTCATGATGTTAATGTTGAAATGATTGACCAGAGTCTCGAAGTTGTCGACGCTCTTCATGTTCAGTTTGACGAGTACTTCTCCGGAAAGAAGTCCCATCTTGCGTCCCCAGATTTCAATTTCCTGGATTTCAGCCGCAAGAAGCGCCATCGCCGTCAGAGCGGCAGAACCGATGGCAAAACCTTTGCCAGTGGCGGCTGTCGTGTTGCCGAGCATGTCAAGAGCATCCGTTCTCTCACGCACATGCGGGGGCAGATGCGACATTTCAGCATTTCCGCCCGCATTGTCCGCAATCGGTCCGTACGCATCCGTGGCGAGCGTAATTCCCAGCGTCGCCAGCATTCCGACCGCCGCAAAACCGATCCCGTAGAGCCCGTATACCGTCCCCTGGGTGAAACCGCCGGAGAAAGTGAAGGAGCAGAGGATCGCAAGAACTGTGGCAATCACAGGAACCGCAGAGGAAAGCATTCCGACAGCCAGACCGTCGATAATCGTCGTGGCAGGTCCCATCTGAGCCTGAGCGGCAAGTTCCTTTGTCGGCTTGTATTCGTCAGAAGTATAGTATTCCGTCGAGTACCCGATAATCACGCCGGCGATCAGACCAGCAACGATGGATCCGAAGATTCCCCAGTCCAGGATTCCGACCGCGGGAAGCGCCAGAACCGCACAGGCCACCACGATCAGGGCCGAACTGCCCCAGGTTCCCACGCGCAACGCCTTCAGAAGCGTCATCATGCTGGCGCCTTCCTTGCAGCGGACCGCAAAAATGCCGATGATCGAAAGAACAATACCGATCCCGGCCACAATCATCGGGGCATTGACTTTTGTCACCGTATCCGCGTACGGGAGAGCGGCTCCAAGAGCGGAGGTCGCAAGAATCGAACCGCAATAGGATTCGTAGAGGTCGGCGCCCATGCCGGCAACGTCTCCGACATTGTCGCCCACGTTGTCCGCAATGGTTGCGGGGTTGCGGGGATCGTCTTCCGGAATTCCGGCTTCCACCTTCCCCACGAGGTCCGCTCCGACGTCGGCAGCCTTCGTGTAGATCCCGCCTCCGACTCTCGCAAACAGAGCCTGTGTAGAGGCACCCATTCCGAAGGTCAGCATGGTCGTGGTGATCTCCATGAACTTATGCGAAGGAATGAATCCGGTCGGGATCAGCTGAAGTCCGAGGAAATTCAAGCCGTGGGTCATGTGATCCGCCGTATACACCAGCTTGTCGAGAATCAGATACCAGAGTGTGATGTCCAGCAGCCCGAAGCCTACCACAACAAGCCCCATGACCGCTCCCGAACGGAAAGCGACCTGAAGACCGCGGTTCAGACTTTCACTCGCACCCTGTGCCGTGCGGCTGGATGCCGACGTCGCCGTCTTCATCCCGATGAATCCACAGAGGCCGGAGAAAAATCCGCCCGTCAGAAACGCCACCGGAACAAACGGATTCTGAACCCCCAGAAAGGCCAGAACGGCAAAAATCACAAACAGAATCACAAACACCAGACCCACTTTCGAGTACTGCTGTTTCAGATACGCCATCGCTCCGTCACGCACGTATCCTGCAATTTCCTCCATGCGCGCATTGCCTTTCGGCGCCGCTATCATGAGCCGATAGCAAATCCCTGCCGTGATCAGCGCAATCACGGCGCAGATCGGAGCAATCCACCATGCGGGGGTGATACCGCTCACATTGGCTCCGGTCACGGTGTTCACCGTATCCTGGATCCCGTCTCCGATTGATTTGAACGCCTCAGCGAGTCCGCCCTCATCGGCATATGCCGAAGGCATCAACGCCACCGACAGCGCACCGAGGGAGCTCCATGTTAAAATGCCGGACATTTTCACTTTGCCACCCATCCTTTCAGAATCCTGTTTAAAACATTATGTTGATTAGAATGTAGAATAAAAAGCCGGAGATATTACAATGCTTCTCTTTTGACAAATTTCAAGTAAAAATCGGAAACTTTTTTGCGATGTTTCACTCATCATTCCCGCCGGAAAAAGCTCTGCTATTTATTCATAACAATGTTTCAGACCATGAACACAATATGGAAATCGCTGGAAAAAAGATGGGAAGAGAGATACCGTTCTCCGCTATTGGCGTTTTTCAGGCATCCGCATGCCCTGCATCCGATGCCCGTTCCGCCGGAAGCGCCAGAGTGAACACGGACCCTTCCCCGTAACGGCTCCTCACCCGGATCGATGCTCCATGCAAAGCGGCAAGACGGCGGCTCAATGCCAGTCCGATTCCCACTCCGTCCACCATATGGGCGGGCCCATTGTCGACCCGGTGAAAATCCCGGAAAAGGTGCTTGATTTCCTCCTCGGGAATACCAATGCCCGTATCCTCCACCTCCAGAAGGATTGCCCCCACCGCCGCAGGCGTGTCTGCGGCGGTGGAGGAAGACGATGACGAAGAAGAAGGCCCCTTTTCCCGGTACAGCCGCACGCGGATTCCCCCCTTCTCCGTAAATTTGATCGCATTCCCCAGAAGATTGATGAAAATCTGTTTGATCATTCTCTGATCGGCAAAGACCTGAAGATCCTTCTCAATTTCGGTTTCCAGGGTCAGAGACTTCTTTTCCGCCAGCGGGCGGAGCATCGCCGCCATCTCCGCAACAGCAAAGGAAAGATCAAAATTCGAAAACACCGGCTTCAGCGTCCCCGCGTCTGATTTCGCCAGATCCAGGAGGGAGGTAATCAGGGAAAGCAGGTGTTCCGCCGCCGTCAGAATCCTTTTCGAATACGAACGCAGTTTCTCCGGTCCCAGACGTTCCGCACGTTCGCCGATCAATTCCGAAAATCCGATGATCGAATTCAACGGCGTCCTCAGTTCGTGACTCATGTTTGAAAGAAAACGATCCTTGTGCTGATGCGCTTCTATCAGATCCTCCGCCTGGCGCCTCAGCTCCTCGTTCGCCCTCAGAAGTTCCGTGGACTGCATCTCGATCCGGCGCGCCATCATGTTGAAATCGTATTTCACTTCCCCGATTTCATCCGGAGTGATCTCTCTGAAGCGGAATCCCAGATTCCCTCCCCGGAGCGTTTTCGTCCCCTCGCTCAGCGTCAGGAGCGATTTCCTCATCGAACGCCGGATCAGCGGCGGGATCAGAAGAACAAAGAAAAACGCGGCCAGAAAAAACACCGCACTCAGACGCCACAGCATCGGAAAAAAGGAAAAAACGCGCCCCTGCCATTGCGATATTTCTTCCATCAGACAGCGGAACGAGTTCTGAAGACAATCCGAACATGCTCCCAGCGCGCCGGATAAAAGCATCGCGTTCGCACGGAATTCCTCTTCCGCTCCCGGATCCCCAAACGCCTCCTCCCGCGCCGATGCGCAGGAAACAAATGCCATGTGCGCATGACGGGCAAAACGGGCTAGCTCATCCGCCCATGTTTTCAGCGGTGTCTCCTCCTTTTCCAGCAAAAGCTGCAGTTCGCTCACGCTCTTCCGGAATTCCCTGAGCCGGAATTCCAGCTCATTCTCCGCCACTCTGCTGATTGTTCCGGGCTCGTTCGCTCCCTTTCCCGCTTCTTCTGCTCCTTCGCCCGTTTTTTCCTTTCCGCGTTCTCCCTCGCCTGTCTTTTCCAAACCGTTCAGGAAATAACGCTCCGCCGCGATTCCCGCCGCATCCCGTGATTCACGGCAGATATGAAGAGCCTCCATCTGAACCATGAAACGCTCCGATCCCTCCCGGATCCCCGATGTCCCGCGAAAGCCCGTCACCGCAAAGACCAGCGCAAAACAAATGGAAAAAAACAGAAACAGAGTCAGGAGGATCAAACGGATATATTTCAAACTGAACGTCTTCATCATCATGAGTCAAATCTCCCCTCCGCCCTGCGCGGAGGACTCTCCTTCCGAGGCCGATCCAGGAATGATCCCGGAAAGTTTTCCCTGAATCTGCGGTCCCGGTTCCGGATGAGCGGAGGTCGTCTCCGGCAAGAGGTCAGGGAAGGAAATTCTGCGGAAGGGAAATTCCGATGGTCCTTCCCCCGCAAAAGTTCCCGGCCCCAGCGGATGAACGAAAAATTCCATCTCCCCCGAAAACGGCAGATCATCGCTTGCCCCCGTCCGCGCAAGACGGGATAGTCTCACATGCCATTTCCCTGACTCCCATGCGGCTTCGGCAGACACATCTCCCGCACTGCCGCGGGGACGCACCGGACAATAGCGGGAAAGACGATCTCCTTCATAAAAGACGGGAAACGTGCAGCGCCACGGCGGACCGTCTCCATCGAATTTCAGGGAAAAGCATCCTGAGCGCTCATCATATACACCTGAAAGATCGTCCGCCCGCTTCATCCCCGCGCTTCGTTCCGCGCGCCAGATCCAGATGTCCAGGAATCCCGGCCGCCGGGGATCGCGCCAGAAAAAGACAAGCGCATCCTCTTTCTCCTTCCCCGGCTGATATATCTGAAATCCAGGATCCCAGATCCAGGGCTTGTGTTCACGGGAGGGAAGCGGACGATCCCAGAAAAGATCCAGCAACACCCTCCCCGGCTCTTCCGCAGGAGATGAAATCCTGACAATGATCTTTCCCCCGTCAAAGCGGAAATCCTCTTCTTCTCCCGTAGAAGCCGGAAGAGAATAAGCGGACTGCGACGACAACGAACGCCCCCCGGATTCCCCCTCCGCCAAAGCGGAGTCCCACCCGGAAAAGCCAAGGACAGAAATGAAGAAAAAAGAAAACACCCTTCTTCCCGCGGCGCTGCGGGGGAAAACTGAAAAGCGTATTCTTCCCCGCGTCATCGGACGCCTCCTCCCGCAGACGGCTCAGGCCAGTTCCAGATCAACCAGTTTCTGAATCGACGCCACCAGCTTCACCAGATGCACCGGCTTCTCCAGCACAATATCCACCCCCATCTCCTCCACTTCCTTCTTCAATTCCGGGGAAAGATGCGCGCTGGCGACGATCACGTGGGTTCCCGCTGTCGCCGGATTCTCATGCATCAGCTTCAGCAGTTCCATGCCGTTCATGTTCGGCATGCGGATATCCAGAATCACCAGATCCGGTTTCCAGGATCCGATCAGAAGTGCACCTTTCATGCCGTCTTCGGCATCTCTGAGTTCATAAGAGGAAAAAACTTCCAGCGCATCATGCACAAATTCGCGGAAGGCATCGTCATCATCAACGACAAGAAGCCTGACGGTGTCTCCGTCCCTTTCCGTCTCTTCCGCTGCCGCCGATGCCCCGGATGGTTTCGCCAGACCGCGTTTCTCCGCAAATGCGTCCAGATCGCTGACGGTAAAACGATAATGCCCGCCCGGAGTGGCTCCCCCGCCGATCAGCCCCTGTTTAATCCAGTTCGTCAAACTGGAACGGGAGACACCCAGATATTTCGCAGCTTCATTGGTTTTCAGAAGTTTATTTTTATCCATAGGGTTCCGATTCTTCCTTCCTGCTCTGCGCTTGCGCTTTTCGGGTAAGATACTCTCTTTTCCCTTCCGTTTCCAGTCTTTTTCCAGAAAAAACAGGGCTTTTCGCTGAGTTGCGTCTCCTGGCGAAGTCCCGCGGGAAGGAATCGGTTCGAATGCGGCATGGGCCTATTACAGAACTTTGAAATACAGAAGTGCCAGAATCACCGTCCCCAGAAGAATCCGGTAGTAGCCGAAGGGTTTGAAATCATGTGTCCGGATATACACCATGAACGCCGCTATCACTCCCCATGCCACAAAAAACGCCGCAAGAAAACCGATCCCCAGCGCAATCCATTCTTCCCGCGACATCAATGCTCCATGTTTCAGCAGACTGTATCCCGACGCCGCAACCATCGTCGGCATCGCAAGAAAAAAAGAGTATTCCGCCGCCAGCGGCCGGGAACACCCCAGGCACATTCCCCCGATGATCGTAGACGCGGATCGAGACGTCCCCGGAATCATCGCCAGACACTGAATCACTCCAATCCCGAATGCCTTGCGGTAACTCAGCGATGAGATCTCCTCCACACGGGCAAGGCTTTCTTTCTCTCCTCTCCTCAGCGTCTGCGCTTCAATCATTTTTTCCTCCCCGGTCGTCTTTTCCTCTCCGGTCGTCTTTTCCTCTCCGGTCTCCTTCCTCTCAGCAACTACTGCCCCTTCGGTCGAGTCTACTGCAATGAGGATCACACCCCCTATGATCAGCGCCAGGGCAACCGTCAGCGGAGTGTAGAGAAAATCCTGAATACGGCTCCCGAAAAGTGCTCCGATCAGAATCGCAGGGAAAACGCCGACAAGGGTTTTCAGCCAGATGGAAAACGTACTGCGGAATGCTTCCCTGTCATAAAACGCCGCCGAGGGAATCAGCTTCCGGTGAAAATACAGCACAACGGCAACAATGGAGCCCAGCTGAACAACCACGTCGAACATTTTCTTGAATCCACCGCACGCACGGTATGCAGAACACAACTCCATCAGGCGGTCCGCTATAATCAGATGTCCCGTGCTGCTGACCGGAAGAAACTCGGTCAGTCCCTGGACAATTCCCTGAATCAATGATTGCCAATACAATACATCCAAATTCGTTCCATCCCTGCCTTCGTCAATTTACATCAGTTCAAAGCGGATTCCCGTCTCCTGGGATTCTTCTCAAAAAAAATATTCCCGCAGACAGAGGAGATCCGGACTTAGATCCCCGCCCATGCTCTCCTCCCCTCTGGCATCTCACAACATTCCGCCTGAGTGCAGAGTGAGAGAAAGAATAAAGAGCCTCAATCTTCGGCTCTCCATCTCTGCAGTCATCTTTTTCCCCCCCCCGTACTCCATCATCCTCCAGCCCCCGGAGGCTCCTCTCTCTCCTCCGCAGGGGAATCTCCTTCCGGAAGGGAAAACTTATTTTCCCCCCCCCCTTTCTTTTCCTTTCAGAGTTCCTTCAGTGGAAAATGAGGAGCATCCGGAATCCGGATCAGGAAAAAGGAGAGAAGCCGGAAAAATGAAAAAAAGACAAATCGAAGGATGGCCCTTCTCAGCGGGAAGAGGTACTTTTTTTCCCCCCTTCCCCGCGCTGTGCACTGCCCTTTCTCAAAAATCCAATTTTTCCTCCGCCCGCCCCCCACTCCCCCTTTCTGAGGCGTTCCGGATGCGGATTTCCCAAATGCCAGGCTTCAGCACAGCATTCCGTTACGGCTGCTGCGGAGTGACGGCCTCATGGGTTTCCAGACTTTTCGGAAGATCGAGATTCAGGTAATGGCGATCCTTCGGGATCACGGTAAGCCAGGCGGGCTCGCCTTCGATGGGATCCAGGTCCACAACATAATAGCGTTTTGCATCTTCTTCACGATCATAGCCGATGATGGTGCCGCGGGGGATCATATTGTGCTTGTCGATGATGGCGTTGCGGATGCGGCAGTGTTCTCCGATATCCACGTCGTTCAGAAGGATGCTGTTGTGCACTGTTGCATAACTGTGGACGAAGACGGAGTTGAAGAGAATGGAATTGGTCACAGTGCTGCCGGATACAATGCAGCCGTCGCAGACAATGGAGTTGATGGCCTTTCCAATGCGGGGCAGTCCATGACGGTCCACCTCTTCATTATGCACAAATTTTGCGGGAGGAAGACTGAAATGGTAATTGTAGATCGGCCATTTCGGGTTGTAAAGATCAAGCTGGGGATTGGTTGCACGCAGGTCCATATTGGCTTCAAAGTAAGCCTTCAGGGTCCCGACATCGCGCCAATAGGGCTTGACCGTCACGTCCTGCCCGGGGATCTTGTTGGTATAGAAGTTGTAAGCGTAAAGACGGCGGGTTTCCACAAGAGAGGGAATGATATCCTTCCCGAAATCATGGCTGCTGGTCTTGGCGGCATAGTCGCTTTTCAGAAGCTGGAGGATGTCACCGGCTCCGAAAATGTAATTGCCCATCGAAGCAAGGCACATGTTTTTGTCGTTGGGCAGGGGTATGGGATCCTCCGGCTTTTCCTGGAAACCGACAATCCGCCAGTCCTCATCCACCTGAATTATTCCGAACTGTCTGGCATCCTCAATCGGGACGGGAATGGCGGCAACCGTCGCAATCGCGTTCTTCGACACATGGAAATCAACCATCTGGCTGACATCCATCCTGTAGATGTGATCCCCTCCGAACACCGCCACAAGATCAGGGTTGAAATCCTCAATCAGGTGGGCGTTCTGGTAAATGGCGTCCGCCGTCCCGCGGTACCAGGTGCGGTCAGTGGTCTGCATCTGGGCAGGCACGGGAATGATGAAGCGGCCCCGGACCTGTGTGCTGGAGATATTCCATCCGTTGATGATGTGTTCCATCAGGCTCTGGGATTTAAACTGTGTCAGAACAAAGATACTGTCAATTCCGCTGTTCACGAAGTTGCTCAGAACAAAGTCGATAATCCGGTATTTCCCCCCAAACGGGACAGACGGCTTCGCCCGCTGATTCGTCAACGGCGCCAGTCTGGTCCCCTCCCCTCCGGCAAGAATCATTGCTAGGACTGAAGCTCTCATGAAATGTGCCCTCCTTTGTTATCCGGTACGTCGACAGAAGTCTCTTTTTTCCTGTCCGGATACAATACCACTGAAAAGGAATGATTCAATAGGTGGAATGCACGTTTTGCAAAATAACAACCAATTCATCACAAAAATCGAACATCAGCAAAAAACACAGCTGTGCCGGATTTTTCCATTCTGAAAAGAGCAAGTTGCAGGAAATGACTCCAGAAAAAGCTCATGGCAACAGTTCAGGGAAAAAACGGTTCAGGCAGAGAATCCGGAAAGAGGAGTCCGGAGCTCTGCGGAAGGGGAACGGAGAGAGAGAATGGCAGGGGATCGACCGCCCGGGGCTACCGGGTCCTTTCTTCAGGTGACTTGCGGCTGATTCCATTATTCCGCCTTTTCTCTCCCCGAACGATTCTCCGCCGACGCAGGAGACCGCCTCTCCGACGCAATCCGAAATGAATGAGAAAAAAGGAGGAGACAATTTTTCCCCGTCTCTCTCTCCAAGCGTTTCCAGTTTTTTTGTTTTTGTTTAATTCCTGCTTTCGGCAGAGGCAGAACTGCCTTTCTTCTCTTCAGGCGGATTCACAAGCCATTTGGCGGGAAGGCCAGGCAGCTGAATCGGAACAAACGTTTTCGGCATCCGGTTTGAAGAATCAATGAAAAACCGAAGTTCCTTGCTGCTTTTCGAGCCATCATAACCGATCAGAGCTGAAGCGGATTTCACCAGGTTGCGCTGGAAGGAGATACTGCCTTTGAGTCCGTCGGTATCCTGCGGGCGCAGATCATAAATGTCGACCACTGGAGCGGCCCCGATCTCGAAAAGATTCCGGGTAAACTGGAAATTGTCCACGGAATAAGCGGGAGTGCGGAGGAAGGGTTTGTCCGGATTTTTCACGATGCAGTTTTCCAGGAGAAAACGGCCGGGCTTCGTCCAGTAGGCATAGGAGAACTGGACATCCGTCAGCTTGGAATTCCGGATTTCGATCAGGCCGGCCTGTAAGCAGTTGGAAGAAAGGTTTTCCACTTCGCAGTTCAGGATCTTCACATCCCCGTTGGAATGCCCCTGCACATTCTTCAGCTTTGAACGGAGGAAGCTGGAGCCACCGAGATTGACCTCCACATTTTCCAGATTGCAATTCAAGGTATTTATTGTCAGGAACTTCTGGTCTTTGATATCGGCATCCGCAAGCACGCCTCCGCTTCGGCAGGTGACGGAAGAGGCCTCCCAGTTCCGCATGACAATGGTCCAGTCATCCGTCTTGTTGTCGTCCCCGAGACGCACGTTCCCGCTGAAGGTGTTGTTTTCAATCCGGCAGAGCAGCGAGCGGTTCCGGTGCGAGGAACCGAAGACGCCGTTGATGAAACGGTTGTTGCGGATGACATACCCCTTGGTCCTGTCCCAGAGATAAATGTTGCCTTCATTCTCCTCGACAACGAAATTATGGCCGGCGCAGGTGAGGAAGTCGTTCCGGAAATTGTTATAGAACTTGTTTTTCCGGAAAGTCAGGTCCTGCATCATATCCCATCCATCTTCCGCGTCATAGGCGCAGAAGGCTCCGGATTCGCCGCTGCGGGTGATCTCGCAGCCTTCCACCAGGAAGTTCCTCATCGCGGACTGGGCCATCCCGACACAGCGTGCAAGAATGATTTTCAGATTCCGGAATGTGCAGTTCCAGGGCAGACGGAAGCAGTTGACAGTCAGATTCTTCAATTTTTCAGGATCGGAGGAGACCATGCTCACTTTCATGAATGCGGCCTTTTCCGGAATCCTTACAATCCGGTACTGAAAAGCCTCCACAGCTTCCAGAAATTTTTTGTTCTTGTCATAAAAATATGCTGTGTAGTTCCAGGAGTCCGCCCCCATCCCCTGATACCCGAGATAGAGCGAAACCGCCAGATATTTATGCGGAACAAAACGGGTGATGTCAAGAAATCCGCTGCTGCTGCAGAGTTTTTCGTTACTGACGGGCTGGCCGGTCCGGCGGTCGATTCCGCCTGAAACAAAGGCGCCTGCGGAAAGCGGCTGGGCAAAACTGTCCTTGAATCCGTTCATCACGGCATAACCTGTAATATAACGGATTTCCATGTTTTCAAAACTGGAGTATTTGCTGCTGCCGCAGATGTCAATCCCGCAGACCCATTCGGAATTCTTTTCGGAATTTTCATAATCATGTTCAAAGTAATCGCCTTCCACGATCCCGTTCATCACATGGGAGTCGAAACAATCCCGGATCTGAATCATCACAGCGCTGCAGCCAGTGAACTCATGAAGTTTGACGACCGCTCCGTTCAGGTCCAGTGTGAAGCGGTCCGGAATCCGGATCGGGCCCGTATGCGATATTCGGTAAGTCCCGGGAAGCATGACGAGTTTGCGGAATCCTTTCTTCGCGCAGTCTTCCAGCATCCGGTTGATTCCCTCCAGAGTGGCGACGGCTTCCTGTTCAATTGTTTCCCGGTCGTATCCCTTCCCGTAGAGAATCTGGCAGTTCTTCCAGTTCCCGTTGAGGGGTACCCCGTTCTCGGCAATGGCAAAAACAGTGTACTTCCCGGGGGGAACCTTCGCCCCCTGGGATTTCTCAGACAGAATATCGCGGATGGAAATCCCCGGAGACGCCGCCAGTTCCGAAGCCGATATGCCCGCTTCCTGCTTCAGATCCACCAGTTCAATCTTCCCGTAATCCCCATGATTTGAAATATTGTACTTCTTGAGGTCCGCCTCGGTCATCCGATAGGTCTCACGCGGGGAAATGGCCGTTTTTGCAGCATCACGCACAAGAAACTCGTTATACAGCACATTCGAAGCTCTGCCGAATGAATCAAAGGCCTGAAGCGATACGGTATATTCTCCAGGCCTCAGTTTGCCGAGAGAAATGCTGTGATCGCCGGCCTTCAGATTTTTCTTTACTATGCGTCGAGTATTTTTCGGAGAAAGTCCGTATTCCAGTGTCACCTCAAAACGGAAGGAATCGTCTCCGAGACGATATTCGCTCTGATTCCAGTCTGAAACGTAAAAACGGATTACAGCCTCGTCGCGCGGAGTCAGAAGAGGTTCGATGTAATATGTCGAAACATACGGCACCTCCAGCGGATTCACCTCTGGCCTCTTCTGCACCTTCTGAGCCTCCGCGGAAAACGGAATCAGTAGACTCAGGGCGGCAACAATACTCAGCGGCGGAGAAAAATGCGATGAGTTCCATTTCATCCTCATAAAGAAACTTCTTTCTGCCGGAGACAACCGGCATTCGGGGTTGATGGGATCCTGGCGTTTCAGATCTGATTTCAGAGCAGTAATGAAAAATCAGAGCTGCAAAAAAAAACAAAGGCAGAGAGAGAGTCCCGGCGAAAACAAAGTCATAAGAAAAACCGGACCTCATTCATTCGCTGATGGGATATGTATCACGGGAAGGAATGGATGTCAAGTCCCGGGGCGGCTTTTTTTCAGCATAAATTCCGGAATGATTTTGAAAATCCAGTGTAAAGAGAGATAAAAACTGTAATTTTCAGAGGGAGATCTGAATTTTTTTCAGTTTTGTTCATTCCTTTCCTCACATTCATTCATCCTTCTCATCCATTTGACTTCTCTCATTCCTCTGATTTTCGTCATTCCCCAACGGCCTTTTCATCCTGGAGGTCCGTCACCCCCCTCCCCTGCAGATTCACAGACGTTTTCCGCCATCAGAATCTAATCACGGAACAAAAAGTAAAGTCTGACTCCATCTTCGGCATTACTCGCAGGATCTCCCGCTTTTCTTTCCCGACATGAGACATCATTTATCCTCGTCAGGATTCAAGCACTGGGAAAAATAGCCCCCATCTTTCTCAAAATGGAAAAAGACTCCCGGAAGAAGCCGTGGAGTCTTTTTCTTCCGCAGCGTATAAATCTGTATAAATATATTGAAGAAGAGGAGAAAGAAAACTTTTTTCTTCCCTCCCCCGGATCCGATATCTATATCTATCAGGCTACATCGATCAGGCTTGCTGGTGCTGTTTTGAATAATAAGCGTCCATGCGCGCCCCGACGTCCAGATAATTGACATTGGCAGAATAAATCTGCTTGAAGCAGTCCATGGCTTCCTCCATACTTCCCATGGACTCACAAGTGACTCCCATGTGATAGAGGGCATTCATTTTGTCCTTGTCCATGACCTGCATTTCGGAGAGAGCCTTCTTGAACTGCTCAATCGCCATATCATACTGCGATTTTGCGGAGAAGCAGCGCCCGAGATAGACAATCGCATTCAAACGGCGCTGAGGATTCCGCTGGGCAAGCTGGAACTGTTCCAGAGCCTTGTCGATCTCTCCACCTTCCCAGTACAGTTCGGCAAGTTCGTATTTCAGTTGCAGATCGTTCGGATAGGACTTGACGCGGTCCTCATAACGATCCAGTTTGTAGTCGTAGATTTTTTTCTGTTCTGCGGCGATCTCTTCCTCCGCAGCATGGTTCTCTTTGAGAGACTGGATCTGACGTTCAATGATCGCCACATTGGCCCGTTCGATGGCCTTGTCGATGGAGGGGTCAAGCGTTCCCATTTTCTTGACAATCCACTCATATTCCCGGATGGCATCCTCATAACGGAAGTCGCGCAAATACAGTTCAGCCAGTTTTCTGTGAATGTCGACGGATGTTTCACCTTCCTGGATCATCTTTTCATATTTCGCGATCATTTCCCTCACATCGTCAACAGCCCGTATGATTCTGTCCCCCTGTTCCGTGTCGGCGCCCTGTTCCTGATTTTTCAGCTTATCCTGGAAGGAAACATTTCTTTCTCCCCAGCGCCCCTGCTCCATTGTAGCCAGAGCGGCGGCGGTGCGGAGTGCAGCCTGGGCTTCCAGGTCGCCGGGATGACGGTCCGCAATTTTCTGACAGATCTTCAAAACATTCTTTCCGTCGCCCATTGATTCATAAATTGCCGAAAGCGCCTTCAGATTGGCTTCGTTGGAGGGTTCAAAATCGGCGATGATTTCGAGCGCCTCCGCTGCGATGAAAGGCGCTCCGGCCGCTTTCGCTGCATCCGCAAGGAGGTTCAGAGCGGCAATGGAATGAAAATAGGCCGCCAGGGCATCCTCAGCACACTTTATGGCTTCCAGCGGTTTCTTCGCTACAAAGACTCTCCCCTTCAGCACGAACTTATTCGCCTTCATACCGCCGAACAATTTTTCAAAGGCATTCATATTGTTGAACTTTTGTCTTTCCACATCACGGAGCAGCTGTCTGGCTTCCATGAAGCCCGGTTCTCTCTCAAGGATCGTCTTCAAAAGTTCAATTCCATAATCCAGGCTGTTTTTATTCAACACATCCCGAGCCTTCTGATACGCAGCACGAACACCTGTGGACATGTCGGACAACGATTTCTTTTCAATCGCCATGATCATGAAACCTCCCAAATATAGATTTTTCTGGAAAATATGATATATTATATCGAGCGATGGTGTGAATTCAAGCCCGGATTCTCATTTTTGCAGAATTTCTGTCTTCTTCAGTTGGGGTTTTCATCTTGAATACAATGAAAAATGATACGATTGCCGCCATTTGCAGCGGAGTGGGAGGTGCAATTTCGATTCTCCGTATTTCAGGCCCGGAAGCGCTGTCTGTGGCGTCGGGGATCTGGAAAGGGAAAAGAGAACTTTCCGCATTCCCCAGAAAAATGCTGCTGGGAAAATTTTCCGATGAGGGGGGGGAAACACAGGCTTCGGACGGAGAGGACTGCCTGGCCGTATATATGCCCTGTCCCGGAAGTTACACGGGGGAGGATGTGACGGAAATTCACTGTCATGGAGGATCGTTCGCTTCCTCCCGCCTTCTGCGTGCCGCCCTCCGTGCGGGAGCGCGCCAGGCTGAAGCGGGAGAATTCACAAAACGAGCCTTCCTGAACGGAAAAATGGACCTGACGCAGGCGGAAGCGGTTGCGGATCTGATTGCGGCTCAGTCGGAAACGGCGGGCAGACTGGCGGAGCGCCAGATGTCGGGTCGTCTCGGCAATCAGGTGAGGGAATGCAGAACGCCGCTGATTCATGTGCTCGCCGAACTGGAATCCAGGCTCGATTTTCCCGACGAGGATCTCGACTGGATGCCGCCCGAAGATCTGATGCGGACCATCCGCCTCTCGCTGAATGGAATTCATGAACTTTTGCGGACGGAAAAATTCGGTGCTCTGGTCAGGGACGGGCTCAGGATCGTTCTTGCGGGGCGTCCGAATGTCGGGAAATCGAGTCTGCTAAATCAGCTTCTCGGTTACGAAAGAGCCATCGTGACGGAAATTCCGGGAACCACCCGGGATACTCTTGAGGAAAATGCCTCCATCCGCGGAATTCCGGTTCGTCTCACAGATACGGCGGGAATCCGGGATCTGCCTCTTGATCCTGTGGAAAAACTGGGAATTGCCAGGTCAAAGGACTCTCTTTTGTCTGCGGAACTGATTCTCTGGATTCTGGACGCATCCAGTCCGGAAGATCATGAACAGGATATTCTCCGGATACGTGGCGAACTTCCGCGCGCTGTGCCTGTCATCGTCTGCTGGAACAAGATGGATCTTCTTCCTCCCGGAGCCACTCTGCCGGATCTGGAGCTGCCAACGGCGAAAATATCAACCCTGCGTTCGGAAGGACTGGAAGCTCTCTGCGATCTAATGGAGCAGACTGTCCATAAAAATGGAGAACGCCTGGAATCGGAAATCGCAGTTTCCGCCCGACATTCCAAACTGCTTTCCGAGAGTGCGGAATCCCTCGAAACGGCTCTCCGGGAAATCGCTGAACTCAACTGGGAGCTTGCGGCTTCCTGTCTTCATTCGGCTGTTTGTTCCCTCGGGGCAGTCACCGGGGAAAATGCGGATCCGGATATCCTGGATGAAATCTTTTCCCGTTTTTGCATCGGCAAATAATTCTTTGCGCCAGGGAGAGAAGTTTTTTCCCGAAAAAAAAGCAGTTTTTCTTGCTCTTTCACTTGACTTTTCAGAAAAAAAGCGGATATTAAACACATGCCCTGAAGTAAAGGCAGGCGCCCATAGCTCAGTCGGTAGAGCAAATGACTCTTAATCATTGGGTCCAAGGTTCGAGTCCTTGTGGGCGCACCATTTTTACTACTTACTCATAATCAAATTCATTTACCCTTCTTTTCTTTATTTCCCAGAGGAAAAGATTTTTCCATTTTTTTTGATCCGGAATCTCTCATGAGCCCGGGAAAGGCTCCAATTCTTATTTTGTACCCGCTCATCAGGCAGATCCTCCGCCTCCTCCCGGAAACATTCTCCCTTTATCTTATCTAGTGGATACCGATACACTGAGAAAGAGAGAAAGAAGAAAATAACAAGGAAATAAAAAGAAGTAAGGAAAAGAAATAAGGAGAAAAAAACACAGGAAAACCGAATCTTTTGAAAAAACGATTAGTTTCCACTTGACAATTATTCAAGCAACAGTATAGTAAGGCTTCCCGAATTCAGAGGAAGGATGCCGGACACCATGACAACGGAAAGAAAAGAAAAAAAACTTGAAGCCCGTCTGGGAGATCTTTTTCAGGAAATTGCGGGAGCCCTTTCAGAAGAATCGTTCAGCGATACGATCGAGCAGTGGCAGGACGTCACCTACCGCCAGGAACAGATGATCAAGATCGTCAAAATGATGACTCTTGAACGCGGAGACGGCATCCCCTTGAAAGAACTGGCGGAAAAGATGAATCTGACTTCCGGGACCGTTTCGGAATCGGTGGAGGCGCTTGTCCGGAAAGACGCACTGGAAAGGAATCCGAATCCTGCGGACAGGAGATCCGTCCTGATCCGGCTTTCTCCGAAAAGCACGGCAATCATCAAGAGAGGACTGGAGCGCCAGAGCGCCATCACCGCCTCCTGCATTTCTGAAATGACCAAGGAAGAACAATCGGAGCTTCTCCGGCTCCTGGAAATATTTTATGACAGAATCAACAAAAGGAAAGCACAATCATGATGAACCATAAATGGAACTGGAAGAATCTTCTGCTTCTCGGGACGGGGCTGCTCTTGGCTTCCGATCTGCCTGCCCAGGATCCGGCTCAGCAAATGCCTGCGGTCAGCGTCGTTGCGGAAAAGGCTCAGAAAATTACGGAGACGGGAACACGGAAATATATCGGGAGTCTGGAAGCGATTGAGGAGGTGACTCTGGTTGCCCGCGTCTCGGGGTATCTCAACAAGATCAATTTCAGGGAGGGCGAACTGGTGAAAGCAGGTCAACCCCTCTTTGAGATTGAAGACACCACTTATCAGGCACAGGTCAAAACCGCCGAGGCGAAACTCAGGCAGATTGAAGCCGAACTCATCTATGCGGAAAGCAATTATGAAAGGCAGAAGGGGCTTGCCGAAAACAAAATTGTCTCGGAAGAAGCCTTTGAAGACGCGACAAGACTTCTGAACTACCGGAAAGCCTGCCTGGCAGAAGCGGAAGCGACACTCATTGATGCGAAAAACAATCTTTCCTATACGAAAATTCTTTCTCCCATCACGGGAAAAATCGGCAAATCCACCTACACCCGGGGGAATTATGTGACCCCCACGAGCAAGGTGCTGGCGGACATTGTCCAGATTGCACCGATTTATGTGAGATTTTCCATCAGTGAAAATGATTATCTTTCGCTTTTCGGCAATGCGGAGAACATCAAGGAGAACGCAGTCGTCCGGATTCAGACGGCGGACAAGAAGCTCTACGGGGAGCAAGGCAAAGTCACGCTCGTGGACAACAAGGTGGACTCCGAAACCGGAACGATGATGATCTGGGCGACTTTTGAGAACAAGGATATGAAGCTCAATCCCGGAGGACTCGTCACGGTTCTTCTTTCCAAGGCGATCAAGGAGGAGAAAACCGCGGTGAAGCTTTCAGCGGTTCAGGCGGAAGCTTCGGGAAACTTCGTTTATGTGATAGATGCTCAGAACCATGCTCTCAAACGGCCGGTCAAACTCGGGGAGATTGTCGGGAATATGCAGATCATTGAGGAAGGAGTCGCTCCGGGCGAAACCGTCGCGGTGGACGGCACGCACAAGATTCTGCAGCCCGGCATGCCCGTGACCCCGGTATTTGAAGATTGAACAGGAAAGACGGCGACAGATCATGTTTTCTCTTATTTTCATTGACAGGCCGAAACTCGCGATGGTCATATCGATCGTCACAGTTCTTGCCGGCACCTTGTGCATGTTCAAACTCCCGATTGCGGAATATCCTGAGATTGCGCCTCCGCAGATCATGGTGACGGCCTCCTATCCCGGAGCCAGTTCCGAAGTCATTGCGGAAACGATAGCCGCTCCGATTGAAGCGGAAATCAACGGGTTGGAGGATATGGAGTATTTTTCCTCCGAATCCAGCAACAGCGGGTCGTATACGCTCTCAATCACCTTCCGGTCCGGGACGGACACGGATATGGCGCAGGTCAACGTGCAGAACGCCGTAAAGAGGGCTGAACCGACTCTTCCTCAGGAAGTAACAGCGCTTGGGATCCAGGTGATCAAACGTTCCAGCGACATTCTCGGGGTGTTTACCTTCAATCGGCAGAAAGACTGCGAAATGTCGCTCCTGGAACTGAGCAACTATATCCGGATTCATGTCAAGGACGCACTCGCACGCATCGACGGGATCAGCGAAGCCTCGATTTTCGGAGCGCAGGACTACTCCATGCGTGTGTGGCTGGACCCCATGCGCATGTCAGCATTGAACATTTCCCCCTCGGAGGTTTCTGCGGCGATTCAGAGCCAGAATATTCAGGCCGCGGCGGGATCCGTGGGAGCGGAATCCAGCAACGAATATCTGCAGCTCAAAGTCAATGCTCTCGGACGGCTTAAGACGCCGGAACAGTTTGGGGAAATTGTCATCAAGACCGGGGAAAACGGCCGTCTTATCATGTTGAAGGATCTAGCCAGGATTGAACTCGGGGCGGAAACCTACAGCGGGAACAGCTTCGTCAACGGGGAGGACTCCATCGCGCTTGCCATTTACAGAAACGATGATGCAAACGCGCTTGATGTCATCAACGCAGCCCGTGCGAAACTGGACGAAATCACCTCCATGCCCGGTTTCCCGAAAGGCGTCAAATACGAAATGGGCTACGACCCGACGGAATACATCCGCATCACCATGAAGGAGATTGTGGAAACGCTGATCATCACTCTGGTTCTGGTGGTGGCCATTACGTATCTGTTCCTTCAGGACTGGCGCGCGACTCTGATTCCGACGCTGGCGATTCCTGTTTCGCTTTTCGGAACCTTTATCTTCCTGCTGATTCTGGGGTATTCCATCAACGTGCTGACGATGTTCGCCCTGATTCTGGTGATCGGGTCTCTGGTGGACGACGCCATCGTGGTGGTGGAAAACGTCACGCGAATCATCGACGAGGAGAATCTTTCCCCGCGTGAAGCCACCATCAAGAGCATGCAGCAGATCACGGGAGCGATTCTGGCCACGACGCTGGTCATTCTGGCCATCTACGCGCCGATCGGATTCTACGGGGGGATGGTCGGAACGATTTACCTGCAGTTCTCGGTCACGATGTGCATTGCACTGCTGTTTTCGGCCTTCAATGCTCTGACGCTCAGTCCGGCGCTCTGCGCTCTGCTGCTTCGCAAGAAACAGCCCTCGAACTTCAGCAAGATCTTTGTCCCGTTCAACTGGTTTCTGGACGGATCCCGGTCCATTTATCTCAAATGCACCGGTTTTCTGGTGAGACGCGCATTTCTCACGATTCTGATTTTCGCAGGAGTCCTGTGGGGCAACTACCATCTGTTCCAGATCACGCAGAGCTCGTTTCTGCCCGGTGAAGACAAAGGCGCCATCCTCGGCGCGGTGGAGATGCCGCCCGGAGCCACGCTGGCCAGGACGGAAAAAGTTCTCCGCAAACTCAATGAAATCGCCCTGGCTACACCCGGTGTGAAAAATGTCATCACGGTCAGCGGCTTCAGCTTCATCGGAGGAGAAGGAGAAAACCTCGGTCTGGTCATCATCACACTGAAGGACTGGGCGGAAAGAAACTCCCCGGATCTTCATGTGGACAGACTCCGTGAAAAACTCGAAAAGGCGATGGTTGACATCCCTTCGGCGAAAATCAATCTCTTCACGCCTCCTGCCATCATGGGGCTGGGCGCGACGGGGGGCGTCAGTTTCGTTCTTCAGGCGACCGGCGCTCAAACTCCGCAGGATCTTGCCAAAGCCCTCGGGACGCTGATTGTGGAACTCAACAAGGCTCCGGAAACAGCCTACGCCTTCTCCGGCTACAACGCCAATACGCCTCAGCTGTATCTGGACGTTGACCGGACCAAAGCGGAAATGATGCAGGTGCCTGTCAGCCGTATCTTCACGACCCTTCAGAGCAAACTGGCGTCTCTTTATGTGAATGACTTCAATCTCTTTGGATATTCCTTCAAAGTGAAGATCCAGTCCGAAGCGGAGGAACGCAGCAGTCTCGGGGACATCAGCCACATCAACGTGCAGAGCAACTCGGGGAAAATGGTTCCCATCAGTGCGTTTGCGGATGTGAAGTACATGATCGGGCCTCGTCTGATCCAGCGCTTCAACCAGTCCATGAGCGCCAGCGTGAATGCTCAGGCGAAGCCCGGATACAGTTCCGGGGAACTGATGGCCAGAATCGAACAGATTGTGCGGGAAAAACTGCCGGATGATTATCAGATCTCCTGGACGGAAATGAGTTTCCAGGAAAGAGGCAATGAAGGAAAAATTGTCGAACTGATGCTTCTGGCGCTCATCTTTGCGTATCTGTTCCTGGTGGCGCAGTATGAGAGCTGGACCATCCCGATTCCGGTGATCACCTCCGTCGCGGTGGCCACGCTCGGAGCCTTCCTCGGACTCCGCTACTGCCATATGCCGCTGAGCATTTATGCCCAGCTCGGACTGGTCATGCTTATCGGACTCGCGGGAAAGAACGCCATTCTGATGGTGGAATTCTCCAAACAGGAACGTGAAAGCGGCGCTTCCATTTACGATGCCGCTCAGAACGGCGGACGCGTCCGTTACCGTGCCGTCCTCATGACTGCGTGGTCCTTCATTATCGGGGTCTTCCCCATGGTGATCGCCACCGGCGCGGGCGCGGGAAGCCGTACCGCCATCGGAATCACCACTTTCAGCGGCATGGTGATCGCCACGATCTTCGGAATTGTCCTGATCCCGCCCCTTTATGCCATCTTCCAGAGAATGCGTGAATTCGTCAAGCCGATGAAATTCAACGAATCCGGAAACGTGCAGCCAGCCGTTGTTGTGGCAGAAAAGACAGAAGACGGGAAAGGATAAGTCCTGCGGAAAGAAAATTCTTCCATCTTGAATGGAAAACTGCGGCGGGAACGGAGCACAGAAAAGCGTTCCCGCCGTTTTTGTTTTTTACATTTCCGGGAAAAGCGTTTTTTTCATCGGGGATTCCCGGAACAGAGTCGGTCACCCTCCGGAAGAAGACGCTGTCGGACAAGATCAGTCGAACGAATAGATGCGTGTTTTCAGAAGGCTCGGTTCGAAGACTTCCATTCCCAGGTAGAGGTCATCGCCGTTCCTCCGTCTGGAGCGTTTCCAGGTCTCGCCTTCGAATCGTCCTTCCTCGACGGTCAGGAGTTCGGCGTAAGCATGTTTCTTCGGAAGGACTTCCGCTCTGAACCCGATGCCTGCGATCAGGAAGTCGTCCGGACCGGTTTCGATGATGAATCCTCCGCCCGGGATGTCCATTTCCGCACCGGGGAGCAGCCAGACGATCCGGAAATCATATTTTTCAAAGGAGAGATAATGAGCCCGGAACGAATCCTGAAGGATTCCTTTCATGTGATTTGTTCCGCGGTAACGCAAAATGGAAGGCATCAGGTTTCTCAGGAGGGAATAGGTTTTTCCGAGCTGAGGGGACTGATCGCGGGAGCCCATGGATTTGACCGCATCCTGAAGGACGGCATCCTCCGGAACGGGTGCGGCGGAAGAACTCTTCACCCCGCCGAGGCGGTCGATTCCGAAGGGGGAAACGCAGAGAGCGCCCTGCCCGACGGCGTAAAGAATCGTGCCCGTCATCCAGCGGTCACGCCGCATTTCGGGGATAAGGAGGGGATTGCCTTTCAGACGGGTGTAACGGGCGCATTCCTCCTTGAAGTTCTCCTGATAGAGATCGGGTGCGAAGACATCGATATCCGGTGCGGCGCAGCGCCAGACGTCATGCAGTTCCGCGACGGGTCCTCCGGAAGGATGGACTCCGCCGGGCTCCCCGGGAGCCTGCACCGTCCACGCATTGACAAACATGGGAATCGGATATTCTTCCTTTCCCGCCGCGGCGACCGCATTGATGTATTTTGCCGTGTAATAGGCCGTGAAGACTTCGTCGGCCGCATCTCCGAAGACTGTCTGCCAGTTTCCGGATTTTTCCAGAGCAGAGAAATCCGTATATTCCGAGAGCCAGGGGGAAAGTTCCGCCCGGTGCGTGCAAAGATACCGGGAAAGCTCCTCCGGAATGCTCCGGGCAAAGATTTCATTTGCCGCGGGAGAAAAATCACGGGAAGTCCCGAGAAGACCGGCTTCATTTTCCACCTGCATCATGAGCACGGTGCGGGAGGAATCCGTCTTTCTCAGATGTTTCATCAACGCGGCAAAGGCTCTGGCATCCAGTTTCCTGCATTCGGAAGAAAAACAGCTGATTGCGCGGTTCTTTGTTCCGTCTCTGCGGAGGGCGCGCGGGAAACGGACTCCATCGGTCCGGACCCATTCGGGCGGATAGGTGGAAAGGGCGTTCTTCCAAGTGGCGAACCAGATCAGAATCAGTTTCAGGCCATGAGCTTCCGCGGAACGGATCAGATCGTCGACCATGGAAAAATCAAAACGGCCTTCTTCGGGTTCGACAAGTTCCCAGGAGACAGTCGCAATCACACAGTTCAAACCGAGATCCCGCAGTTTCGGCCAGACGCGTTTCATATATTCCGGATCGGAGGAACTTGAATTGTGAAGTTCTCCGCACAAAAGGACCATCGGCTCACCCTCCGCATTCAGGAGCTGAATCACGCCATCACGTTCTTCGAGACGCGGAAAAGAGTTCTTCATCATACTGTTTTTTCCATCCTTCATTCTTTTCATTCGTTCTGATGACTTGAATAATATGGGTTCTTCTTTCCGTTTTCCGCCCCCTTTTTTCCCTTTCTCACGTCATTTTTGCCGAGGGGGAAAGCAGGTGACTTTCTGGGGGAAAAATAACCTTCCCCGTCCCGGAATGCAAGGGAACGGGTTTCTTTTTCCCGGGATGAAAAGGAAAGGGGATGGGAAAAGAGGAAGGAAGAAAGAAAGTAAGTAATTAAGAAAAGGAAGAACAGCGGAAGCCTATCCCCGTTTCCGAAAACTCATTTTTTCTTTTAAAGTGAAAGTTTCTGCCAGCTCCGGCTCCCGAAGACGGGGGTGCTGGAGACGCGGAATTCACCGGAGGAAGTTCTGTCCAGAGCCATGACCATGTACCGGAGTGCGTCCATGGCGTGATCGTTGAGTTTCAGGGGTTCCTCCCGGGCGTTTCTGGAGTCTGAGGAAGGACACCAGCGGTAGTCGTAGATTTCGGAAAGGAGCTGCCTGAGATTTCTGAAAAAGAAAAGGCGCGGACGGCCGTCCGGAGCAATGGAAAGACGGTTCTTGACCATTTGAATGCCGAGGATCACCTCTTTTTTTGCAGCTTGAGTCCGGATTCCGGAGTCTTCGAGTTCAGCACGTTCGGAGGCGTCATGGTCGGCGACGGTCACGACATATTTTTCATCTCCTGACAGGCGCAGGATTTCTCCGGCATGGACCCGGGTCCGGACAGAAGGCTTGTAATATTCCCTGTAGATGTAGAGTCTTCCGTCTCCATCGACAGCTCCCCAGAGGCAGACGAAGGGGTTTGTGAAACCGAAGTCGATGGCGCGGAAACGTTTCCAATCCGATGGAATTTCAAAGGGTTCCAGCGTATGGACATCTTCTTCGAATTCCTCATAGACCGCGCCCTGATTGTCGCGCCAGATTCCATTGAGCATTCGGTCCTTCATGACCTGCGGGAGGGCTTCCAGAGAGGCGAGGTACTCCGGGGGGAGATGCGAAAGGTTGTCGTATGCGGACCAGTTCACACGCGCCCATTTTTCCGCATCGGGAAGAGGCTTTTCCGATTCCGGGTCGAGCTGTCTCACGCCGACATAATGGAGCCAGTGCCTCGGTCCGCGCGGATTGCAGTCCAGAATCAGTTTTGGGACGGCTGTGCGGCCTTTCGAGTCGCGGCAGCGCTGGGCCAGACGGGTCACCGCCATCTGAACCGTCTCATAGGAAAGCTGTGTGGCCTCATTCAGAAAGACTGTGATATATTCGTTGCCGAGGATTTTCTCCGTCCGCTCCGCATCGTCAAGCCCCCCCACGGTGATGGAAGACCCGTTCCGGAAATACAAACAGAGATCCGTTTCGCTGAAACGGTACAGTGCCCGGGGCACATGAATTCTCAGATAACTTTTCAGCGTATCCGCCCAGAGCGAGGTCTTCGCGTGAGCGCGGCATTTCCTGGCCGCAAGCTGGTGCGAACCGGGATACTGAAGCGCACGCCGGACAAGATATTCCGTGATCAAGGCGGTTTTCCCGGAACGGGAGCCGCCGTCGAAGAGAATGCGTGTCTTATTCCTGGAACTCAGGATCTTCCATGCCAATTGCTGTTTTTCATGAAATTTCAAACCCATCGTATGATTGCCTTCCGAAGCCGTCGAAGGGGAGTGCGGAAAAGAATGAGTTGTCCTTATGCCCTGCGGCGTGCTGATCTGCCGTGTTGTCTTCTAATAAAAAATACTCTTTCATTCTTACCCGAAACGTCAAAAAATATTGCGGGTCGGCATCCGCTTTTTTCCGGAAAAACGGAACTGGCTGCCACCGCAACAAAAACAGGGAAAACAGAAAAAAGAGAGAACGGAAAGAAGAAAAAAACAAGGAAAAGAAGCAGGAAAAAATCTCCGCAAGGAGCGAATCGGAGCTCAAGCAGATTCCTTTTTTCCTCTGGAAGAGATCCGCTCAAGCACTTTTTCTGAAAAAAAAGAGTTCCGGGAAAACGGAAAAAGTGGAAAAAAGAGAAAAAAAAGCTATCTTACAGGTTCTGTTTTTTATGATGGAGAAAACAAGGAAAAAATCTCCGGGAACGCGGGAACGGCAAGGGATTATGCAGAATATCAGAAACATCGCAATCATCGCACACGTTGACCACGGGAAAACTACGCTCGTGGACCAGATCATCAGACAGGCGAAAATCTTTCGCGAAAACCAGGAAATGCACGAATGCTTCCTCGACAGCAACGATATTGAACGCGAACGGGGAATCACGATCCTCTCCAAAAACATCAGCGTCAATTACAAGAACACGAAGATCAATATCATCGACACGCCGGGGCACAGCGACTTCGGCGGCCAGGTGGAAAGAGTCCTGAATATGACCGACGGAGTGCTTCTTCTTGTCGACGCTGCCGAAGGCCCCCTTCCCCAGACACGTTTTGTCCTGGACAAGGCTTTGAAACTGAATTTGAAACCGGTAGTCGTCATCAACAAGATCGACCGTCCTGACGCCCGGGTCCAGGAGATTCACAACGCCGTTTTCGATCTCTTCATTGATCTTGACGCGACAGAGGAACAGCTCGATTTCCCCGTTCTTTACGCCAGCGGGAAAAATGGCTGGGTCACAGACGATCTCGAACACGGGAAACGCGATTCCATTCTGCCGCTGATGGATGCCATTCTGGAAAAGATTCCGTCACCGCCGCAGAGGGAAGGCCCCGTTCAGATGCAGGTCACCACGCTGGACTATAATGATTACGTCGGGCGCATCGGCATCGGCAGGATTCACCGCGGGACGCTCAATACAAAAAAACCGCTTGTTCTCATTAAGCGCGACGGAAGCGTTGTCCCGACCCAGATCAAACAGCTCTTTCTTTTCGAGGGAATCGAACGCCGGGAATCCGTTCAGGCGGAATGCGGCGACATCTGCGCTGTCGTCGGAATCGAAAACATCGATATCGGCGACACCATCGCCGATGCAGAAACTCCCGAACCCATGCCCCCCATCGCCATCGACGAACCCACGATTTCCATGATGTTCCGTGTCAACGATTCCCCGCTTTTCGGACAGGAAGGGAAATTCATCAGCAGCAGACACATCCGCGAACGGCTCTTCAAAGAGGCGGAGCGGGATGTCGCGCTCCGCGTGGAGGAGACCTCCGGAGACTGTTTCAAAGTGAGCGGGCGCGGCGTTCTCCACATCTCCATCCTCATCGAAAACATGCGCCGGGAAGGATATGAGCTGACCATCTCCCAGCCGCACGTCATCACAAAGGAAATCGACGGAGTCCTCAATGAGCCCATCGAAATCCTTTCCGCGGACGTGCCCGACAACTGCACAGGCAAAGTCATCGAACTTGTCGGCTGCCGCAAAGGCGAAATGCTGAGAATGGAACAGCACGGCAACCGCCAGCTGATCGAATTCCACATCCCCACCCGCGGCATCATCGGGCTCCGGAGCAAAATCATGACCGCCACCGCTGGAGAAGCCATCATCTCCCACCGTTTCGATCATTATGAACCCTTCAAAGGGGATATCCCGCAGAGGATCAATGGAGTCCTCGTCAGCATGGGGAGGGGGAAAGCCATCGCCTATGCCATCGACGGACTTCAGCTGCGTGGAAAATTCTTCATCGAACCCGGAGTGGAAACCTATGAGGGGATGATTGTCGGAGAACACTGCAAGGACGATGACCTCGAAGTCAATCTCCAGCGGGCCAAAAAACTAACCAATATGCGCGCCGCCGGATCCGACAGAAACCTCAAAATCGCTCCCGCCGAAAAAATGAGTCTCGAGGAAGCTCTCGAATATATCGCGGACGACGAATATCTGGAAGTCACCCCCCAGAACATCCGCCTCCGTAAAAAATACCTGACCGAACTCGAACGCAGAAGAATGCGAAACGCCAAGGCCAGAGAAGAAGAAGGCGAAGACTGAACTCTGAAACGAAAACCTGAAACAGAAATCTGAAACGGAACACGTAAAAAAAACAAGGAAAAATCAAAACAAGAAAAATCCGGCGGAAAAAGCGTATTCACGCCTCATTTTCTGCCCGTCCGGCTCGTCTTTCTTCAGAGATTCGGCTCCTTTTTCCAGCTCCCGGAGCAATTCGTTGTTCTCCCCGGGAGAGAAGGAGACCATCCCTGCGGGAACAGGCAGGACGGAAAGGAACCGGGCAGAGCCCTCCCGGTCCGTTTTCTCCTCAGAAGGTCCTCGGATTTTTCTTTTCCGCTTCGTGTGATTTTCCGTTTTCGTTTTCCGGGATTACTTTTTCCGGAAACACTCAATCCAGCCATGCTTCAGGAACAGAGCGTTTTTCCCTGCCGCCTCCCGTTGCGCCGGCAGTTCATGAGGGACGGATAGAGGATAGAGAAAGAAAAAAGGCGGGAAAGCGCACGATAAGATATATGAGGCCGGAGAGGGGGGGGGACCGGAGACGGACGAAAAAGAAAACACTCTACTGGTTCACAAATGATTCAGGATATGCGGGAATGATTGATTTTCAGAATGTATCAAAACTTCTCGGGGGTCGCGACATTTTCCGGAACGTGTCCTTTCGGGTCAACAAAGGCGAACGCATCGGGGTGGTCGGGCCGAACGGGTCCGGGAAGACGACGCTTTTTTCCCTGATCAGCGGAGATCTGACCCCGGACAAGGGCGAAATCGTGAAGCCGGAGAAGGCCCGGCTCGGATTTCTGCGGCAGCAGCTGGGATTTTTCCGTGAAAGCGAACCTCTTCTCTCCTTTGCCGAAGCCGCGGGCGGAGAACTGCCGCGACTCCAGGAGCACATCATTGCCCTGGAACAGAGACTTTCCACACTCCCGCAGGAGAAGAGTTCCGAACGGGAATCGCTCTTGAAACAGCTGGGACAGGCGCAAAGTGAATTTGAGGCACTGGGCGGTTATGAAATGTCGCACCGTGCTGCGGCGGCGCTGGCGGGGCTGGGATTCCGGGAATCCGACATGCAGAAGCCGATGGGTGAATTTTCAGGCGGCTGGCAGATGCGCGCGGCGATGGCAAGAGTTCTTCTGGGAGAACCGGACATTCTGCTGCTGGACGAACCCTCCAATTATCTTGATATTCCCGCCGTCGAATGGCTTCAGCGCAGGCTCAAGAATTACGAAGGCACCCTTCTGCTCATTTCCCACGACCGTTATCTGCTCAATTCACTCACAAACATCACACTGGAAATCAACGGCGGGAACGCCACACGCTATTCCGGCGGATATTCCTATTACGTCCGCGAACGCGAAGAACGGCGGCGCATCTCCGAAGCCGCCGCAAAAAACAACGAACGGAAACGTCAGCAGCTCGAAACCAACATCAACCGTTTCCGGGCGAAGGCCACCAAAGCCGCGCAGGTGCAGTCCTGGATCAAAATGCTTGACAAAATGGAAGAGATCCGTCAACCCGAGGATCTTCATTTCACGGGGCAGATCCGCATTCCGCCTCCGCCGCCCTGCGGAGCGGCGGAGATCCTCCGTCTGGAAAATGTCTCCCACAGCTATGACGGCTCCCGCTGGATCCTGAAAGACATTGATCTTACCATCGGGAAGGGTGACAAAATCGGTGTCATCGGATACAACGGAACCGGGAAAAGCACACTTCTCAGGATCATTGCGGGCCGTTTTCCCCCGACGGAAGGCAGCCGCCGGATCGGGCACAAGGTTGTCATCGGCTACCAGGCCCAGGAATTTGCGGAGCTTCTGCCGGAAAAGCAGAGCGTCTTTGATGTGGTGAGGGAAGCTTCCGCCGGGATCGGTCTGCCTTCCCAGAGAATCCGGGAGATACTCGGAGCCTTCGGATTTTCAGGGGATGCGGCGCTGAAACCATGCCATGTTCTGAGCGGGGGAGAAAAAATCCGCCTCTGCTTTGCCCGGATTTTCGTCAATCCCCCGAATCTGCTTGTTCTGGACGAACCGACCACGCATCTGGATATTGCGGCGAGAGAAGCTCTTCAGGAGGCGTTGAAAGGATATCAGGGAACCGTCTGCCTTGTCAGTCATGATATGGAATTCCTCCGGGGAAGCGCAAACAATATTCTGGAAATGCGTTCTCCCGGCGTCCGCAGATACTTCGGGAATTACGATTATTACAAGGAAAAAAACGCCAGTGAAGCTGAAAAATCCGCCTCATCCGCCTCTTCTTCCGCCACGGATGGAAAAGCGGGAAGAAATGCGGCCGTGGCTTCTTCTCCGGGAACTGCGAAGGAAAAGGAAGCTGCTTCAGGAGCGGCCTTCTTTGCTTCGTCTGGAGCAGGAGGAGGAACTGGAACGGTTGTCAACCCGAAGGAACTCAGGAGAGAACGTGCGGCGAAACGTCAGGAAATGTCCGGAGAAAAGCGGCGTCTGGAAAGGGAAATCGCCGAAATCGAAAAAAAGATTGAATCCGCCGAAGAGGAGAAGTCTGAGATTTTAAGACAGCTTTCCTCCCCAGGCGAAGGCATCGACTTTGCCTCGCTTCAAAAACGTCTGAAGGAAATCGACTACACACTCGCCCTCGCCACCGTAGACTGGGAAAATACTGCCACACGCTATGAAGAGTTTATGAAGGAATACCGGAAAAATGACGAAAAACCTCCCAAAGGCTGAGGATGACTCCTTCCCCTCCTCCAGCAGCATATCCAGCAACACATCCAGCAGCGCATCCGGAAGCAGCTCATCCAGCATCCCGCAGGGGAGCTCCTCCCAGCTCCGGACCGAACGGAAAAAGGAACTGGAAGAAATCAGACGCCGGATCCGGACGGAACGCTTCCCCCTCTGGCTCGGACTGCTTCAGGATATGGAGAAAACGGCTTCTGCAGGAAAAACTCTTGTCCGTTTTCCTGCGGCATCAAGTTATCTTTTTACGAGCGGACAGGTCAAATGGGCAATGGATCCGGTTTATTCGGTGGGGGAACTTCCTCCGCCGGAAGAGGAACTGGATGCCATTGCGGAAAAGATTGCGGATTTTGCATTTATCATCATCACACACTGTCATGCGGATCACTGTCAGAAGGAACTGATTTCCAGAATCATGAAAAAAGGGAAGAGAGCCCTTTCCTGGATTCTTTCTGAAGATGTGAAGGGGGATTTTTTCCGATGCGTGCCCGACTGCGCGTCTCTCTCTCCTGACAGGCTGATTTTCCTGAAAACAGGAGAGGAAATCACAGTGGAAGGGATCCGGACAATCTGTCTTCCCGGTCTGCATTCGGAGCCGGGAAAGCAGGAGACGGCCTCGGGATCCTTCGCGGTCTTTCCTCCGGAAGGGCTGTCGTTGTATTTTCCGGTGGATGTCCGCGATTTTCATCAGCCGGAACTGCCGGCGAAGCGTTTCGACTTCGTCTTCGGACACGTCTGGCTCGGAAGAACAGACAATACTTGTGACGCCCCCTTCCCCGCACTCGGAGAATTCTGCGCTCTGCTGAATCAAACCCATCCGGATCAGGTCGTTCTGACTCATCTTTATGAGATCTCCAGAGCGCCGGAAGACATCTGGACGGAACGCCACGCAAAACTTGCGGAAGACGGACTGAAACTTCTGAATCCCGCCGTGAATGTCCTCATTCCGCGAAGGGGGGATACGCTTCTGCTGACGTCTCCGCATAATATGGAGGACCCTTTTCTGCAAATCTCCCGGGACAGTGCATCCGATTTCCTGAAAAACCTCGGCTGCTCCATCAAAAAAGATCCTCTGCTTCAGCTGAGACAGGCAATCGCTCAGAAAGTGCCTGTCCTCGAATTCACGAGCGCACTTCTGGCGGATTCCGCGATTCCCTCCCTGCTGGCGGAATGGCGGGAGGCCGGCGGAGAGATTCTCTCTGCCCATCTGCCGGAACTGCCGCTTTCCGGAGAAGAGAATTCGGAGGAAAAACAGCTCCGATACCGTGAACAGGTGCGTCTTGCCCTCGACCGGGGAATCGACCGTGTAACCGTCCATGCTCCCTTCTGCAGCGTGTCTTATCTGAAACAGCATCTTCCCGAGGTTCTGACAACCTACCGTCTTCTGCTCGAACCTCTGCTGGAATCGGGAATCCATATCGGAATTGAAAACATGCACATGAACGCACTCTCCGCTCCGGATGAAAACCGGCGCTGCTGTTTGCTTCCGGAGGAATGCAGAGCATTCATAGAGGCCTTGAGAAAGGAATTCGGCGGATACGGATACCCGAAACTCGGACTCCATCTGGATTTCGGACATGCCTATGCGAATTTTCCCTTTTCCGAAAAGTATCCTCCGGAAATATGGCTCAGGCTCTGCGGATCCTGCATCAACGGTCTTCATCTGCACCAGTTTGCCGTGGAAGCGACAGCGGAAGCACCTTATCCGCAAGGGCACCACCATGTCACAAACCGGACCTGCGGACATCCCTCTCCTGCCCCGATCTTCCGCGCCTGGGCAGAGGGTGTTTTCCGTGCCCCGATCTTTCTGGAAGTCGCCCGCGGCCGGGAAGGAAATCCCTTTCCTTCCCTTGAACGCCTGCGCCACCTCTGAGTCTTTTCCGGGGGCCGGGATATTCCGTTCGAGGAGGAGGATACCTTTTTCTTTTTTCTTTTTTCTTTTTCCCGCCGATCTGGAAAAAACAAAAAAATATCGGACACACTTTTCCATGCGAAGTTGAAAAAACAGCTGGAAACGCTATCTTTTGCCGAGAGAGAGAGGTGGGGAGGAGAGTCTCATGCATGCAAAAAAAAACGGCCGATCGTCAGCGCGGGCAAGAAAAGAAAACAAACCGGCGTCCCTCTCCCGCCGCAGGCGAATCATCAAGCAATACTGCACGGCCATCATGGGCCAACGGAAGGAAGAAGTGATTGTATGAAAACGGGTTTCGTCATTTTTCTGTGTCTGCTTTTTTTTCCGTTTTTCCTGAGGGGGGGAGAGTTCGAGGAATATGAGGATCTTCTTGCGGAAGTCAAGAAGAACTACCGCTATGCGGCGAAAATGGACTCGAATTCCCGTATTGCCAAAGAATATCAGGAAAAACTCAGGATTCTGGAGGAGAAGTCCCTCCGGCTTCAGAACATCATCCAGCGTCTGGGGCTGGGGGAGGATTTCAATTTCACAGCCTACAGCCGGATGGTTCGTTCGGCATACCGTGAAAGGAATACGGACGACTCGAAAAACTCCAACCGTCACAAACTGGAACGTCCGGTCAGCTACACGTTCCCCATTCTGATGATGCAGAGGGACATCAAGGAACTGAAACGGATGAACTTTTCCATGGAAAACGGGGGGTCTTATGACAGCAAACTTGTCCCGCTGCGGGGACTTCTTGAATTTGAACGGCTTCTTGACTATTTTATGACGTCTGCCAAAACTTCGTCGAAACGCTCTGAAGATTCCATCTGGCGGGATTATTTTGAAAAACGTCTTGCCCGTATGAAGATCCTGGCATCCGAGATCGGGACGAAACTCGCCAGGACCAACCCTGAAATCGCCCGGGAATACGCCTTCCCGACCGAAACCAATGCAATGATTTCCAACTACTTCAAAATGGCGACCTCTCTAAGTTCGGGAAAAAGCTCCGGTTCCCGGAAGGGGGGAATGGAGGAAGACGCAAAAAATGAAAAGGAAATGATTTCACGCCTTCAGGATGAAATTCTCTTTTCCGCTAAGAAGCTCCGGGAAGGTCTGCTCAAACTCAAGGAAATCGGGTTTGAACTGGATCCTCTTCCAGGTTCCTCCGGGCAGCAGCAGGGGAAAAGTCCTGCGCTCGATCCCATGAGCACAGATGAGGACTTGGATGAGGAGGAACTCGAGAATGAAAAAGCCGAAGCGGATTCCGGAGACTCGGATGGACAGAATTCAAAGGAGCTTGAAAAGCTTTCCGACAAGGAACTGAACGAAAAACTCTTGGAAATCCGGGAAAGCATTTACCGGAAAAACAACGTCATGGCTGGCATCGACAAAAACGTGCTCCGTTTTTATCTGCGCTATCTCGGGAAAACTTCCAAAAAACGCTATGAAGCCATCCGCAAAAAATATTCCGAACGCGGCTATGACAGCGCCACCGCACAGAGCAGCGCCTTTTTTGAACTTCACGGCATGCTTAAATCCGGCATGATCCGAGACTCCAGAAAAGATATGCTCCGCCTGCTCCGGAACTATGAAAAGGAAAAATCAAAAATCGAAAGCGAACTCGAACGGAACAAGTTCGACGCCGATTGGAACTGAAAGAAAAAAATAAGAATGAAAAGCAAAGCGAAAGACGAGTGCCGGACTCCGGCAAAAATCATTTCCCGTTTTACGCGCCGCCTGCACCGTGCAGGCATTCTCGGGACTATGACAGGATCCTTTTCCATACGCAGGGAGGATCTTGTCCACATCACAGTTCCGGGGACAGATCTTCTCAAACCGGAAACCGCGGCCTTCTTCCTCTCGACCGGACTTCCTGAAAAACCGGATTCGCCCGTTCCGGAAGATCTTTCTCTGCATCTGGCAGTCTACAGGGCCTGTCCCGATGCGGGGGCGGTCATTCACGGAGAACCGCCGACGGCCAACGCCTTTGCCGTCGGAAACCTGGAAATGCGCACCGATTTCAGCGTGGAGGCGAAGCGGAAACTCGGAGACAGCGTCCCGATTCTCAGATATCTGACCCCCTCTTCCAGAACCATGCAGAAAGCGCTTTTTTCCCTCGCCTCTGAATCTTCCTCTATCCTTCTCCGCAACCAGGGGGCTCTCTGTTTCGGGAAAACGCCCGCGGAAGCAGCCGACCGCATCGAAATTCTGGAAGCCACGGCAAAACTGAATCTTCTGCTCTCCGGATTCCCGGAAAACGAGCTGCATCCCATCCCCGGCAAAAGAAAAAAACGTTCCTGCGGAGAAAACACTGAGGAGCATAAGCATGAACATTGAAGAACGAATGAAAAGCGGACTCTATCAATCGCCTTCGGGAGACACGCTTCCCTACCGGATTCATCTTCCGGAAGCGGAAGGGGAAAAGCCCTCCGGAGAAAAATTTCCCCTTCTGCTCTTTCTGCACGGCATGGGCTCGGTGGGAAATGACAACAAATTGCAGATTCAGACAACGCCCCCCAGAATTCTGGACTATGCCTCCGCACGCGGAATGCGTCTGATTCTTGTGGCTCCGCAGTCTCCATGCGCCTGGGTGGATACGGACTGGCGTCTGCCGCTGCATCACATGTCGAAAAAACCGGGGAAACCGATCCGTCTGCTGACCGGACTGCTGGAGCAGTGCATCCGGGAACTCCCCGTCGATCCGGACAGAGTGTATGTGACTGGCAATTCCATGGGCGGATTCGCCTCCTGGGAAATGCTGCAGAGAAAGGGAAAACTCTTTGCCTCCGCCCTGATCGTCTGCGGAGGAGGGGATCCCGCCCTCGCTGCGCGTCTGGCAAAGATTCCCGTCTGGTGCACCCATGGAGACGCGGATCAGACAGTACTGCCGGAACGTTCCCGCCAGATGCGGGACGCCGTCAACGCAGCGGGCGGACATCTCATCCTCACCGAATTTCCCGGCGTCGGGCACGATGCATGGACTCCGACCTATTCCAACCCCGCCTTTCTGGACTGGCTCTTTTCCTTCCGTCGGCGTCACCGCCCCCGCAGACAATCCGCATAGAGTACGGGGGAAAAGTGATTTTCTCCCTGAAGAGGATTTCTTCTTGATTGCGGGGTACAGACTTTCTCCTCCCTCCCAGGACAAAATTTCCCTGCGTCACAGGAAAGAGCGGAAAAGAAAATCCATTTTATTTTACGACAGAGGGAAAAGAAAGAAATCAAATTGGGAAAGGGGGAAGAAGGTGCGGCTCATGAAGGGGGAAAGGAGTCTTCCGCCAGAAATGATGATGACGACTGCAATGATGAAAATGACGCCTCGGGAAACAGGAAGAGAAAGAGAAGAAGGAGAAGGAGAAAAAGAAGGAAGGGGAAGTACGACATTCCGGAAGTATGCACTCGGATGGAATGACTTCCTTCTGGATAGAGTGGCGGAATGTTTCCGGGAGCGCTGTCTGCATTCCCGGGAGGGAGCCTCCTTCCCTGACTCCACGCTTCTGATCGTACCCACTGCGGAGGCGGGCCGTCTTCTGAGGGAAGCCATTGCGGAGAAATTCCGGCCGGAAGGCGGAATCGTCTCCCTGCACGTGGAGACTCCGGCCTGTCTTGCCACGCCGCAACGTCCCTGTGCGGACTCCGTCCTGACCAGTTCCCGCTGGATCCGCGTTCTGAAAGCCATCAAAGCGGAAGAGTATCCGAATTTGCTCAAAGGGCTGGAAAAATACAGGAACAGTTCTTCCTGGCTTCTGGGCATTGCGGAAAACCTTCAGCATTGCAGGAAGGAACTTGCCGCTGAAGGACTCTCCATTTCCGAAGTCAAGGATTCCTTTGCCCGCATTGCCCGGGAGAAAGGTTCCGAGGAGCTCTGGGACCGCAGTTTTCAATTCGCCGAATTTGAAAAACTCGAAGAAGAATACCTGCGCTGTTTTTCCCCCGCCCTCCCCGATCCGGTGGCAGCTCAGCTGGAAGCAATCGCCCGCCCGCAGATCCCGGACGGAATCAGAAAAATTCTCTTTGCATCCTGTCCGGACCCGCTCCCCGCGGCGATGCTGGCGGCACGGAACCTGGCGGCGGAAAAAGGCATTTCCGTCGAACTCTGGATTGCGGCGCCGAAAGAGGAGCTGAACTTCTTTGACGCATTCGGAAGACCCCTCCCGCAATACTGGGAAAAACAGAATCTCGATCTCCCGGAAGAGAGCATCCGGAAACTGCGCTCCCCGGAGGAATGCGCATCCAGAATTCTCGGGCTCTATGAGAATGCATCGGCAGCTCCGCCGCTCGTAATCGGAATGCTGGACGGAGAAATCACAGAGTCTCTTCTGGACAAGCATTCCCTTCTCCGGGGAAACGCTTCCGTCTTCTATGCGCCTCAGGAAAAAACGCTCTCTTCCCTTCCTCTGACACGGACTCTGCTCACGCTCCTGAATCTGACTTCGGAAAATCCTTCCTTCGAACAGATCGCAGGTCTCGCACGCGATCCTTTTTTCGCGGCTTACGGCTCAGACCTTCTGAAGATATCCCGTTGGGAGTCCGTCCTTGTTCTGCTTGACAAGCTTCAGAGTGAACATCTTCCCCTGAATCTGCCTCAGCTGGAATCACTTCTTCTCCGCACAGCCTCTTCCGCAACGTCCTCGTCCTCCGCAGCTTCTTCCGGAGCTTTTCCGGCGGCACAAGCGCCCTATCCGCCTCAGGACGGTGCAAACGCGGCATCCGGGGAAACAAGGAATGACAAGCCCCCCCTTCTTCCCGCTGCAACGTCCGATGATAACAGTCCCCGGACAGCGTTTCCCGCAGACAGCATGGAAAATGATGCGGAAAAAGGACTCTCTTTTCTCTGCGCATGCATCCGGGAATGGTCGGGCCGGCTTTCCCGGAGCGGGAATCTCCTTGAGGACGCTTACAGGATCTTCGCGGAAATCGCACCCCACGGGGAACATCTTCTTTCCGACAGGAAAAGCGCTGCGGAGGAACTGGAACAAATCCGTTCTCTCCTTCTCCGCTTCCGGGAAGCGGCGGCGGAACTGACTCCCGACCTGCAGAAAGCCCTCTTCCGGCATCTGACAGGCAGGACTCAGATCACAGTCCATGCCGATCCGGGGGCGCTCACAGATCTGACAGGCTTCCTCGAACTTCCATGGACACGCGAAAAACATCTGCTCATCGCCGGATTCAACGAGGAATCCTTCCAGTACGGGCCGCTTGCGGACGCCATTCTCCCGGATCACGCACGCAGCCTCCTCGGCCTCCGGGACAGAAAATTCCTCTATGCGGCAGACGTCTACCGTTTCAAAACCCTTCTGGAACCCCGGAAACACGATCCGGACTCTTCCCTCCAGATTCTTTTCTGCGGCTCATCCGCCAAAGGAGATGTCCTGAAACCTTCGCGCCTCCTTTTCCAGGTCCCGGATCCGGAACTCCCCGGACGAGCCAAAATTCTCTTTTCCGATGACCTTCTTCTGCGCGCGCAGTCCTCTCATCCGGAGGCGTCGCACGGCACCGCCAGAACGGAAGGAAGGCATTCCGGCATCCTCCTCCTCGCAGCGGAAGGGGAAAACAATCCGGAAGGGCACGCCGACTACTGTGCCGGGAAAGAGGGAATCAGATCCGGAACGGGGAAGAAAAGTGTTCTCTACTTTCCACGCTGTGTTCTTCCGAAAAAAAGGATTTCTGTTACAGGTTTCAAAGCGTACCTGGCCTGTCCCTTCCGCTATTATCTGGAACGGGTTCTCGGCGCAAATGCACTGGACGATCGAAACGTTGAACTCGACAATCTCCAGTTCGGAAATCTGATTCATCTGGTGCTGCAGGCCTTCGGGAATTCCGCTCTCCGCAATGAATCCGACCCGGGGAAAATCGAGCGTTACTGTCTGGACAAACTCCATGAAATCGCTTCCCGCGAGCTGCCTTCCGCAGGGTCCGGCATTCCCAGACTCCAGCTTGAAATCATGAAAAACAATCTTGAATATTTTGCGAAAGTCCAAGCTCTGACCGCGCAGGAAGGCTGGGAAATCCGTTTTACGGAACGGAAAATCGTTTTCCCCTGGGAAAAACTTTTTCACAAAGTCTTTCCGGATGAAAGGAAGGAAACCTGGCGCGAAGGAATCGTGCTCTCCGGGAAATTCGACCGTCTGGACTTTTCCCCCTCCGAAAACGCCTGGCGCATCCTTGACTACAAAACCAACCGCGAAAGCAGAACTCCCGCAGGAGAACACCTCTTCTCCCCTCAGTCGCTTTCCCAATCCGATTCGGAAGAGAACGACTGGCGGGCGGCCGGCACCGATGAAAAAGGGAAGAAACTCTTCTGGAAGGATCTCCAGCTCCCGCTCTACCGTCTGGCCTTTGCGTGCGGATTTTTCCCGGAGGCGTCTCCGAAGTCCGGAGAAACGCTCAGATGCGCTTATTTCAATCTGCCGCTGGCCTGTTCCGACACCGCCATTCTCCCCTTTTCCCAGCTGGACGCCATGCCGGAACTCTCCCGAAGCGCCGCACGATGTGCGGATCAGATTCTGAAACGGATTTTTTCGGATCACTGTTTCTGGCCTCCGGAGCAGTCGGGACAATATTTTGCAGACGACCTTTCGGAATTCGTTCCGAGTCTCACCGTGAACGACTTCGACCCCGCCTTCCCCGCTTCCCTTCAGACGGCATCGGAAATGAAAATGGAAAAAGAAAACAACCCCCAACTCCCGGACAAACAAAATCATGACTCCGGTGAAAAAACAAAACCGGAAACCGGAATGAAACAGGAAAAGGAGCAGGATGCGCCATGAACAAACATTCAGCGGAAACAGCCGTTCTGGTTCCGAGCTGTGTCATTGACGCATCCGCGGGATCGGGGAAAACGGAAGAACTCGGGAAACGCCTGGTGGGCATGATGCTCGCCGGGATCCCGCCAGGATCCATTGCAACCATGACTTTCACCCGCATGGCGGCAGGAGAAATCTATGAACGCCTGATCCGGATTCTCTGCAAGGCGGCACTGGATCCTTCGAGTCATGAGGATCTGATCCGGGATCTGAACCGTCTGGGATTCCAGACCCGCGGAGAAGGCCCCTGGCGCTTCACTCCGGACGGAAAAGCCCTGAAGGAACTTCTCCGGGAACTCATCAGCTCCATGAACAGCCTCCGCATCGGGACGCTCGACAGTTTCATGGCGCAGATTGTCCAGTCCTTCCCCGTCGAACTCGGACTCCCCGGGGAATGCTCCATGCTTGACGAAGCGGAAGGCGAATCCCTCCGCGACGATCTGCTCCGGATCCTTCTCGATTATTCCTCATCCCCGCCCGGAATGGATGAGGATTTCATCGAAGCCGGAAAGGAAGCCGCCTACGGGAAGGGAAACAAACTCTTCTTCGACGCTTCCCGGGATCTGATCGCCTCCGCCGAAACCTTTTACTCCTGGCGTCTGCCCCGCTATTCGGGGCTCTGGAATCCCATCCCCGCTCTTCCCCGTCATGACGATGCCGGAGGGGCCGACAGGAGAAAACAGGCGTTTGAACGCTGCAGGGAATGGAGCCTGGACTTTGAAGAAAAACTCAGAGCCGCGGAAAAGGCGGTGCCTCCTTCGCTGTCACGCCTGATTTCCACTTTGGAAATCTGCCGGGATGCAGGGCCAGAAACGCCCTTCTCACGGGAAAACCTCAAAATCCTGAATGCGTTCTTTGAAGTCTGGGAAAATTTTCTGAAAGGAGAACAGAAGCCGCAGGGATTCTCCCGCGGATATGATTTTTCCACAGTCATGGACCCCCTGATCCTTCTGCTTTCCCATGCGGGAGAGCTTCTTCTTCATCAGGCCTCGGTCCGCACGGGGGGAATGCGCTCCATGCTTCAACTTTATGCGGATTTGTACCGGAAAAGAGTGCTTGAAGAAGGAAAAATCGCCTTCGCCGATCTGCCGCGTCTTCTCAACAACGAGGAGGCGGAAGAATGGATCTTCGACATCGCCTACCGCCTGAACGGAAAACTCTGCCACTGGCTCATAGATGAATTTCAGGATACATCGCGCGATCAGTGGCGGATTCTCTCCCGCATCATAGAATCGGTGCAGGATACGGAGCACAGTCTCTTTCTTGTGGGAGACGTCAAGCAGGCAGTCTACGGATGGCGGGGCGGTGACAGCCGGCTCATTGATGAAGCCGCGGAAGAATTCTCCCTTCTCCGCAGCCCGAAATCCATGTCCTACCGCTATGGTCCGGAAATTTCCTCCGCCTTGAACGAACTCTTCTCCCCCGCGAAGATGGATCTTTCCGCTTTCCCCGAAGACACGAAAGAACGCTGGAAAAGAATCTGGCAGGATCATGAATCCGCCCCTTCCACAAAAGCGGGTTCCTTCCAGGTCTGGCAGATTCTGGACGGCGCTCCCGGAAAAGACGGAGGCGCCGCAGAACAGAATCCGGATGACGATAAAAAGGAGGACCTCATCACTCAGTACGCCGTCCTGATCGCGGCGGAACTCAAGAAAATTTCTCCCTGGGACCGGGGACTGGAAAGCGCCGTGCTGGTCCGATCGAAACAGGATGGAATCCGATTGAAGGATGCCGTCATGCAGCTGGATCCGGAAATCGGAACGCATCTGATCTGGGAGGGGGAGGAGAGCATTGTCAACGACAAGATCGTCGCCGCCCTGCTGGCGCTGGCCGTCCATCTCCAGCATCCGGGGAATACGCTCTGCGCAGAAGTGGTGCAGATGACTCCGCCCGTCGCCGGACTTCTCCCCGCAAATGCCGAAGACATGGAAAAAATGCGTTCCCTTCTCGTCCTCAACGGGTTTCATGATACGTTTCTTTCCTGGATCCGCACAATTCCGGAGGAATACGGGACCGCGGACAACAGGAATCTGGATCAGCTCCTCAGCGCCGCACGCAGTTTCGATTCCTCCGCCTCCGCCCGCGGAGACGCGGTCCGATTCCGCGATTTCGCCGCACAGCACATGATGAATGAATCCGCCGTCCGGGGAAAAGTCCGGATCATGACCATTCACCACAGCAAGGGCCTCGGTATGGATCTGGTCTTCACCATACTGAAAAACAATCAGAAATCCTCGTTGAGGAATCCCGTCTACACAGGCTTCCTCCGCGGGAAGAAGAAGACTTCCGGAGAAGACGGCATGCCCGAATGGCTTCTTTATTCGCCCGGCCCCGCAGGCGCACTGCACAGGGAAATCCGTGAAGCCGCCTGCAGCAAAACTGCCGACGCGGCAATGGAGGAGCTCTGCACCCTCTATGTGGCTCTCACCCGGGCAAAACGCGGCGCGTGGCTTCTGCTGCCTCCGCTTTCCGCGCAGAAACGGGCGGCGTTCCATCCCGATCTCACGGGCCTTACCAAAACGGGAAAACCGAAAAAGTTCACTCCCTCCCTGATTTCCGGATTCCAGGATTCCTACTATATTTCAGATTATGTTTTCGATTCTCTTTTCGGATCCAATGAAAAGGATTTCCCGAAGAATGAAACTCTCCGGATCCGTTCCATGGAAGGAATTCCCTGCCTGACCTTTCAGCGCGGAACTCCGGACTGGTATGAAAGCATACGGCCGGCTCCCGCCCTGGAAAGACCGATGACTTTCAGCTTCTCTTCGGCAACAGGATCGCCCGGACTCGTCAGAAGGACCAGAATCACTCCCTCCTCGGCGGATGACGAGGAAATCCATCCCCTCTCCTTCACCCTTCCCGATGCGGAAAGCCCGGCGGAACTCGGGCGGCAAATTCATTCCCTTTTCGAGCAGGTGGAGTTTCTTGATGAATTCTTTCTCCCCCCTGAAGAAGAACTGCTGGAGGAGAAACAGGAGGAGAAACGAAAAGAAAACGGGGAAAAAAACGGGGAAACGGGAGGGGCGGCCGTCGCAGCAATTTCTTCTCAGATCCGTTCCCATGTCGAGCACTGCCTGAAAAATCCGGAAACCCGCGCGCTGCTTTCGCGTCCTTCTTCAGGCAGACATCTTCTCTGGAGAGAGCGTCCCTTTGAAGTCATCACAGAAGACGGACTCTGGATCAGCGGCCGCTTCGACCGTGTCCTCATTGAACTGGATTCCGAAGGATTCCGTCCCGTCCGGGCCGTACTTGTCGATTTCAAAAGCGACCGCATTGCGCCGGCTCTCTCTCTCCGCGAAGCCGGGAAACCCTATGAGAAACAAATGTCTCTTTACAGAAATGCCTTGAGCAGTCTCCTGAAACTCCCGCAGGAGAGAATCCAGGCATACCTGGTCTTCACGCGGACGGGGGAAAGTCTTTTTCTGCCCTTGAATTCCGTTTCCGCCACGACTCAATCCCCCGGCCCGGCCGCCGCTCAGTCCTCCGCCGGGGTCTCCGAGGCGGAGATTCCTTCTCCGGCGGGAGGTACTGGCGATGTTCAAGCCTCGCCGGAAGCTCTTTTTTCGGAAGAGAGCGGAAACGGAAAAGTCCACGGGAACAACAGGGGGGCTTCCCCTGCGCCACCAGAGGAAACGGCTTCCCGGAAAGGGAAGACAGACTCTTCATACTGCAACGACATTCCGGATCTCTTCTCCGGAAGCGGGGAATGAGTTCATAAAGGCGCAGAAATCCCGGATGTCGGCGAATCGGCCCGTGGCGGAGTCGAAATTCCCGTGAAGACTCAAGCCCCGTGGAATGGCATAGGCCCGGAGTCCGGCCGCGCGTGCGGAAAGGATTCCCCGTTCGGAATCCTCCACCGCCACAGCCTGCGCCGCGGAACAGCCTGCCCGCGCCAGAGCTTTCAGATAAGGTTCGGGATGGGGTTTGTGATGGGTGAAATCCCCGTCTCCCACAACGAAATCGAAAAATTCAGCCAGCCCGCTTGCCTCGTGAATCGTCCGGAAATGCATTTTCTGGCAGCAGGTCACGACGCCGATGCGGAAACGACCGTGCAGTTCAGCCAGGACATCCCTCACGCCGTCGATTACCAGCGAGCCGCCCCGTTCCAGCAGCATCCGGTCATACATCAGATTGCGTTCCTGACGCGCGGCCTCGGCTTCCTCACGCGTATAGCCGAGAGAAACAATCAGATCCGCCAGACTGAGCCCCCGGCTCATGCTCATGCGGGAAAACTCGGCCTCGTCAAGATCCCGTCCGAATTTCTTCATCATTTCACGGTTCGACTCGAAAAACACTCTTTCCGTGTCGACCAGTACGCCGTCGTTGTCAAAAAGTATGGTTTCTGTCATTGCCGCAGTCCGTTGTCCGCCCTTGTCCGGGAAATTCCCCTGAGTCTCACTCTTTCTGGGAAGAAAAAGTCTCCCTTCCCTCCCCGGGCAAAGGGAAAGGAAAAAATGAAAGAATAGTATAGCACTTCCGTAAAAAGGATTCAAGAAGAAAAGCCGGAGAAAAAAAAGAAGGGAAGAAGGAACAGGGCAGCCATCCCTTCTTTTCCCCTGAAAAACAGAGAAAAAATCCCTGCCAGACGCTGGCAAAGATACAGGAGAAGATTATATTCTAAAAAGGCGGAAAGGGATTTCTTTAGTACCGGGGCAGGCTTTTCCCGGTACGTCCTTTGCACATCCGTCGTCTTTTCCGGGAGTAAAATATCAAGGAGAAGACGAAGGGGAAAAATCTGGTCATGAAAGGGAACTAAAAAAATGAGCAGAATCGTCACCATCCTTGCGGCCGCACTCTGTGTGATTACACTCTCTGCGTGCACATCCGTTCATACAAGTGATGCGGGAAGCATCAATCATTATCCGCAGACGGTCGGGCCGACCGATCACTACCGCCCGCTCTACAAAGTGGAGCCGACGAAGAAGGTTTCCGGCGCTGCGGAAGTCAATGTCCTCTTCGGGATCTTCGCCTGGGGAGACACCTCCAATTTCGCCGACAACGCCTACTTCAGCCAGTCGCTTTTCTCCATCATTTTCCCGAGCGCCCGGGAAATTTCCGGCAAAGCGGCTTTCTACAACGCCTGCAAAGCTGCGGCCTGCGATGCCGTTGTAGCAGCACGTTATGAGATTGAAGAAACCGACTATTTTGTCTTCAAGATCCTGAAAACAAAAGTCTCCGGATTCCCGGCGACTCTGATCGGAGTGGAAACGGTCAAGCCCATGCCTTATTATATCGACGGATCGGGGAATGTGGTCGTCATGAAGGAATTTGTCACGCCGCATTTGCTTTTCGATGCAAGCAAAGGGAAATGCTGGCTCTTCTGAAGCAGCTTCTCCCGACATCTTTTTCTGCCTGTGAGGGACGTCTTGAAAAAGACGTCCCTTTTTCCTCTTCCCCCTCTTGCCTTTCCGTTTTCTATTTCATCCATTGTCCACATCCTTTCTTTTTCTGATCCCGTTTTCCCCTCTCATCGCCATTTTGTTGCATCTTCTATCTCCCCCTCACACGGATCCGATACGGGAATCTTTTCGGGAGGGAAATTGAAAAAGCCCTGCGCGAAGGGTATATTCCCCGGCGGGAAGCGGAGGATCAGCGTTCCTCCGGGGGGGGAGAAAAAACGCTGAAAAATGATGAAAACAGAAGGATCTTTGCAATGAAATCTTCCCGGCTTGTTTTATTCCTGACAATCTCTGCCGTTTGTCTTTCATTTTCACTCGGGAATCTCCTCGGAGCCGATCACGCCGCAGCCAACGGGAGAGGAATGCCCGCATCCGGTCCGTCTTCCTCCGCAGAACGGGGTGCTGGGAAAGAGCCGGAAAACGCGAAAGGCTCCGTGATCGAACACCCGGAAGGGGAATGGCGGGCCTTCATTCTTCAGCACGGGAGGAGAACGGCCAGAGCACCGTTTGTCTGGATTCTCACAAGCGACGGGCAATGGGGAACACGTCAGGACGGGAAGGCGGAAGCGGTCCATTCCGGAATTTTCCGTCTCTCGGGGAACCGGCTGCTTTTCTTTCCCCCGCAGGAACAGCTGGGAGGATCCTCCGCGCAGGCGCTGATCGCGACCGCAAAAGACAAGGACAGTTTTCTTCTCGGAGAAGAGGCGCAGACACTGCATGTCATGGAATTCAGACGTCTTTCCCTTCTTCGGGATCCTGATCCGGAATTTCTATCCGGCACCTGGCGCTTCACCCAGCTGGATCCTGAGACGAAGGAAAGGAGAAAGTCCCCCTTCCGCGTTCTCTTCAGCAGAGACGGACGCTATTCAGCGGAAGCGGATCAGGGCACAAGCCCCCTCCCTCCGGGAGCTGCGGAAGGCAGCTGGATTCTGGAAGACGGGCTTCTCCGGCTCCGGAATCAGTTCAAAGGGGAAGGCTTCTGGAAGACTCCGGTCTTTTTCCGGGACGGGGACACTCTTGTCCTGAACCGTTCAGGCATCCATCTGTATGGAGAAAAGGAAACCCCTTGAAAGCGCATTTTCCCTTCCTGAAACCGCTATAATAATACCGGGCCCGGGAAAAACGCGGATAGAGGGAAAAAACGCCGTAAAAAAGTACAAGACAAGAGCTTCAGAAGCAGAAAGAAAAAAATCGCTTCCCGTTTGCAATTATGAGCAGGAGGAGAAAAGACGGAAGCGGAAAAGGAGGCCGCGGCCAATCATGGGTGAAACTCTGAAACGACGGGACTTCCGTCCCTCCGAAATTCCCGTATCGCCCGGAGTCTATCTGTACCGGGACCGTTTCGGGACAGTCATCTATGTGGGGAAAGCGCGGAATCTCCGGCGGCGGATGTCTCAATACTTCCAGCCTTCGCGTGAGACCCGGGCAGATCCGAAACTGCGTTCCCTGATCCATTCGATCGAGAGCTGGGAATACATTCCCGTCCGCAGCGAGGATGAATCGCTGATTCTGGAATCGCGACTCATCAAGGAATACGCTCCGAAATACAACATCCTGCTGCGGGACGACAAGCGCCTTCTGCTCTTGAAAATCGATCCGAACGAGAAATTTCCGCGTCTAAAGCTTGCCCGTCTGAAGAAGGACGATTCCTGTCTTTACTTCGGCCCGTTCCCGAAAGGCGGCGAACTGCGCCGGACCGCGGAATTCCTGACCCGTCATTTGGGTCTCCGCAGCTGCAAGGCTGCCGTCCCCGGCGAAGCGGACAAAGCGCATTGCCTTGCCGGAACCGTGCGGGATTGCTGCAGACCGTGCGTGGGTGATGTTTCCGAAGAGGAATATTCAGCCCGGGTACAGCGTCTGATCGAAATCCTCAACGGAGACATTTCCGAGATCACAGACCTCCTGAAACAGAAGATGACGGAAGCCGCCGGAAAAAAACAATACGAAAAAGCCGCCGCCTTCCGTGACATGGCTCATAATCTGGAATCGCTTTACGGGGAGAAACGGAGAATTTTTCTGCGCGGGGCCTCGGGACTTGTCGTTCAGGCACCCGGGAAGGAAGGAGTGAAGGACCTGCAAGAGGCGCTGAAGCTGGGATCGCCGCCACAAAACATCGAATGTTTCGACATATCCAATATTTCCGGGACGCTTGCCGTCGCCAGCCTCGTCCATTTCACGGACGGACGTCCGGACAAAGCCCGATACAAGCGGTTCCGGATCCGGACCGTCGTCGGGGCGAATGATTTCGCCATGATGGCGGAAGCTGTCAAACGTCATTTCACCCGTCTCATGGAAGAACACATCCCTTTCCCGGACCTCCTCATGGTCGACGGGGGCAAAGGTCAGCTCAGCTCCACTTTGAAGGCGCTTGTGGAAATCAATTCCCCCCCCTTCCCCGTAATCGGACTGGCCAAGAAACAGGAGGAGATTTTTGTTCCGGGCCGCTCCGAAGCACTGGTCCTCCCCCATGACCGGAGTGCTCTCAAACTGCTCCAGGCCGTCCGCGACGAAGCGCACCGCTTCGCCATCACCTACCACCGGAGCCTCCGCCTGAAACTCATCAAGGACTCCATTCTGGATGACATCGAAGGAATCGGGAAAGCACGCAAAAACGCCATTCTTCAGGAATTCGGCTCCGTCCGAGCTCTCCGCCGCGCCACCCCGGAGGAAATTGCCAGGCGAATCCCCGGAATCGGACCCGAATTCGCGCACAGCATTTATGAATATCTGCAAACCCATAAACCGGATGGAGAAATTGATCCGCTCTGATTTTCCCCTTCTCTTTTTCCTCCTTCCACGCAGGAAAATCTGCCGGAAAAATACAAAAAAGAAATCCGGAATTCAGAGAAAGCAAAAATCAAAATCGAAAATCAAATCCCGATTCCCTTTCCGAGGGAAGGATCCACATCCTTTTCGCACCGGAAAACGGGAAAGAAAAACGGAAATGAAAAAAGGAAAGATGCAGGAGGCTCCCATGACGGCGGATGAAATCATTCAGACCTTGAACATGTTTCCACTGGAAATGGAAGGAGGATACTGCTGTGAACTCTACCAGTCCGGAAGACGTCTTCCCGGCGGACGTCCCTGCGGGAGCGGAATCTACTATCTTCTGAAAAGCCGCGACCGTTCCCGCTGGCACAAACTCGATGCGGATGAACTCTGGTACTATCACAGCGGTTCTCCCATTCTCCAGCTGCTGATTTACCCGGACGGAAGCCTGAAACGGATCGTCATCGGTCCGGACATTCTGCATGGAGAGACGCCGCAGAGCATTGTGCCTGCGCATACCTGGCAGACCTCCATCACGCTCCGGCGCGGAACGGAAGACTGGAGCCTCGTCGGGACGGCGGTCTTTCCCGGATTCGAGTATTCCGCCTTCACAGGGGCGGATGATTCTGAGATTCTTGCTTCTTATCCGCAATGGAATGTTGAAATACGGTCTTTTCTCTCCCTTGTTTCCGCCGGAGCTTCCATCTGAGAAAAAACAAAAAACAGCTTTTCCGGAGCTCTTACTTGAAGAATGAAAGAGGAATGACTGCATTGGGAAGGAAGGGAAGTCTTTTTCAGGAGGCGGTCAGCATGTATAAATGTGTAAGTGTTATGTGGAATATATATAGACACGTGCATGAAAAAGTTTCCGGATCTCAGAGGCGATCTCCTGAAAAAACGGGTTTGTCGAATCGTAAATCATCCCGGCAAGTCCCGAATGTTCCGTCTGGAACCCGATGATCAGACGCTTCTCATGATAAGCGAATAACCGGGCTTCTGCGCCGCCGCATCATGAATCCTTTTGCGCATCGTCTCAGAAATCTCTCTCCCATGTTCCGCATGACACGCAAAACTGTGGGGATGACATATCCTATCCCGCGCCGTCTTCGCGCTGTTCTTCAAACGGGCCAGTTCCTCCGCCCCACGGCAGAATGAATGCTCTTCCTTTGTTGGGAAAAAACGGCCGACGCGTTCTTCATGTGTCATCAGGATTGCATGAAAAGACTCTTCCTGATTTGAAAGGGGTTTCCTTTTTCCGCGGATTTTCCGGATGCACTGAAGCAAATTCCCCTTCCCGGAGGAAGCGGAAAATCCAGATCATTCACGGGCACGGTGAAGATATTTTCCGTGTGTCTCCGGAATCAGGAACGAAGCGATAAAGGAAAGGGTGCTGAAGAAGCAGAAGGAGCATAAAGAGTGTCAGATACGCTTCCTTCGGGTAGACGACAGCGCCGCGGACTTCGCGTCCTCCGAAAGCGTCCAGCAGCATCCCCACCAGAAGAGAGAAAACTGCAACCGCAAGATAATTGATCATGTTGATGAAACCGGTTGCCTGCGTCATTGTTTCCGGCGTGTTCACCTCCTGCTCCGCCATGGAAAAGATTACCGAGAACCCCGAGGCGACGGCATACAGCAGATAACAGAGTGCGAATACTCTTCCGCTGAACTCGAAATAAATGGCAAGCGTCATCAGAATCGTATTCAGAAAACAGGTGTCGTCGAAAAGAGGATCAGCGGGTTGCGGCGCTTCCATGCCGTATCCGATCCATGGAATCGCATATTCCACTTCTTTTTTCCTCTTGTTCCAGCTGATGACAGGAGCCTTCCTTCCGTCGAGCGTCAGACGAAACTGTGCGTAATCTGGATCTGCGTCTCCACCCGGGAGTCGTGTACGCGGAGCTGCGCGGTGATTCTGTCGATCAGCTCCTCGTTGCCGAGAAAGAATTTGCGCGGGACAAGGAGCTGGAAGTTCAGGAGAATCCGTTCCTGCGATTGTTCCAGGCGGAAGTCATACAGTTTCAGTTGGGGATCCAGTTCGCCGATCAGATCCTCTGCGAGCGTACGCCAGCGTTTCAGTTCGTGGTCCTGGCTGAAAAAGGGATCGCAATGCAGCAGAAGACGCACAGGCATGTGACGGGCGATTTCGACCTCGGCGGCCTCCAGGGCATCGTGAATCTGGACCATATCGCTTTTTTCCGGATTGATTTCGGCGTGCGCGGTTGCGAAATAGCGATCCGGGCCGTAGCTGTGGACGATGATGTCATGAACGCCGCAGATGTCTTTGCAGCGGAGGAGCCGTTCGCGAATCTCCGTCACGAGCTTCCGGTCGGGACACTCTCCGAGCAGAGGATTGATGATTTCGCGCAGTACCTTTGCCCCGCCGGAAATGATGAACAGCGCGACAAGGAGTCCGGCGATCCCGTCCACGGGAAAGGCCGTATAGTGGGAAATGAGCAGCGAGAGAATTACAAGCGAGCTTGTCAAAATGTCGCTCAGACTGTCGAACGCGACCGCGTGAATCGTTTTCGAGGCGATTTTCCGCGCGACCTTCCGGTAGACGAAAAACATCCACAGTTTAACAGGAAGCGTTGCAAGCAGAAACGCAAGCGCAAGCGTTGTTATTTTGATCTGGGACGGATGGATCAGACGCTCGAAGGAAAGTTTCAGAAAATCAAGGCCCACCGCAATGATGATGACCGCGACAATCAGCCCCGCGACATATTCGAAGCGTCCATGCCCGAACGGATGTTCGTCGTCGGCGGGTTTGTCGGCGAATTTGAATCCGAACAGCGTGATTACCGCCGATCCCGCGTCGGAGAGGTTGTTCACCGCGTCCGCGCTTACCGCGATACTTCCGGTCAGGATGCCGACCGTGACCTTGACGCCGCAGAGCACCAGATTCGTCAGGATCCCGTACCAGCCGCAGAAGATTCCATAGGCGGTTCTTCCCTGCGACGACGTCACATCGCCTGGATTCCGCAGAAAAAGACGGATCAGCAGTTCATTCATGATTTTCCTCTCTTGTCTCAAAGCGGGAATTATACAGGAAACAGAATGGATTGCAAATTCTTTTCCGCATTCTTTTGCGTTTTTTTATCCTCTGCCGCAGAAGTTTTTTCTGAAAATAACGCATTGCTCATTTGCTTTTACTTTATATCGTGCTATTTATAAAACAGAATACAAAATTATAATTTCATATTATAAAATTATGACAAAATCACTTCATAAGACATTTGACATTCTGGAGTATGTGGTTCTGCAGTGCGGGCGGAGCGTGACGCCGGGAGAAGTAGCCACATATGCGAAATTGAATGCGGCAACCTGCACAAGGATCATGGGCGAACTGCTTGAGCGCGGGTATCTGAACAAGGTTTCCCGGAAGGCGGGCTATGTTCCCGGGCCGATGGTGGTTTCGCTCGGAACGCGCGACAACTGCTACCGCCGCCTTGCCGCCGCGGCGAATGAGCCTGTCCGCGCGCTTGCCGAACGCATCCGTATGAGCGTGAACCTGGCGGTGATGCATCGCGGAGACCGAATCATGCTCAGCTTCTACTCCACACGGGAGAACTGGATTCCGTGGAAGCGTTTTACTTTCGGGGACGATCATGCTTCGACCGCGACCGGATGGCTTCTGCTCGCCGCAATGGACGAAGAAGAGGCAATGCGAATCATTCAGAAGAAACATCTTCTGATTACACGGCGCGATCTGGAGCTTGTTTCCCGGCGCGGGTTTGTCGATTTTGTTTCATCGGAAGATTCGATCCGGGTAATGGGGCATCTGATCCGTGTGGAAGGGTATCCTCCCGCCGCGATCGGGTTCGGCATTCAGAATGGGGATGATCCGGCTGAGATCCTGAAACTCTCGGAGGAGACCGCGCAGAGGATCCGCTCCAATCTGACGCGGGAAGAACGAAGCTATTGAAATCCTGAAAAAATACAATACAAAAAGGACGGGAAATGAATCTGATCTGGAATGCGCAGAACACTCCGGCGGAACTGCATGCGATTCTGCGGACGCTCGGGGAGGAGTATCCCCTGGAGGAAGGTTCGCAGGGTGTTTGCCTGAGCTTTGAAAAGACGGCGGAACGGGACACGCTTCGCGTGACGAAACACGGAGATGCGTTTCTTGTGACTTACGGCGATCCATCCTTCGCCGCGCGCGGAGTCGCAAACGCCCTGTCCGGACGGGAGTGCGACGAAAAGATCTGCTTCAGCACGCACGGCATTCTGCTGGACTGTTCGCGTGGACCCGTCGTGCGGGTAGATTATTTCAAACGCTGGCTCCGGCGTCTGGCTCTGTTCGGGTACAATATGGCGATGCTCTATACGAAAGACGCATATCGGCTTCCGGGTGAGACCTATTTCGGTTACATGCGCGGAGCTTATTCCATGGAGGAGATCCGGGAAATCGACGCGTATGCAAAACAGCTTGGCATCGAGATCATCGCTTCGATTCAGGCGCTCGGGCATCTGGAGCCGGTCCTGCGCTGGGGCGTTTATCATGAAGTCAAGGATACGGACAACGTGATTCTGGCGGACTGCGAAAAATCCTATGCGCTTCTGGAAAAGATGATCCGCTTCTGGAGCGACGCGCTTTCCTCCCGGAGGATTCATCTCGGGATGGACGAAACGCACGATCTCGGGCGCGGCAGATTCATGGATATGCACGGATATGAACGGCCGTTTGATATTTACAACCGTCATTTGAAGCGTCTCTGCGGCATTTGCATGAAATATGAGCTCAAGCCGATCATCTGGAACGACATGTATTTCCGTTATGCGAACAAGGCACAGGACTATTATGATACCGAATCGCCGATTCCGAAGGACGTGAAGGAGGCGATTCCGAAGATGGTCCAGCTCTCCTACTGGGATTACTACCATCGCGATGAGGAAACGTATCTCAGGATGCTGGAACGGTCGCGGACTCTGAACGGCAATGCGCCGTTCATGGCGTCGGGCGTTTGGACCTGGTCGCGCCTCTGGTATGACGCGGAGCAGACGCTTGGCACTGTAAAACCCTGCATCGACGCCTGCAGGCGCCTGGCCATCCGCGACATGCTCTACACGATGTGGGGCGATGACGGCGGCTACTGTGAATTTGAATCCGCTTTCGCGGGTCTGGCATGGGCGGCGGACTATGCGTTCAATGCCGGGCCTTCCGATATGCGTGTGAGCTCCCTTTACCATGCGGTCTGCGGCAGTTCCTATGACCTGCAGACCGAACTCGGGAAAATGGAGATCGCCTGCCGTGAAGGGGCGAGCGACACATGGTACAATGTCAATGCCGCTTCCGTGCTCTGGGATGATCCGCTGATGGGGATCGTCTGGCACGAGATGCTGGCACGTGATCCGGAAATCTGGCACAAGGCGCTGGAGACTTACCGGACTCTGCGCGGCAAGGCGGAGGCGCAGCGAGAAGACCGCGCGGCGGGAATCGTCAATCACGCGTGGAATATTCTGAATGTGCTGGCGAAGAAGCTTGAACTGCGTCTTGTCCTCTTGAACGCTTATACGAAACGCGACTTCTCCACACTCGGCGTTGTTGCAGAGAAATATGTCCCCGAGGTGATCGAGGCTCTTGAAGGGCTGAATGAATCCTTCCGCGGCCAGTGGTTTCGGGGATACAAGTCCTACGGTCTTGAAATCATGCAGATCCGCCTGTCGGGACTCCGCGAGCGCTATGAAGAGCTGGCGCGACGGATCGACGAACTGCTCGACGGACGAATCGAAAAAATCGACGAGCTGGAGCTTCATCCGGAATGTGCCGGTCTGGGCGAGACACGTTACCGTATGCTGGCCACGGGCGGATGGTTTGTCTGAAAGAAATATTTGACAACAATTTTACCGGACCCCCCCTAGCGATCCGCAGCAAATTGTTTTCAAAAAAGGGAACTTCAAGAGCATGAGCAAAGAGTCTGATCGTCAGGCGATGCATTTCATCGAAAACGAAACCCAGTTTCATCTTGGGTTTCTGCCGACGGAGCAGTCCAGTCCGCTGACGCGGAATCTGGATCGCGAATTTGCCTCCGGAAGCGGAAAGGCGTGCGCTGTCTTCAGCGAGTGGACCGCAATGTGCTGGAAGCGGCGGGACGTATTTTCCGGAGCGAAACGTTCCGGCGTCTGGTAGGATTCATGCAGAAGACCATCGCCGATGGGGGGAAAATCGTCTTTTCCGGCTGCGGCGCGACAGGGCGCCTGAGCATTCTTCTTGAGTGCATGTGGCGCGACTGCTGTGCGAAACACGCGGCCGCCGCGCGTTATGCAGATCAGGTGTTCAGCCTCATGACCGGCGGCGACTACGCGCTTGTCCGTTCCGTGGAGTTTTTCGAGGATTATCAGGAGTTCGGCCGTCAGCAGCTGCGGGAGATGGGCTTGTCCGGCAATGACATGCTCGTTGCAATCACAGAGGGCGGCGAAACCTCCTCCGTGCTCGGGACTGTGGACGAGGCGCTCCGCAGCGGATCGAAGGTTTTCCTGATGTTCAACAATCCCGCCGATCTTCTGGCGGAGCATCTGGAACGTTCGCGGAAGGCGATCCGGAATCCCGCCGTCTGCGTGCTGGACCTCTCCTGCGGGCCGATGGGGCTTGCCGGATCGACAAGAATGCAGGCGACGACCTCCGAACAGCTGGTCGCCGGAGCCGCCCTGGAGCGGGTCATGTGCTCGCTTCTGAACGTGCCCGCTCCGGATCATGTCAGAGAGTTTGAAGCGCTTCTCGGAGAACTCGAAACGTCCGCGGACACGATCGGAGCTTATATCGACTTCGAGGCGGGTGTCTACCGGAAGAAAGGAAAGATCACCTATTTCGCGGACGATTTCCTTCTGGACATCTTCACCGATACGACCGAACGCCCCCCGACGTTCATGCTTCCGCCGTTCCGGAAAAAGGATGACAAGGTTTCTCCGATGCCTTGGGCGTTTGTCAAGAATCCGCTGCGGACGACGCCGGAGGTCTGGGAGCATGGCATGCACCGCGCATTGCGCTGTCTGGACTGGACAGCGGAAGACTACCGACGCATGGGCGCGCCGGAGGCGATTCAGACGAATCCTCCGAAAATCGCCGCTGCGGAACTCCTGAAATTCGAGGTGGGAAACGAGTCTGTGCCGGAACGTTGCAAGTCTGGAGAGGACGGCGCCGTTCTCGTGACCGTCGGAGGACAGGAAAACGGCGGCGCGGAACTTCAGAGAGCATTTGATACCCTTTCCGCCGGATTCCGCCATAAAAAACACCTCGCGGTCGGCGGAAACGGTGAGGCGGATTTCAAAATTCCCGTCACATGCCCGGACTCTCCACTGCATCTCATCTCCCATTTGGCCGTGAAACTGGTTTTGAATACCGCTTCGACGGGAATCATGGTGACGCTCGGACGCGTCACCGGCAACTGGATGAGCTGGGTCGACTTGACCAACAAGAAGCTGATGGACCGGGGCATCCGGATGATCTGCGAGATCGGCGGCCTGGATTACTGCGAGAGCTGCAAACGGCTTTTCGCCGCGGTCGAGGAGCTTGCGGCAAGTCCGGCTCCGGCGGAGGAAAAACCTTCCGCCGTCCAGATTGTGCTCAAAAACCTGCGGAAATGATTCCGGAGCATCCTCCGTGTTTGTGCGCCTCGCCTGCTCCTTTTCCGGCCCGTCCGGGAATTGAAATCCGCAGTCAGATGACGGGACATTTCTGTCTCGGCAATGAAAGGTGTACCATCAACACCCTCTATTTTGACGGACATGTGGAAAACATCGCATCGGATACCGCATGGGCCCATAGACAGGCCCTTTCGGACAACAGTTCGGAAAGTTTTTTCAACATTCTTCAGTAACAGGCTTCACGCATTGGAATGCAGATTTTCCCCGGAGAAACGGTTGACGTTCTCGACAGACAGCCTTTCATCAAATATATTAAATTCCTGTTTCTATTTTATGTATAAAAACAGATCTTCATGAAATGGGATCCCTCTTTCGTCCGGAAGTGTTTCACTTTCCCAGCAGAAGGGATTCTCCGTTCATAACCCCCTCAGGAACCAACGCTGCCGTACTTGATTCAAAAACAGGAAGAAGGAATTTTTTTATGCGGGAAAGCCGTTTCACTCTGATTGAACTTCTGGTCGTGATTGCGATCATCGCCCTGCTGGCATCCATTCTTCTGCCTGCGCTGAACAACGCGAAGGAAACGGCTGTGCGAATTCAGTGCACGAACAACTTGAAGCAGCTCGGGCTCGTCTCTCAAATCAATTATCACGACAGATATTCCTACATGCTCCCCATCATGCTCAGTTCGGAATGGAATGCCGCTCAATCCTACCGTTATTCCTGGCGTCAGATCCTGCAGAAGGAACTCAATCTCATCAAAGAACCTGCTTATTTCACCTGTTCCAAGAAATTCAAGGGAAGTTCTTACCTGTATGATGCAGGCAAATATGAATGGGAAAACCGCATGTATTTTCCCCCATATTCCTATATGGTCAAAATGTCTGCCGTGCGCAATCCCTCCCGGAAAGAACTGATTCATGACGGATATGGAAATCATAACGGCAGATGGCCCGAGTTCTCTCCCGGAAACGTCAAACGCAACCCCGACAATCCCCCAACCACCGAAAAGGAGCTCAACGACTTCCTCTATGGCCGCCATCAGCTTCTGGTCAATGTGCTTTTTACGGATCTGCATGTGGAATCCATGGATCCCCTCCCCGTCTGGAATGACTGTTTCGGCAGCAATCGGAACGCAAACATGTTCTGGCCCCAGTATCAATAAGCTGAGAGGCGTTTTTCAGAGGGAGGATTTTCACCCGGACAGGGAGAGGGAGGAGAAAGAGGGAAAAAAAACTCTCTTTCTTCCGTTATCGGGTCAAATCTGCCGTTCCGGGAAGGAAGAAGAGCCGGAAAGAGTTTCGCGGACAAAACGGACCGCATCCTCTTTGCCCGTCAAGGTTCCTTCCAGCTGAAGATCCCGGATTCTCTCCAGCATACGTCCGAGTGCGGGACCCGGCTTCATTCCGAGCGCAATCAGATCTTTCCCGTTCACAAGCGGCCCCGGCAGGACGGAAGAATTTTCCTTCCCGCAGGCGAATTCTCTCATTCGGTCAAGCATCAGGACATAATTTCCCAGCATTCCATGCGAAGCGGTGCAGTCGATCCGGTGCAGTTCCAGTTCCAGCGGAAAATTCGGATCGCCCATCATTCTGCGCCATTTGGAGGCTTTCATTTTATCCACGCTGGCAAAGCGCATGTGGTTTCTCACGGCAGTGCAAACCTTTTCCGTCAGGGAAACGGGAGAACGGAGCCGTTTCAGAATTTTTTCCGCGAGGAGTGCCCCGGCGACTTCATGTCCGTAAAAATGGGGAATTCCTTCCGCATCCCGGGAAAAAGTCTCATATTTCCCGACATCGTGCAGGAGCACAGTCCACGCGATTTCTCTTCCGGGCACCGCAATGTGGTTCAGCATCAGCATGGTATGTTCAAAGACATCGCCTTCCGGATGATAAAGCTCCGGCTGTTCCAGGCCGCGCAGACGTTCAAGCTCCGGCAGAATCACCGGAAGAATTCCCAATTCCGACATCATGCGGAACGCCTGAGAAGGCCTCGGCCCCGTCAGCATTTTATCCACTTCATCACGAATCCGTTCTGCGGAAATTCCTGCCAGGTTCGGAGCGAAACGGCGGAGAGCCCGCGCCGTTCCGGGATCCAGACTGCAGCGGAAACGCACCGCAAAGCGCACCGCCCGGAGCATCCTCAGAAAATCTTCCGACATCCGGAGCATCGGATCGCCGACGGTCCGGAGAATTCCCCGCCTCAAATCATGAATTCCCCCCGTGAAATCCAGCAGAATCTCGCGTTCCGGATCGTAGAAAAGAGAGTTGATCGTGAAATCTCTCCGCAGGGCGTCGTGTTCCGGATCATCGGTATAACACACATGCCCGGGATGACGTCCATCCCGGTATTCCTTCTCCTCCCGGAAAGCCGCCACCTCATACGGAATCCCGTTTTCCAGAACGAGCAAAATCCCGAAAGCCGCTCCTAGCGGATGCGAACGGGGAAAGAGACGGAGCGTCTCCTCCATCGGAGCGGCAGTGGCGATATCGAAATCAGCCGGCTGCGCGCCCAGGAAAAGATCTCTCGGCGCGCCGCCCGCAAAATATGCGGGATACCCCGCCTCCCTCAGACGTTTCACAATCCGGCATGCACCCCGATAGATCTCTGTTTTCCGCAGAGAATCCGGTGCTCTGAGAAAAAATTCCATGAATCTTCAAATCTTCCGCTTGCCATTTGCCTTTTGAGGCTTACAATATATATTCTCTTCGGATTTTACAAGGATCAATTCATGAAAACAGCGGTTTTCGGAGGCACGTTTGATCCGGTGCACCTCGGCCATACAGGACTTGCAAAGGCAGTGCTGGAGAGGGGGTATGCGGACCGGGTTCTCTTCGTCCCGGCGGCTCTGCCGCCTCATAAGGACGGAGAGCTTGTCACGCCCTTTGAAATCAGGCTCGAACTCCTTCGGGCGGCACTGGAAAAACAGCCCGGATTCCAACTGGATCCAATTGAATCCGAAAGAGATGGAAAATCCTATACCATCGACACCATGCGCCTTCTCTCCGCAAGACATCCGGGAGTGGAATTTCTGCTCCTGATCGGGACGGACAGTCTCCGGACCCTGCATCTCTGGCATCAGGCTGGGGAACTTGCGGCGGAATTTCGCTGTCTGATCTATCCAAGGCGCTCTGCCCCGGCGGAAGATCATGAACTTCTGAAGCACTGGCCGCGTGAACAAGTCGAAATCTTCCGGAAAAGCAGAATGACAGGCATGCCTGAATTTTCCTGTTCCTCCTCAGAAATCAGGGAAGCCCTGATCTCGGGACATCCGGAAGTGGCGGAACAGCGGCTCGATCCGGCTGTGTTCCGCATCATCAGGGAAAAAGGACTTTATCACGGCACGGCAGACAATCAAAAACAATCGGGAGATTGATTCACATGACGGAAAAAAATATTCCCTCCGCACCGGAGAAGACTCCGGAAAAGAAAACCTCTGTCACTCCGCTCGAAATTGCCGATCTCAGCGCAAAGGCTGCCTACGACCGCAAGGCGGAAAATCTGATCCGGCTCGACATGACCGGACTTTCCTCCGAAAGCGATCATTACCTCATCTGCACGGGCCTTTCCGAACCGCATCTGGGCGCAATTGCAGAACGGATTCAGAGAGAAGTGAGAAATCAGCTCGGAGTACGTCCCCTCGCCGTCGACGGTACACCAAAAAGCCACTGGATGATCGTGGACTACGGATCGGTCATGATTCATATCCTGACGGAGGACGCCAGAATGAAATATCAGCTGGAAAGTCTCTGGGGAGACGCTCCGAAAACCGACATCGCCGCACGTCTCGACGCCGAAGCGGAAAAAAGGAGACTCCACCCCTCCTCCTGAGATGAGGAGAAACAGAGGGGAAAAAATCCCCGGGGGGCGCTTGTTTTCTCCCATGATTTCCTCTGCCACCTCCTTTTTTCCCCCTTCCCTCCAGAGAGTCCCCACATCGGAGATAAAAGCCACGCCATGCAGCAGTCTTCACATACATACTTTCCATATCCTGATTTTTCATGACCATGCAGAACAACTGGAATGAATTCGACTGGGAAAAAGAGCTCCGCAAGGATGATGAACGCATCCACACCTACATGAGCGAACTTCCCAGATACATTGATCTACCCGATGAAGACGGCATCATCATGAAGCAGATCCAGCGCCGCGGAGAACTTGTCCCCCACGGCGCCGCGGGGTCCTGGCCGCCGCCCTTCGCCGATGACTTCGGAGAGGACGACCCCGAAGAGGATCAGAACGATTCCCCTTCCCGCGACGACTGGCAGAAACACGAGGGCGCCGACATCTACATCCTCTCCGGCAAGCTCGCCCGCGAATTCTGCGTTCTTTACTCGGATGCGGACAGCTCCGATACGGAGGTAACCTCGCTTTATCTTTTCATTCTCTGCTCACTGGGGAAAATCATGGCCCGATCCGGCGACATTATCGACATGCCTCCCGGGGAAGAGCTCCCCCTCCGGACAGCGCTCTGCAAACGTCTTTTGTCCGGACTCAACGCCGTGATGGGCAAAACGCTCCTGCTTGCGGAGCGGAATCCGGAACAGTCCGACACCTTCGAGAGTCTCCTGAAAGAACTCCAGATTCTCCGCGAACGCATACTTCTTCTGCTCCGGAACTCCCGGGACGGCGGCCGTCAGACCGGAGTGAATCCGTCATAAAACCGTTTTTTCCCCATCTCATCCACACCCGCTGGAGAGACATCCCTTCTCTTCAAAAAGCTTGCAGAAAATCTTTTTCCCGTTCGACATCGGTCCAAACAGAGACTATATTAACAGGATTCATTCAACACAGGAAAATTCTGCCATGAAAACCTACTTTGATGAAATTCCTCTCTGGGAAAAAGAGCCGATCCCCTTCCGGGAAAACTCCGATGCGGAAAAACAGGAACACTTCCTGCAGGAAGTTCAGGACGGAATCGACCGTCTCACTGACGTCACGCGCCCCGCCATCAGATTCTTTCCGGTATCCGGCAGGGGTCCTCATCCGGCGGTGCTGGTCTGTCCTGGAGGGGGATACGGGATTCTGGCATGGAATCATGAAGGGATAGACATCTGCTCGTATTTCAACAGCATCGGCTTTTCCGCGTTCCTGCTGAAGTACCGCTGCCCGGACAGACGTGCCGCGGCTCATGCGGACGCTGCGCGCGCCATGCGCCTTATCCGAGCAAAAGCGGATCATTTTCAGGTAGATCCATGCAGAATCGGGATTCTCGGATTCTCTGCCGGAGCCCATCTGGCCGCCACGCTTTCGGCTCCGGCGGATCCGCTCCCTTATGAGCCGGAAGATGAGATTGACCGCAGTTTTTCCTGCCGCCCGGATTACAGCGCCCTGATCTATCCGGCCTATCTCCGCGATCCCGGGAAGGGAGACGGACTGGAGCTTCAGGCGGAATTCAAGCCGGATCAGACCTGCCCTCCGGTCTTCCTGCTCCAGACGCAGGACGATGAAATCCAGGCGGAAAATTCCATTTCCTGGTTTCTGGCCATGAAACGGGCCGGAGTCAAGGCCGAACTCCACATCTACCCGGAAGGAGGACACGGCTACGGCATTCTCCGGACAGGGAAACCCGTATCCAACTGGCCGCTTCTCGCCGCTGACTGGTTCCGCAGACAGGCTGGTCTGCAATAAAAAAAACGATAGACGATCCAATCCGATGATGCAATGCAGCCGTTCAGCAACGGCAAAAGGGAGTTGAAGCAGAAAAATGAATTTATCCATGCGGAAAAAAGTGGTAAAATCCTGTCATAGAGTCGTGGTGAAGGCCGGGACAAGACTCCTGACTGACCCCGATGCACTGCCTGAACTGGTGAGACAGATCAAGGCAGTCCGCGACACTGGCAGACAGGTCATACTCATATCCTCCGGCGCGGTCGGGACGGCGATGAAGGCACTGGGGCTGAAAAAGCGTCCGCGCCATCTGTCCGAAGTGCAGGCGCTTGCAGCCATGGGACAGGTCAAACTCATGTCCGCCTACGAAACGGAATGTGAAAAACTCGGCTTCCGTACCGCTCAGATTCTCCTGACCGCGGACGATCTCCGTTCCCGGGAACGGCATCTCAATACCTGCAACTGCATCGAATCCCTGCTGGCACGCGACGTGCTGCCCATCATCAATGAAAACGACCCCGTCTCCGTCGACGAACTCAAATTCGGAGACAACGACACGCTTGCCTCCATGCTCGCCTCCATGACGCGCTCCGACCTGACCATCATTCTGACCACAGTGGACGGTCTTCTCCGCCCGAATCCAGACGGCAGCCTGGGAGAACGCATCTCCCTTGTCGCCGGAGTCACAGCAGAACAGCGCGCCATGGCCTCCGGCACCGATGACGGCAACATGTCCATCGGCGGCATGGCCACCAAAGTCAAGGCAGCCGAGGTCCTCAACTCCGCGGGAGAAGCTCTCTGGATCGCCTCCGGGAAAATCGACCGCATTCTTGAACGCATCTTCAATGCCGAAGATGTCGGAACCCTCTTCATCCCCGCCGAAGGCATGAGGAAACTGGAGTCGAAGAAACGCTGGATCGCAACATTTTCCAGAGTTTCCGGAAAAATTTACGTCGATTCCGGAGCGGTCCGAGCGCTGAAAAAGACCTCCTGCAGTCTGCTGCCTTCCGGCGCAACGGCCGTGGAGGGGGCTTTCAAGCGCGGAGACATTGTCGAAGTCCTTGCGGAAGACGGAACCCTCATTGCCAGAGGTCAGACCAATTTCTCCGCCGCAGACTGCAAAAAACTCCTCGGCCACCAGAGCTCCGACATCAGCAACATTCTCAAATGCGACGCAGAAGAAGAACTCATCCACCGCAACAATCTCGTCATCATCCGATAATCCGAACTCCGACATTCCGAACTCAGACAATTCAAATCCCGAAGAAGGTTTCCCACCAGCCATGCTCTTCTATATCAAAACCTACGGATGCCAGATGAACGAAAGGGATTCCGAATCCGCCGCCGCACTGCTCTCCGCATCCGGATTCACGCAGACCAGCGATGAATCCGAAGCAGATATTTTCCTTCTGAACACCTGCAGCGTCCGGGATCAGGCGGAACGCAAAGCCATCGGGAAACTCGGCAATCTGGGTCGTCTGCGCAGAGAAAAGCCAAACACCGTTTTCGGCATCATGGGCTGTATGGCTCAAAGCCGCGGTCCCGAACTGCTGAAAACGATCCCGCATCTGGATTTCGTCATCGGAACAGATCAGATTCATGCACTTCCGGAAACCGTGCAGGCCGTTCTTGCGGGAAAGAGAAAACTCGAACGAACCGGCAGAAACAATCCGGATACGCCGGAAATTGATTCCCACAGAATGAAAAACGGAACGCCCCGTTTTTCGGCATTTCTTTCCATCATGCGCGGTTGCAACCGGCATTGCAGCTACTGTATCGTGCCGAGTGTCAGAGGTCCGGAAAGAAGCAGAAAGATGGAGGATATTCTGGAGGAGGCGAAAATTCTGGCGGATACGGGAGTCCGTGAAATCATGCTCCTGGGGCAGAATGTGGCCGCCTACGGGCTCGGGGTCATTCCGCCGCCGCCACCGGATGATTTGTCGCCGTTTGCGGAGCTTCTGGAAAAACTCAGCGGAATTGATGGATTGAAACGGATCCGTTTCACTTCACCGCATCCGGCATTTTTCAACAGGCGCCTGATCCACGCCGTCGCGGAACTGCCGAAGGTGTGCAAGTGCATTCACCTGCCGCTGCAGTCGGGGTCGGACCGTATTTTGAAGCTGATGAATCGGCCGTATGATGCGGAACATTACAGAAAAATCACGGAAAGTCTGAAAGAACTGGTGCCGGAGATTGCTTTCTCCACAGATGTGATCGTCGGCTTCCCCACGGAAACGGAGGAGGATTTCCTCCGCACCCGCGAACTCATGGAAGAGGTTGCCTTCGACAACGCCTTTATTTTCAAATACTCCCCGAGAAAAGGAACCCGTTCCGCCGAAATGGAGGATGACGTCCCGCAGGAAACGAAGGAACAGAGAAACGCGATCCTTCTGAAGGACCTGGAAATCCGCCAGGAAAAGAGGAACGCCCTCCTTTCCGGAAGAACGTTCGAGGTGCTCGTCGAAGGCCCGAGCAAACGGAATCCGAAGCGTTTTTCAGGCCGCACAGATCATTTCAAAACCGTTCTGTTCGAGCCGGAGCCGGGGGTGAAGCCCGGGGATTTCGTTTCTGTCGAAATCACACGGACTACTCCCATGTCCCTTTACGGGCAGATCGTCCATCCGGGAGAAGATTGACTTTCTTCTTCCCCCCCTCATTCCGGGAATAATTATTCCCGCATCCGGCTTGCTTCCATTCTTCGCGTCCCCCACCAATCGGGAAGAAGGGTCTTTAAGCCGACGGCTGTATTCGGATCATAATGATGGAGGATTTGGATTTTCTCCGCCTCAGAGTCCTGGACCGTTGTCTGCATCATCAGTTCCCGGCAGGCACCGCAGGGAAGACCGGCTCTGCCGTCGGGCATGACCACGGCAAGTCTGCGGATGTGATGTTCGCCATGGGTAATCATATTGGCAATCGCATTTCTTTCCGCGCACATTCCAAGGGAACAGGCCGTGTCGATGCAAACACCGGCATAAATATTCCCCTGCTCCGTAAGGAGAGCGGCAGCAACGCTTCCCGCTTCAAGCAGAGGAGAGAGGACCCTTCTGCCCTGGGCTTTTCTGGCGGCAATGTACAATAAATCCCATGTTCCGTCATATCGGGAAAGGGCCGTTTTTTCCATTTTCTGCACAAACTCTTCTTTTCCCTGACAATATCCGGCTATATCATAAGGGAAAAGTCCGGCAAGTTTTTTTTTGATTTCCGCATATTCGTCCCGGGCTTTTTTATGAGTGCGCATATAATCCCGGAAAGCGAGGTGCCGGCCGATGTTGTGCCAGTCGTCGGCCCGGAAGATGTGGATCTGGTGAGTTCGCTCGTCTCCGCCCTTGCGGAGATAACGCCTGCCGGACATCCCGAATTCGCCGAGATATTCATAACCGTATACGGAAAATCTTTCCGCAGCAGCATCCGCCTTTTCAAGGCTTCTGACAACAATCATGATGTCAATGACGGGTTTGGCCGCCAGTCCGGGGACAGAGGTGCTGCCGATATGGTACATTGAAATGGCATTCTCCCCCAGGAGCGGCAGAATTCTTTCTTTCTCAGTCTCGTATTTCAACGGCCATGTCAAGTCATAATTTTGAACAACGATCTGCTGCGCCATGAGGAAGTTTCCTGTTTTATATTTGCTCAAGTTCTTTGTTTAAAATAACTCATGCTAATGTGTTGCAGGAGAAAAAAGCGCCGTTGATGTTTCACAGCCCCCATATTCCCCCTTTCCCTGTAATGGTAATGAAGAAAAGCTTCTGCAAAGGGAAGATCCGCCTTCCTCCGGATGATTCCTCCCTACGGTCTGAAACTGAGAAGCCTGCAGAAAAAGAAAGAGACAGAATTCACACGGGCTGGAGTCAGGTCGGAAACGTTTTTTTATGGGAGGTGCAGGCAAACGGGCAAGTTTTCGGAAAGATCCGAAAGAATCTCCGTGTCTCCGGGGGGGGGAGAGCGTTGAAAGAAGTCCAGAATGGAGCCAATGATCGGATTTGAACCGATGACCTGCTCATTACGAGTGAGCTGCTCTACCGACTGAGCTACATTGGCAGAAGAAACCGCTTCTCCAAGAGACTTTTCAATATACAACGACTTCTTTTTTTCGCAAGCGGAAAGCTGAAAAAAGTCGGAATATTTTCCGCCCGGACAAACTCTGCAGAACGGGTGGAAGCCCTCCATTTCTTCGGGGATGAAGTAAATTTTTATCCATCCCTGTCTCAGAGTCCTGGCGCCGGTTCTCCGGAGGAAAAGGGTAGCCGCCGCTCACTCGTCCTGGCGAATTGTGCCGTTCATACCATAAAGTCTGTGATGAGTCAGGATCTGTTCCATGGCCTCGTCCGCGGAATCCACGAGAGTGAAGAGCTCCAGATCATCAGGGGAGATCATGCCACCGGCTAGGAGAGAATCTTCCACCCAGCGCAGGAAAGGCATCCAGAAGGCCTTGCCGACAAGGACCAGAGGAATCGGATTGACTTTATTGGTTTGAACCAGTGTCAGAGCTTCTGAAAATTCGTCCAGCGTTCCGAATCCGCCGGGGTACCCCACCAGCGCAACGGAATATTTCATGAAACAGACTTTCCGGATGAAAAAGTAGCGGAAATCCAGCGATTCCGTCTGATACACATTCGGATGCTGTTCCATCGGAAGACGGATGTTCAGCCCCACGGACGTCCCTTTTTTCACGAATGCCCCCTTGTTCGCCGCCTCCATGATCCCGGGCCCACCGCCCGAAAGAACGCCGTATCCATGGGAGGCAAGCAGTTCCCCCAGACGCTGGGCGTCCTCATAATAAGGATTCTCAGGACGCAAACGCGCCGAACCGAACACAGAAACAAGAGGTCCCTGTTTCGACATGACTTCAAAGGAATCAATGAATTCCGCCATGATCCGGAAGATCCGCCACGGTTCATCTTTCGTATAATCCATCATTCCATCGTGAAATTTCGCAAAATTCTCCTTCATGCGCTGATTCTGTTCAGATTTCATGGCAGATATTCCCTCCATGCTATTGGTAAATCATGTATTTTTTGCGGCTGAACAATCGTCTCCGGAATCCCAGAAGCTCTTCAAGCAGAAGTTCCGGGGAGAGTTCCGATGCCGCGGCAGCCGCACGGCAGGAAACATAAAAAGAAAGAAGATCCGCAACCTCCTCCGCCTTCAGACGCATATCACGGAAAAAAGTATGCAGATCCACAATCACGGCACGGTGCATCTTCCGCTGAGGACAGGGGCGGCAGCGGGCAACATCAATCCAGAACACTTCCATGGAAGATTCTTCCACTCTCTCCGCTGCTCTTCCCGTTCCGGAACTTCCACCCCTTTCCCCCGCGGCACAATCCGTATTTCCCGCCCCGGTCCTGACAGCGTCACGCCAAAGCAGATTGCGGGGATGAAAGGCCTTGTGAAAGTAAGACTCATCATGGATCCGGGCCAGAAGACGCAGATTCTTACGGCAGAAAATCCGTTTCCTGCACTGATCGTGATAAAATGCGCCGCCTTTCATGAACGCCCGGCCGTCGCGCGCACCGCTGAGATAATAATGCGTGACCAGGAACGATTCCGACAGATGAAAGCAATGTCTCGTATCTCCCACCGCCAGCACTTCCGGCACAGGGATCCCCAGTGCCTCGTAATATGCGTAATTCCGGCATTCCCTCACGGGAAGCGATGAACGGAACCAGTAGCGCCAGGGAGCTTTCCCATTCTGTGTCTTGTATGCAACGTCAAACTTCAAAGCGTTTTCACAATCCCGGATCCGCCACACGAACTTGCCAGAGGATTCTGAGAGAAATTCATGATTCTCATCCTGATGCAACTCTGAAGAGCGAATCCTCCTCAGCACAGGCTCAAACCCGGGAACAGAATAATCCCAGGATGAAAAAAAGCGTTCCGCCGCATTCATGCGCTCCAGAAAAGAACGCATCCCAGGCCTTTCCCCGGATTTTTCCACAGGAAGCGTTTTATGATCCGCTTCCCCAGGAGAATGAGGAGCCTCCGTCATCAGAAAACACTCTCTTTCCTTCATTATATTAACATTCCCGCTCGAAACGATCCTGAGTTCAGCGTTCAGGATTCAAGACTGACGTTATCCACTTTCATTCTCACCCACCACAAGCTCCTCCCCTGCCCTTCTCTCTTTCTTCGCATTCCGCAGAAAACAGGAAAAACCTGGAAGAAACAGGAAAGATCAAAGAAAAGGCGGATTGCACATGCGATCCGTCGTTTCTGCCATTCCGTCTCGCCGCCTTGACTGCCCCTGCCTCCATTGCTCTGGAAACGAAAACATCAGAAAATATCCGGACGCTTCCACAATGAAGTCAGAGACTGGGAGGAAGAAAAAGACGGGAAAGAAAACATGAATCAAATAAAGGGAAAAAAGTCTCGGATAGTTCGCTCATGCAGAAAAGCATATCTTTTTCCCGGGAGTATTCCATTTTCCCAGTCTCCGATCCTCCTTTTCTTGCCATCTCCCAAGCTTTTCTCTTCCCGTCTCTCTCTCCACCGGGGGGGAAAAAGAGGAGAGAAAGAGAATAGGGCTTCGGTATTCCAGAAGTCAGAGCGTCTCCAGATATTTTTCGTATTCGGACTCATCCATCAGATCCTCCACCTCGGAAAGATCAATATTTTCCAGGCGGCAGATCCAGCCTTTTTCTTCGGCGGAACGGCTGATAATTCCGGGATCATCGTCAAGATTTCTGTTCACGGCAATCACCGTTCCGCTGATCGGAGAGTAGACATCCGAAGATGCTTTGACAGACTCGATCACTCCGATGGAATCCCCGACAATCACATCCGAATCCTCCTTCGGCAGTTCCACATACGTGATATCTCCCAACTCTTCCGCGGCATAGGCGGAGACGCCGATCAGAGCATCATCGCCATTGATCTTGACCCATTCATGAGTTTTGGAATAATATTTTTCCATGGCCAATTTTCCTCCGTTCTATCATCCGCGGCAGCGGAGCTCTCTTTTTTTTCTTCGATTCTTCCGGCATTTGCAGCCGGGCTGTACTGTGTTACGAAAAAAACATCATCTTTGCATTATTTCAAGGGGAAGGCGGAAAAAAACATTCATTTTTCCAAAACCTTTGCTTCTCCGGCGGAAAAACGGGCGCAAATATACTCTGTCCCGGCAAAAAATGCCAGCAGGTGATGAAAAAAACTCTTCTGGAGCTTTTTCTTTTTTCCCCGACACGCGGCATCCCCCAGAAAAGGGGGGCGCAAGACCTTCCCCGCAAGAAAAGAGGAAGCGGGAAGATGAAAGAAGATGAGGAAAAAACGGAAAAGATCTTTGACAGAATCCCGAAAAGGTGAAATATTTCCTCGGAATCTGGATTTATTCAGAGTCTGACAGGCATTTCACACACAGAAGAGAACACGGAAGAGACGAGAAGAGAACAGAGGACACTCCGTTATTGCGCCGCAGACATACATACACAGAGAAGGACAGGGAAGACCCAGAATGATACGGGAAGAGCTTCACAGAAAAATACTCGCCGTCAGAGACGAACTGAAAAAAGTCATCAAAGGGAAGGATGAAACTCTCGACTGTCTTCTGACCGCCGTCCTCGCCGGGGGAAACGTGCTCATGGAAGACATTCCCGGAGTCGGGAAGACCACTCTTGCCAAAGCGCTCTCCCTTTCCATTCAGGCAGGCTTCTCCAGGATTCAATTCACTCCGGATCTGCTTCCGGCGGATATTCTGGGGTCATCCGTCTACAATCCGAAGGAATCGTGTTTCATTTTTCATCAGGGGCCCATTTTTTCCAACATCGTTCTTGCGGACGAAATCAACCGGGCTTCCCCCAGGACACAATCCGCCCTGCTGGAAGCGATGAATGAAAAACAGGTTTCCATTGAAGGGGAATGCCATCCGCTTCCGAAGCCCTTCATGGTGATCGCCACGGAAAACCCGGTCGAGTATTACGGGACATATCCGCTGCCGGAGGCTCAGCTGGACCGTTTTGCCATGAGAATCTCCCTCGGATACCCCGACGAGGAGGCGGAAGCGGCAATGCTCGAGGAACGGCGCATGGAGGATCCGCTCCTCAAAATCTCGGCCCGGATTTCCTGTGAGGAGATGATTCAGGCGCAGGAGGAACTCTCCCGCATTCAGATGGAGAAAACCATCACGGAATATATGCTCGGACTCGTCCGTGCAACACGCTCCGACAGCCGGGTGAAACTCGGCGCCAGCCCCAGATCCCTTCTGACTCTTTCCCGCTGCGCACAGGCACGGGCCTGGTATCATCACAGGGAATATGTGATTCCGGACGATGTCAGGGAACTGGCAGTCCCGGTTCTTGCGCACCGTCTGCTCCTGAATGTCCGTGTGAAACAGTCGGGCATGGAATCCGCGGAGATTCTGCGGGATCTTCTGCAGGGGCTTCCTGTCCCGCGCTGAGAGAAAAAAAGAGGACACTCATTCATCCCCCAGGCAACAGCAGGAACGGGCACCGTCATCATGAATTTTCCATGGAAAAGAATTCTCACTCGCTGGAAGAAGGGGTATGCCCGTTTCTGGGATTTCTTTTTCAAAGGCCCCTCCTGGAGTCCTCCGCCGGATGGACTGGTTTCCAACCGTTTCCATTACAGATCCTCTTCCCTGATGCTCTTTGTCTGGTGCAAAGGGATTCTGAAAAGAATCTTCACGCTGCCGGGGGAATTTCTTTTTCTGGTGATGTTATTTTCGGGATTTTACAGTTCCACGATTTTCAACACGCCGGCGGTACTGCTCTTTTTTGTCCTGCTCTCGATTTTCCTGATTGATTTCACAGCGGGACTTGTCTTTTTCCCGAAGCTCTCCGGAACCCGCTCCATGCCGGACCGGGTCCGCAGCGGGGAACCCTTCACAGTGTGCTGCTGCATCCGCAACCGGAGAAGGAGGATGCCTGTTTTTGATCTCATCGCCGACCCTTTCCTGCGTTTTCCGGGAAACGCGAAAGAGGAAACTCCCGTCCCGGTCAAGGAAATTCCCGGAGGGGGGGAGATCACATTGGAAAGGGAAGTCACCGTTTCCAGACGGGGCGTCCATAAAATCGGGGCTTTCCTTGCAGAAACATCCTATCCCTTTCATCTCCTGAAGATTTCCAGAAATCTGGACCCGCGGCCCTCCATACTGATCTGTCATCCGCGGCCTCTGGCTCTGGATCCGGAGGAGATCCGGACAGGCACGGGAGATGCGCTTCTGCCGGCAGGGGGAAACAGCCTTTTCCCCAGAACGGGGGAAAGCATGAATTTTCACGGATGCAGGAAATTCAGATACGGCGATGCAAGGAAAAAAATCTGCTGGAGGGCTTCAGCACGGCACAGAACACTGGTGGTCAAGGAATTTCAGGAGGAAACACAGAACCGTTTCTCCCTCGTTCTGGACACGTTTCAACCCTCATTTTTTTCCCCTGTGCCGGGGAATGGCGGCGGATCCTTCTCATGGACTTCCCTGTTTCATTTGATCCGGAAGAGCGGAACGCCCCGCATTTTCCCTCCCGGAGGGAAAGATCTTCCCTCAGACGCAGTGTTTGAAACCGCGGTGTCTCTTGCAGTGTCCATTGCCGAAAATCTTGTTCTACGCAAGGGCTTTCTCATTGACGCGTTCGCGGCGGGAAGCCGTCTGGAAAAAGCCGGGGAAAACCGGAACAGCGACAATCTCACGTCATTTCTCGATCTTCTTGCTTCCGTCCAGCCGGAAAGGAAAGACCCCTTCCTCCTCTTAGACAATGATGCTCTGGACGCAATCGCCGCATGCGGAAGCGTCTTTCTGATCCTTCTCAGAAACGATGAAAAAGCCTGGGAACTCCACGAGCGTCTTCTTATGCGGGGAGCGGAAGTCAGCGCATTCCTGATTTCCGATGCCAAAGATTCCGCCTTGCGTTCTCCGCATTCCTGTTTTCAGGTCATTTCTCCGCGGCGTTTTCTTTTTTCCTCTGATTCCCCGCTTTCCGGGTCTGAAAGGAGTCAGGATTCATGAAATTCACGGGATTCAGAGGAGGGAAATCTTCACTTCAGGGAACTGCGCCGGAAGCGCAGGGAAGCGGGCATTTTCCCTCTCCGCTTCTCCGCTTCGGAGTCCTTTTCCTTCCCGCGCTCCTGTTCGCGGTGAAGAGCGATCTGCCCCATGTGCTTCTGCTCTCCGGGATTCTGATTCTTGCACCTGTATTCATGAAAAAGCCCCTGGAGTACAGAGAAAGAGAAATCATCTACTCAACTCTGCTGACTCTGCTGATGATCCTGCTGCCGGACATCTTCTTCCGGATGGACGCATCCAGACTCGGACTCACCGATGCCGTCATCCGCTCCGACCTGAGCGCTCCTTTTTTCCTTTACGCGGCGGGCGTTCTCATGCTCTTCCGGAGAACAGCGCTTTCCCGTGCGCTGAGTGCTGCCTTCTCTGTCTTCGTTTCGCTTCTCTGCGGAGACATTTTCAGCACCAGAAATCTCATCAACGTGCGTTTTGCAGCAGGCAGCCTCCTTCTGGAACACTTTGCGGGATTTTACGGGATCACCGTCCTGCTGCAATGCGTGTTCATTCTTTTTCTGATTGCGCCTTCTTCCGAATCAGAAGCAGTTTCACGTCAGAAGAACGCTCTCCCGCTCTTTCCTTTCTTCCCCCGGGGAAAGAGATCCGCCCGGCAGAAGAAATCCGCCGGAAGAAAAGTGGAAAAAGAAAATCAGGGGGAAAAAGATCAGGCGGAATCTTCCGGGAAAAACATTCCGGGAGAAACACACGGAAAAGGCTTCCCGTTCCGTTCCCGGACTCCCGTTCTGCTGAAAGGATTCTATTTTCTGCTGATTCCCTGTTTCACCCTGGGATTCCTCCATATCTACACGGCAAACAGGGAGAATCTGAAAAAACTGGAAATGTTTCTGATCCGGCTCAACGCCTCTCTGGAGCAGAAAGGCATGGAGTCCGCCCCCCGCCCCCGTCGCACGACAGTGAATCTCAACTACCTCCACTCCAATGAGGAAGAAAACAGGGGGGGCAGAATCCTGATCTGGGCAAAAGCGGACTCCCCTCCGGGCTATTTGCGGACAGAAGTCTTTCACAGCTATTCCGGCGGAAGCTGGCTGAAAGCGTCGACGGGAGAAACGGAAATGACAGGGCTTCCTCATGCTGCCCGGGGAGCCTCTCAAGCACCGTTTTCCTCCCCTTCTTCGGAGTTCACGTCTGCTCATTCAGACACATTTTCTTCAACAGCATCTTCGCCGGATCTTTCAGGGGCGTTCCGGGACTTCATCCTTCCCCCTGGAAACAGTTCCGGTCCAGGCGTCGGTTCCGCTTCCAGTACAGGCTCCGGAGGAGAGAAGCAGCATCCGGGGAAAACGGTTCTGAAACTTTTCCTTGACGATTCTCTTCAGTATTTGCCTCTCCCCGTTCCGGGCAATGCCGGACTTCTCACACTCCCGCTTCCCCGGATCACGGCTTCAGACGACGGGGAAATCCATGCATCCCGATGGTCCGGGGGAATTCCATACACAGTCCGTCTCTCTTCCCCGGAAGATTTTGCCGCCTGGCCCATGCCGTCTTTTCCTTATAAAAAAGAAAAAGGAACAGAAGAAACTGAAAAGGCAAGTTTTGCAGTTTATACGGAAGTCCCTGCAGAAATTCTTCCCGCGCTGGATGCGTTGAAAAATGAAATCTTTCCGGAAGGGAAGAAAGAGAATATCCGGGAAAAATCTCTTCAGACCGTCCATGCCGTCGCCGGACATCTGAGGACTCGTTTCCAGTATACGCTTGACGCGGAGTGCGGCGCAGTCCCCGAAGGAGTCGATCCCGTTTCCGACTTCATTCTCCGGACCCGAAGCGGACACTGTGAATTTTTCGCCAGCACCGCGGCACTGCTTTTCCGCAGGCTCGGATTTCCTTCCCGCTACGTCTGCGGATACCTCTGCATTCAGCCTCATCCCTGCAGCGGGCATTACTTCTATGCCACAGGGAAAAACGCGCATGCATGGTGCGAGGTCTATCTTCAGGAATACGGCAGATGGATTCCTGTCGAACCCTCGCCGGCTTCCGTCTTTGAAAATATGATCCGGGAAAACGACCGTCATGTTCTTTCCGCCTATCTGGATTCGCTGCGTTATTTTCTCCGGGAATTTCTAGCCCGAAGCCGGGAGAGCGATCCGGGAGAAATGCTGCTGCTCTCCGGAAAATGGGGGCTGATTCTGCTTTTCCGTTCTCCCCTGGGGCCGATCCTCATCTGCGCAGCGGGTATTTTTCTCTGGAGAAAATGGAGAAAAAAAAGGAAGAGAGAAAATCACGAACAGAGTCTGCTGGGAGAAAATGTGAGACTCATTCGCAGAGAAATGTCCCGCATGGAGCGTCTGGCGGGGCAATATGCCGGAATTCCTCCCCGTGCGGACTCAGAAACCATGAGGGAATGGATCTCGCGGATGAATCATTTCCCCTCTTCCCTGAAAGATTCCCTGATGAAACTGGAAGAGCTCTATGAATCCCTCCGATTCCGCTCAGGAGACGCCTCGGAAGAAGAACGCGCTCTCTTCCTGGAAGAATGCCGGATGCGGCGCAGAACATGGAAAAATCTCCTCCGGAGCTCCACGGCAGCAGAAAAAAAAGACTGACGGTATATTGTTGAAAAAGAAAAGAAACGGAACAAGAAAAAAACGCGTCTTTTTTCCCCTTTTCATTTTATTCTCCGTCATTCCCCGTCATCCCCTGCCCTCCTTCTTCCATGCGGGGGGAATGAGAAAAGTTTACTTTCCGCCGGACGGCTCTTCATCCTTCCGGCCTCCTTCAGCGGCAGCCGCGGGAGAAGAAATCGAGGCAGTGTCCATCCGCGGTGCGGGGGAACGCATCACCAGAGCATGAAGCGCCATGTAAAGAGCAATCGCGAGAAGCAGTCCGATCAGAATCCAGAGATAATGCTCCGCAATCAGATCCTTCCCCCTATGCACCATTTCCAGATAAGACATGTCCCCAGCCAGACATCCGAAATACCATCCCACCCCCGCAAGAATGGCAGTCCAGATGCCCGCGCCGAGTCCGGTGAAGAGTGTGAATTTTCCGAGAGGCATTCTGGAAAGTCCCGCAGGGATCGATATCAACTGACGGATGGCGGGAAGCAGACGGCATACAAACGTGGCGATATCACCGTATTTTCTGAAGATTTCCTCCGCCCGGTCCAGAGTCGGCTCCTTCAGGAAGAAATACTTCCCGTATTTGTGCAGGAAGGGCCTTCCGAGCCAGATGGAAAGATAATAGTTGATGTACGCCCCCAGAAGAGATCCGGCAAGACCGAAAAAAACCGCAAGGCAAAGATCCAGCCATGGAATTCCCGTGCTGAGCTCCCCCCGGAAAGCCAGAAAACCTGCGGGAATCATGACCACTTCGCTCGGAAAGGGAATGAAGGAACTTTCAATGGTCATGAAGACCAGAATGAAAATAAATCCCCAGACATGCGCATGGGAAGCAAAATATTCGATGTGTTGTGCAATAATATCCGTCATGAGATTTCCATTCTTCGAAATTCAGTGTATAGTACCCGGCGGAATCGGGAACGGGAACAATCCGCAGGCCGATACTATAAACGCAGGAAGTTTTTTTTCCACTTTCCGGAAAGTTCTTTCCTGCAAAAAAAACGAAAAAGACCGGGGAGAATCCAATTGCACGAAATTGCGTTTTATATTGGCAGTAAAGGCATTCACTGGTACGGGGTCTGCATTTCACTGGGTTTTCTTGCTGCACTGATGCTGCTTCTCTGGAAACGGAAGCATGTGGGGATGAATTCGGAAGAAATTGTCGACCTCTCCATGCTGGCGCTTTTTTCCGGGATTGCGGGAGCGAGGATTTTTTATGTGGCGGAATTCTGGAATCAGAGTTTTGCGGGCCGTCCCTTCTGGAAAATCTTCCGGATTGACGAAGGGGGACTGGTCTTTTACGGCGGATTTCTCTGTGCGTTCACCTCGCTCTGGATCTACGCCAGGTGGAAGAAACTTTCCATCCGCCGGATTCTGGATATTTTTGCGCCTGCAATGGCGCTGGCTCACGCGTTCGGAAGGATCGGGTGTTTTCTTCAGGGATGCTGTTTCGGGCGTCCATGGACAGGGGGAGTGGTCTTCCCCGCCGGTTCGCTTCCGGCGATGCGCTATCCGGATGTGCATAAGGGAACTTCCCTGCCCCTCTATCCGGTGCAGCTGTACGAATCGGGTTTGAACATTCTGCTCTGTGTGCTGCTTCTCCTGCTTTTCTCCCGTTGCAGGAAGGGGGGGCAGATTGCGGCGATTTATCTCATGGGATACGCGTTTCTCCGTTTCTCACTGGAATTTTTCAGGGGAGATCACGTGGATTCAATTGCCGGGCTGACCCCCTCCCAGACCATCGCGCTTCTGCTGATGGTGCCGATGGGCGCTCTGCTCTTCTGGTACTGGTCCAGGAAAAGCGATCTTCCCCCTCCAGGTGGGGAAGTGGAGGATTCTCCGGCAAGAAAACAACTGGCGAAAAAGGAAATGGGAAAGAAGAAAGAGAAGACAGAGGGGAACCGCAATGGCGTCTGAGGAGACGGAGACGGGAGCGGCAGAATCATCGGTCTGGGACGTCCCGGAAGAACTCCATGGAGAAAGGCTGGATCTCTGTCTGACGGCCCTGATTCCAGAGATGTCCCGCACCCGTGCGCAGAAACTCATCAAGACGGAGTGCATCCGGATCAACGGAAAAACGTGTGCCATCCCGAAGATGAAAGTCGCCTCCGGAGACCGGATTGAAGCATTCGTCCCGGCTGCGGAGGATACGGAACAGGCGCATCCGGAAGAGATTCCGCTGAACGTACTTTATGAGGACGGCGAAATGCTCGTCATAGACAAAGCTCCCGGAATGGTGGTGCATCCGGCGGCGGGAAACTGGACGGGGACCGTCGTCAACGCCGTACTGGGAAGATTCCCGGAAATGCTCAATGAAAGCGATCTGGACCCGCTTCGTCCCGGGATCGTGCATCGTCTGGACAAAGACACTTCCGGATGTCTTGTCATTGCAAAGACGCCGAAAGCCCTGCGCCGTCTTTCCCGCGCATTTGCCGAACACGAAGTGGAAAAGACCTATGCCGCCATCGTGCATGGTTGGCCGAAACCCGCGGCGGATTCCATCAAAACGGCTTTTGGAAGGGATCCGGCGGACCGGAAGAAAATGGCGGTTCTCCGTCCGGGAGAAGGCAGGGAGGCGCATACCGCCTATCAGGTGATGAAAACAGGATTTTTCTCTGCGCAGAAAGTGGCGCTTTTGAAGGTCCGGATCTTTACGGGAAGGACTCATCAGATCCGAGTGCATCTTTCCTACCGGAATCATCCCGTCCTGGGGGATGCGCTTTACAGCAGGGGACGCCAGTCATCCGCGCCGCGTCAGATGCTTCACGCATGGAAGCTGAAACTGAAGCACCCGTTCAGCGGGGAGGAGCTTTCTTTTGAAGCGCCCTTCCCTCCCGACTTCCGTCAGATTGCCGATTCGATTGCGGACAACAGGGAAGGAATTTGATATGTCCGCGCTGCAAAGCATCGCTCCGAAAAAGGAAAACGAGGAGAGCAACAGCCTTCTCACTCCTCCCGCGGAAGAAGAAAAGCAGATGCTTCCTCCTTCCCGCCCCCCACATCATTATCCCGGACCAAACATTCTGAAATGGATTCTTCTCGGAATCCGGATGCTTCTTTTTGTATTCGGGTGTCTTGTGGCGCTCTTTCTTGTACTCGGGCGTTTCCCCGGGCTTTACTGGAAGCTGGATCAGTTTTCCCATTTTGTCCCCCAGTATGCGTTTCTGCTGGGCGGGGTGATCCTGCTTCTGTTTCTCCTTGGACTTCCGGGAAAAAGATTCCTCCTGATGTGGATTCTGCTTCCGTTCTGGGGGTTCAGTTTGTATCTCTTTCTGCCGCATTTTCTGAAGTGCAGGGAGGGAATGGAAGGGGCGGATCCGGGAAAAACGATTTTCCGGCTTCTCGAATTGAATGTGATGTGTGATTATTCGGATCGCTCCGATCTTGCGGAACTGGTTTCCGGAGAGAACCCGGACTTCATTGTCTTTACGGAATACAGCCCTTCGGCACACAGAAGCATGAGTGAAAAGGAGATTTCAAAATATCCCTGGCACTATGAGATCTATGACGGAGATCATACGGGAATCGGAGTCTTTTCCAGATATCCGGCGGAGTTTTCAGTCGAACAGATTTCCGAAATGCCGATTGTCCGCATGGAAGCGGACTGCGGGGAAGGAGAAGGGAAATTCACCCTTTTTGCCTTCCGTGCCACCTCGCCTCGGAGAGAATATTTTTATCATCTCAGGAACGAAGTAGTCCGTTCCGCTGAAACATGGGCCTCGGCACTGAATACGCCCGCCATGATGACGGGGGATTTCAATGCCACGGCCTATTCCCCCTTGATGCGCCTGATTGAATCCCGCGGGAAAATACGTTTCGGCGCATCGCCGTGGCTGTATACCTGGCCGGCTTTGGAAAAAGGGTGGTCTCCGTTTCTGATTCAGATTGATCACTGCATGGTGAATGACGGAATCCGTGTCCTGCGAGTCAGACGCTGTCAGAAAGTGAAATCCGATCATTACCCCGTCCTGATCGAGTTCCAAATCAAAGAATAAAGTATTGAATTCAAAAAAAAATAATACAATGACAATACAACAGTTCCGCCCTGCATTTCACATGTGCACAGAAACTGCCTGCCACGGAATCCGCCGGGGAAAAGAGAAGAGAGAGGATAAAATTCTGAAAAGGGGCAGAAAATCTCTCAAACGTATATTGAAAAATCAAATAAAAAAGAGAGATCTCATACCCTTTCCCCATGAATTGTGAGTATGTGTGGCATCCTCCTGCCGCTCCTGGAGGCGGCAGCACCGCATAAACGGGCATCTTCCATGGAAATGCGGAAAGCGCATGACCTGGGATCTTTATCTTTTCATTTTTACAAATTCAGCCGACAGACGCGCCGTCTGGGAAATCACCGCCATCCACAGTAATCAATCGCAGGGAATCCCCGTCCTTTGCAGCAAGAAGCATCCCCTCTGACTCGATCCCGCGGATTTTCGCCGGCTTCAAATTCGCCACGACGACAATGACTTTGCCCAGCATCTCCTCCGGGCTGTAGAACTTTGCGACTCCCGCAACCAGGGTCCGCGTTTCGGCACCGATCCTGATTTTGAGTTTCAAGAGTTTATCAGCGCCCTCGACTTTCTCCGCCTCCAGGACTTTCGCCGTACGAAGCGAGGTACGGAAGAATTCCTCCACCGTCACCATCATCACCCCTTCAGGAGAGAGTTCCTTCTTCTCCGGAGATTTCTTCTGCTTATCAGCCGGCGGGGAAACCTTTTTCTCCGCAAGCTTTTCCCTGCTCTGACTGCCCGTCCCCGAGCCTGCGGCGGCGCCTTCCGAGGATGCGGAAGCGGATGCCTGCTGCTGAGGCAGGATCCGTGGGAAAAGAGCCGTGATGTCCTGCATCTGAGAAGCGGGTTTAAGCAGACCCCAGGTCTGAAGACGTTTTCCATCTGTCAAAGCGGCTTCTTCTTCCGGCATTCCGATGCATTTGCGGAGTTCCAGCATTTTTCCGGGCATGACGGGGGCCAGAAGACCGGAAACCACACGCAAAGTCTCCGCAGCCGTGTAAAGGACTGTTCCGAGACGCTCCATTTCCCCGTTTTTCGCCAGATTCCAAGGAGCCGTCTTTTCCATGTAGCGGTTGGCTCCGCGGACAACATTCATCACATGATCCAGCCCTCTGTCGAGCGCCATTTCGGAGACCGCAGCAGCCATCACGGGAGCCACGCAGAGAGCGAGACCTTTCAGAACCTCGTCCTCCCGCTGCAGTTCGCCGGGAGCGGGGACTTTTCCATCAAAATATTTGAAGGTCAGTTTCACCACGCGGCTCAGCATGTTTCCAAGATCATTTGCAAGATCCCGGTTGTAGCGGTCGATAAACGCCTCCTCGGAAAAGGCCGCATCGTTCCCCAGGGACATTTCCGCCATGAGAAAATAACGGAACGCATCCACTCCGTAGCGGTCCGCCATGTCCATGGGATTCACGACATTGCCGCGGGACTTGCTCATTTTATCGTTTCCGCTCAGCCACCAGCCGTGGGCGAAAATGCTTTTCGGCATCTCCAGGCCCATTGCCTTGAGCATGGTGGGCCAGTAGACGGTGTGGGTGGTGAGAATGTCCTTCCCGATCAGATGATGGGCGGCAGACCAGTACTTGCGGAATTTGACTTCGTCGGAGCCGTAGCCGATCGCGGAAATGTAATTGATCAGAGCGTCGAACCAGACATAGCAGACATAGTCCGGATCAAACGGCAGCTCTATTCCCCAGGAAAGTCTTGACTTCGGACGCGAAATGCAGAGATCTTCCAGCGGTCTCTTCAGAAAGCCCAGAGTCTCATTCGCACGGAAGGCCGGCTGGATGAAGTCCGGATGCTCCTTGATGTACGTGATCAGCCAGTCCTGATAACGGCTCATCCGGAAAAAATAGTTCGACTCGACGATCTCATTGGTTTCCCGTCTGCATTCCGGACAGAGTCCTCCTTCCAGAAGATCCTTCTCCGTGAAAAATCGTTCGCACGGGACGCAGTAGCGTCCGGAATACTCCGCCTTGTAAATCAGATCCCTGTCGTAAAGATCCTGAAGAATGGAGCGGACGATTTTCTTATGGCGTTCCTCTGTTGTCCGGATGAAATCGTCATTGCTGATTTCGAGTTTTTTCCAGAGTTCCTGAAAGCGGACAACGGTGGAGTCGCACTGTTCGATCGGAGTAATGGAGTGTTCCTGTGCGGCTTTCTGGACTTTCTGGCCATGTTCATCGGTCCCGGTCAGGAAAAAGGTGTCGTCGGAAGCGGCGCGGTGGTAACGGGAGAGCACATCTGCAAGGACCGTCGTGTAGGCGTGCCCGATATGGGGTTTGTCGTTGACATAATAAATAGGGGTTGTCACATAATAGGTATGATCGGCCATGGGGAAGGTTCCTCTCTTTTTTTCCGTTGCATCATAACGATTCAATATACCACAGGCGGATGCTGTTCGCAAGAGGAAACCCTCTCCCTCCGGGAACTTTCTTCTCACCCATCCTTTGAAAAGGAGGAACGCCGTGTTATGTTATCCGCGGGAGAAAAGCTATGTCCGGCGGGAAACGCCGGAAGCGCATGGATCACACACCCCCCGTTCCGCAAGCTCAATTGAAAGGATTTCGCCGCCATGACCAGCCCCGGGAAAAAGATTCAGACAAGAAACGAAGTTCAGGAAAACCGGAAATGGGATCTTTCCCCCCTCTATCCCGCGCCGGAAGCATGGGAAGAGGATTTCAGAAAACTCGACTCTCTCCTTCAGAAGTACCTCTCCTTCCAGGGACATCTCGCAGATTCCCCGGAAACCTTGCGCGATGCCTTGAAAGCTGGTGATGAACTCGATCTCCTCGAAGAACGGCTCTATGTCTACGCTCATCTGAAATCCGATGAAAACACCGCCGACTCCGAAAACAGCGGACGGCTCGACCGCATTTCCGGAAAAGCCGCCGAAATCGCCGGCCAGACCGCATGGTTTGAACCCGAACTCATGGCCATCCCACCGGAACGATTTGAAGAATTCCGGAACTCTCCGGTGCTGGCGTTCTATAAGAGGACTCTCGACGAAACCGAACGCGAACGCCCGCATACGCTCTCGGACAAGGAGGAACGCATCCTCGGCATGAGTTCGGAAATTTTCTCCGCTCCCCACAAGATCTTCGGAATGCTCAACGATGCGGATCTGCGCTTCCCTTCCATCACCGATGCGGACGGAAACAAGGTCGAAATCACGCACGGCAATTTCATCCAGTACATGGAGTCTCCCTCCCGGGAGGTCCGTCGGGCCGCCTTTTCCGCCTGTTACGACACCTATGAAATGTTCAGGAACACCTTTTCCTCCATTCTGGACGGAACGGTCAAAAGCGCCGTGCTGAGTGCCGAACTGCGTCATTTCCCTTCGGCTCTCGAAGCCGCACTCTTTTCCGACAACATTCCTCTTTCCGTCTATTCTTCACTGATTGACACAGTCCACGGCGCCCTGCCCGCACTGCACCGTTATTTCGCGCTCCGCGCAAAGACACTCGGACTCGACAAACTGGATATGTTCGACATTCACAATCCCCTTCTCCCTCGGGACGATCACTTCTTTTCCTATGAAAAGGCTGTTGAACTTGTCAAAAGCTCTCTCTCCGTGATGCCGGAAGAATACCGCGCCGCCGTGGAACAGCTTTTTTCCAGTCGCTGGATCGATGTCGAAGAATGCCGCGGAAAACGTTCCGGCGCCTATTCCAGCGGCTGTTACCGCAAACCGCCCTATATCCTGCTGAACCATTCCGGAACGCCGGACAGCGTCTTCACACTGGCTCATGAACTCGGGCATTCCATGCATTCCTGGTTTTCGGACCGCGCTCAGGATTATCATTACGCCTCCTACCGGATTTTCGCGGCGGAAGTGGCATCCACAACCAACGAACTGCTGCTTCATCATTTCCTGCTGAACAGGGCCGAGGACGATTCCGTTCGCGCCGGACTGCTCAATCACCTGATCAACACCATCCGCGGCACCGTTTACCGCCAGACCATGTTTGCGGAATTTGAACGGGACATTCACGCCATGGCAGAACAGGACCTCCCGCTTACTGCGGACGCTCTCTCCGAACACTATTTCCAGCTGAATTCGCTCTATCACGGATCCGCGGTCCATCCCGACCGGAGAATCCGTTTCGAATGGGCAAGAATCCCGCATTTCCACTACAATTTCTACGTATACAAATATGCCACCGGATTTTCCGCGGCCGTCGCCTTCTCCCGTGAAATCCTTGCGGGAAAGACGGACCGGGTCATGACGTTCCTGAAGGCCGGAGATTCCAAAGACGTCATCGACATTCTGAAAGATGCCGGCGTCGACTTCACCACACCTCAGCCCGTGCAGGCCGCCATGGAGCTTTTTGCAGAAACCGTCACCTCCCTGGAAACGCTTCTGGAAAAAACGCAGACGGGAAAAAACGGGGAAGGATGATCCCCTACACACAACGCAAATCTAATCCATGATGTCTCTCCGAAAAGAAAGAAAGGGGGGAACATAGTGCATTCTGAGAATACGGTTCAATCTCTTCATGTCAAATTCATTCTTCCCGCGCTGGCGGAGGCGGAAAGCACCGTTCTGTACCGTCCGATCAAATACGCTCTTTTCCCTCCGCTCGGGCTGGCGCTGCTTGCGGGATATCTCCGGAAAGACCGGGACAGAATTGAAATCTGCGACCTGCACGTGGAGAAAACGGATTTTTCCGACTCTCCGGACCTGGTCGCCATCGAAGTGTACATCACCAACGCCCGGAGGGCCTACAGGATTGCGGACGCCTACCGGAAACGGGGGATCTTCGTTGTCCTCGGCGGACTGCACCCGACTTCTCTGCCGGAAGAGGCGCTTCTTCATGCCGACAGCGTCGTGACCGGGCCCGCGCATGCGGCATGGCCGGAATTTCTCTCCGATTTCCGGAAGGGGAAAGCTCATACCCGCAGGCTCTATTCCGATACCCTGCGTTCCCTGGCGCGACTTCCTTCTCCGCGGCGCGATCTGATTCGCAGGGAACGTTATCTCGTTCCGAATTCCATCGTTGTTTCGCGCGGCTGTCCGCAAAGCTGCGACTTCTGCTACACCAGAAATTTCTATGCAGGAGGAAAAACCTTCTATACCGAAACCGTGGACTCGGCCCTCTCCCAGATTCAGTCCCTTCCCGGAAGGCACCTCTTCTTCCTGGACGACAATTTATTCGGATCGCCTTCCTTCGCAAAAGCCCTCTTCTCAGAAATGACGGGTATGAAACGCATTTTCCAGGGTGCGGCCACTCTGCGCTCGCTTGAAGATGATGAACTCCTCGATCTGGCGGCAGAGGCCGGGCTGCGGAGTCTCTTCATCGGTTTTGAATCGCTGAATCAGGAATCCCTTTCTTCCTGCGGCAAGGGAATCAACCGTGTGGCGGAATACAGAAGACTGATACGCCGTCTTCAGGACCGGGGAATCATGATCAACGCCAGTTTCGTCTTCGGGCTCGACGCGGACAGGAAAGACGTTTTCGACCGCACTGTGGACTGGGCGGTTTCCTCAGGCATCGAAACAGCCACGTTCCATCTCGCAACGCCCTACCCCGGAACGCCCTTCTTCCGCCGGATGGAAGCCGGAAACCGTCTTCTGCACCGCGACTGGGATCGTTACGACACACGTCATGCCGTCATCCGCCATCCTCACATGAGTGCCGAAGAACTCGAATCCGGATACCGGCGTGCCTATCGCAATTTTTACCAGTGGAGCAGCATTTTCCGAAGCGCTTCGCGCCACCCCTCCCTGACGGCTTCCGTCCGACATTTCGCTTATGCCTCGGCTTGGAAAAAAATGGATCCTTTCTGGACATTGCTCATTCATCTGCGCCGTCTTCCATCAGCCGTGCCTCTTCTGGAAAGGGCGCTCGCCCTCGGATCTTCCGGGGGAATTGTCCCGGGCAGCCGGAAAGGAAAAGTGAATCGAAGCTGATGCCTCCCCTTGTCAGGGAGAATATGGAAAATCCGGAGGAAATCCCCTGACTGGAATCCGGATCCTCTCCGGATGACTGCGTTGCCCTGAACAGAACAAACGAAGGACGGGCGGAGAGGAAGGAAGGGCGAAGAAGCAGCGGAAAACGGGATGAAAAAAGCGGGAAAGAAGAGCAGGAAAAAGAAAGGGATTTTCCCCCTGCATCATCGTTCCCGGACTTTTCCCGGAAGAAAATCTTCAAAAAACATATTTATACTTTGATTTCGGTTTTGATTTTTTTTCTGATCCCGTTATCTTTCCAGAAGTCCCCGTTGTTCTATCAACACTTCTGTTCGTTCCCCGGCTGTTTTCAGGAGAAAAGACGCTCCAGACCAGGAGAGGATGGACAAAAGTCAAAAAAAGGAGTAGAGAAATGAGAATTCCGTCGAAGGCACTGGCGGCAGCGCTTTGCGTTCTGCTGGCCCAAACTGTCGGAGCGGATGTGAAACCCGCGGCCATTTTCAATGACAACATGGTCCTGCAACGCGACCGGGAAGTTCCGGTCTGGGGGACCGCCGCACCGGGTGAGGAAGTCGAACTGCAGTTCGCCGGCCAGACACTCAAGACAACGGCGGACAAGGACGGAAACTGGGAAGTCCGTCTGCAGCCTCTCGCCATGAACAAAGAAGCGGCGGACATGACGCTCAAGGGGAAAAACACACGTATCCTGAAAAACATCGTTGTGGGCGACGTCTGGCTCTGCTCCGGACAGTCGAACATGGAAATGACTTTCTCCTGGGGCATTCTCGACGGGAAGAAATTCATCGAGGAATCCGCGAACTATCCCCTGATCCGCAAGGTCAAAATCCAGAGGCTGACAGCGGAAACCCCGAAGCGAGACATTCGCTGTTCTTCCTGGGACGTCTGTTCTCCGAAAACTCTCACCAACTTTACCGCAACCGGATACTTTTTCGCCAGAAAACTCTATCAGGAGCTCGAAATCCCGATCGGCCTGATCGACGACAGCTGGAGCGGATGCCGGATCGAGCCCTTCATGCCGCCGGAAGGATTCCGCCAGAAGGAACTGCAGCAAACGGCGGACTTTCTCGACAGTATCAACCCCGCCACCGAAGCCGGGCAGAAAAACTTCCAGACCTATTTTGAAAAACTCAAAGAGTGGCTCGCCGCTGCGGAGCAATCAGTTCAGGCAAAAACGACACCCCGGACCCTTCCCCCGTCTTATCCATCCCTGGCCACCCATCCGGGAAGATGGAAACCCACAAGTCAGTACAATGCCATGATCGCTCCGATCACCCGTTTCCCCATCAAGGGCGCCATCTGGTACCAGGGCTGCTCCAACGGAGGGGAAGGCGACATTTATTACTTCAAAATGAAAGGTCTGATCGAAGGATGGAGAAATCTCTGGGGCTATGACTTCCCCTTCTACTTCGTCCAGCTTGCCGCCTATACTGCTGCGACAAAAGATCCCGCCGGTGGAAACGGATACGCAAAAATCCGCGAAGCCCAGCGCCGTGCCCTTTCCATCCCCGGAACCGGAATGGCAACAGCAATTGATATCGGGGATCAGAAAGACATTCATCCGAAAAACAAGATTGACGTCGGAGAACGTCTTGCTCTCTGGGCTCTGGCCAAAGACTACGGAAAGGATTCTCTGGTCTATTCCGGTCCGCTCTTCAAATCCATGAAGATCGAAAACGGAAAAATCCGTCTGGAATTCGACTATGCCGACGGACTTATGACGGCGACCAAGACCGGATACGCTCCTCCCGTCCCGGACAAAAACGCGAAACCCGCCCATTTCGCCATTGCCGGAGCCGATAAAAAATGGGTCTGGGCGGATGCCGTGATTGACGGAAACAGCATTCTTGTTTCCTCTCCCGAAGTCCCGGAACCCGTCGCCGTACGCTATGGATTCCGCGCGTATCCGGATGGTCTCAACCTCTACAACGCTGCCGGGCTTCCCATGGTCCCCTTCCGTACAGACAACTGGTAAAAAAACACCCCGTAAATCCAAAGGAATCCAGCCGGAGAAGAGAATCCGGCTGAAAAAAACGCAAAGGCTTTTCCCCGTCCTGAGCTGAAAGACTCATGGGGGAAAAGCCTTCTTTCTTTTTTATTTCATCCTATTTTATTTCATAGGATTCCAGGCCGTTTTTCCCCCATCCCCCTCTTCTCTGACTGCATTTTCATCCGCCCCCTTTTTTGCGTCATCAGATGGGAAATAAACAGGGGAAACAGGAGAATGAACGGATCAGAAACGTTTTTTCTTTCTCAGGAAACACATTTCGTTGCAGCGGGGACAGCGGGTGATGTTTTCACTGTCATGCTTTGCCATGAACGCCAGATGACAGTTACTGCAGGTATAAAGATGTTCCTTCACAACGGTCCATTCCACGGCTCTTCTTCTCCGCAGCTCCTCACGGAACCAGAGCACCGCCAGCACAATGAACCAGCAGATGAAATACACGGAAAAAACATGCGCGAAAGGCAGAGGAATCATTTTTCCACATCCTTTTTCAGAAGTTCGGGTATTCCGGAATCAGAGTCCCAGTAAACGATCAGCATGCCAGGGAGATTCTTCCCGTCCGCGACATATCCCAGAGCATTTCTGAGAGCATAAAGGTCAAAGTCGGGAATCCCGCAGGAAGAGACGATTCTGAGCTCCGGCGGCAGATCCGGTGAGGAGGCGGGAGCAATCTTCAGGCACGTTGTCCCCTCTGGAAGAGATTTCCTCTTTTCCAGAGAGAGCAGCTGCGGATCGGAAGCGGAAATCAGCGGCACGGGATTTCCCCACTCATCCGTGCAGAACGGATAAGAAGGGGACGGAGACTGAGTTCGCGGCAAGGTTTTTGCCGTTTTTTCTCCCGCCACCGTCTCCGTTCCGGCTGTTTTCTCCTCGGATTTCGGTCCTGCGGCGTTTTCTGCGGAACTAGCACTTGTTTTGCGAAGAGGAATCGCTAGCGGTCGGAAAAAGTCACTCAGATTGCGGACAGCGGATCCGGCAGGGCTGCCGTCTTCATTTTCCCCATCATCCCCCCCTGCATTTCCCCCCGGCAGACGGCGCATCTCAAGACTGCAGTACGGACCCGGAAAGATCCCCCATGCGGACAAAGGCAGAGGCACAGTTTCACGGAAATCCTCTTCTCTGCGGAAAACAGAAAACCCCTTTTCTTCCGGCGGCATCAGAAGCAGGGACGGATCGTTGTAATCGAGCCAGTATTTCAGCGCGGCCTCTTCCTCCGCCTTCGCGGGATCGCCTTCCGTATAGACAATGGTATAGCGGCTGTTTTCGTTCTGAGCGGATTCCGCCATCATTACAGGGCGAAAGACGAGTGCGAAAACCAGATGCAACGCCAGAGCCAGAAAAACAATCAGGAGAAAATAAAAGATCCCCTCTCTTCTTTTTTTTCTGCAACGGAAACCGGAACTGAAAGAGGCGGAGGACGCGGAAGAGGACAAGGACGGCAAAGACATCTGTCAGTTCTCCGTATCAATGAAAGTCCTGTCATTCTCTCTGGGGGGGGGAGAAGCCATCATGACAGCATTGAGATTGAGTTCTTCGGCAAGAGAGAGCAAAGGCGTCAGAGTGGCAAGGGAATTGGCGCGGTCGGCGCGAATTACGAGTGTTTCGCGTTCCCCATCGCGGCGGGTCCGACTCATGACGTCGATGATGTTTCTCCGGAGGACGTCCATGTTGCTGATCAGGATGTCGTTGAAATACAAGGTTCCGTTTTTGTCGACTGTGACAATGAAGCGTTTTGCCGCATCGGTCGTTTTCGTTCTGGCGACCGGGAGATCAACGCTGATTCCGGAAATCGGCACAAAACTCGACCCGATCATGAAAAAGAGCAGGAGAATGAAAAACACGCTCACATAAGGAGTCATGCGGGGATAGCCGCTGAAAATCTTCAGATTCGGCCTGATTCGCACCACACATTCAGTTTTCATCGGGATGACTTCCATTTTTGTGATGTTGAAAAAAGTAAATGATTTCCGATGATGCCTTTTCCATTTCGACACAGAACGCCTGCACCCGCGACAGCAGATAATTGTAGGCAATATGGCAGGGAATGGCAACGCAGAGCCCTGCCGCCGTGCAGATCAGAGCGGTATACACACCTTTGGAAAGAGCAGCCGGCGTCGTCATGCTGTTCTGCATGACCTGAAAGGTTTCGACCATCCCGACAACCGTGCCGAGAAGTCCGAGCAGAGGCGCCACATAGGCAATCGTCGCCAGAATGTTCAGCCGGGATTCCAGACGGGGAACTTCCACCAGGGACTGATCTTCGATCGCCTGCTTGATGTCGTCTCCGTTCTGATAGGCCTGAATGGCGGCTGTGAGGAGACGTGCCACAGGACCGGGCGTATTGTCGCAGAGGGTGATCGCCTCAATCATTCCGTCGCGGCGCAGAACGTTCACCAGCCCCGCAACCAGTTCCCCGACATCCACCTGGGCCTGATGAAACTGAAACCATTTCTCAATCAGAATATACAGCGCAATCAAACTACACAGCACGATCACCACCATCACCGGACCGCCGTCGAGAATCATCTGAATGTAAATCATCGCGTCTTCATCCCCATATCCCGTTCAAATCGTTCAACATAAAAAATCGTTCCACACAATTTTATTCAATACAGTAAATCCTTCCGGCACAACGTGTTCGACACAATGCACCGAATATATTCCGCCCGATTCAGAGGCTGAATCTGAGGCGTTTGATGCGCTTCATTCTTTCCGCCACGATTCCGGGATCCTGTATCCCGGCGCCGGAAAGCCATTTCAAGCCTGTCAGAGCAGATTCTATATTCATGGAAAGCGGCCTCTGCGAAGCAATGTCCACCATGTTTTCCACAGCCTTGACGCACCAGAGCCGCTCTCCCGGACGGCGGGATGCCTCATCGGGCGGAAGCTGGTACAACAGCTCTCTGTAGCACTTCAGCGCTTCCTCGTCCAGATTCATCAGCTGAAGACAGCGTCCTTTCCGATACAGGGCCATCGCACGGAAGCGGGGCGGAAGATCCTCCCGGCTCAGAAGAATTTCATACAGGGAAAGGGCGGCATGGTATTTGGATGGATCATCGGCCTTGGAAGCCATGGCGAAACGGACATCCCCCGCCGCCCCGAGGGCGGCATATTCCAGCAGGGAGGAGGGACGGCGCTGTGCCGCCTTCTCATAGTACAACACCGCGTTTTCGAAGTCCGAAACTGCGCGCCGGAGATCCCCCATCAGGTAATACGCTTCCGGAATCAGCGAACTGGAGGGGAAGCGCTCTTCCAGTTCTCCGATCAGCGTTTCCGCCTCCTGATAATTTTCCGCATGGTAGGCGAGAAGCGCTTTTTCATACAGAGCCTTCGCCTGGATTTCAGGGAATTCTCCGCGTTTTGCCAGCGAACTCAGCGTCCCGGAGGCCTTTTCCCCGGCCCCGGACTCCGCATAATGCGAAGCCAAGCGGAAGAGTGCCCGGAGCGCGTATTCCGAATCCGGATGCTTTTCTGAAAGAAGCCAGGTCTGGCGTTCCGCCTCCAGTTCCTTCCCCTGCACATAACAGACATGGATCAGCCAGAAATGCGCACAGGGGGAAAGAATATGATCCGGATATTCCTTCACCAGACGTGCAAAAAAACGTTCGGCAGAGGCAAAATCCCTTTCTTCAAAAAAGATCCGGCCCGCCTCATACAAAGCATTCACCGTCTTGTCCGCATCGCCGCTCTTCCGGTCCACGTACGCGGAATAATCCAGAGCCGCTTCCTTCTTGCGTCCGGCGGAAGCATGAGTCAGGGCGCGGAGGTAAAGAGCATCTTTTTTCAAAGAATCCGATGCCTTCGGATCGGAAAGAAGTTCGGAAATAGACTTCATCGCCTGATCCCAGTCCTTCCCCTGGAACGAGGAGTACGCAGACTGGTAGAGAGCACGGTCACGGAAAGCGGGAAACATCTCAGCAGTCTTCCGGTAAGCCGCCGCCGCGTCGGCATAACGACCTTCTCGAAGAAGAAGTTCCGCAAGAAGGAAATCAGCCTCCCCACCGGAATCCTTCGTTGTCCGGAAATATTCCCGCACCAGCGATGCGGCTTCGGAGAAACGCCCTTTTTCCGAAAGAACGGAAAGAGCTTCGTTCAAAGCTTTCTTCCGAAGGGAGACGGAATTCGAGTGATCGGAAAAAACGGCGCGGTACAGATCCAGCGCGGGCGCCTCCCTCCCCGCATTCGCCAGAAGACGCGCCGCACGGAGTTTTGTCTCCGCCGTCGCATACGCTCCCTGAAACAGCTCATACTGCTTCATGGCAAGATCCGCAGCCTGTCCGGGATTGTCCGTCTTCCGGTCGAGAAGGGCAAGAATCCGGTCGAGCGAATCGAACGCATCCTTCCGCAGCGGAGCGGAATCAAAGGCCCGCCGATACGCCTCCAATGCCAGTTCATCCGCTCCGCCCTGAGTGCATTCATCTCCAATCAGGGAATATACAATGAAAAAGAACTCCTTTTCCCTTTTTCTTCTCTCTCCGGAGTTTTCTTCTCCAGACAGATCCTCCTCACCGTCTCCTCCTCTTCCCCCGTCTCCGCCAAGTGAAGCCGAAGAGATCGAATCCGGTCCTTTTTCCTTCAAAAGCAGATAGAGATTCAGAAGTTTCAAAGCCTCCTCATCCCGTTTCCCTTCCGGTGCCGGGAAGGAAAGAAGCATCTCCTTCGCTTTCGGAATATCCCCTGATGCAATCTGATTCAGAATCATCCGTTCAAAGGCGGAGTGCCCGATGGCGCTGTTTCCTGCTGTATTGTATATAAAGGAATAGTTCTTGGCCGCTTCCGTATTTTCATGGAGCAGCTCCAGAGCAAATGCCAGAGAGGACAGCACGCGGATCCTCCGGGGATCCAATGAAGTGAATCCCGGCAGAATGCGCTCCAGAATCACCTTCGCTTCCGAGGGTTTCCGTCTCAGAAGAAGAATATCCGCCTTCCACATGGATACTGAAAGTGAATTCACTCCAGGATATTCCATTTCAAAATCCTGAAGCGTTTTCTCCGCTTCATCAGGGAGAAAGGCCAGAATCAGAGAATCAATTTCGCGCTCGAAGGCATCGCGTCCTGCGGAGGAATCCTGCTTTTTCCGGGCATTTTCACGGTATTTGGCATAGAAACTGGCGGCTACGGCATAGTCGCCGGAGCGGAATGCCTCGTCTCCGGACTTACGGTCCGGATACACCGTTTCCAGACTGTCTGGCTGAACAGGGCGAAGCGAAATCGGGGGAAGAACAAGGGCTGCATCTGAAGGGGCATCGGAGAGCCCCTCCCCCACCCTTGCTGCGGCGGAGGAGGAGGAGGAAGAAGAAGTGCTAGCAGAGGAAGAAGAAGGCTCCTGAGCAGAAAGAGATGGTGCTGCAGCTGCGCAACACAGAAGGAATATCACTGTACGCACGGTTGACGCACGCTGGGGAAAACGATTGTTCGCTTGCCTTTTCACAGTCTCATTCTCTCCTTGATTCCAGTTGTTTCCATTCTCATTCTCTGTCTCTCAGAAGAAATCAGAAGAAAAAGGAAACGGGAAGAATCACCTTTTTTTTCAGTCAAGGCGGTCTTCTCCGGCCCCTGCGCCGCCGTCATTCCTGTGCGGAAGATGCGCCCGTCTGAGATGCCGCGGAAACGGTTGGCGGCAATGAGGATGCAGAGCCGGAAACAGAAGAAGCTTGTTCGCCCGGCGTCTTCTCGGAGGCAAGTTTCTCCCCGGCAAGCTTCGCCTTGATCGCCGACAGAATTTTATCTACTAGCTCCGGATGTTCAGAAAGATATGCTTTTGTTCCATCTCTTCCCTGCGCGAGCTGTTCTCCGTCATAGGAAAACCAGGAGCCTCTTTTTTCAATCAGCCCCATATCCGTGGCGACATCCAGAACGGAACCGACGCGGGAGATGCCTTCATTCCAGTTGATGTCGAATTCCGCCACCTTGAACGGGGGCGCAAGTTTGTTTTTCACGACTTTCACCTTGGTCCGGGCTCCGGTGGCTTCACCGTTGGCACCATCCTTCAGGGTGCCGATTCTGCGGATGTCCAGCCGGACGGTACAGTAATATTTCATAGCGTTTCCGCCGGGTGTTGTTTCCGGATTCCCGAACATCACTCCGATTTTTTCGCGCAACTGGTTCGTAAAGATGCAGCAAGTGCGGCTGCGGTTAATCGCGCCGGTCAGTTTGCGGAGAGCCTGAGACATCATCCGGGCCTGGAGTCCGACAAACGAATCGCCCATCTGCCCCTCTATTTCCGCACGGGGGACAAGCGCCGCAACGGAGTCGATCACCAGGACGTCCACGGCATTACTGCGGACAAGAGTTTCCACAATGTTCAAAGCGTCTTCCCCGCAGTCCGGCTGGGAGATCAGGAGATTGTCGATATTGACACCGATTTTTTTTGCGTAGACGGGATCAATGGCATGCTCCGCGTCAATGATGGCGGCCGTTCCGCCCGCCTTCTGGGCATTCGCAATCACATGCAGACAGAGCGTGGTTTTCCCCGAAGATTCAGGTCCGAAAATCTCCACAATGCGTCCGCGGGGGAGGCCCATCGTCCCCAGCGCGATGTCAAGGGACAAGGCCCCAGTGCTGATCACGGGAACATCCACAACTGCATTGTCCCCGAGACGCATGATCGAGCCTTTCCCGAACTCTTTTTCAATCTGGCCGACCGCTATCGCAAGGTTCTTGTCCCTGGCCGAAACATCCGGGGACGAGCCTTTCCCGGAATTTTTACTTTCCTTCTCCGCCATTTCTCTTCATTGTCCTTCAAATAAGATTTCAAGTCATTACTGTTTCTTTTCCCGATTCTTCTGACGATTCTGAATCGGCACTCCCGATATTTCCCGGAAAAACCTTCTTCCCGGAACCTTCTCCCGGGGAAACAGGATCGGATTTCTCTGTATTCCTGGCAATAAAAAACTCAAATATCCAGGTCCTTCACGCCTGCGGCATGTTTTTCAATGTATTCACGCCGGGGTTCGACGGCATCTCCCATCAGAAGAGTGAACATGTGTTCAGCCTCCACGGCGTCTTCCATGGCGACCTTGATCATCTTCCTGGTTTCCGGATTCATGGTCGTTTCCCAGAGCTGTTCGGCGTTCATTTCACCCAACCCTTTGTAACGCTGGATCTTGAGATCCTGCCTGCCGTTCTTTTTGATTTCCTCGAAAAGGGCCTGCATGGAATTCACCGTCAGATCTCCGGAAGAGGTGCTGATGCGGAAAAGCGGGGTGTCTCCACGGAAAACACGCTTCGGATCCTGTCCGGCGGAACGAATTTCCGCGCTCAGTTCCTCGCAGCTCTTCGACTCATAGATCAGAATCACGTCTATGGACGGATGAAGAGACTTGATGACCGGCTCCTCCGGATTCTCCGGCTCCGGACGCTGAACAGGCGGAAGGCGTTTCTCCGCTTCTTCAATATATGCCTGCTCTTCCTCAAGAGTATACACAAACTTTTCCGTGGTCGAGCCATCGGTTTCATGAATGAGAATCATGGCATAGGGGAACTTTCCCTCACGGCCCATGGCAAGATATTCTTCCGGAACAATTCCATGACGGTGCAGCCCCTGGGTGATCTGCTGCGCACGGACAACATAGGATGTGATCCGCCGGATGTCATCCAGATTCAGCTGGACACCGGTCTCGGCCCAGAAGACTTCCAGATCCTCAAAACCCATGGTAATCAGGAAATTGTCAAGCTGCTCATCGGTATCGATATAGCGTTCATTCTTCTTGCGCGTCACTTTGTAGAGAGGGGGTTTCGCAATGTAAATGTGCCCGGCTTCGATCAGCTCCTTCATTTCCCGGTAGAAAAAGGTCAGGAGAAGCGTGGTGATGTGCGAACCGTCCACATCGGCATCGGTCATGATGACGATCCGGTGGTAACGGAGTTTGCTGATGTCGAAATAATCTTTCCCGACTCCGCAGCCGACAGCCGCAATAAGAGATTGAATCTCTTTGTTTTCCAACACCTTGTCAATTCTGGCCTTTTCCACATTCAGGAGTTTCCCTCGAATCGGGATGACCGCCTGGAACTTGCTGTTTCTGCCCTGTTTGGCGGAACCTCCGGCGGAATCGCCTTCGACAATGTAAATTTCACATTTGGAGGGATCTCGTTCCTCGCAGTCAGACAATTTCCCGGGCAGGGAAAATCCTTCCAACGCCCCTTTCCTCTGCACGGATTCGCGGGCTTTCCTTGCGGCTTCACGGGCGCGGGCCGCCACCAGGGCCTTATCCACAATCTGGCGGGCAACGGCGGGATTCTCTTCCAGAAACGCGCCGAAACAGTCGTTCATAACCGATTCGACGATTCCTTTCACCTCGCTGTTCCCGAGTTTCGTCTTCGTCTGCCCCTCAAACTGCGGATCCGGAACTTTGACGCTGATCACGGCCGCCAGACCTTCCCTCGTGTCCGCTCCGCTCATGGCCTTCTCCGATTTCAGCAGATTCGAGGCCTTGGCATAGGCGTTGATGGTCCGTGTGAGCGCTCCCTGGAAGCCGGTCATGTGGGTGCCGCCTTCAAAGGTGTTGATGTTGTTCGCGTAACTGAATATGTTTTCCTGAAAATCCGTATTGTACTGCATCGCGACTTCCACGTCGATGCCTTCCCGCTCCTTGTGCATGTAGATGACGTCCGGATGCACGGGTGTCTTGTTGGCGTTCAGGTGCTTGACGAATTCCGCAATGCCGCCTTCGTAATGGAATTCCTCGCGCCGGACCTCCGGTTCGCGTTCGTCCGCTAGAACAATCCGGACGCCTCGGTTCAGAAACGCCAGTTCGCGCAGCCGCTTCGCCAGAGTGTCCCAGTTGTAGACGGTTGTCTCCGTAAAAATTGTCGCATCCGGTTTGAATGTGACAATCGTCCCGCGGTCGGAAACCGCATGCAGTTTCATCAGCGGCCGGGTTGTCGCCCCCCGTTCAAAACGGATATTGTAGGCAAAACCGTCCCGGTGGATTTCCACTTCCAGCCAGTCCGAGAGCGCATTCACGCAGGAAATTCCCACCCCGTGAAGGCCTCCGGACACCTTGTAGGCGTTGTGATCGAACTTCCCTCCCGCATGAAGAATGGTCATCACAACTTCCACGGCGGGTTTATGTTCTTCCGGATGCATATCCACGGGAATTCCGCGGCCGTCGTCTGCCACGGTAATGCTGTTATCCGCATGGATGGTCACGGCGACATGGGTGGCGAATCCCGCCAGGGCTTCGTCGATACTGTTGTCCACCGCCTCGTACACCAGATGATGCAATCCGCGCACACCGGTGTCCCCGATGTACATGCTCGGGCGTTTCCTGACGGCTTCCAGTCCTTCGAGAACCGTGATTTTCGATGCCGTATAAGCATTGTTTCCAAGGTTGTTCGCAGCGGGATCTTTCGCAGTTCCGCCGTTCTCCGTGTCAATCTGGGACATTCTGTTCTCCGTATCTGTTCAAAAAGATGCTTATCTTCTTATAATCCATAGGGTTTTATCATCTCAAAAGGGGATGGCTCCTGTCATGGCCCAAAAACAGCATAAAATACACGGAAACCCTCTTTTTTTCAACTCTTCTTCCCGTTTTTTTCCCGGAAATCCGCGCAGTTCCGCCACTGGACTTTCTTTCCTGATTTCTTCCGTTTCTTCCGTGATCAAAAAAATTTCCGTTTTTTTTCTCAACATGCGCTTGATTTCTCAACAAAGAGGAAATAGTTTATGGACAGTTTACAAATCTCAAACTGGGAGTTCAATTCTGATGAATCGGCAGACAATTCTTTCTTCTTGCCGCTGGTGGCGCCGGATCCGCTAATCCGTGTCCGCCCATCTCCGCTTTTTTTCGCGGGTCAGAAATCAAAAGGCTCTTCTCAGATCAAAAACAATTGAATGAACGACACGGATCCGGCAGAATTTGCCTGATCCTTTTTTTTGCTTCGGAACAATCCATCATGACAGCAGAATCCACAATCCATATCATCCGGATCACGCAACGGAATTCCCGCAATTCCGTTTTTCTGCATGATCACCTGCATGCTTGGTGCAGCTGGCGCAGTCACTCTCCGGCAGAACCCCGATGGTGTTCCGCTGCGCCAGAACCCGTCTCTCTTTCTTCCCGGAATCCGGCAGGATTTTCCGGAAGACCCAAATAAATAAGGGATAAACGGAAAACTGTTTCAGGGCCGCGGTCTCTCTTCGGGAGCGCGGCCCTTCTTTTTTGCCTTCATTTCTTAAACGGAAACAGAAAATATCAATCAAATTCAGGGAAATTGCATGATGAAAGAAAACTCGATGATGCTGAAACCCGATTTCAGAGAATTCTGCCGTCTGAGCAGAGAATTCAACGTAGTGCCCGTGTTCCGGGAATTTCTGGCCGATATGGAGACTCCGGTTTCGGTGCTGAGCCGTTTTTCCGAGGATGAAAACGTCTTTCTGCTGGAAAGCGTGGAAGGCGGAGAACGCATCGGACGCTACTCCTTCATCGGAGTGAATCCCCGGGGCATTTTCCGCGTGGAAAACGGCAAGGCGTATTTTGCCGATTCCTGCGGGGAGAGGGAAATTCCTCCGGAAGAAGAGAGTCCGTTTCTGGCGCTCCGGAGACTTCTGAAAGATGTCCGGACTGCGTCGGTTCCGGGGCTGCCGCCTCTTTTTGGAGGGGCTGTCGGATATCTCGGATATGAAACAGTGCGCGAATTTGAAAAGCTGCCGCCCCCCAGGAACAGCACCGGGACACAGTGCGCGTTCCTGCTGACGGATGAAATGATCATTTTCGACAACCTCCGCCACAGTATCCTTCTTTCCGTCTGCATCCATACAGAAGAATTCGACTCGCTCCGGAGCGCCTATCAGCATGCGGAAAAACGGATTTCCGCACTGCGTTCCGCTCTGGAAGAGCGCGGGGGAAAACGCGAACCCCTTACGGGTGTCAAATTTCCCCAGCCCGGACTCCGGCCGAACATGGCAAAGGAGGAATATTGCGCAATGGTGGAAAAAGCCAGAGAACACATTGTCAACGGAGATGTCATCCAAGTCGTTCTGGCACAGAAGTTTTCCGCGGAAACGCAGATCCCTCCCCTGACGCTTTACCGGGCGCTTCGGCTGATCAATCCCTCCCCTTACACCTTCTTCCTGAAGACAGGCCGGAGGATCCTCTGCGGATCCTCTCCGGAAACTCTGGCAAAATTCGACAACGGTTACGCCATGCTCAGTCCTATCGCAGGAACAAGAAAGAGAGGGCAAACTCATGCGGAGGACATCCGCCTCGCAGACGAACTCCTCCGCGATGAAAAAGAACGAGCCGAACACCTGATGCTCGTCGATCTCGGAAGAAATGATCTCGGCCGGATTGCAGCCCCGGGAAGCGTTCAAGTCAAGAGTTTCATGAATGTGGAGCGTTATTCCCATGTCATGCACCTTGTTTCCCATCTGGAGGCTCTGCCGGAAGAAGGACGCGACGCTTTTGATCTCGTCCGTTCCGCCTTCCCCGCCGGAACTCTTTCCGGAGCCCCCAAAATCCGCGCTATGGAAATCATCCGTGATCTGGAACCGGAAGCACGCGGCGTCTACGGCGGCGCCGCCGGTTACTTCAGCTACACCGGAAGCATGGATCTGGCCATCATCATCCGGACCATGCTCATCGAAAACGGAAAACTCTCCATTCAGGCCGGAGCCGGAATCGTTTATGACTCCGATCCGGAAAAGGAATATGAGGAAACTCTCAACAAGGCCGCTGCCATGACCAGAGCAGTGAATCTCGCGGCAAACGGACTCGAAGTTTTCTGACACGACTTTCCCCGTCCGTTCACCCTCAGAGAGGATTCATCATGAAGGAAAATTCTCAAGGTATCATTTCAAAGAAAGAAAAAAATGGGATCGGGAAAAAGAAAATCTCTTTCTTCATCTTCTTTCCCCCCCCATCCTCAAGCAACTCAGGAGATTTCAAACCATGTTTCTGATGATAGACAATTACGATTCCTTCACCTACAATCTCGTCCAATACTTTCAGGCGCTCGGCATTGAGATGCAAGTCCGCAGAAACGACGGAATCACTCCCGGTGAGGCCCTGGACTCCGGTGCGGAAGCCATCGTGCTTTCCCCGGGTCCGGGACGGCCGGAGAATGCAGGCATCCTCATCGATCTGGTCCGGATGATCCGGCAGGGAGCGGATATGCCTCTGCTCGGAGTCTGTCTCGGGCATCAGGCGATCGGATACGCTTTCGGGGCGAAAATCATCCGGAGTCCCGAGATCATGCACGGGAAGATCTCCCGGGTCCTGCACGACGGCCGGGGACTTTTCCGCAACCTCCCCTCCCCCTTCAAGGCCGTCCGCTACCATTCCCTCGCCATTGACGAAAACTCGCTCCCCCCGTCCGAACTCATTGCAAGCGCCCGTACGGAGGAGGATGGCACGCTAATGGGAATCCGTCATGTCACAAGGCTCATCGAGGGGATTCAGTATCATCCGGAGTCCATCCTGACTCAGAATGGAAAGCTTCAGCTTCAGAATTTCATCGACTCCGTCAGAGCCCGGAAAACGGAAATTCAGAGAAGCAATCCTGCTCCTTCCCCTGCTGCTGCAGCAGATACGCCAGACACAATACACAACATCACAAAGGCAGAATAAAGACATGCTCTCCCTTCTTCTGAACAAAGTCCTGAACGGTTCCGATCTGACGGAAAGGGAAATTTCCGAAGCTCTCGGCAGGATCATGGACAAATCCCCGGGAGAAATTCTCCCCGCAGCCTTTCTCACCGCGCTCCGGATGAAAGGAGAAACTCTCCCGGAACTCATCGGAGCGGCCCGTTTTCTCCGTTCCCATGCACGGAGTCTGGAATGCCCGAACAGGGAACTGCTAGACACCTGCGGAACGGGTGGAGACGGCAGTTCCAGTTTCAACATCTCCACGACGGCCGCGTTTGTCGCATCCGGAGCCGGAGTCCGTGTTGCAAAACACGGAAACAGCGGCATTTCCAGCCGCTGCGGTTCGGCGGATCTTCTGGCGGCGCTCGGGTATCCGCTCGACGCTCCGCCGCAGACTGCCGAACGTTGTCTGGAACTTCACGGAATCGCTTTTCTCTTCGCCCGGAACATGCATCCCGTTCTCGCATCCGCAGCGGGACTGCGCAAGGAACTCGGATTCCGGACGATTTTCAACATGCTTGGTCCTCTCTGCAATCCCGCTGGAGCGGAATATCAGGTGACGGGAGTCTATGACGGCGCCCTCACGGAACTTTTCGCCGCGGCTCTCCGCGAACTCGGAACCAAACGCGCCATGATCGTCCATGGAAACGACGGACTCGATGAAATCTCCGTTTCCGACACCACTCGCATTTCCGAACTCAATCACGGCCGGATCCGCACCTACGAGTTTTTTCCCGAACTCTATCTCGGCAGAACCTTCCCCCCGGAGGAAATCCGCGGCGGAGATGCCCGGGAAAACGCAAGAATCACCCTTTCCGTCCTGGAAGGGAAAGACCGCGGCGCCCGCCGCGCCGTAACTCTTCTGAACGCCGCGGCCGCCATACGGACCGCAGGAATCGAAGAGGATATGACACGCGCCATCGCCAGAGCCGAGGAATCCGTTGATTCCGGAGCCGCACGCGAAAAACTCGAATTTCTGATCCGGGAGGCACGGAAAGATGTCTGACTTTCTGAAAAAAATCGTCGAAAAAACCCTCGAGGACGTGGAAAATGAAAAAGCCCTCTGCCCTCCCGGGGAAATGAAGGAAAAAGCCCTCTCTTCCCCGCATGCTGTCCGCAATTTCGCCGAAGCGCTCAAAAAGAACAGCGATGGAAAAAAGCCAGTCCGGATCATCGCCGAACTGAAAAAAGCCTCCCCCTCCCGCGGACTGATCCGGAGCGACTTCCCCTGTATCGAACTGGCACGGAGTCTGGAACGCTCCGGAGCCGCCGCGCTTTCGGTTCTGACGGAACGGAATTATTTTCTCGGCGCTCCGGAATCGCTCGAAAGAGTCTCCGGAAGCGTTTTCATTCCGGTTCTGAGAAAGGATTTCATTCTGGATGAGTACCAGATTTACCAGTCCAGAGCCATCGGGGCGGACGCCGTGCTCCTGATCGCGGCTCTGCTGGAGGATTCCCGGTTCCGGAACTTGTACAGACTCGCACGATCTCTGGGACTTCACGTGCTCGCGGAGGCGCATAATGAAGAGGAAATGAAACGGATTCTCCGCTCCGGAGCCGAAATCATCGGAATCAACGCAAGAAATCTCAAAAGTTTCCGGACAGACGTCTCAGAATCGGCTGCACTGCTCAGAGCCATTCCACCGGACAGGATCCGTGTTGCGGAAAGCGGGGTTATGAAAGCGGAAGATCTTCTGGAACGCGAATCCGCCGATGCATTTCTCATCGGGGAACTTCTGATGCGCGCGCCCTCTCCGGCAGAGAAGCTCAGGGAACTTCTGGAGGTCCGCCGATGAAACATTCTCGAACCCGGCTGAAAATCTGCGGAATCACTACGGCGGAAGATGCGCTCGCTGCCGCGGAGCTCGGAGCGGATTATCTGGGATTTATATGTGTTTCTTCCTCAGCTCGTTTCATCGCTCCGGAACGGATCGGCGAAATCGCGCGGAAACTGCCGCGGAAGCTGCAGAAGGTGCTGGTCACGCTGGACATGAATCCGGAAAAGATCCTGGGGATCATGCGGAAATATTCTCTGGATGTGATTCAGCTGCACGGATCGGAAAGTCCGGAATGCGTTTTTTCGCTTTCCCGGGAATATCCTGTCTGGAAAGCGCTTCCGTGCACGAAAGGGACGGAAGAATTCTTCTCCGAATGCTCGAAATTTCCCGGAATCCCCCTGCTCCTGGATTCCAAACGCGCAGGTTCCGGAACAACTTGCGACTGGGACGCGGCAAAAAAAATCGTCGATTCGGGAAGAGAAGTGATTCTTGCCGGCGGGATCGGGCCGGACAATCTCGAACGGGCCGTTTCTTTTGTCCGTCCGGCGGTCGTTGACCTCTCCAGCGCAGTCGAGAGCTCTCCCGGCAGGAAGGATCCGGAAAAGCTTGCCGCACTCAGTGCCATCCTGGAAAGAATCCATTCGGCATCATCAGAGGCTCCCCGGGCGGCTGACCGCACAACAGCGCTAAAAACAGCAAACATACAAAAAAACGGAGACAAAGCATGATGAGAGAAACACATTTTCAAAACTACGGCGGCCAGTATGTTGCAGAAACGCTGATGCCGGCGCTGCTGGAACTGACGGAAGAGTATGAAAAAGCAGTATCGGATCCCCTCTTTCAGGAAGAGCTGAAGTATTTTCTGCACTTCTATGTGGGCAGGGAGACGCCGCTTTATTTTGCGGAACGTCTGTCCGAATACTGCGGCGGAGCCCGGATCTATCTGAAGCGGGAGGATCTCAACCATACCGGAGCGCACAAGATCAACAACACGATCGGTCAGGCGCTTCTGGCAAAACGCATGGGGCGGAAGCGTCTCATTGCGGAAACGGGCGCGGGAATGCACGGGGTGGCCACGGCGACCGTGGCGGCGAGATTCGGATTCCAGTGCACGGTCTTTATGGGAGCGGAAGATGTCCGCCGTCAGGCGCCGAACGTGGAACGCATGAAGATGCTGGGAAGCGAGGTTGTCGCCGTCTCCAGCGGCTCCGCCACGCTGAAGGACGCGATGAATGAAGCCATCCGGAACTGGGTCGAAACCGTAGAGGACACTTTTTACGTCATCGGGACCGTGGCGGGCCCGGCGCCCTATCCGGCGATGGTGAAGGAATTCCAGTCCGTCATCGGCAGGGAGACGCGGAGACAATGCCTCGAACAATGCGGCCGTCTGCCCGATGAAGTCATCGCCTGTGTGGGAGGCGGCAGCAATTCCATGGGGATTTTCTCCGCCTTCCTTCCGGATTCTGCTGTCCGTCTGACCGGAGTGGAGGCTGGTGGCGAAGGGCTTTCTTCCGGACGGCATGCCGCAAGCATCAACGGCGGAAGCGTCGGTGTCCTGCACGGCTGCAAGACCTATCTGCTGCAGGACGAGAACGGGCAGATCCTGAACACCCATTCCGTTTCCGCGGGACTGGATTATCCGGGGGTCGGACCCGAACACGCATTCCTGCATGATACGGGGAGAGCTCAATACAGCGTCATTCTGGACAGCGAAGCCGTCGAAGCCTTCGACCTGACCTGCCGTCTGGAGGGGATCATCCCCGCGCTCGAATCCTCCCATGCCATCGCCGAGGCGCTGAAACGAGCGCCGGGAATGGGGAAAAATGACATCCTCGTCGTCTGTCTTTCCGGACGCGGTGACAAGGATATGGACAACATTCTGAATTACAAATCACTTCTCAAAACAAAGGTGAAAGGTGTCTGAACAATGAACCGGATCCCGGAAATTTTCCGTCAACTCTCCGTCCAGGGGAAGAAGGCCCTGATCTGCTATCTCAGCGCGGGATGCCCCACTCTGGAAGAAAGTGAAAGACTCATCCATGCCGTCGTGGAAAACGGTGCCGACATCATAGAACTCGGAGTCCCCTTCTCCGATCCCACAGCGGACGGCCCCGCCATTCAGGCGGCTTCCCAGACTGCCATTCAAAACGGCAGCACTCTCCCCCACGTCCTCGAACTCGCGGGAAGATTCCGTTCCCGCTATCCCGGACTCGGAATCGTCCTCTTTTCCTATTACAACCCCGTTTTCCGCTTCGGCGCGGAAGCCTTCGCCGAAGCCGCGCAGAAACAGGGAATCGACGCCGTGCTGATCGTGGATCTCCCGTATGAGGAGGTTCAGGAACTGGACGTCTTTCTCCAACCCCGCGGAATCGCCAGAATTCCGCTCGTCTCACCAGAAACCTCTCCGGAAAGAGCCCGGAAAATCATCGCGGACGCGGCGGCGGATCCCGTCTCGGGAGAAGAGAAAAACAGGGGGGGATTCGTATACTGCATCACCGTACGCGGCGTCACGGGCGAGCGAAGCGGACTCCCGGAGGATTTGAAACAGCGTCTGGAAACGCTGAAAAAACTCTCCCCCCTCCCCGTCGCCGCCGGGTTCGGAATCAGCGACTATGGAACCGCACGCGCTTCCGCGGAGTCCGCGGACGGCATCATCGTCGGCAGTTCCTTTGTGAAAATTCAGAATTCCTCTCTCTCGGAAGAGGAAAAAATCAGGCGGATCTCCGAATGGACCGCCCTTCTTTCGTCCGCAAGGACCTTCTGAAAATCGTCCGTTCTTTCTCTTTTTTCCACAGTTCTTTTTTCCTTCTTTTCCCCGTTTCTCATTTCCTGCTGCAGTAAAAGAAGAGAAACGGGAAAATAAGGAAGGAAAAATAAAAAAAGAAAGAGGGATTTTTTCCCTCTTTCCTCTTTCTTCTCAGGATCGGATGAAAATAAGAAATCAGTTGCTCCAGGAGGAAATGACTTTGTTTCTCTCCTCATCGGAACTGGGAGTCTCCACAGTGTTGCTTCCGTAGGAATAGACCGCGACATTCGTTCTCAGCTTATCAGGATCGTCGTTTTTCCGGGCGGCGTTCGGGAGAGTGATGACTTTGTCATAATCCGTATCCATCAGGATGCCATAGGAACGGCCCCAGGGATCGCGGAATCCGTTTTTCTTAACATCGGAGCTGTAATAGGCAGTCGAAGCCTCCAGGAAGATGATGCCCCTGGGATTCTGCTTGCGCTGATCCGATGAATCATTCGGTGTTTCCCCGGCATCGGTATGATCCGAGAAGGTCAGGATATCCATCAGCTTATAATAGTTGCTATCCAAGGTATCATTCCTTGATCCTGGTTCAAAGTCACTGGAAACAGGAAACTTCCCATATTCTGATTCAAACTGTTTGAGAGCGGTGACAATGGCGCTGATTTCGCCTCTGGCCTTGGATTCCTTGGCTTTCGTCCTCACCATTCCGATGGCGGGCAGGAGAATTCCCATCAGGATTGCAATCACGGCAATCACGACCAGAAGTTCAATCAAGGTAAACGCTTTTCTTTTCATGGGAAAAAATCCTTTCTGATGGATGAAGTTTATGAGCTGCTCAGTCTGTCTTTCTCTTGAAGTTCGTGATGTCATCGCCCTTCCCGAAGTGATCCTTGTAGCTGGTCACAAAGGTGGAGTCCGTGAAGTCCACCGGAAGCGTAGACGAATAATAAACGGTCTCCCCGGAAGAACCCAGTTTCATATCGCTTCCCGCGGACCCGATGTCAAACCCTCCGCGGTTGAAATAACCGGGGCAGCGGTAAAGAATCGGAGACCCGTATGCGTCAAGAAGATTGCGGTCCGCATCCGCATTTTTAAGCATGACATCATATTCGATGAACTGTGCGAAATTGCTGTTGATGTCTTCCTTGTCCCCTTCGGCGGCGCCATTCGTCACCTTATCGAGGACGAAACGGGAAATGGCTCCATTCTCGGACGGAATGTAATAACCGTATTTCGCCTTGTAGTTCTCCAGTGCGACTTCGATTGCCTTGATGATTCCCCTCGTCTTGGCATCGGCACTGTTCTTGTTGATCAGCGGGACAATACCGATGGTAATCCCGGCGAGCACAGCCATGATCGCGATCACAGCCAGCAGCTCCACCAGCGTAAATTTCTTCTTCCCGTTACCCGAAGTCCTGACAATATCCATGGGAGGCCTCTCCGCTTGTTTTTTCTTTCCGGGGACTATTATAACATAAAAAACAGAAAAATGCAACACAAATATCCTCATTTCCGATTTGAAATTCCGCAAAATATGCCGTATTATTTGCCACCGGTCCGTGCAGAACGGAGATTTCAACGGAATTTGATGCAACCTATGGAGGAAAGAATGCCTGCGGAAAAATGTCCCTGCGGAAGCGGAAAGACCTATGCCGCCTGCTGCAAGAAAATCATCTCGGGAGAGAAAAAGGCGGAAACGCCTGAAGAACTCATGCGCTCCCGTTATTCAGCATACGCAAAAGCGGAAATCGACCATATCCTGAATTCCACCCATCCGGAACAGAGGGAAAGCAATGACAGAGAGGAAATCCGCAAATGGTCTGAAAAGTCCGAATGGCAGGGGCTGGAAATCATCCGCTGCGAACGCGGGGGGAAAGAGGATCAGGACGGAACTGTCGAATTCATCGCCCGCTATGCCGACCACGGAGTCAATCTGGAACACCATGAAATTGCGGAATTCCGCCGCGACAACGGAGAATGGTTCTTCTATGACGGCAAAATGGTCCCGCAGAAACCCTTTGTCCGGACCGAACCGAAAATCGGGCGGAACGATCCCTGCCCCTGCGGCAGCGGGAAAAAATACAAGAAGTGCTGCGGGAAATAACCCTCCGGCAGATCGGCAGAGCGCTCCTTTACTCCTCCTCCGGGCGGGAAGAGACGCAGGAACAGGAAATGGGAGCGCCTTCCGTCAACCCCGACACCCCCTCCCCGTCGCCTTCTCCGCTCTTTCTGCCTCCACACACCGCCGCCGGCAGGAGAGTTCACTGCAGCAGCGGAGGGGACCGGAAACTCAAAAAGGAAACAAAAAAACACGCCCAGCGGAATGAGGGATAAGGACAGAAGCCGGAAAAGCCTGCAAACTGCAGCAATCCTGCCCCCCCGGTTTTCCCCCCCTGCGGAAACGGCGGGTATTTTCAAACGCTTTCCTTTTCCTTCCCCCGGATACAAAACGAAAAACGACAGGAGCATACGCGGACATGATCTATGACAACATCAGGAATTGGCGGTTTTACCGTTTCAGCCGGACACTGGGAAAAGCATTCCTTTTCCTGGAGAACCTCCCGAAGGACATTGCAGACGGTGAATATGAAATCGACGGGCGGCGCATTTTCGCCAATGTCATGACATACGACACTGCGCCCGGCCCCGCCCCCATGCTGGAAACCCACCGCAAATATGTGGATATTCAATTTGCGATTCAGGGCACTGAAGTCCTGATTGCGACGCCGTGCGACGCTTTGAAAACACATACACCCTATGATGCAGTCCGGGACGCGGAATTTCTTCATCTTCCAGGGGATCGGGAAGCGGTCCGACTGGAAATGACTCCGGGCATGTTTGCGGTCTTTTTCCCATGGGACGCACATTTCGGGCGTCTTGCGCCGCAAATGCCTCCGTCCTCCGGGTCCGCCATCCGGAAAACGGTAATCAAGGCGGATTTTTCCCTGTTTGAATAATTGGGAAGGGGAAAAATGCGTGAAAATCTCATGAAATCTCATGAAATATTGTGAAATATCCGGACGGAAGAGCGAACCCGCGGACATTTTTATTTTCTAATTCAGTATATCATTCAAAATTGTGAACAAGGGAAAAACTTTTCTTCTTTTCTCTCTTCCTCCTTTTTTTCCTCCCCGGATCCGGGAGGGAATTTTCCTGGAGGAAAGGAAGATGAGAGGGGAAGACAGCAGACAGCAGAACAGGTGATGTCAATGGGCAGATTATTCGGAACCGATGGAATCAGAGGCAAGGCGAACCAGTATCCGATCACACCGGAAATGGCCTTGAATGTCGGCAAGGCGATCGCGAAAGTGTTTTCGGAGGCGAAAACACCGGGCGTGGGCGGCACGGCGGGGAATCCCAGAGCCGTCATCGGAAAGGACACGCGTCTTTCGGGCTACATGCTGGAAACGGCGCTGACCAGCGGACTGGTCAGCATGGGAATGGACGTCTTTGAAATCGGGCCCATGCCCACTCCGGCGGTCGCGCATCTGACTCGTTCCATGTGTGCGGACTGCGGCATCATGATCACAGCCTCGCACAATCCCGCTTCCGACAACGGCATCAAACTCTTCAGTTCGGACGGCTATAAACTCCCGGATGAAACCGAAGCCAGAATCGAAGACATCATCTTCAGTCTGGAACAGGATACGCGCCGCAACGGACCGGAAAACATCGGCAAGGCGTTCCGTATCGACGACGCCAGAGGACGCTATATCGAATTTGCAAAAAGTTCCATCCGGAATTTCTCGCTCCGCGGCATCAAGGCGGTGCTCGACTGCGCCAACGGAGCTGGATACTACATTGCGCCATTGATTCTCAAGGAACTCGGAGTGGAAGTCATCCGAACGGCGACTTCTCCGGACGGATTCAACATCAACGACCGCTGCGGCGCGATTCATCCCCAGAATATGGTTCGTCTTGTCAAGGAGCACAAGGCGGACATCGGCATTTCACTCGACGGTGATGCAGACCGCGTCATCTTCTGCGATGCAGACGGCAACGTCGTCAACGGCGACCGCATCATCGGGCTCTGCGCACTCGACTACAAACAGCGCGGCAGACTCAACGGCAATGCCGTCGCCGTCACCAGCATGAGCAATCTCGGGCTGATCGACGCCATGAATCAGGCAGGGATCCGTGTGGAAATCACCGCCGTCGGCGACCGTTACGTCATTGAACGCATGAAGGAACTGAACCTGAACCTCGGCGGCGAACAGGCCGGACACCTCATCTTCCACGACTACGCCACCACAGGCGATGGCATCATTTCCGCGCTTCATGTCCTCAAGCTCATGAAAACCAAGGATAAAACTCTTTCCGAGCTGGCATCCTTCATGGAAGAATATCCGCAGGTCCTTTCGAGCATTCCCGTCAGGGAACGCATTCCCGTGGAATCGCTGCCGCTGCTTTCGGGAACCATTGCGGAAGCGGAGAGGGATCTCGGTGCCAATGGACGCGTGGTCGTCCGCTATTCCGGAACGGAAAACAAAATCCGTCTCCTCGTTGAGGCAAAAAGCCAGGACGCCGTGAAACAATGGAATGCAAAACTGACCGAGGCCGTCAAAAAGGAGCTCGCATGAAAAAAGACAATCTGGAACTGATTCCTTCCGGAGATCCCTCCCTCCTCGAACCGCTGACATGCCTGCATTCTCCGCTGGACCTTGAAATTGCGGGAGAAACTCTTCAGTCTCTGCTTCTTGCACGCTGGGAACGCATCGCGGAACGGGAAAAGGAGCGTCCCTTCTTCGCCTGTTCCGACTACTGGCCTTCCGATAAACTGCTGGAGAGCCTTTCTGCCGTATCCGGAGACTTCACGCTTCTGGTCTCCGGAATTCCAGCGGCCTGGCGGGGCGGAACTGCAAACGCGCCGGATCTTGCATCCGCAAAGATTCTACGGCCGGAGGATGACGACAAGCATTCCTTCCGGATCGTCTATCCCTGGGACATCCTCAGAATCAATGAGGAAGTTCTCGGCTCCATTCGTGAAAACAGCATCCGGGGCACTGTGAGGGAAAATGTGACCATCGACGGAATCCTCCTGCTCGGCGAAAATTCCGTCCTTCTTCCCGGTGTCTATCTGGAAGGCGTCGTGATGATCGGGAAAAACTGCAAAATCGGACCGAACTGCTATATCCGCGGCAATACGTACATCGGAGATTTCTGCCATGTGGGACAGGCTGTGGAACTGAAAAATTCCCTCCTGATGAATCATGTCAGTGCCGGACATCTGACCTATCTCGGAGACTCCATCGTCTGCCCGAAAACCAATTTCGGCGCAGGCACCATTGCCTCCAATTTCCGCCATGACGGAAAAAATCACCGTTCCCTCATCGGAGAAGAACTTCTGGATACCGGCCGCCGGAAATTCGGCACCATCATCGGAGACAATGTCCACACAGGAATCCACACCTCCATTTATCCGGGCAGAAAACTCTGGCCCGATGTCCAGACTCTTCCGGGCGAGGTTGTGCGGCGCGATCTGCGTCCTCCGCGGAATTCCTCAGGAAGAAATTAAAAAGGGGGGCTTCTTCCTGGGGGCTTCTCCGTTCTCCTCTTCTTTTGTTTTCGTTTCGGTGTTTTCTTCCGTTTTCTCTCCGGAGGAAATCCGTGTCTCCGTTCAGGAACAGGCGTTCCTCTTCCCGGAGGCGCAATATTCCAGGACGGCTTTTTTGAAGCACTCGCCCCGCTCGCGGTAATTCCGGAACATATCCATGCTTGCGGCGGCGGGAGAAAGCAGGACGACATCTCCGGACACCGCTCTCTCACACGCCGCGGACACCGCCTCTTCCAGACTCCCGCAGCGGATGCACTGGACAAAAGGGGAAAGAGTTTCTTCGATTCTCCTCGCGGCTTCTCCGATCAGACATGCCATCTTCATTTTCCCGACGGAGGGGAGCAGTTCGCTGAAATCCATTCCCTTGTCCAGACCGCCAAGGATCAGGATCACGTTTTTGTCCCCGCCGACGCAATCAAGTGCGGCATTCACTGCATGAGGATTTGTCGCTTTGGAATCGTTGACATAACGGATTCCGTTCTGTTCCAGGAAGAGTTCAATTCTGTGCGCATCGGGCTTGAAACATGCGAGCGCCTCCCGGACAGCGGGCCGATGCAGCACTTCCTCCCCGAGAAGAGCATACAGCAGTGCAAGCGCGGCCATGATGTTTTCCAGATTGTGCTTTCCGCGCAGCTGGAAAGGAGCGGTTTTCATCAGAGGAGTTCCCCGGAAGAAAATCTGTTCTGAATCCGAATAGAATGTGGCGGAGGGGTCCGAAACGGAAAATGTGATCAGATCGGCCGCTGGATTCAGGAATTCACCGGCATACGTTTTCAGAGAGGAGGCGAGTACGCAATTCTTCCGGAGTTCGCCGAAAACGCGGAACTTGGTTGCCGCATATTCGTGCATGGATCCGTGACGGTCCAGATGATCGCCTGCCAGATTCAGCACAGCTGCCGCCGCGGGCGTGAAGGGATCCATGGATTCCAGCTGGAAGGAACTGACTTCGACGACAAGGAGGTCGAGTCCGTCCCGAAGGGCTTCCACCGCGCTGTCGCTGAGAGAAACGCCGATATTCCCCGCTGCCGCCGAACGCATCCCCGCGGCCTGGAATAACACATTGGCAAGCTCCGTGGTGGTGGTTTTCCCGTTCGTCCCCGTGATCATGACGACGGGGCAGCGGATGGAGCGGAGGGCAAAGGAAAGTTCCCCTGAACATTTCCCATTCTTCGCGGCCGCTCGCAAAGCCGTCCCGAAAGGACTCGACAAACGGATCCCCGGACTCAGAAGCACTTCATCACATTGTGGAAGAGGAATTCCCGGTTTCCATCCAGTACAGAATCCGAGGGGGGGCGGATTCAAAGCGGAAGCGACCGCATGCATTTCAGGGGTGTCCCGTTCGTCAACGATATAATACGGAAGTTTTAAAGCGGATGCCAGGCGTGCGGCACCTTGACCGCTGACTCCGTATCCGGCGATTAAAAGTGTGGATTCATGCATTCTGAAGCGGCTCCGGGGAAAAAAATGATTCAGATTCAGGAAAAATTGTTTTTACAGAGGCCAATATACCATGAATCTTTTCAAAGACAACCTGGGGAAATTGTATTTCCTGAGGAGGCGGGAGGGAGAAGAAATGATTAAAAACAAAAAATATGGCAGGCTTGCCTGCACGGTGCAGGGAATGCAGCCCTGCCGAGGAGTATGAGGGCGAGCAGCCCTCATGTTTTTTTATTTATTTTATTCTGCCTCCGGCGGCCAGCGGCTCGCCGCTGGACCGCGACAAGGTCACGGACCTT
>CAKUDG010000001.1 GCA_934644965.1 uncultured Victivallales bacterium | reverse complement strand
TGTTTTTTTGGCTGAAATATAAGTTGCATCCAGAACCATCATCTTTCAACTTTTTCTTTTCCTATGGGATGGCTGTGTTTTTTATTTATTTTATTTTTTTCTGAAAAGCATGAGGGCTCCTCGCCCTCATACACCTCGGCAGGGCTGCATTCCCTGCACCCGGCAGGCGTTGCCTGCCGTATTTTTTTTATTTTTACTTTATTTTATTTTTTTCTGAAAAGCATGACTCTCGCTGCATTCCCTGGCACCCGGCAAGCGCTGTCTGGCGTATTTTTTTGTCCGCGCTTATAAAATGGTCAAGTATCAGAGGTCTGCAATGCCGACACAGAACTCATTCCTTTGCTGCGATCAGAAAGCGATCTGCACCAGAGAGATCCTTTTCAATGGAAATGTGTTTGAATACTCCCGTTTTCTCCGCCGCTTCACGGGCCCGTTTCCCCTGATCCTCACCAATTTCAAAAAAGAGCGCCCCATTGTATTTCAAATAGTCCGGGGATTCGGAGATGGCACGTTCCACAATCGCAAAACCTTCATCCTCAGCAAAAAGAGCCGAATGCGGTTCGTAGTCTCTGACATTTTCCGGGAGTGCAGGAAGCGCAGATTCCGGGATGTATGGCAGATTTGCCGCAATGGCGTCAAATTTCATTCCGGAAAAGGGGGAAAAAAGATCTCCTGCTGAAAAGAAAACGTTTTCAGTTTTGAATTTATTCCGGTTCCTTTCAGCCCAGGAAAGCGCCTCAGGGTATTTTTCCGATCCCCAGATGCGCAGATCCGGTCGTTCCAAAGCCAGGGAAAGAGAAAGCGCACCGCTTCCTGCTCCCAGTTCACAAACCGTTGATGCCGGTTTCAGGCGCCTGAGAAGAAACTCCGCGAGCAACTCCGTTTCCGGACGGGGAATCAGCACACCCGGACCTATGTCCAGTTCAAGAGAACGGAACCAGGCCTTCCCGAAAATGTATTGGAAAGGCTCATGTTTCAATCTGCGCCGAAGGAAAGCTTCCGCTTTTTCCAATTCTTCCGGCTTCAGAAGGCGTTCCCTGTGAAGAAGGAGCAGTGTATGGCGGATCCCCGTTACTTCCGAGAGAATGTAGGCGGCCTCCAGTTCAGCGGATTCAAATCCGGCTTTCTGAAAAAGCCGGGTGTAATTCTGCAAAAGGATTCCGATTTTCATGATCGCATTAAAAAAACAGCCGGAAAGTTTTCCCCGGGACGGGAACGACTCTCCGGCTTTGAATCTCTCAAATAGAAAGAGAAAACTTATTCATCAATGCCGAAACCATACACAACCGTTGTGTAGGTTCCGTAGATTCCGAGGATGTTCTGAACTTCCTGATTCACCCAGCTGACCTTGCGGATTCCACCTTCCTTGCAGGCCTGATTGATGGATGCGTCTCCACATGCGAACCAACCAAGAAAGCTGATGCATTTGGACTTTCCGATCTTATTGTAGGTGATGTCTCTGTTGCCCATGGAGACGGGGAGTGTGACCTGGGTGTACAGGCAGCCCAGAGGGACCGGGGTTGCACATGCAGTCATGAAGACACTGCCCGCGAGTGCCGCCGTCACAGCCAGCACTTTCAAAAGTTTTTTCATTGTTCCAGCTCCTTTTTGTTGAAAGCGTTCTGATTGCAATTGTATTGGATTTTATGAAAAAAACCGGAACCTTCAGACCGTGTGCCGTTGAATCCGGAGTCTTTTCTTCTATCTTCACGGGAATATAGCAGTTTTTTCCTAGCAAAGCAAGTTTTTCTTTCCTGGATGGAACGATTTTCCTTCCAAAAAATTTTAAAAAGTTTTAAAAACGTTGTTTTTCTTACAGCTTTGTGCTTTTCCCAGACGTTTCCCGTGCTATATTTTCTCCCTTGAATTTCAATCGATGCAATGTGAGGTGCAATCATGGCTCTCTGGGGCGGACGTTTTTCCGAAAATACAGAAAAAAACGTGCAGGATTTCACAGAATCCATTTCCTATGACAGAAGACTTTATCGGCATGACATCGCGGGGAGCAAAGCCCACGCGGCCATGCTCGGTGCCGCCGGAATCATCCCGAAAGCTTCCGCCGACGCCATCTGTTTCCGCCTCGATCAAATCCGGGACCGGATCGAAAAAGGGGATTTCGAGTTCAAAGCCGAACTCGAAGATATTCACATGCACATCGAATCCGCACTCATCGAAGCTCTCGGAGATGAAGGCGCCAGACTCCATACGGCCAGAAGCAGAAATGATCAGATCGCTCTCGACATCCGTCTATACCTCCGCGAGGAAATCGATCATCTTACCGCCGGACTCAGGCGTCTTCAGAAAGCCCTTCTCTCTCAGGCGGAATCAAACCGGCGCGTCATTCTTCCCGGATTTACCCATCTCCAGCACGCCCAGCCGGTTCTGATGGCTCACCATCTGCTTGCCTATGTCGAAATGTTTGAACGGGACATCGGCCGCCTGGCTGACGCCCGCAGACGGCTCAATGTCATGCCGCTCGGGTCCGGCGCGATCGCGGGAACGACTCTCCCGATTGATCGTGAATTTGTCCGGGAAAAGCTTCAGTTTCCCGCCATGACGCGGAACAGCATGGATGCAGTCGCGGACCGGGATTTTGCCTGTGAGACCCTGGCTGCGCTGGCGGTCTTTTCCATGCATGTATCCCGTCTTTCAGAGGATTTGATTCTGTGGATGTCTCAGGAATTCTCCTTCATCACCTTTTCCGATGCCTACTGCACAGGCTCCAGTCTGATGCCTCAGAAGAAAAATCCGGATATCGCAGAACTTTCCCGCGGGAAAACCGGACGTGTTTACGGCTCCCTCATGGCCATGCTCACCCTCTGCAAGGGACTGCCGCTTACCTACAACAGGGACTTGCAGGAAGACAAAGAACCCCTCTTTGACGCAATCGACACCGTTTCCTCCATTCTCTCCGTCTATCCCGGCATGATTGAAACCATGCGCGTTTTCCCGGACCGTATGCTTCAGGCCGCCTCCGACCCCGGGCTGATGGCGACTGATCTCGCAGAGGCTCTGGTGCGCAAAGGCGTCCCCTTCCGGACCGCTCATCACAAGGTGGGCGCCTTCGTCCGCTATGCCGCCGAGCACGGACTTCCTCTCGATCAGGTGCCCCTGGAGGAAATGAAAAGAGTCATTCCGGAGGCTGACGAGCAGATGCAGAAGCTCTTTTCCCCGATGCATGCCGTCGCCGCCAGAGATGTCTTCGGGGGAACAGGTTATGAACAGGTCGAATCTCAGATCGCTTTCTGGAAAGAGAAACTCGCATGAAACTGAAGAGCTCCGCGTTCAGGAGAAATCCTTCCGTCATGAATAGGAAACCGTGCTGCCCGTCTTCCTTGACTTCTTTTTACCCTCTTCCGCAGCTCCTTCCCGTGCTTCTGCTGTTCCTTGTGTTCCCCATCCTCAGGGGAACGACTGACGATGAAGCGGCGGAAAAAATTACTTTCCTCCCGAAAAACGAGGCCTATACAGAGCCCGTCACCGGTGCGCTGTTTCCTGCGGCGGCTCCAGGCGGATATGCGAAAAATCAGGTCTCGCGCCACCTGAATCCGGTCTATGGGACTGTGATCCGTTATTCCAATGAAAACGGCGCCTGCGCGGATGTGTATGTATACAGCCTCGATACCGGAGCCAGGCCTGTCACTCAGGAGCAAATGGATGCGCATTATGCTGAGGTGAGAAAAACAATTCTGGATCTGCCGGAGAAAAATGGCCCCGTTTCTTCCGTTTCCGTCGTGGAGGAGAAGATGCTTTTTCAGGACCGCCCGGATATCCGGGGAACTCTCTTCCTGATGGGGGTGGGAGAGGAGGAAACCTTTTCCGCTCTGGTCCTTTTCCTTTGCAAAGGGAAAATTGTCAAACTCAGAGTTTCCTATCCCACCGACCGGACCGAGGAAAAAGCGGAGGCCAATGCCTTCATCCAAGAAATCATCGGCATCTTTGCCGATGCGGGGAAAAAACAGACCCCCGCCGTGAACCCTTCCGCAGGATAAAGTCTGATTCTTTTCCGCCTTTTGCGATTCGGAGATCCCTCATCTTGTCCTGTATTCCCGAGGGAGGGGGAGGGGAAGAGAGAGAGGCCTGAGTAAGTGCGTGTCTCCTCCGTTTCCCAGAGCTGTCCTTCCTCTGAGAAAAGGGGGAGGGCTTGTTTTTCTTTTCATTGTTCCCTGTCATCGGATCCGGGGGCGGAGGTTCTGGTTTCCTCAGACATATCCTCTTTCTTTTTCCCGGGGCTGTTGTTTTCTTCATTCCTGAGCTCACGGGAAAAGTCCGGCTCTTCCTTCTTTTCCTTTTCCAGCGCCTCCAGATAAAGATTCCAGTAGAATCCCGCACGGACAGGATCTTTTTCGACTCCGTGTCCGAAACGGCTGAGCATGGAGAGAAAGGCATAGGCCTTCGGATACTGTTTCCCCGCGGCTTTTCTTCCGTATTCCAGGGCCTTGGCATAATTCTGCGGAGTTCCTTCTCCACAGTAGTAAAGATCGGCCAGATTGTATTCAGCAGTGGCGAGTCCCTGATCCGCGGCCTTCTGATACCATTGGAATGCGCCTTCCAGATCTTTTTTTGTTCCGATTCCGTGATAGAGGAGGAAGCCGACCTTGTTCTGAGCGGGCGCATACCCCCGGAATCCCGCGCGGAGAAAGCACTGGAGAGCTTTTTCGGGATTTTTCTCGACGCCGCGGCCCATGTAATAGAGGAATCCGAGCTTGTCCATACATTTCAGATCGCCCTTTTCTGCGCCGCGGCGGAAATATCCGGCGGCCTTTTCCGGATTTTTCCCGACCTGCGCAATGCCCTTGAGAAAAACCATTCCAAGGAGATGCCATGCCTGAATTTCATCCTCTTCCGCCGCGCGTTCGAGCCATTGCAGCGCTTTTTCCCCGTCCGGAGGCATGACATTTCCCCCTCCAAGATAGGCCGAGGCCAGGTTGAGCATGGCCATTGTATCTCCTTTTTCCGCTGCCATGCGGATGTATTCCAGAGCCTTTTCCGTATTTTTCTCCGTTCCCTGTCCCGAGGCATAGAGAATACCCAAATTGAGCATGGCTGCGGGGTCTCCGGCTTCCGCGCCTTTTTTGAAAAGTTCAAAGGCCTTCCGGAAATCAGGAGGAGTTTCTTCCGTTCCCTGGAAGCAGGCGACGCCTTCGGCATTCCAGTCATGCGTTGTTTCCGCCGTTGTTTCCGCCGCACTGTCCGTCTTGGGCGTTTCTTCCGTTTTCTTCGTATTTTCGCTTGGCTTCTGTTTTTCCGATTTCTCCTGTTCCGGTTCATCATTCTCGGCCTTTCTCTCCTCCGCGGGGAGAAGGACGGAGAAAGATGTGAAACAGAAGAGAAGGACGGGCAGAAATCCGTGAATGCTTTTTTTCTTCATCTTGCCTGAAATCCTTTCGCTGGTGGAAAGATACCGTCTTTTCCGCGACAGGCAAAGTCAAAAGCAGAAAAAAACGGAAAAATCCCTTTTCCGTGAGGATATTTTCATGGACTTGTGGCAAAAAAGCTGTATCTTTATTCCCATCCGTTCAGGATTCCGGACGAGTCCGATTGGAAAAGCTGAAAGATAAACAAAACAGACAGGAATTTGACGCAAAATGACAAGCAGGAAAACCGAGACGAAACAGTCCTTCACATGGGATCCGGAAACCACCCCGGCCCCCATCGCCGGAGCGCTGAAGGAACTCTCCAGAACCTATCCCCTTCTGAAAGGAACGAAAGGAGCCGCCAGACTGATTTTCAAACAGGGCAGGGAGCCGGAGAAATGCTCCGTCCGCAAAGACGGGAAGGACTATGTCATTGAATACGGGAAACCGAACATGGCACTCCGGATGGTGGGGTCGCTCCTTTCCGGAGTAGTGCCGGAAAAAGAGGAATACTGCCCCTTCGACATGTTCGGGATCATGCTGGACTGCTCCCGCAATGCCGTCATGACTGTAGAACAGATGAAGAAATATTTTGCCCGTCTTGCACTCTTCGGCTACAATATGGTCATGCTGTACACGGAAGACACCTATGAGGTCGGCGGCGAACCGTTCTTCGGTTTCATGAGAGGCGCGCTCACAGGGGACGAAATCCGGGAAATGGATGAATACTGCGCAACTCTCGGGATCGAAATGATCCCCTGCATCCAGACGCTCGGACATCTGGAACAGATTCTCAGATGGGGCGCTTTCCATGAAGTGACCGATACCTCGCGCGTGCTGCTTGTCGATGAACAGAAGACCTATGATCTCATCGAAAAAATGCTCCTCACATGGAAGAATTCCGTGAAGTCCAGACGCATCCACGTGGGCATGGACGAGACTCACGACATCGGAAGAGGTCGTTTCTACGATCTCCACGGCGATGAACGGCATTTCGACATTTTCAACCGTCATCTCGGGAAAGTCGTGGAACTCTGCAAAAAGCACGGCATGACCCCGATGATCTGGTCCGACATGTACTTCCGCATGGGCAGCAAAAACAACGACTATTATGACAAAAACAGCGTCATTCCTTCCGACGTTGTGAAAAAGATTCCGAAAGCCGCCGAACTCGTCTACTGGGATTACTATCATGAAGACAAGGCCTTCTATCTGGACTGGATCGACCGTCACCGGAAGCTCGGGCACGAGCCTCTGATGGGATCCGGCGTCTGGACCTGGAACATGTTCTGGTACAACCGCCAGATCACAGAAAAGACCGTCATCCCCTGCATTGAAGCCTGCCGGGAAGCCAAGGTGAAGGAAGTCTTCTTCACCATGTGGGGCGATGACGGCGGATTCTGCGACTTCGACAGCGCCTTCGGCGGACTGGCTTTCGCCTCCGAACTTTCCTTTACGGGCAAAGTCTGCAACAAGACCCTGAACGCAAAGTTCAACGCCCTCCTCGACGGTGCCAGCTATGACGATGTCCTCGCCGCCTCTGAAATTGAAAAGACCGGTCCCGCCGCCGCCTTGTGGGATGATCCCCTCATGATGATGCATCTCGGCGGCGCCTGGTTCCGTGCAAAAGACGAGAAGGATCCGTATTTCAAGGATGCCGTCAAGATCCTGAAGAATGCGGTCAAAGTCCTTTCCGCTGCGCCGAAAAAAGGATCCGCCGGGGATCTGAAGCATGCCAGACTCCTGGCGGAAGCGGTTCTCGCCAAGTACCAGCTTACAGACGCCGTCCTCTCCGCCTATCTCAAGAAAAACAACCGGAAGGCTTTGAAGGAAGTCCTCCCCCTGATCGCGGATTATGAAAGGAAGTTCAAGGCCTTCACCGCCAGTTTCCGCGCCATGTGGCTGCGGCACAACAAGGTCTTTGGACTCGAGACCATGCAGATCCGTTTTGCAGGCCAGCTGGCCCGTCTCAAGGAGCTTGAATGCCGTCTCGGAGACTTCATTGACGGGAAAATCGATTCCGTCCCGGAATTCGATGAACTCCTGAAAGTCAGGGGCAAAGTGCATGTCTGGGGTTACATGGGCATTTCCCATGCGACTACGATCCGCTGAGTACGGAGATCGTTTCCCCCTCCCGGAGAAGATGGATCGGCAGAATGGAACCGGAAAAAACTTCTGAACAGTGAAGGGGGAAGACAGGGCGGATGCAGTTGAATGTGCGAAACAGATAACTGTCGATAATCCGCTGCTGTCCCCCCTCTCCGGATTCCTTTCTGTCCCGGATCCCTCTTTCCGGGTCAAATTTCCCCTGAAAAAAAGGAGAGTTTTCCATGGCTTTTTTTGAATGCAATTTTTTTGCGGAATCACTGGGGATGTGTTCTTCCATGTACGTGGTTCTTCCTCAGCCCACGCGCGGGCAGATCGGTCTGAAAGGGGTCGGCAGTGCAGACGGGTGTCCGGTTCTCTATCTCCTGCATGGAATGTCCGACGATCACAGCATCTGGCTCCGGCGGACCAGCATTGAACGTTATGCCGCTCAATACGGGATTGCCGTCGTGATGCCCAATGCGCACCGGAGCTATTACAACAACATGGTCTGCGGACTTCGCTATTGGGATTTCATCAGCAGCGAGCTCCCGGAGATTGTGGGCAGTTTCTTCAAATTCTCAAGAAAACGGGAGGACACTTTTGCCGCAGGCCTTTCCATGGGAGGTTTCGGTGCGTTGAAACTGGGGCTGAACTGTCCGGAGAAGTTTGCTGCTGTTGCCGGGATGTCGAGTGCCATCCGGCCCGCGCATCTGGCTTCCGTGATGAAGGAGCGGCTTCCAGAGTTTGAAAATATTTTCGGCGATCTTTCCCGGATCCCGGGATCCTCAAATGATCTTTACTTCAAAGCCGAAGAGGCTCTTGCGAACGGAACCCGGCTTCCGGAGATTTTCCTTGCCTGCGGAACGGAGGACTTTCTGTATCAGGAAAATCTCTTATATAAAGCCCATCTGGAAAAGCTGGGCATTCCATTTGTCTACCGGGAAGGACCGGGGACTCATGAATGGGGATTCTGGGACCGCTATATTCAGGAAATCCTGGCCTGGCTGCCAATCCGCAAGTAAAGAAAAGTCCGTGCAACAAAAGAAATAAATTGCGAAGCAATAAAAAATACGGAAAAATGCGCGGAGCATTTTTCTCGAGGTCAAGGTCCGTGACCTTGTCGCGGTCCAGCGGCGAGACGCTGGTCGTGCGGAGCACGAAATCTTAAAAAAATAAAAAAGCATGAGGGCTCCTCGCCCTCATACTCCTCGGCAGGATTGCATCTCCTGCACCCGTCAGGCTGCGCCTGCCGTATTTTATTTATTTTATTTTTTTTAAGTATGCGGGCGGCCCGCCCTCATCCTCCCCGGCACTCGTTGCATCCATCCCCTGCACCCGTCAGGCGTTGCCTGGCGTATTTTACTTTTCCCATAGTTCATGGAAAGAAGAGTCGATGGTATCGCGCCGTATGCGGCAGGGGATTATTTGATGATCGTGATATTGTCGATTTTGGAAATCATATCCTCAGTCTCTTTTTCCTTTTCCTCCTCAATATCCAGACGCTCAAGAAGCCGTTTTGCAAACCAGATACAGATAATCAGGATGCAATAGAGGAAAGATTCCACCACAAAGAGACTGAATACTCCTGCATACTCAAAGACCAGTCCCCCGCACAACGGAGCAAACATCCACCCCATGGAACGGATGGACGCCGCCCATCCGAAAACCAGTCCCCTGCTTTCCGGAGGGGTTTTCTTGCAAAGCCAGATCTGCAGGACAGGCTCAAGCCCGCCACCCATGAAAACCATCATGAAACGCATCAGAAAGAGCCAGTTGACCGTAGTCACAAATGCGTGCGGAAGGATCAGGAGAGCCGTGGCGAAAGCCGAAGAAATAGCAATCATTCCCGGAGAGAAACGATCCGCCAGCCAGCCCATGACAAATCCCGAAACCACTCCCGCAATCCCACTGGCCGCAAAAAGAATTCCGGAAAGAATGGAGGCCCCCTCCAGAGACCCGTGAATGGTTTGAACCAAAACGGCAATGTAGGAGGAGTCAAACTGGCGGACAAACATCACCCCGGCCATCAGCAGAAGAATCGGAAGCACAATTTTCAGTTGCGTCGGTTCCACTTTGAGCGAAGCGAAAAGCGTCTCCCCTTCCAGCTTTTTCGGGGGGACAAATTTTTCCCTGACTCCGAAAAATATCAGGGTCAGAGAAATCAGCATCAGTCCCCCGGAAAGGATGAAAGCAGTCCTGTAACCATAATGTTCCGCCGTCCATCCTCCGAGGAAAGCACCGGCAAGAGATCCTGAAAAGACCGCACTGTTCAAAGCACCGAGAGCAAATCCGCTGTGTCTGCTCGGAGTATGAGTCGCCACCAGAGTCTGCGAAGCCGAAACCGAACCGCTCAGCGCCCCCTGGATCAGACGCAGGAAAACCAGAAAGACTGCGGATTGGGCCACCCCCATAAGAGAGAGCACGATCAAGCCCCCGAAATATGCCCTCAGGAGCATGATGCGTCTGCCGTACCTGTCCGCGAGAGCTCCCCATACCGGGGCAAACACCGTCATGGTCAGCGGCGATGCCGCCCCGAATACAGCCAGCCAAAAAGGAAGATCCGCCTGCGATACATGCAGATCCGTTTGCATGAAGTATGCGACAAACGGCAGACCGTAGGAAAAACCCATCATGGCAACGAACTGGGAAACCCAGATGAATGCCAGATTCCTTTTCCAGTAGGCGGAAGGCCCCGGACGGGTTGCGGAAACGGAGGATTTCATGATCCGCCGTCACCTCCCTGGAACCTCAAATTCTCTGCGGGGACGGAAGAGCTGGCAGAAATCTCCCCGCCATGGAAAAAAGTCAGATCCGTGCAGATGCCGCGGATGCCGGAGCATTTCCCGAAATCGTCAAAAACCGGCACGCAGGTCATGAGAATCGGGATGGAATTGCCGGAAGCAGTCATCATGGAGCAGGGAGACATGGTGAACGGGGTCTTTTCCCGGATGGAGGCGGCAAGACGTTTGTAAAAGACGGAATGAAATTCCTCCGAAAGAAGAATCATGGGGTCGGCGCCAATCAGATCCCGTACAGAACGGCCAAGTTTCGGGAAAATGTTCTCACTGCAGAAAATGAGGCGTCCCGAGACATCGGTTTCCCAGAAAATGTCATTGGAATATCGGCCGATGTCAATGAATCTGAGTTCGAGTTTTCGGAGGGAATTTTCGGTGCGTCTGGCAGTCGTGATGTCGCGGGAAATGCCGCCGACTTCCGTGACGGATCCGTTCCGGATGATGGGATAGAGCGTGTCCAGATAAAAGTTTTCGCTGTCATAAATTTTGACGGAATGCTGGAAGGTGAGGGGACTGCGCATTGCAAACACGTTCTCCAGCATGGTCTTGTAGAAAGTGACCGTCTCATTGGAATAATAATCTGAAAGCATGGGGGGGGGGACCGATGATTCCTGTTTTCCGATCCTGCTGGAGATCCGAGGATCGTTACTGGCAAGAAAACGTCCGTTCCGGTCAAGCAGGAACATGTGTTCGGGGGTGGATTTGGAGAGACTGCGGTAAAGACCGTCGCTGAGTTTCAGAAGATTCATCTGCCTGGTGGTCTGAGTTTCATCGAAAAGGGTCCAGAGGGAGACATCGGACTTTACGAGCGAGTTGTTTTTCCGGATCCTGGTCTGAAACAAAGTCGCGGAGGCCCGGCAGGTGACCGACTTCAGATTCCGTTTCCGGAAAAGCAGTTTGAGATTGCAGAAATTTTTCTCCAGAAGAAGCGATGCCGCCGCGGAATGAAATTTCGCAAATTCGTCTTTGGAGGGAAAAAGATGCTGTGTCGAAAGCAGAAGAAAATCCTTGCGGTCATAACCGAAAAAACGGCCCATGGCTTCATTCGCGTCAATCAGTTTGAAGGAATCATCCAGAAGGAACATCGGAAGCGGATTATCGGCGAAAAAGGCGTCCTTCCACTCCATGAGCCCGATGTCGTTTTCACGCTTTTTCAAAATGAGTTTGATGCAGAGCCACAGGGAAAACATCAGAAGCCCGAGGAAGAACATGATCCGTATCCCGAAAATGTACATGGTCGAAGGATAGGAGGAGAAGGAGGCAATAATGATGCTCCAACCGCGCAAAGCGTTGTTGAAACGCGCCTGCGTGAATACAAGAACCTCGCGGATTTCAGTATCGCTCCGGTTGATGTGCGAGGTCTTGGAAACCATCGGATCCATTGCCTTGTAAATGGGGTCGTTTTCAGAAAGAAGCGAGGCGTCTTTCCCGTAAATGGAAAACAGGGAACTGGCACGGATCCGGTTCTCTGGTGAAACGAAAAAGTAAAACAGACCCGAAAGTTCCGGCATGGAAAGCGTATCGGTTTTCACACACAGAACCCCGATGGGAACACCCGTTTCAGATTCAATCCGGCCGGCTGCATAGAATCCTGCTTGATTAGTCAGAATCCCTCTGTCGATCATACATGCGTTTCCTCCCCCCATGGCTCCGCTGAAATAGGACCGCTGTCTGAAATTCGAGTTCAGAAGAAGACTGTTGCTTGAGCCTATGCATTTCCCATCGCTGTTTAGAACATAGAAAATTGCGCGACTGTCCATGAAGGCATGCCTTCCAAGAAGTTCATGCGTCTGCGCAATGAGTTCCTGACCATTGCTTTCCGCAAATTTCTGTATCACATCCATGGATGCCATGCTTTCGGCCAGTTCACTGATCCTTTTCATTCTGCCGTCCAGGCGAAGCATGAGGGTTTCCGTATTCCTCTGTTCCCGTTCGCAGACATGTTTTTTCGCGTAATAATAAAAGAGCGAGGGCAGGAACAAGACAAACAGCGCAAAAAGCAGATTCGCTGCAATAAAGGAAAGCGCTGACTTGAACGGATGCGGCTTTTCTTTCTCTGTCATCAGGCAGGAGGCAAAAACGTATGTCACACCCAGATTGACCAGGTACAAAACTGATTTCACACAGTCCGGCATCGTCACTTTCCAGAAGTCTCCTCTTCCTGCCGGGAAAAGCGTCGGGCAAATCTGAAGGCTCAGAAACAGCAGTGAAAGTATCTGAAGGCACAGAAGAAAAAGAAATTTCCTGCGGTTTTCCTCCAGATGTTCTTCATAGTAAAGCTTCAGAAAGGATCCCGCGGCAAGGAGATGGGCGGGAAGCGCAAGAAAGAAAAAGGGATAGGCGATTGTGGATGAACCGGTCAGAGTCATCACCCCGCATGTCAGAAGCATTGCAAACATAATCGCCACCGATGAAATCAGAATGCGGACAAACAATATCCGCATCGCGAACATGAGCAGCAGCACGTTGGCAAGAATGAAGAACAGCAGCCTCAGATATCCTGCCATGGACATCTGCGGATAGAATTCCAGATACGCCCCCAGCATGAGAACGAATCCTGAAATCAAATAATACATGGAAAAACAGAGAACACGTTTCCCGTTCAAATTTTCCGGAAGACTCCCGGAAAGGAACACAGCCGCTATCATGATTCCGGCTGCAATGCTGGAAAAGCTTTCCAGAAAATAAATCGTATCGGAAATATTTGCAAGGAAAATCATTGTTTCCATGATCCGTTCTGTTTCACACTTCTAAACGATGGCGGATTCCGTCCTGTTGTTCGCAGCTGAAAGCTCGACTCCGGCGGGAAGCCCGCTTTTGCCCGTTTCCGTGGCATCGCGGATTTTCAGGGCCAATTCATAGGGACTGATCTTCTCTGCTTTCGCACGGTACTCCAAAGTGATTCTATGCTGAATGGCCCAGGGAGCGACCTCGTTTACATCAGCAAAACCTGCTGTCGGCCTGGAATCCAGAAGCGCCAGGGCGCGGGCGCTTTCTGCAATGGCAATCGCCGCCCTGGGCGATGCCCCGTGACGTATGTAACAGGAAAGCCCCGGAATTCCTGCTTCAGGATCCGAATTTTTCACCATCCGTGCAATGTAGGAGGCTACCGCGCGAGGTATCCGGATGCGGTCCACCATGGCAAAGGCTTCCTTCAGATCCTCCTTCCCCATCTCCGGCTTGAAAACGGGTGCTTCTCCTCTGTGACGTTCCAGAACGATCCGTTCTAGTGATGCAACGTCCGGGGCATCCACATTCAGTTTGAAGAGAAAACGGTCCAGCTGGGCTTCCGGCAGGGGATAGGTTCCTTCGAGTTCAATGGGATTTTGTGTTGCCAGGACGAAGAAAGGGTCCGGCAACACCATCGTCTCCCCCATGAGGGTGACGGTCCGTTCCTGCATGGCTTCGAGCAGGGCAGACTGAGTTTTCGGAGAGGCTCTGTTGATTTCGTCTCCGAGCAGCAGATGTGTGAAAACCGGTCCCCGCTGGAAGCGCATTTCTCTGTGCCCGGAAGCGGCTTCCTGGAGGATATGAGCTCCCAGAATATCTCCCGGCAGCAGGTCCGGAGTGAACTGAACGCGTCTGAAGGTCAGATCCAGCAGTTGTCCGAGGGCGTTGACCAGTGCGGTTTTCCCGAGTCCCGGGAGTCCTTCGAGCAGGACATGGCCTCTGGCAAGGATGGCGGTCAGGAGCAGGCGGTGCAGACGGGTCCGTCCGAACAAGCAGGAGTCGAGTTTTTGAAGGATCTGTTCCAGTTTGCGGGAAATGGCATTTATTTCATCGGGCTCCGGCATGATCCCGGATTCCGGTTTGGCATCGGGCATTTGAGACTCCTGTTTTCTGAATGACAAAAAAACGCATTCCTGAGAAAACCTCACTGCAGAATATAATACCGTTTTTTCGGGATTACCATTTCTTTTTTTTGAAAAAAATGCAAAAAAAAGCACTTTTCACAACTGGATTGCGGTATTGCTCTGCTCAGAGAAGATCTTTTCGGATCGGAATGGCCGTTTTCCCCTGATGAGTGATGGGTGCCCCGCTGCGGATATAACCTGATTTTTCATAAAATCCGATTGCATTGAGAGAGCTGTGGAAGGCCAGGGATTTTTTCCCTTCAAAGCGGGCCAGTGCTTCGAGGGTACGCAGGAGTTTTTTCCCGACTCCGCTTCCGGTGTCGTCCGGGGAAACATAAATGGCGAGAGTGCCGAGAGAAAAAGAGCCGCAGCAGAATCCGGCGGGATGTCCGTCTTTTTCGGCGAGGAAGAAGAATTCTTCACATCGGAGCAGTTCCCGGATCCTGCGCGGCGTTTTGTCCGACGCCCATGCTTCGATGATTTCGGGGGGATAACACTGTCCGCAAATCTCCCGGATGCTTCTTTGCCACAGTTCTGAAAGGATTTCCGCATCGGGGTCTTTTGCCTGACGAATTTTCATGAATATTCCTTCTGATGCGTTTGTGGGAAATCGTGATTCCAGTCTGACTGAACTCACGCATTCGCATTTTCGGCAGAACGGAAAACAAAGAAAAGCAAACCGAACCGCCAGAATCACCGGCTGTACTTTGGAAATGGTGGTGGGGGATGGATTCGAACCATCGAAGGTGTAACCGGTAGATTTACAGTCTACTGCATTTGGCCGCTCTGCAACCCCACCCTGCTGGAAATCTGGAGCGGGTAGAGGGAATCGAACCCTCACAATTAGCTTGGAAGGCTAATGTTCTACCTTTGAACTATACCCGCATCGCAAGTCTCATTCACATGAGTCCTTAATATATCATCATTCTCTCAGTTGTCAAATGCTTCATCCGGGAAAATCAGGGAAAGTTTTACAGCGTCTTTTCTTTGCTGCTTCCCCTCTCTGCGGCGGGTGGGAAAGTGGGAAGAACGTGTCGGGAAAAACTTCCCCCGCCCGAATCATCCGGGAGAATGCGCAGAGTGAAAATCAGACGAAAGAGCGCATGACGACGGAATGAAACGTTTCCCCCAGGATGAGAGGAGAGGAAAAAACATGTGCCCGGGACCTCCTCTTTTTTCCCCCTCCTGCCGGGCATCATCTGTTTCTTCCTGCCCATGCCGGAGATGTCCGATCCGGCAGCTTCGGCTCTTCTGTCTTCAGAGGCGGAGGAGCGGGAATCAAATCCCGTCATTCTGCTGCACGGCAAACTGCGTATCATGAAGGCGTTTGTATCTTCCACCCTTTGCCAGGAGCTCCGCATGAGTGCCGGATTCGACAATGTGCCCCTTGTCCAGCACAATGATCAAATCCGCATACTGAATGGTGCTCAGCCTGTGCGCTATGGCGAAAACCGTTCTGTTGGACATGACACGATTGAGAGCGTCCTGAACCAGTTTTTCCGTGACCGTGTCCAGTGCGCTGGTGGCTTCGTCCAGAATCAGGATCGGCGGATTTTTCAGAATGGCTCTTGCAATGGCCACACGCTGTTTTTCTCCGCCGCTGAGTTTGCAGCCCTTTTCCCCGACTTCCGTGTCATAACCTTCGCGGTGGCGTCCGTCCACAATGAAGTCATGGGCGTTTGCCTGTTTCGCGGCGAGGACGATGTCTTCCCGGCTGACGTCCCGGCAACCGTAGGAAATGTTGTTCGCAATGGTGTCGTTGAACAGAATCGGATCCTGTGTGACGATCCCGATGTGGGCGCGGAGGGACTTGATTGAATATTTGCGCACCGGAATATCATCGATCAGCACCTCTCCGGAATTGACGTCGTAAAAACGTGCGATCAGATTGGCAATGGTGGTTTTCCCGGAACCGGTCTGCCCGACCACCGCGACCATGCTTCCTTTCGGAATCCGGAAAGAGATCCCGTCCAGTATCTGCTTGTCCTCATAGGCGAAACGGACGTCCCGGAATTCAATGCCGCGCTCAAACTGCTTCAGTTCCACCGGATGCGGATCTTCTTTGATGGAAGTGTCCGTGTCGATCAGCGCAAAATAACGGTCCGCCGCCGCCATGCTCCGCTGGAGATGAGAAACGACCTTCGCCAGATCCTTGATCGGACGGTAGGCCAGAATCGCAGGCGCCAGGATCACCAGCATTTCCGTGATGTTCACTCCCCGGCTGTAGGAGTAGAGCAGAAAGATCAGCGTCGCAGCAATGGCGACAACTTCCATCAGCGGCTGCATCATCAGCTGAAGGAAAGTCGCATGGATCACGGTCCGGAAGTATTTGTCGTTCGCGCGCCGGAACACGTTCATTTCGTGTTTTTCCGTATTGTATGCCTTGATGATCATGATTCCCGTGAACGTTTCATGCATGCGGGAAAGAATGTCGGCGATCTTCGCAAAGGACTTCTTGTAGATCTTGCGGATTTTCCGCGCCAGAATGATGATGGGCAGTACACAGGCCGGCATCCCGATGAACAGCAGAAGAAGCAGCCCGTAGTTCCCGTAGTTCCAGCTCGCCGTGATGATGGCGGCGGCACAGGCGACAATTTCGATCGGACAGCGCGTTGCGTCCGCTATAGTGTCGGAAACCGAACTTTCCATGGCGGAAGTGTCGTTCGTGCAGCGGCTGATGAGGTGCCCGATGTCCTGCTTCCCGTAGAATTTCAGAGATTGCCCCAGCAGACACTGATAGATGTCGTTGCGCATATCCGTAATGACGCGTGCGCCCACCCAGCGCGTGAAATAGTGGTTGATGAACGTTGCAATATTTTTCAGCGTCCAGATGAGAATGAAAAGCACCACGTAGATCGCAAAGAACTGCCAGGTGATCCGTCCGAAACTGTCCACCACGGGGAAGGAAAACTCAAACGGCTTCTCCACTTCAATCGAGGTCTTTCCCACATGGACGGGTAGCCCCAGTTTCTCCGAATATTTCCGGAGTTCATTCATGGCTTTCGTCAGTTTCGGGTCATTGTCCGTCGGATGCAGCAGTTCGGCGACGGCCTTTTCTTTTTCCTCCGCTGTCAGTCCGGGCTTTCCCGTTTCTTCAACGATCCGGGCCGCGGTCTGATTCAGCTGCTGTCTGGTGGCGGAATCCTGGTCCACGATCATCAGCATATTGGGAATCATCATCATGCTGCCGAAGAGGGAGCCGCCCACCACCAGTCCGGCCACTATGCCGATGGTCAGGCGGAACCAGTATGGCTTGCAGCATTTCAGAAGTCTGAAATAGCTGACGGATTTGAAATCTTTTTCATTTTCGTTGCGTTTGCTCATTTCTTGTTCCCGGTCGATGTTGAGGTCAGGCGGTCTGTCGTGATTTGCTGTCTGTCTCCGCAGGAGATCCGGTATGCCTCAGGGGCGGTTCTTCGCTTGGAGTATCCCGCCGGCCTCTTGTTGAATTTCCCGCATTTTACTTGTATGAATTCCGCAGAAAACTGTGAATCCCGCGTTCAGTCTGCCAGTCCATAAGATATGATATCAGGAGATGCGGGAAAGAACACTAAGATAGCCCTTCTTTTTCTGCTTTTCAAGTTTGCTTGCAGATTTTTCAGTTTTGCGTGGAGGAAACAGGTCCGGGCACTGTGTCGGGGAAACAGAGGCGTGAGAATCTTCAGCCTCTCCCGGAGAAGTTTTCTTTCCCGGGGAGGAGGGGCATCCCGGGGACAAGCTCACTTCCCCGAAAGACGGCAGACGAGACGCTTGAGTTCTCCCACCCAGAGCACGCACGAAGTCCCTCCGATGATGACTGCCCATTCTGCAGGGGAGAGAGGCACGGTCCTGAAAAAGTTCCCTCCGAACTGGACAATCAGAATCTGCATGATGAAAATGAATCCTGCGATCCCCGTGAACACCCGGTTGCCGCGGAGCTTTCCGAAGGTGGATTCCGAAGTGCCGAAGGTCCTGACATTGAAAAGATTCCAGAACTGAAGCATGACGAATACCGTGAAAATGATGGAAAGTTCTCTGGCTGAGATGCCCCCGTCGTCCTTCTGCCAGAGAAGAAGCATGCCTGCGAAAAGGACAACATAAAAAAACGCCGTCCCGAAGATGTTCCGCGCCATGGCCGCCGTCACGATGAAGGCGTCAGGAGACCTCGGCGGACGTTTCATGAGTTCCGGATCGGGCGGCTCGGTGGCCAGGGCCAGCGCTGCAAAGGTGTCCATGATGAGGTTGATCCAGAGCATCTGGATAACCGTCAGGGGCATCGAGACACCCAGAAAGGGACCGCTCAGAGCAATCCCGACGGCCGCAACGTTGATGGTCAGCTGGAACACGAGAAAACGCTGGATGTTCAAATACAGCGAGCGTCCCCAGAGTACAGCGTTCACAATGCTCTGGAAGGAGTCGTCCAGCAGAATGATGTCGGCGGCTTCCCGGGCGACGGCGGTGCCGCTTTTCCCCATGGCGATTCCGACATCCGCATGATTCAGGGCAGGCGCATCATTGGTCCCGTCGCCCGTCACGGCGACGACCTGTCCCTGTTTCTGAAGAGCACAGACCAGTTTCAGTTTGTCCTCCGGCCGTGCCCTCGCAATGATGGAAAGTTCCCGGGCCGCCTGAAGAGTTTCCTCTTCTCCCTCCAGTGCCAGAAAATCCTTTCCGTTCCAGACTTTTTTCCCTTTTCCCTCTTCTGTTCCCGGGGTGAGCAGGGAAGGATGATCCTCCGCTTCTGGTCCGGCAGTGTTTACGGCAGTGGGTGCGGCAGTGTTTACGGCAGTGGGTGCGGGTGACTGATCTTTCTTCCAGAGTCCGATCTGCCGTCCGATTTCGCAGGCGGTTGCGGGAGTGTCGCCCGTCACGACCTTCACTTCAATGCCCGCATTGCGGCAGGAGGCGACCGCGGCGGGAACTTCCCTGCGCACCGGATCGGCGATGCTGACAAATCCCAGATAGGTCAGTCCCGCAGCCAGGTCACAGACGTCGTCGCATTCGTCATGGAGCGTTTCCGGATCCCGGCAGGCGAAGGCGAGTGTTCGGCTGCCTTCGGACTGCGCCTGCCGGAAGGAGGCCGCAACGGCTTCGCGTTTCTCCCTGTCCAGCGGAAGGACGTTCCCTGCGGAATCCCGGTAGAAATCGCAACGCTCCAGCACGATTTCGGGGGCTCCTTTGATATGGAAATTCTTTTCCGTCAGAGTCGCCATGAATTTCCGTTCGCTGCTGAAGGTCCACTGCCGGACGATCTGTTCCGATTCGCGGATCTTCCGGTAGTCCGCTCCGTTTTTCTCCACCCAGAGCAGCAGCGCTCCTTCCGTCGGATTGCCGAGGACTTCCGTTCCGGCGCTTTGCGTCGTGTCTTTTTCATCCTTCTTTTCATCCTGTCCGGAGAGATTGGCGGTGGAGTTGACGCAGATGGAATCGCGGAGTCCTGCGGCGGAAGAATCCGTGCTGAAATCCGCTTCTGAAAAAGTTTTTCCGTCCGGCGTGTGAAACTGCCGGACGTGCATCCGGTTCATGGTGAGGGTTCCGGTTTTGTCCGTGCAGATGACGGTGGCGGCTCCGATGGTTTCGCAGGCATGAAGTTTCCGCACCAGGCAGTTGCTTGCCACCATGCGTCTCATGCTGCATGCCAGGCTCAGCGTAACGCTCATGGCAAGCCCTTCCGGCACCGCCACCACGATCAGCGTCACTGCGATCATGAAGAATCCCAGCAGCGTGTTCAGCAGCTCTTTTTCCGAATAGCGGCCGATATCGAGCGGGAGTTCCCCGGAGAAAAGCGCTTCGGCAAAAAGAATCGCGAACAGCGCCGCGGAAAGGAGAATTCCCGCCGCCGCAATGACCCTGCCAAGGGAGCTGAGCTGCTTCTGAAGGGGGGTCTGGTTCCCGGAGTCTTCGCTGGCGGCGAGGGCGGTGCGGCCCATAACCGTTTCCGGCCCGACCGCGGTGACTCTTGCGCAGGCATGGCCGTCGAGAACCGTGGAGCCGCGGAGAAGCACGTGGTGGGGGTAGGTGGCTTCCTCCAGTTCCGCAAATCCCGGCGCGGAGGAAGGCATTTTGGGAACCGGTTCCGGCTCGCCGGTGAATTTCGACTGGTCCACATGGAAATTGACGGCTTCCAGAACTTCGGCGTCCGCCGGAATTTCCTCGCCCGTTTCCAGAAGAATGACGTCTTTTGTCACGAGGCTCCGCCTGGGAAGGTTCATGAGTTTCCCGTCGCGGAAAGTTTTGACGGGAATCTCATCATCCACCTGATTCAGGATGTCGAATTCTCTGCCTGCCCGGTATTCGCTGAGAAAAGAAATCCCTGTTGCCAGAACGACCGCCAGCAGAATGCCCAGTCCTTCCACGAGTCCCCCCGTCGCTCCAGAGAGAACTGCCGCCAGCATCAGAATCCGGATGACCGGATCGTTGAACTTCCTCAGAAACTGTTTCCACCAGGGATCCCGTTCCGCCCGGGCAAGAATGTTCTCCCCGCAGATCCCGCGTTCCTTTTCCGCTTCCTGCGTGCTGAGCCCCTGTTTTCCCCATGAATCGTCAGACGGCATTTCATACTCCCTGCTGCTGTTTTTATCAAAGTCGCATCTCAAATCCGGACCATCTACATCCATCCCGGGACTTCCCCGTGATCTCTGAATCCGCCTCCGGTTTTTCTTCCCCGTTTCCCTTCTCCGCTTCGGAAGAGAAAGTCGGGGAAAAGGCCTTCCCGGATGTGCTGGTACTGTACAGGAACTCCATTTGAAATCAACTTTTCCCGGGCCTTCCAATCCCCCCGGAACTTCCGGTTTAACGAAATTCTAACAAAGCGGAGTGCAGGAGGAAGCCCGTCAGCCGGATCACAGCGGGCAGAGGCGGAGGCGGAACGGGAACTCCAGTCAGCCCCCGGAAATCACAGGCTGGTGAGGAAAGAGGCGTAAGGAAAGCGAACGCAGGGCAGGCGGAGGAGAAGAAGAAAGTGGTCGGGAGGGAAAAAGGAAGGGATTTCCCCCCGCTGATTCCTTCACCTTTTCCGCTTTTCCCATTCAGCAGATTCCCGGACTACGGGATTCCTGAACTCTCTACGATCCTGAACTCTACGATTCCTGGACAGAGCTGTTTCCTTCATCGCTGAGTCGGATTGGAGAACATGTTTTCGGAATTGGAGATGCCCCCGGAGGATCTCAGGTAAAAATGCCGACTGACGACGAGGGATGGGAAACACTGGGCATGGCCGTCATAGAAAACGACATTGACGAAGAGAGCGTGTCTTCCGCTGTAGAAGTCTTTTTTGTTGAAGTCGTTCCATTCCGGGATATTGACGCCTGCAATCTGATTGGAAAGCCTGGAATTGGTGATCTGTCCGGCACAGCTTCCGGCGCCGGGGACATAGGGATTGAAGCCGGACATGTCGCGCGGAGAGTCGAAGAGGAAGAGCCTCTTGGAGGGATAGCAGACGGAAGATATTTTCAATCCCCCTCCACGTCCTCCGCCCCAGGAACTGTCGGAATAAATCCATGTGGTTTGATCACCTCCTCCTGCGCTTCCGCAGCCGAAGATTCCGGCGTAATTGTCGCGTTCTCCGCCGGAAACGCATCGGAGAATCTTGGACTTGCTGCCGCCGGGGAGGAATTTGCCGAGAATTTCATCATAACGGATCACATTGGGATAAGTCTGATAGAGTCTTTCCGGGACGACGTATTCGTCATAGGCGTTGATGTATAGGTATTGAAGCTGCCCGATCTGTTTCAGATTGTTGAGGCAGTGAATCCGCTTTCCCGCTTCCCTCGCCTGGTTGAGCGCGGGCAGGAGAAGCGCCGCGAGAAGCGCTATGACCGCTATGACGACCAGAAGTTCAATCAAAGTGAAGGGGCGTAGAAATAAAACGTTCCGCTTTGTCGGGATTCTCTTCCCTGAGCGGACGCCGTTTCCCGTTTTGTCGGCATTCCAGGCTCTTTTCTGCATGGCAAATTCCTTCCTGATTTTATGAATAAAGCGGGCGAGACGAAAGGCGTCTCACTGTCCGTCTCCGGATCTCACTGGTCCGGAATATCTTCTGTACAGTGTGGATAATATAACACAGGCATTCCTTCCTTTCAATGGCGAAGCGTCTGGATTCCGTTTTTTCCTTTTCAAAAAAACAGAAAAAACGGAATCCTAGGGGCGGGGAGGAGCTTTCCTGCGCAGGCGAATCAGTCAGAGCCTTTTTCTGATTTGCTTGTTTCCGATTCCTTCTGCGGGGGATCGGAGAAGAAGCTCAGAAGCCCGGCGATCAGAGTTTGGACTTCCTCCGTGTTTTCCGGATGGCAGGAGGCGATTTGCTGTTTCCAGTTTGCCGGAGGGGAGGGGATCCAGCGGTAACGGTCGAGTTCAAATGAATAACGGGGAAAGCGCATGCGTACCAGACGGTGATAGAAGGGCTCCGCTTCTTCCGGATTCCGGTTTCTCAGAACGAGTCCGCCGGCAAGATGAGAGAGAAAACGCAATTCCGGATTCCCGCTCAGTTCTCCGGCTTTGCGGAAATATCCGGCTTCCCGAATGCGGTAATGAAAGCGGGAAAGACGGAACGGGGAGGACGGGGGAAAGGTAGACTGAGACGGGGGAACGGAAAGAATTCCGGAGTCCGGAGTTTTTGTTTCCGGGGGGATTTTCTGGGCGCTCGGGTAAGAGTCGTAACGGCCTTCACAGATGAAGTAATCGGGGTGGAGTTCATATCCGAAGAGCTCGATGTCGTGCAGAAGCATGAGTTGTCCGAGCCGGAAGCAGGCGAAGGCGCGTTCCTCTCCGGAGATGGTGCTGTCTCCGGCACGTTCCGCCTGACGGGCAAATTCTCCGGCGATTTCCCGTAGTTTGTCCGGGAAATAGGCCGCGGCTTCGGAAAAACGGTTTCCGCGCATCAGACGGCGCGCGAGAAGATGGCAGAGGCGCCGCCGCATCGGAGACGGAATCTGAGGATTGTCCCGATGGGCTTCGACAAATTCCAGAAGTTCCGGAAGACAAAGTTTTACCTCCGCAATCCATGCCGCATCGCTCCATGATCCGCCCAGCAGAAAACTGTACAGAGCTTCCTGATAGAGATGTTCCGAATACTGCAGGGCTCCGAGTTCCCCTCTCACGGTTTCGTGCATATCGAGCATGAGACTGTCGGGGACTTCACATTCCTCCTCCTCCTCATCCGGCAGGAAAATTCCTTTCCACGGAAAAAACATGCCGTAATATTTCCCGGACGGCGTGAAACGGATGGGCAGTTCTTTGCTTCCGGATTTGTTTTCCTCTTTCTCCTTCTTCTTTTTGGCCGCCGTCTCCGCGGGGAGACGCCCGGTGCTCCACCCCTTTCCCTCCTGAATTCCCCCCCGACGATCCAGCTCCAGCCATTTCCGGAGCAGAAGGGCCGATTTGCGGTAATCCCCTTCTCTCCGTGCGAGACGCGCCTTCAGATACAGACGGACGGGGGAATCTTCCGCAGTTTTTCGAAGGATTTCTCTGCAAAGTTCGAAGTCCCCGTTCTGAAATGCCCGGACGGCGAGAAAGTCGGCGCAGACAAACGGACGACTTCCGAGTTTTTCCTTTTCTTCCCGTCCCTTCCGGATCAGTTCCGGATAAAACAGAATGGCGACTTCCGCCGTCAGCGGATCCCTGAGAAAGATTTCCGGATCATATCTGCGCATCATGGTTGCGAGTTCGTCCCGGAGTTCCTTGGAACGATCGTTTCCACAGCCTGCCGCAAGAACCAGATAACGCAGGCGCTCCACCGGATCCGAAGCGTAGAAATAATTGCTGCGGAAACTCCGGCCTGCCAGATTCTCCGGATCCGGGATGCCTCCGTTGACGGCTTTCCGAAGCTTCTGATACCATTCATAGGCTCCGGCGGGGTTTTCCTTCGCATGCAGATTCCCCAGCAGATAAAGCGTTCTGGCCGTGCAGAGACGCCGTTCGGATTCCGGAAGCGAGAGCAGGTGCTTCCAGTCCTCCGGGAAACGGTTTTCCGGGTCCCGCCGAAGCGCTTCCCATCCGGACTGGAAAAGCCGGAATTCCGTTCCGTTTTCCTCCGGTCCTGGCCTGGGATCCGTCTGCTGCGGCCCGGAATCCGGACTTTTCAGCATGATGCAGTCGGGAAAATAATGCCGGGCAAGTTTGCCCAGAAGAAAGCGGAGATTCAAATCCGGGGAAAACGCGGCCTCCCCCTGATGATGAGCCAGAAAGCTGGGAGGAAAAGCTTCGCTGCAGGCGGAAAGCCGAGGGGGCTCTGCTCCGGACAAAAGTCCGGCGGTCACGGCCGTGATCAAAGTGAATTTCAATCGGAAGGGGATGGAATCCATTGGTGTATTTCTCCTGTTTTCAGTGTTTCTCCCGGTTTGGGGATGATTCCGCGGATGCCTTCCGGGACGCATCCGGGAACCGTGGGCGAGACCGGATGAATCCCGTGAAAGAAAAACGCTTCCCCCTTTCCGCCCCCCAGACTCTGTGTATATTGTTCCTCTCCCGGAATTCCGTGATTGGTCCAGAAAATTTCGGTTCGGGATCCGGTTTTCCGGAAGGTGATTTCGATTTCTTTCCGGGGAGGGGTGCCTCCGTCCAGGCGCCGCAGGTTCTCCAGTTCCAGACAGAGGCGGTCGCCCGGCATCGGCAGACGGAACCAGATCACGGGAATTTCAGAATGTCGTTTCCGGAAACGCAGAAGCTCCTCCCAGTCCGGTACTGCAAAGCGGATGATTTCCCCTTTTCCCCGGGGCGGGCGGTTTTCCGCGCTGAGCCTCAGAAAGCGGCCTGTCCTCTCCGAATAATGCAGTCGGTAGGCATAGCACGGGAGCGCCATCCGGAATGTCTTGCCCAGGTCAAGAGCCTGTCTGAGCGCCTTTTCCGCCGCCGCGGAGTCGAACAGACGGTATTCTGAAGGAAGATCCGGGGGCCTTTCCAGCGCATGCAGCTGTAAGACATAGAAGGAAATCAGGGAAAACAGCTCCTCAAGTTCCTCTCTGTGACGCAGATGGCAGGGAAGAAGCGTGATGGAAAAATGTTTTTCCGGAACTTCCGCTTGCAGTTCCTTCAGGAAGACCGTATAGTCCCTGAGACGCGATTCGGGAACGTCGCAGTCGATCTGGATCTCGGGGGACTGTTCTCCCCTGAGAATCTCTGCAAATCTTTCCGTGAAAGTTTTCTGAGGATGAAACGATTCCCCCCGGGACCCGCCGCCGTCTTTGCCGTCCCCGCCGCTGCCATTTCCGGAATTTTTCCCGGCTCCTTTTTCCGGGAATTCTTCCCTCCAGACTTCCGCATCCAGCCGAAACACGGGAATGCTCCTTACGGAGGCGGGAGCACGCAGAAGACGTCCCTCCTCATTTTTGCGGAATTCTCCGCGCAGAGCGTAGATCTGCCATTCAGCCGCACAGGATCTCAGAATTTCCTCTGTTCCGGCATTCCGTTCCCTGTGCCAGAAATAGACCGCGCTTTTTTCCGCTCCGGAGAGAGGGTGCACTGGGAAAAGAACAACGGCCGCTCCGGAAAAACATGCGGCAAGGCGCATGAGGAATTCCCGTCGCTTCCAGCAGAAGAAACGGAATGCGGCGGACGGTGCCGCCGATTCGGATCGTTTTCCGCATTCGGATCGTTTCCCGTATTCGAATTCTGCAGACATCTTCTCTTCATTTCCTTTTTTCGCGGACTACTGTTTCCTCTCTGCGGCGGAGCTTCGGCGGAATGAAATTCTTTTCCATTCTTTCCTGACGGAATATCAGCACGGAAGAGGAAAAGCCGTCTTTTCTTCCTGCTTCATTCGCCATCCTGTTCTTTCATTTCATCCGCTGTTCCATGGATGGCCGTCTTGAGGGGAGGGACGAATATAGGAGCGTTTTATGAAAATGCAAGGATGGGATTTTGTCCGTCCGTTTTAAAAATCCGTCTCAGATGCCGGGAAGAGGAGGTTCCGCGAATTCGGGAGAATCCGTTTTCTTTCCTTATTCAGATGGGGCGTCCTGCCGGGGAAAAACACGGGAACGGCTTGTAAAGGCTGCCGCCTGAGTTTATCTTAGAAAAAACGCCTTAGGCTCCTTATGGAAGAAGGCGGATGCGTACTGACATCATAAACAAAAAACGTATTTTCCGGACTTGTTTTTTCTTTTCTGCTTTACTTCGCCCCCCGTTTTCTCTCTCAGATCCGAGAAGAGCCGACAAGTCGGCGGAGTGAAGAAAGCGACACAGCTATTGAAAAGAAACCGGAAGAAAAAAATATTTGGCAGGAGGAAGCAGAATGTCATACTCTGCTGACGAATATATGGATTCCCGTCCTGATGGCAGCCGTGATTCCGCGGGTGCGCCCGCGCCTTTCGGCGCGGTCCCGAGCAGACAGCAACTGCTGTGGCAGGAAATGGGGATGTATGCCTTTATTCATTTCGGGATCAATACGTTCACCGGGCGCGAGTGGGGCGACGGAAGCGAATCCGAAGATCTCTTTCAGCCGACGGAAATGAATTGTGAACAGTGGTGCCGGATTCTGCGCGATGCCGGGTTCAAGGGGGTTGTTCTGACGGCGAAGCATCATGACGGTTTCTGCCTCTGGCCCAGCCGTTTCACGACTCATTCGGTCCAGTCTTCCAAATGGCGCGGCGGCTGTGGTGATGTGGTCGGCGATCTGGCGGCGGCCGCGAGGAAATACGGGTTGAAGCTTGGGGTGTATCTCTCCCTCTGGGACCGCCACGAAAAGACCTACGGTCAGGGTGAGCCGTACAATGAATTCTACCTGGCCCAGCTTAGGGAACTGCTCGGCGCCTTCGGCGGAGAAAACGGCAGGGACATTTTCATCGTGTGGTTTGACGGCGCCTGCGGAGAAGGTCCGAACGGGAAACGCCAGCAATATGACTTTTCCGGCATTGCGGATCTGATCCATGAACTGGCTCCGGAAGCCGTCATACTCGGACATCTGGGAGAATACCGCGACATCCGCTGGTGCGGCAACGAAAAGGGCTTTGCCGGATCTCCGAACTGGGCAACATTGAACGATTACAGCAAGGAGCCCGGAGGCGGTCTTCTGAACGGACATGTCAACGGGAAACACTGGTGGCCGTCGGAAGTGGACGTTTCCATTCGCCCCGGCTGGTTTTATCACCCGGAGGAGGACCCCCTGGTGCATTCGCTGGAACACCTCCTGGAGATCTTCTACCACTCTGTGGGACGCGGATCCTGCCTGAATCTGAATATCCCTCCCGACCGCCGCGGACTGATTGCCGATCCCGACGCCGAACGGCTCCATGAATTCCATCTGGTGCTGAAACGGACATTTGAACATAATCTGGCCGCGGGGGCGGAAGTCACGGTCTCCAGCGAACGCGCTCCGGACTTCCGCGGGGACCGGATGACGGATGGAAATCCGGAAACGTTCTGGGCGGTGGAGGATGGTGTTACCGAATGTGAAGCCGTTTTCGAACTCGGGGAAATCCGTCGTCTGAATGTGGTGTCTCTGAAGGAACATACGCAGCTCGGGCAGCGCGTGGAGGCATTTTCCGTCGACTTCAGAAACTCTTCCGGAGAATGGGAGAAACTGCTGGAGGACAGCACCATTTCCTTCCGGAAAATTCTGCGCACGAAAACGGTCGAGACTCCGGCTCTCCGGCTGCGGATCACCCGTTCGCTTGCCTGTCCCTGCATCCGTGAATTCTCCGTATACTATCAGCCTCCGATCCTGAGCGCGCCTTCCATTTCACGCGATCCGGACGGAACGATCCGCATCAGCGCTCCGAATGATGAGGTCTCCATTCACTATACGCTGGACGGCACTCGGCCCACAGTTTCCTCCCCTCTGTACACCGGGCCCTTCCAGATCCGGGATTCCGCTTTTCTCCGGGCCGTTTCCGTGCTACGGCCCGGTTGCGGGGAAAACGCCTTCCCCGAAATCCGGAGCAACCCGGAAGCCAGTCTCCGCTTCGGCAGAGTCCTGGAACACTGCCGCGTCCTGGGGGCGGACAGTGAGTGGGATGAGGCTCATTCCCGTGATCATGCCGTTTCCGCCGACGACCGGATCTGGATGACGGCGCAATCCGCCCCGTATCCTCACTGGATTTCCATTGACATCGGTGAAATACAGCTCATCCGCGGCATCCTTTTCACCCCTTCCGTATTCCGCGGGGCCTGTCTGGGGCCGATTCGCCGTTACCGGATTCTTGCAGGCGATTCCCCGGACCGGATCCGGACTCCTGTGGCGGAGGGAGTCTTCGACAACATGCAGAACAATCCTGTTCCGCAGACCATTGTGTTTTCCAGCCCGATTCCCGCCCGTTACTTCCGTTTCGAGGCTTTGGAATCGGCAGACGGCGGATGCCAAGCCTCCGCGGCACGGATTGAAATCCTCTGATCTTTTCTCATTATTCCGCCGTTTGCGGAAGGAAATGGAGGAACGGGCATATGGCGCCGCGGAGAAAAAAGAGCTTTGTTGTGGAACAAAGAAAAATGGAATCTCAACGCCTGTGCTCAGTGCCGGCTCTCCGGAACGTGACGGAACATGACGGAACGTGAGATGCGGGGGATGTGAGATGACATGAGAGGATGTGACGGCAATATGAAACTGAACATTTTGGAAGAAGGTATGATTGGCGGAGAGAAGGAGATTCGAACTCCTGGTCCGGAAAAACCGGACAACGGTTTTCGAGACCGCCGCCTTCGACCGCTCAGCCATCTCTCCGTTCCAATGATGATGGAAGATATAATATGCCTCCTGTAAAACATTTTTTCAAGTCATCCGCCGGGAAAATCCTCTGAATCTGTCCTGAAAAAAACTGTTTGATAAAATGATCCGCAGGACTATATTACATTCCCTGAGCCGCACTTCCTCCCTGCAGCGGAGAATTTGCGGAAGTTTGCAGGAATCTGAAAAAGTTTTGTGCGGGAAAATTTTTCCGGAGGGACTCCCTCTCCTTTAGGCTCCTCTTCCGCCGTTACTCCGCCGCCGTTCGGAGGACGGGTGAGAACCGGGAAATTTTATGCGCGCGGCGCCTTCTCTTCCTCCCCGTGCGCATGACGGCCCCCGGATCACGGAAAAAGGACGCTTCTTTGAAAGTGAAAAATCCTGCGGTTGGGAATCATGACTGGGGAAGGGAAAGGACTGTTTTTTTCCGATGCCGAAGAAAATCCTCTTGATTGCTCTGCTGTGTGTGTGCGCACTGATCGCGGGAATGCTTTATTTCGCCAAACGCGGAGAAGCCCGGGAGCAGAATCATCAGCTTGTGATGTACGGGAATGTGGACATTCGTCAGGCATCGCTCGGCTTCCGTGTGTCCGGGCGCATCCGGAAGCTGTATGTGGATGAGGGCGATCCGGTCAAAACGGGCCAGCTTCTGGGGGAGCTGGATCCGGCCGTCTTTGAAGCCGCGTGCGCGCTTGCGAAAGGAGAACTGGCTCAGGCTCAGGCAAGATACGACAAACTGAAGAACGGATACCGCGCGGAGGAGATCGCACAGGCGAAGGCTCTGGTGGAGGAAACCACCGCGCTGCTGAAAGACGCCGCTTCCGATCATGAGAGAAATTCGGATCTGATTGCGAAAAATATTGTTTCGACAAAGGATTTTGATGCGTCCCTGTCCAAACGCGATCAGGCCAGGGCGCGTCTGGACCTGACCCTTGCGCGTTACGAACAGATGAAGAACGGGTACCGTGCAGAGGAAATTGAAGAGGCCAGAGCCGCGGTCGAATCGGCGCGCGCGCTTCTGGACGCACGGGAAATCGATCTCAAGGATGCGCATCTGTATGCGCCTTCGGAGGGAATCGTTCAGACCCGGGTACTGGAAGAAGGGGTGATCGCGGGGGCGGGAAATACGGTCTTCACGCTGACGCTGAATGATCCCGTCTGGGTGAGAGCTTATGTTTCGGAGAAGGAACTCGGGCTGATTCATCCCGGCATGGAGGTGGAATTGTATACCGATTCCAGGAAGGGCGTTGCTGCGAAGGGGAAAATCGGATTTATTTCTCCCGTCGCCGAGTTTACTCCGAAGACGGTTGAGACTGCCACGCTCAGGACGGATCTGGTCTATCGCCTGAGAGTTGTTGTGGAGAATCCGGACGGCTCCCTGCGTCAGGGGATGCCGGTCACGCTCAAAATCAAACTGGACCGCTGACTATGACGATGTCCGACATTGTCGAAATCGCCAGTCTGACAAAGACCTTCAACGGTCAGACGGCTCTGGACAATCTGAGCCTTTCCCTTCCGCAGGGGAAAATCACCGGTCTGGTCGGACCCGACGGAGCCGGGAAAACCACCCTGATCCGCGTCATCACGGGATTGATGGAACCGGATTCCGGTTCGGTCCGCGTCGCCGGATGGAATGTCTTTTCCGGGGAGAAGTCGAACCTCGCCGGTCTGATCGGATATATGCCGCAGAAATTCGGCCTTTACGAAGACCTCAGCGTTCTGGAGAATCTCCGCCTTTACGCCCGGCTTCACGACCTTTCCGCGGAAGAGGAGGCAAGCGCCTTTGAAAAGATGCTCGAATTCACCGATCTCAAACGCTTTACCGGCCGTCTTGCGGGAAGACTCTCCGGCGGAATGAAGCAGAAGCTGGGACTGGCATGCGCACTGCTGGGGCATCCGGGACTTCTGCTGCTGGATGAACCTGGAGTCGGAGTCGATCCCGTTTCGCGCAGAGAGCTCTGGGCGATGGTGAAGAGTCTGATGGATGGGAGAATGAGCATCCTGTGGTCCACTTCCTATCTCGACGAAGCGGAACGGTGTGACAAGGTCATTTTGCTGAACGAAGGAAAAATCCTTTTTTCGGGCGTTCCGGCGGATCTGACTTCCCGCCTCGAAGGGCGCGTGATGCTGTTTCAGCCGAAGAGTGGAGACAAGAGAAGAGCGTTGGGGGGATTCCTACGCCGGAATGACGTCGCGGATGCAGTGATCCAGGGCGCTTCCATCCGGCTTGTCTTCCGCTGTCAGAGGAATCCAGGGACGGAGGAACCAGCTGAAACTTCGGGACTTGTGAAAATGGAGAAACTTGCGGAAACAGCGACTCAGCCTGTGGAAACGGTACCTTCCTCAGAGCTTTCCGGAGTCCGTCCCTTTTCCACGGAGGAGAAGGAGGCTGAAGACGGAGTGTTTCTTCCCGTCAGGCCCCGTTTCGAGGATGCGTTCATGGATCTCCTTGGGGGGAGTCCTCCTCCCGATTCCGCGCTCGCGGGATTTTTCCCCGACTGCGGCAGAGGATCCGAAATCGTGGTCCGTGCAGATTCCCTGACGAAACGATACGGTTCCTTTACCGCCGCCGACAGGATTTCCTTCCGGATCCGCCGCGGTGAGATCTTCGGCCTGCTCGGCCCGAACGGGGCGGGGAAGTCCACCACCTTCAAAATGCTTTGCGGACTGATCAGGGCAAGTTCCGGATCGGCTTCGATTGAAGGATTCGATCTGATGAAATCCGCGTCGCTCGCCCGCAGCCGCATTGGCTATATGGCGCAGAAGTTTTCTCTTTACGAAGGATTGAGCCTGAAGCAGAATCTGGATTTTTTCGCCGGAATTTACGGGCTCTCAGGAAAACGGGCGGCGGAAAGAATCGGACGCATGACGGAAATCTTCGGCTTCAAGGAGTATCTGAATGAAAACGCCGGAGATTTGCCTCTGGGATTCAAACAACGGCTTTCACTCGCGTGCGCCGTGATGCATAATCCTTCGGTGCTGTTCCTCGACGAACCGACTTCCGGAGTTTCACCTGTCACGCGGAGGGAATTCTGGATCCATATCAACAGCCTGGTGGAGAAGGGGGTCACAGTCATGATTACGACGCATTTCATGGAGGAGGCTGAATACTGCGACCGGATCAGCCTGATCTACCGCGGGGAGGCCATTGCGGAAGGAACTCCGGATGAACTGAAGGCGAGAGTACGCGATGAATTCGCCCGTCCGGATCCGACGATGGAGGACGCTTTCATTGACCTTGTATCTGGCGGCACCTCCGCATCTTCCGGTTTTGTACTCTCTTCCTCCCCGTCCTTGTCCGGAAAGAAAGGAGCGGAATGAAAAAAAGATGAGTTTTTCCAGACTCAAAGCATTGATGGCGAAGGAAACATGCCAGATTTTCCGGGATCCCGGAAGCATTCTGGTGGCCTTTGTCCTGCCCGTGATCCTGATCATCATTTATGCTTATGCGGTTTCTCTTGACATGAACTGTCTGAGAATCGGGCTTGTGATTCAGGATGAAAGCAGTGCCGTGCGCGCTCTGGCGGGCGCCTTCGTCAGCGATCCTTTTCTGGAAGTGAAGGTCGATACGCGCAGGGAAGCGTTTGAAAAAGAGCTGATGAGCACGGAACTCCGCGGGATTGTCGTCATTCCCCCCGACTTCTCCCGGAAACTGGAGCAGGGGATTTCCATCCCCCCGCTGCAGGTCATTGCTGACGGAAGCGAGCCCAATACGGCAAAATATGTGTCGAACTACGCTTCCGGAGTATACTCGAACTTTCTGGAGCAGAATTCCATGCTGCGCGGGACGGGGAAGCGCCAGGATGTCTCCGTCGAAAGCCGGGTCTGGTACAATCCCCAGCTGGAGAGCAGGGATTTCCTTCTCCCTGGAGCCCTTGCTCTCATTATGACCGTCACCGGGACTCTTCTGACAGCGCTGGTTATCTCCAGAGAATGGGAACGCGGGACCATGGAGGCGCTTCTCACCACATCCGTCACCCGGGCCGAACTGCTGCTCGGGAAACTCATTCCGTATTTCATTCTGGGAATGCTTTCGATGATTATGTCCGCGGCGGGAATCATTTTGGTTTTCGGCGTGCCGTTCCACGGGTCGCTGCTGCTGCTTTTCAGTGTGGGGGCGGTCTTCATGCTGACGGCTCTGGGGCTGGGACTGCTGATTTCGACCGTTGCGCGCAACCAGTTCGTTGCCTGCCAGCTGGCACTTCTCCTCGCCTTCATGCCCACACTCATGCTTTCCGGTTTTATTTTTGAAATCAACTCCATGCCGGCCGCAATTCAGATCCTGACGAAGATCATTCCGGCAAAATACTTCATATCCTGCCTGCACAGCCTTTTTCTTGTGGGAAATGTCCGCGAGATCCTGATCCCGAACGTGATCTTCATGGCCCTTGTGAGTGTGTTGCTCATTCTCCTGACTTTCTGGAGAACCCGCCGGAATCTGGAGTGATAAATGAAAGACGACGACCTCCCCGGGAAACAGCCTTTTTCCCTATTCCCCGCCCCCTCCCGCGTAAATCGGAAGAAAATATGGGATGTCTGTGAAGAAAAAGGGAGAGATGAAGAGCATGAATGAAAATGTAAGGAGGAAAACGGAATCCGTTCCTGAATCTTTGAATCATTCTGAATCATCAGGAAGAAGTGAAGCAGTGAAGACCCCGGGAAACATCACTTTCCCCGAGTCATTGGAAGGAGTATTTGGAGTCAATGGTGTTTCTTCGGATTAAAACCCTTGTCATCAAGGAAATGCAGACCATTCTGCGGGATGTGAAGACGCGGATCATTATTATTGTCCCGCCTCTGCTTCAGCTCTTCATTTTTTCTTTTGCCTCGACCATGGAGATCCGGAATATTTCCCTGGGGATTCTCAACCGGGACACCGGACCCGAGGCTTTACGCCTGACGGAATCCTTCCGGAATTCCCCATATTTCACGAGTCTCACCTTTCTGGAAACGGAAGCACAGGCGGAAACATTCATGGATACTCAGCAGGGAGTGGGGGTACTGCACTTCCCGCCGGATTTCTCCCAGCGCCTGCAGAACGGGGAGAAGAGTTCCGTTTTGCTTACTCTGGACGGGCGCAAAAGCAATGTCGCCCAGATTGTCAGCGGCTATGTGACGGAAATCATTGCTTCGCGTGTTCTCTTCCGCAATGCGATTACCGGCGGCGCCACCGCTTCCTCCTCTTTCTCCTCCTCTTCCGGGTCCCTGCAGAAGGAATTCCTGGACTACCAGCCTTTCGTCATTACGCGGAACTGGTACAATCCGAATCTGGAATATATGTGGTTCACCCTCCCGTGTCTGATCGGGATTCTCTGCATGGTGATGGGTATTACCATCCCGGCGCTTTCCGTTGCCAGGGAACGGGAGTTCGGCACCTTCGACCAGCTGCTGGTTTCCCCTCTGAGTACCACCGAAATCCTGATCGGGAAGACCGTCCCTTCGCTTCTGATCGGACTCGTTCAGGCAACGGGAATGTTTCTTGCCACGGTGCTCTGCTTCCGGATTCCCTTCATCGGTTCGCTCCTGATGCTGTATCTGAGCATTGCCGTATTCATCTGTTCGGTGACCGGAGTGGGCCTGTTCATTTCCTCTCTGAGCAAGACGCAGCAGCAGGCGATACTCGGGGTCTTTGTCTTCACCGTTCCTGCCGTGATGATTTCCGGTTACGCCACTCCCGTCGAAAACATGCCGGAATGGCTCCAGTGGATTTCATTGGCGGATCCGCTCCGGTATTTCCTCGTTCTGATCAAGGGAATTTTTCTGAAGAACATGACCTGGAGCGTTGCCTTTGAAAATCTTCTTCCCCTTGCGGGGCTGACAGTGGTTTTTCTGCTCTTCGCCGGATGGTTTTTCAAACGGAAACTGGATTGACGAGACGGGCAGCTTTTCTCCGCTGTCTCTTTTTCCCCACAATTTCTGTCTCAGTTCCAGGAAACGGATTCAGGAAACGGAGAAGAAAAAGAGCATCGCGCGGAAAATTCCGATGGTCAGGACCACCGAGGCCGGAATGGTGATCAGCCACCCGAGAATGATTTTGGAGAGCACCGCCAGATGCACATTCCTCGCTCCCTTGGAAAGACCCGCTCCGGTGATGGCGCCTGTCGCGGCATGGGTTGTGCTGATCGGAAGGCCGAGAGCGGACGCCCCCACCACAGTCGTCGCGACGGAGAAATCGACGCAGAATCCGCTGGCGTTGCTGATAGTTGTGATTTTTTCCCCCAGCGTTTTCATGACTCTGTGCCCGAGGACGGAGATTCCCGCCGCCATGGCCAGTCCCCCGAGAATCAGGATCCAGAGCGGCATAGCGGTATCGAAGGATTCCGGAATTCCGTTTGCCTCCACCACCATGCAGATGGCGAGAACCGGGCTGATACTGTTGGCAACATCATTGGACCCGATGGCGAAGGCAACATAGCAGGAACTGCCGATCTGAAGGTTTTTGAAGGCGTTCTGCACTCCGTGCGGTGTATCGTCGCAGGCTTTGAGCCATCGGTGGATGAAGGCGCGGCACTGGAAATAGATGGGGACCAGAAGCAGAAGGCAGATGGACAGGACATGCCAGCGTTTCAGATAGAAGATGGCCGGAGCGTAACCGGAGAATTCGCTGGAAAGGTTTTTTGCGGTCATGGACATTTTCCGGGCGGTTCTTTCGATGTCGTCGGCCATCAGGCTGAGCTTTTCGCTGTTGACGGGGGTTTCCTCTTCCTGAAGCGCACGGTCCATTTTATCCATGAGGATCTGGATGTGCTGGGTGCCGTAGGCGATTCTGTCGGCTCGGTCAGTCTGTCGGTCGCGGCGTTCGACGGCGGATTTGGAAGCAAAGAGCTTGTCCGCATCGATCCCGATGCTGTTCTTGAGCGATGTAAGGGTAAAGAGGGCGTAAATTCCCCCCACGATCGTCACCGCCACCACAATCGGCAGCCAGAAGCGAACCCTTTTGATCGTTCCCGGTCCCGAACCGATGACGAAGCCTTCGATGAAACGGCTCAGCGAGAGGGAAAGAACCGCCGCTATCAGAGGCGAAAGCACCCATGCCAGCGCAATCATTCCCAGAACATCCCACTGCACGGTCTCCCAGCCCGCGATGAAGATGCTGATGCCCGTGAGACTGCCCACGATTGCATGCGAGGAACTCACCGGAAGGGATGTCAGAGTCGAAATGAACACGAAGACTCCTGACGCCATCAGCACGCTGATCATGGCGATAATGTACTCCTGCGGATTGTTGAACGTTGTCGGCGGGATCAGCCCGGAAACCAGTTTGACCGCCACGTTCCCGCCGAGAATGAGGGCTCCTGCAAAGGTCACGAGACTGCCGATGAAGATTGCCGTCCGCATTTTCAGAGCCTTGGATCCGACGACCGAAGCGAAGGCGTTGGCTATGTCGTTTCCCCCGTTGTTGAACGCCATGAACGAGGCCGCCAGAGCTGCAAGAACAATATAAATAATGCCGTGTTCCATGATTTTTTTCCGTTTTTATCTCTGGTGAAACTGAGTCTGGCGCGCCGCTTCCTCTCCGTGCCCGCGGTCTGCAGATCCGGCTGCGGAGGAGGTTTTTGCACCGAAACGTTTTTTCCATTCCTTCAGAATGGCGGGTTTGTGCTGCGCAGTCCACTCAATGTCGTTTTCGGGGAGGGTGAGACGTCTTCCCCAGGCGGAATCTCCGATTTCCCTGTCAATCTCTCTGTCCGAGACGGCCGGATAGGATCTGGAATACATCTTCATCATGGTCCCGGAAAAGGTCCAGTCCATGAATTTCCTGACGGCGCCCTCCTTTTCCTTTCGGTCTTCTTTCTTTTTGACGATGGCATTGGCCTCGATGCCCCATGCCGGCCCGTCGACGGGCGCGTGGACACTGATGGGTGCGCCTTTCTTCTGTTCGGCGAGACAGCGGTTCAGAATCGAAAGCCCCACCATGCATCCGCTCCTTCCCGCCAGACGCGGCGGAATGGTGGAACTCGGTACATATTTCCGGACATTCTTATCGAGTTCCTCCAGATATTTCCATCCCTTTTCCTCCCCCATGCTCCGCAGAATGTGCGAGACGAAACTGAGTCCCTTGGCACTCGTTTCCGGATCCACCGCGATAATGTTGTTCCGGAACGCCGGGTCCAGCAGGTCCTCATGGCTCCGGGGAGAGCGGAATCCTTCCTTGTACTGCTCATAATTGCTGACGGCGAAGGCGGATGCGTATGCTCTCATGCCGGTCCAGGAGGGCACTTTCCGCCCGGAATCATAAAAGCGGGGATCGAGGTGCTCCAGTCTCTGGCAGGCGTAGGGAGTCAGAAGCCCCTGGTCCCGGGCCTGGGACAGTGTGACGGCAGAAACGCCCCAGAGCAGGTCCGGCCTGTCCTTTTCCGGTCTTCTGAGCGCATCGAGGATCTCGTTCTCCTTCATAAATTCGATTTCCGGCTTGATGTCTGGATGGTGCCGTTTGAAGTCGGTCAGGTACAGAAACACTTCGCTTTTATTCAGAGTGGTGGCAACTTTGATTTTTTCCCCCTGGTCACCCGCTGTCCCTCCGCAGGCGGAAAGCAGGGAGAAAAGAGAAAAAAGAACGAAAAGAAGAAGGGCGGCAAAAGAGAAAAAACGGATCCGTGGGACTTGTCTGTTGTTCATAAGCCGAGGGTCTCTGTTTATTGAAACTGTCGCGGACCATACTATAGCACGGGGGATCTTTCTTTAAAACCCCGCCTCAGAAAAAAATCTTTTTTTTCTCTTCCGCCCGGATGGAGGCGGATCACCGGGAAAATATGACAAAAAATGATGGATGATGTAAGATTTTCCTGGTTTGTTGTGATATATTAAAAAGACGGAAGATGGACCGGAAACGCTTGTGGACGGGTTTTCTGCTTTTTTTTGTCTTTTCCCTCCGCGTGATGTCAGAGGGAAAATAAGGAAAAAGAACGAAGGTGGCGTAAATGCGTGAAGAACAGCAGCAGAAAAACACTCTGGATTCGTTGACCGAGCTTTTCGTGAGACGGAATCCCATGCGCTGCGCCTGCGTCACAATGACCGGGAGACAGAAACTCTGTTACGCCGCCGGTTTCCTCCTTCTTCTCTTCCTTCTGAAATTCCGCTGGGACTGTTTTGTGTTTCTTGTGAGCCTGTTTCTGATGCTCTGCTACGGCGCAGCCGCACTGCTGCGGATGGGAGCGGCGCTGTTTTCCCTGGCGGGAAGCGGAGAGGTTCGTTTTGCGCGGGAGGAAACCAGGCGGACTCCCGATGAAGACCTGCCCGTCTATACCCTTCTTCTCCCGCTCTACCGGGAATCCGCCGTGGCGGAAAAAATTCTGGCGCGGATCGGAAGACTGGATTATCCGAAGGAAAAACTGGATGTGAAACTGCTCCTGGAAGCGGATGATTCCGAAACGCGCGCCGCACTTCAGAGACGTCCTCTGCCCGTCTGGTGCGAAATCGTGAATGTCCCGGACGGGCGTCCGCGGACCAAACCGCGCGCCTGCAATTACGGGCTCGCAGCTGCACGGGGGAAATACTGCGTCATTTATGATGCGGAGGACGCTCCTGAACCGGATCAGCTCCGGAAAGCCGTCCTTGCTTTTGAGAAGGAGGATTCGGACGGCAGACTTCTCTGCGTCCAGGCGAAACTCAATTATTACAATGCGCGCCAGAACTGGCTGACGAAGTTTTTCACCGTGGAATACAGCACGTATTTTGATCTGACTCTGGGCGGTCTTCAGCGATTCCGTCTTCCCATGCCGCTCGGCGGCACGTCCAATCACTTCAAGACGCGCGAACTTCGGGAAATCGGGGGATGGGATCCCTTCAACGTCACGGAAGACTGCGACCTCGGAATCCGCATCTACGAGGACGCTTACCGGACCGTTCTTCTCGATTCCACCACCTGGGAGGAGGCCAATTCCCGCCTCTGGAACTGGATGCGCCAGCGTTCCCGCTGGGTGAAGGGGTTCATTCAGACGCATCTTGTCCATTTCAGACATCCGCTGGAGACGATCCGGAGACTGAGTCTGCGCGGGGCGGCGGGGTGTTACATTCTTGTGGGTGGATCCGTGCTGATGATGCTGCTGAATCTGGTGTACTGGCCGCTGATTTTGCTGTACGGGGTTCTTCTGATTCACGGGATGGCTTCCGGGGAATCGCTGATGTCTTTGATGACGGGGCCGCATACGGGGGAGGAACTGTATCGGGGGATTCAGATCGGGAATTTTTCCATCCGTGCGTGGCCGCTGATTTATGCGGGGGAGGGGGAGAATGTGTTTCAGTCGCTGATGTCGCAGGTGTTTTTCTGCGGGAGCGTGCTGTTGTTTCTGTCCAATCTGTTTCTTGTGCTGGTGCATCTGGCTGCGTGTCTGCGGAGGAGATTTTATTTTCTGATACCGTGGGCGCTGCTGATGCCGTTTTACTGGGTTCTGATTTCCATCGGCGCGTGGAAGGGAGCCTGGCAGTTTGTCACGAATCCCTTCTACTGGGAAAAGACGATTCATGGACTGGATCACGGAACAAAATGGAATGCAATGGGATATACAGGAATAGAACATCATGGAGTCGAACATGCGGAACCTTGAATCCGGAGGAAAAAGCCGACCGTTTACATTGATTGAACTGCTTGTGGTGATTGCGATCATTGCACTGCTGGCGGGCATGCTCCTCCCGGCTCTGAGCGCGGCGAGGGAGAAGGCGCGCCAGACCAGCTGTCTCAACAATCTCAAGCAGCTCTCCATCGGGATACGGACGTACCAGATGGATTACAAGGACAGTTTCCCCTCATGGCTTTCGCGTCTGGAACCTGCCTATATCAAGGACGGCAAGCTCTTCGCCTGTCCCTCCGATCCCAAGAAAAATGCCAACGACGACGGAAACTACAGCGACAGCACTTGGAAACGCTCCTCCAACCGTCCCCCGGGATCCGACAGCTATGACACCATCGACGCCACCTTCGATTCCCCCGACAACAGTAAAGTCTGCCCCGCCTACGAACCCCCGAACGAAGATGTCCCCTGGGTCAGCTACATCTATGAATTCTGCGGCGGACTCTGGGCCTGGAGCGAAGGCGATTCCTACAATGAAGCGGGAGACAAGGTCCCACTGGGGGACGGTTCTTTTCAGAATGTCAAACTCAACGTTCTTCTCGCCCGTCCGGACTGGGCCAGCAAGCTCCCGATGATCCGCTGCTTCTGGCATGTCCGCAGCGAAAGTGTCCTGGAACCGGTGATGAATGTCTCCAGTCTGGGCAATGTGTTTTACAGCAAATCGGACTGGCAGCAGGGCACCTGGTCGCCCTGAGCCGGAAAATTGAACTCAGCAACAGGAATGTTTCCCTTTTCCTTTTCTTCCTCCTGCTTTCTCGCTTTCTACCGGATTTTCTTCCGTTCCCTTTTTTTCCGGGAATCTGTGAAATCTGTGAAACTGTGAGATCCGCTGGAAAGAAAAAAGCTGACAAAGCAGAAGGGCGGTCTTCCTCCGGATGATAATGATGAAATCAGATCAGTTTTTCCAGTTTTTCCCATTTTTTCAGACATCTCTTCTTTCCTTATGCCTTTTCGTTCTTCCCGTGTTTTCCGGCGCTGCGGCGGAGTATGAATGGATTTTCCGTGATGCGGCGGGGAAGGAATCTGTGCTTTCCTCCACCATGCCGCACTCTGGAGCGGAAGAAGGGGGGGAGGCCGGAAATGAGAATGCTTCATCCGCGGAAGCTTCCGCGGAGAAAACTGTTTCCGGAAACCTGGTTTCATCGGAGGAGAATTTATCCGTTGCCTTCCGGATGCCTGGGAATGCCCTGCTTTTCCGCCGTGCCGGACGCCTTTCCTTCCGGCATGAGAAAGAGCTTTTTGATTCTTCGCGCTTTTTCATGCGTGTCCGGGTCTCGGGCCCGCTGAAGAAACCGCTGAAAGCGTGGATTTTCGCGAAGGACAAGGACGGCAACTGGTATCAGACGGAAAAGGAATACACGCTCGTTCCCGGCGAATGGCAGACTCTGGAGGCTGTGACGGATCAGGCAGGGCGTCATTTTCTGCCTGTCGGGCACAATGGCGCCTGGAATGGAGCCATTGCTTCCGGCGCCTATGAGATCGGGCTTTCCCTGTATGGGGAGGAAGAGGGGAGCGGTCTGACTCTGGAATGTTCCGAGGCCGGATTTTCCGGGAAGAGGAAGCGTCCTCCGCTTCGGATCGTCCGCTGGGATCTTCCGGAAAAAATTGAGAAGAACCGGACCTTTGAATCGCGTTTCCAGCTGAGCAGGGAATATTTCAATCCCTTTGATCCGGATGAGATTGAGGTGAACTATGAGATTGCGCTTCCGGGGAACACTCTTCCTGTCACGGCGCCATTCCATGAAATTTTCCGTCTCCGGGAGGAGTATTTCAATCCTTTCCTTTTTCGGTGGAAGGAGATAGCAGCTTCTCTCAAGCTGACGTCCTCCTCTTCTTCAGCTCTTTTCAATCTGCGTTATCCAGCGTTTTACGGCCAGGATTTTGAAAGGTACCGGCACTTCACGCGGGAGAGTGTGTTTCCTTCCGGCGCGCCCTACTGGGCGTTCCGGATGATTCCGCATCAGAGCGGTCCGCTCCGTTTGCGTCTGCATGTGCTGGACCGGAGCGGGGAGGAAGCGGAGGAGCTTTTTTCTGCGTGGCGGGAAGTCCATGTGGAAGATTCCGCTTATCCGGGAGTGATCCGTGTCAGCACGGAGAATCCCCGCTTTTACGAGTTCACAGACGGTTCCTTCTTCTATCCTGTCGGGCTGAACATTCACACGAACACGGACCTCCGGAGCGAATTCAAATTCAACTGGGGCCATCTCCCCGACCGCGGCACCTATGATTACGACGACTACTTTGAAGCCTGCGGCCGCGCCGGAATCAATCTCATCGAAATCTGGATGGCTTCCTGGACCTACGCCCTCGAATGGGACAGCGCCAGGACCTATTATTACGGCGTTGGACGCTACAACATGGCGAATGCCTGGAAGCTGGATCATCTGTTCCGCCTTGCGCGTGACAACGGGATTTATCTCAACCTTGTTCTGGACGCGCACGGCAAGCTTTCCACCGCCAACGATCAGGAGTGGGAAGACAATCCCTACAATGCAAAGGCCGCCTTCGCCGCCGCCAACGGCGGCTTCCTGAAACGCTCCCAGGATTTCTGGATCCATCCGGATGCCCAGAGAGCCAACTGGAAACGGAACCGCTACATCCTGGCTCGCTGGGGTGCGGAAGCCCATCTTTACGCCGTGGAATTCTGGAGTGAGGTCAATCTGGTTGCGGACGGCTGGAACCGGTACCGCCAGGGATATATGACCACCTGGCACCGCAGAGCCGCGCGGGAGGTTCGGGAACTCGATCAGGGCGGACACCTGATGTCCACGCACATCTGCGGCGATTCGGGCACCGTCCTGAGCATGCGCCAGCTCGGGATCGAGCCGCCCGAGTTCACTCATATCGCCTGCAACGCCTACCGCGGCACGAACGTTCATATCGTCGACCAGCTCCGGAAACACGGGCGGGATCTCTTCTTCGCTTCCAAGCCCATGATGATCATGGAGTACGGCGGAACAAACTTCGGATCCAAGGACAATCAGGTCCGCGCGGACATTCACGGCGGACTCTGGGGCGCTCCGTTTACTTATCAGGCCGGGACTCCTTCGCTCTGGTGGCATGATTTCGTCCATATCAAAAACATGTATCCGCATTTTCTGGCGTTTTCCAAATTCATGAAAGGCGTGGACCTGCGAAAAGCGGGGAGTGTCCTGAAGGAAGGGCGGATCCTTCTGGAGGAGAATGTGCCGCCATTCGCCACCGTCCCTTCCTGGGACCTTCCTCATGCGCGAACAAGTTCCGATGGGGGGGGAAAGGATGCTTCTTCCCCCCGGAAGAGAAAGACGGAGGAGGACGGAGGGTTCCGGCGTTTTCCCCATCAGTGGCAGCTTTCCTCTCTGCTGAACACCCCCGCTTCCCGCTATTTTGAGAGCCGGATTGCAGGGTGGCTTCCCACATCGGAGTACATGGATTTCTTCCTGATGCCGCTGGGATCGGACAAGGCGGTCGGCTGGGTGTATGATCGTGCCCAGCTTCTGGTGTATCCGGCGGATCCCGGGGCGGCGCGTCTTTTCAGCGGGGTGCTGCTTCCGCTGGACCTGCCGCTGGAGCCGGGCGATTATCTGCTGCGTTTTTATGATACGCTGACGGGGGAGCCCGCATCTTCCTGCGTGATCCGCTGTGATGGAGCGCCGCGTCTGCTGAAACTGCCTCCGTTCCGTGTGGATCTGGGGGTGAAACTTGATAAACTGCCCGGGGGTGAAGCATGATGTCGGCGAAATATTCTGATTCTGATGCTTTGTCCGCATGGAGCCGCACTTTTTCTTCCGTGCTGCTTCTAGTGTTTTTCAGCATTTTGCTCTCGCTCTTTTCCAGGGTTTCCGCAGCGGAGACTCCGGGAGACGGCAAGGTGGCTCCTCCCATGCAGACCCGGCAGCCGCAGCCAGAGGAAGTTCCGCCCCTTCCGTCGTCTGATGAGCCGGACAGCGTCCAAAGCGGGAAAGACGGCGGAGAGACCCCGGACGCTTTTCCCTCCGCTGTTCCATGGCATTGCGGAGAGGCTCTTTACAGGCTGGAGGTGTTTCTTCCCGCATCCGACAAAGCCGCGATTGCCGACGACCGGCGCATCTGCCTTCCCGCCGGATTCGATCACGGTGTGAGAGTCTATGACGCATCGGGTCTGAAAATGCCTGCCCATCAGTATGCCGACGGCGGAGTCCTTCTTCCCCCGGTGGACCGGGATTCAGTGCTGTATCTTTATTTCGGATTTTCCACTCCCTGCGAGCCGGAATCCATGCCGGACGCACCGGGAAACGAAAGACTGACCCTGTTTCAGAGCGAACAGCGCATGGCTTTGACTCCGGATCAGTGGCGGCCGACGGAAATATCCAAATGCAACAACGCCATCCGCAATACCGCGCGCCATTCCAAACCCTGGCAGAAATGTGACGGAGGAAAAGACTGCCCCCTTCTCCGCAACGTGTTTTTGCGCTGTCGGAATTCCCTGATGCCCTTCTGCGCCAGGAATGTGGCCTTTCGCGGATTTCATGCGAAGTCGGACCTGTATAAGACACCGTTCCCTTCGACTCTCAGCTGCTGCAAAACCTTTGCCATGCTTCCCGATTACGCTCTTCTTCCGAAAAACCATTTCCCCTGCCGCAAGAATCAGACGGACTCCGCCCTGAGGAATTACTCGAAAGTCCGCGACAGCAATCTGAAAAAGATTGCTCTGATCCGCAAGACGGATCCGGAAGACGGCCTGGAAGACACTCTTTTCGAGGCCTTCAACGGGAATCCGCGGCGTCTGGAAAGCGGCCAGATTTTCCTGCCCAAGCGTCCCTTTGACACCGGCTGGCGCTTCACCGTTCTCTTCCGCGGGAATCTCTATGTTCCCGAGAGCGGTGAATATGAATTCAAAGTCAAGGCGAATTCCACCCGGATTCTGCGCATCGACGGGAAACGCGTGATCCGTTCCTTCGGCGAAACTCCGAACACCGAAATCATCGGGACGGAGGAATCTGCCTGCATTCCGCTGGAAAAAGGGATTCATCTTCTGGAGCTGGTCTATTGCAAGCAGTCGGTGTCGACCTGGATTTCGGCTTCGTGGCGGAAGAAGGGGGAGGGGGATTTCGAAACGCTGAACGAAGAGAATTTTTCCCCCGCGACTCCGGCGGAACCCCTGTCTCTGAGCTCGCGGACGGGGCTCCGCTATCCGCTGCTGCTGCGTCATGACAAATACGCTCTGTACACGGGAAAATACGAAAAGTATTCTCTGAACGCCTTTGACTCCGCGGATGTGCCCGGCAATCCGGGAATCCGTGCCTGGCGTCTGAACGGGAAGGAATATCCCGGGCAGATGAATGTGGTCGCACTCAAGGAGGAAGCGGAGAACTCTTCCGCTGCGGGAACAACGATGACTTCCGCTTCTCCGTCTGATGAGAAGGAGATGAAGGCACAGAGTGCGAACGATAATGGAAATGAAAGTGGGGACGGGAATGAAAATGGGAATGAAAATGGGAATGGCAATGTGCTGTATGCTCTTCCGGATTCTCCGGATTTTGCGCCGCTTCCGATTTATCTTCCGGAGCGGAGCACGCCCCGGATTCCGGTGCGTCCGGATCTGTCGCTGAAGATCTGGGCGCCGTATTTTCTGTATGAGGACGAGACGCTGGATTTTTATACGGAGATTCGTTCGCGTCTTCCGCTTGCGCTGAATGCGGGATTGAAGGCGTCGGCGGGAAGGAGCCTGACTTCTTCCCATGATGTGTTGAACCGTCCCCTGCTTCTTGCGGTGCCTTCGCTGCAGCAGGAGCATGTGGACCGTTTTGCGCAGGACGTGCTTCTGAAGTATCCGATGAAAGTGGATGGGGCGTCTTTCCGTTCGCAGCCTTCGTTTTCGGAATTTTCACTGTTCATTCCCGGGCTGGAGTTTGAACGGAGGAAAGTGGCGGTGCTGCCGCTTCGTTTTCTCGGGCGTTTGAACTTTGCTGCAGATGGGTTTTACGACGGGGATATCCGGGTTGTTCCTCTTCTGCACCGTCCGACTCTGCATGATCTGAGAGCCTGGCAGCTGCCGAAAGCCATTTCCCGCGAATTCAGTTCCGTGAAGAAGGTTCTGGTGATTGCCGAGGATTTCGGTTCGTTCCGGGAAGATCTGGAAAAAGAACTGGCAAAAGACGCTGTGGCGCTGGAATTTCTTTCCTGGAAAAGGAGTCCGGAGGAGAGCGGGCGCGAGAGTCTGGAAAGCCTTCCCGCCCTTTTTGAAGGAATCCGGAAGAGTTCTGCGGATACGGCGCTTCTGATTCCCATGACCCAGTCCCGGCGCAAAACGATTTCCATGCGTGATGAAGCGCGGGCGATCGCATTTCTTCTCCAGGCGCTGCGCGAACTTTCTTCTGTGCGTTCGATCAAGCTGGCGCCTCCGCTGCCCTCCCATCCTGACTTCGCGGATCCCGTTTCAGATGAAAAATTCGTGTCTCTGCTCCGAGAATTCAAACGCGAGTACGGTGTGGACTTTCTGGAACTGAATGCCGACTACCGGAAAATGTCGGATTTTCCATCTGCCTATGGACCGGAGAGACCCGCTTTGCCCGATTCGCTCTTTCCCGCAGGAAAATCACAGGAGATAGCGGAGCTTCTCCATGCCTATCTGCTGAACCGGAGATGAAGTTTTTTTCATCATTGTTGTTCTGGGAAACATCTTTTTGCTTCCGCGCCCTTTTTCCCTTTCCGGGGGCCCCCGGCCATGCGGAAAAAATATTCTTTCCACTTCTGCCTGCATTGGAAAAAAATGAAAAACAGGCTATATTACAGGCTTGAAGTGTTCCGGAGCCTGTCGCCGCCTTTCCCGGAGATCGCGGGAGCTTGTGAGAAAATCCCGGAAGGATGGATCAACATACAAGGAAAGCATTTTGCATGATGGAAAAGTACTATCTGGGAATTGATATCGGTTCAACCACGTTCAAAGCGGTGTTGCTGACAGAGGAAGGGAAGGTCTTTCACAGCACGTACCAGAGGACGAAGCCTGTTGATTCCGGGAGACTGACCTGCAGCGGGCGCTGTTCGAGCTGCGGCGCGTGCAACATGGGATCCGTGAAAAAGATTGTGGAGGCGTTTCTGGCGGAGGCGGGAATTGCTCAGGAAGCGGTATGTTGCACAGTGGTGACTGGCAGTCAGATTGTTGAGGATACGCGTCGTTTTATCCATTATGATTTTCAGGTCAGCGAAGTTTCCGCCCATGTGGCGGGAGCGCGTCATTTTCATCCGGAAGTGAAAGCGATTCTGGATGTCGGGGGACAGGACAGCAAGGCGATGATTTACAACGAGGCCATGGGAATGTGGACCTCGAAAATGAGCGGGATCTGCGCCGCCGGGACCGGGGCGTTTCTGGACAGCGTCGCGGCGAAGCTCAATGTTCCTGTGGAACAGATGGCCGAGAAGGTGGATTATGATTCGGATCTGGAGTTTTCCAGCATCTGTGCGGTGCTCAGCGCCACTTCCATCAACAAATTCAAGAATCGTTTTCCTCTCGGTCAGATCATAGCGGGAGCCTGCCGTGCGCAGGCGAGGACCATTATTTCCGGTGTCGGGGAATTGCTGTTCAATTATAAGGGCGACATTGTGTTTCAGGGGGGGGTCGCTTCCAACCGCGCCGTCGCGCATTATCTGCATGAGATCACGAACAACAATGTGATTATTCCGGAATATCACCGTGTGATGGGTGCGCTTGGTGCGGCCTGTCTTGCCCGGCAGTATGCGGGGCTGAAGGACCGTCTGGTGCTGAAACGGGTGGAGTATCCCTCTGCCGAAGTGCCGCTCAAGTCCGTGGCGATGCGTTCCAACATGACGCGCAAGGACTTTTTCTCCAAGAGCAACATGCCCACTGTCTGGCGGAATCTCTTTTTCCCCACCGAGATTCTGAACGCTCTCGGCGTGAAAATGCTGACCCTTGAAACCTATGCTGCGCTGTTTGCCAGAAATTCCAAGCGTGTGAAAAAAGCCTTTGACATAGCGGCATACAAGGGATTTGCGGGGGAAACCTGTTCCTTTCTGCGTGTACTGGAGGGAATTGAACTGAATCCGCCCGGATTTGCGGTGTCCACCTCCCAGCCCTGCCAGCAGGGGGAGAGAATTTTTCAGGACCTGGCGCGGCAGTATCATTTCACGGACAAGTTTTATTCTCTTCACACCCCGGTGAACATGAATGATGAAAATGCGGTTGAAACCATCGCGGAGGGGCTGCAGAAATCGGTTTCCCTGATGGAAAAGGCGCTGAATCTGAAGATGGATCCCGGCCGTTTGTCGGAAGCGTGTCATTTTTCAAATCTTGCGGCGGAGATTTCCAAGAAGTGCAACGAGCTCCGCTGGTACAGCCCCCCGCTCATCCGCGGGGCCGAAGGCATTTACAACGCCATCCTCTTTTCCCAGCTCTGGGGCCGCAGGGAACTGATTGACATTCAGAAGCAGTTTTATGAGGAACTCCTTGCCAGAAAAGAGATTATGGAAAAACGTTATGCGGTGGAGGATACGCATCGTCTGCTCTGGCTTCACCTGCCGCCGTTTTATGACACCAAGATCCTCGACTATCTGGAAACGGGATGCAATGCGCCCATTGTCTTTGAAGAGGTGAATTTCGTCGACTGGATGGATCTGGATCCGGATGACCCGTACCGTTCGCTGGCACGGAAGCTCCTGACTGTCGGGTATCTGGATCCCAAGCTGAGGGTCCATTACATCAGTTCCAACGCGGAAAAGGCCAAGCTCAACGGCTGCGTACTTTACAACCACGGTTTCGGGCGCTGTTCCCTTGCGGACAGCTGTTTCACCAAACACCTGCGGGAGGAACTGAGAAAAGTCAATCTCCCGCTCCTGATTCTGGACGGAGACTGCATGGATCCGACGACCGACCCGTGCAGCACTTCCACAAAAATCACTGCGTTTGTCGAATCCTTGAATTCCAGGAAGTATCACAATATTTTCGGACCGGTGAAATCATAAAATCCCTTTGGAATCCCTTTTTCTCATTTGCCTGGCATTGTTTCCGGAAGGGAAGAGAGAGGAAAAAAAGGGGCAAAAGGTCTTTTTCTTTTTTTTTGACTTCAGTTGACTTCAGTTGAATGAATTTTCGTTTTTGTAAATGGATGAAGTGAGGTGACAGCCATGATCAGGAAACAGTCGGATTTTTCCCCGGAACGCCGTCATGAAATGCGCGGCGGCAAAGGCGACGCCCTGTTCCAGCACATCTGGAAGCCCGGTGAAGAAATGAAATCGTGCACAAGGCTTTTTTCAAAAATCATTCTCGAGCCCGGAAATTCGATCGGTTTTCATGTTCATAAAGGGGAGGAGGAAATCTTTTTCGTTCTCAGGGGTCGTGCGGAAGTGGATGACAACGGCGTCCGGAAGATTCTTGAGACAGGAGACAGCATTCTCACCCGCGGCGGGGAAGGCCATTCCATCGCCGCTTCCGGGAATGAGACTCTGGAAGTTCTTGCTGTCATCGGCACCTATCCCGGAAAGTCTTCCTGACACCAACACCCCACAGGGAAGCCACAGGGAAGGGGGCGGGCGTTTTTGGCGATTTTCCCCCTTTCCACTCCTTTTTTTCTCTCCCATCTTTTCTCTTTCCCATTTTTTTCTTTCTTGCTTCTCCTCTTTTTTTGCCGTTGTTGCGGAGAGCAGTTGGCTGTACGGCACAGGAAGGAGGGAGAGAGAACACGGCCTGAAGAAGAAGTAATGCCGGGGAATCATCCCGCTCCGGGGAGCGGGGATTTCAAGAAGAGCAGAAGTTTTGTATTTTTTCTTTTTTTTCCGGGAATGCGGGATTTATTTCCCCTTCTCCTGCATTGTATCCGGCTTGTGAAAGCTCTTGCCTTATATCCTGGGGAAGAAGAAGCGCCTCGGTATTTTCATGATCTGGCGTCATACGTTCTCAAGAGTTCTGTTACGGATTTGTTTTCCGTCATGATTTTTGAAAGATGCTTCAGAGGGGGGCAAGTAAGGAGGAAAAGGGGCGCTTGAAAGCCGTTTTTCCCAGAGAAGGTATCTGGGGGAAAAAGAAGAAGCGGGGGGAAAAAAATACTCAGAACACTCTGAAGAGCAGAAGGACAGGCTTCCCCGATCTGTTCTCTGTGAAGGTGCTGGAGACACTGTGCTGTGTACGCGCCGTGAGCTGCGTTTTTTGTCCGTGTCAGCGGCTGTCTGATTTGGATGTGTTGAAAAGCTGAATCAGCTCCGCTTTCCATTTTTCGTATTCGGGGGCGCCTTCCAGCTGGCGGAGGAGTGCCTGAGCCATGATTTCAGCGCGTTTCCGGTCTCCGGGGAGTGCGTAGCGGATTCTCCGGATTGTATTTTCGCGGAGGAGGCGGACTTGTTCATAGAGTTCGGTATTGGCCGGCTGGAGTTTCAAGGCGTTTCCCGGATTGCCCTTCAGGAGTTCCAGGGCGGACTTCACTTCCTTTTCCTCGCCCGGGCTCATGGAGTTTTTAGCGGAAAGGATCTGCCAGAGGGTATCCGTGGAGAACTGTGTCCAGGGCTTCTGGTGGATTTTGCCGTCCTCCTGATAATCGATGTACCCGCCGGAAATGACGACGATTTTCGCTCCGCTGCCGAAGGATGTGAGCGCATACTTTGTTCCGCTTCCCGTGACAGCCGTATCAATTCTGGAGATACGTGCGTTTTCCGTTTCGCATTTCCGGATCCAGTCCTTCAGTTCCGGAGAGCGGATGGATTCCATGGTGAGCATGACGTCGATATCGTTGAAACGGCGTTGTTCTCTGAGTTCCAGAATCTGGGCGCGGATGTCGTCTTTCCTGATTTTCAGGAGAAGCGGGGAAACTGCCTCGTACTTCCGTCTGAAGGACTCTGCGGCGGCACTTTGAGTCTTGAGTTCCTTTTTCAACGTGAGGATTTCCTCGTTCAGCAGAGCCAGCTGCTGCGGATCCGTATCAGAGTTTTGCTGCGGAGAAGAAGGAGACGAAGAGGATCCGGAAACGCCTGCGGGTTCTCCGGAAGCCTGATCCGTTTCTGATTCCGCAGATGGTTCCGGCTGCTGCTGTCCCGTGGAGGGCTGAGAGGTTTCCTTTGCGGAGGCCAGAGCCGTTTTCAGATCCGCATTCTCCTGACGGAGGGCGGCAAGATCCGAGAGCGCGGCGTCTTTTTCCGTTTTCAGACGGGAAACGGACGCTTCCAGTGCCTCCTGGCTGCGTTCCAGCATGATGCTTCTGATTTTCGCCGCAAAATACTGTTCCGCCGTATTCTGGATCGGAGTGACTTTTTTGAGCAGGGCTTCCCCTTCTGTGAGAATGACCTGAAGCTCCATGGACCTGTCCGCCGCGAAGCGTTCAAAACTGGCGGCATCCTCCAGGAGCTTTTTTTCCTTTTCGGTCATCCGGTTTCCGAAAAGGAAACTCAGAATGATGAGCAGGATCAGCAACAGGGGCAGGGCGATGAGGACAAGCTTCATATAGTCGTAGCGGGATTTGATCTGCTGCTCCATCTTTTTGACATGGCGTTTTTCGGCAATGGACTCATGCTGAATGTCATAGTCCAGCCTTTTGATGGAGATGGTGTGGACGTCCGGGATCAGGCTTTTGTTCGGCGCGGTTTTCTGGCGGATCATCCAGATTTCATTGAGGAGCGCCTCCATGTCCTGGAAACGGTCGTCCGGATGTTTCGCCATCATTTTGTGAACGAGGGCGTCCACTTTGGGGGGAATGTTCGGATCCAGGTGATGGAGCGCTTCCGCGTTTTCCTCGAAATGCTGTCTGGCGACGCTCTTGATCGTTTCCGCACAGAAGGGCAGACGGCCGGAAAGCATCTGGTAAAGCGTGACGCCCAAACTGTAGATGTCGCTCCTCGTATCGAGTTTTTCCCCGCAGAACTGTTCCGGACTCATGTAGGAGGGACTCCCCGAAATTTCCATGCCCTCCCTCCATTCGCTCTGGTTGATGGCAAGCCCGAGATCCGTGAGCTTGACGATTCCGTCTTCGGTGATCATGATGTTGTCCGGCTTCACGTCGCGGTGAATCAGCCTGCTTTCATCCCAGGCGTAATAGAGCGCCTCCGCAACCTGCTGGACAATATGAAGTGCTTCATCCACCGGAATTTTCTTTTCCCGACGGAGACGGCTTTTGAGAGTCTCGCCGCTGATATAAGTCATGGCCATGAAATAGACTCCGTTGTCCTCCCCGACTGCATAGGACTGAACCAGATTGGTATGGCTCAGCTTTGCCGCGGCCCTGGCTTCTCTCAGAAAGTCGCGAGTTCCTTTGGCCGTGATATATTCGGGAAACAGGATTTTCAGCGCCACGGGCCGATCAAGTGAAATCTGCGTCGCTTTGTAGACCGCTCCGATGGAACCGGCCCCGAGTTTGCTGTTGAGCACAAAATCCCCCACAATGCATCCTTCGTCAAACGGATTGGAAGGTACGAGAATGCTTTTCCCGCAGCTGGTGCAGTTGGTGCGGTAACCGCGTGCGGAATCATCCACGCTCATGGCATAAAAACAAAAAGGACAACTGAATCTCATGGCGTGCGGCACATCTTTCCGGTTTGCAGAACTCAACTCTCAAAAACCCCATAAATATGACACCGGAAACGTTATTTTCAAATTTTCCCGTTCTTCTTTCCCAGGAAAGATGTCTCCTTCCCTTTCTTTCCCGGAGGGGGCAGGTCCGGCGATCCTTTCCTTTCCCTCTCTTCTCATTCTTCCTGTTACTCCTGCATTCCTCTTCTTCGCGTCCTCCCCCTCCGCGGCGCGAAAATCAGGGACTTTACGGATGGAACGCTTTCATTTGCCTTCACTTCGTGTATATTAACGGAATATGAAGATGTGGAGGACAGGAAAATACATGCTCAAACCCTATCTCAATGACCCTTTTGCTTCCCGCTGGCTTTCCTCCGGCAATTCATCCTCCGCCCTGTTTGAGCACGCGTTTTCTCTGGAGGGCCAGGTTTTCCGGAATGTCAAGAACCGAAAGACACTGCGTTTTTTCCTGGAGGGGAAACCCTACTTCGTCAAACTTCACCGCGGCGTGGGCTGGAGGGAAATCTTCAAAAACCTCTTTCAGCTGAAAAAGCCCGTCCTTGGTGCAGCCAACGAGTATCTTGCCATCCGGAAATTCGAGGCGCTGGGGCTGGACACCATGAAAATCGCCGCCTTCGCCGAACGGGGGCTCAATCCCGCCTCCCGCGAATCTTTCCTGGTGACCGAGGAACTCTGCAATATGACCAGTCTGGAGGACTTCTGCTCCGGGTGGAAAGACAACCCGCCCCCTTCCGGATTGAAGCACCGCCTGATTTCGGAACTCGCGCGGATCTGTTCCGTCATGCACGGTGCGGGCGTCAATCACCGGGACTGCTACATCTGTCATTTTCTGCTGGACCGCAGCTCGTTTGAAAAAGGGGAACTGCGTTTATTCGTGCTGGACCTGCACCGTGCGGAGATCCGGAGACGGATTCCCCGGAGAATGCAGGTCAAGGATCTTGCCGGCATTTTTTTCTCGTCCATGGATCTGGGACTCGGGAAAAGAGACGCCCTGCGCTTTATCGCGGCCTATTCCCGGGGAGGTGCGCCCGTGGACAAGTCCCTCTGGCGGGATGTCCTGAACACGGCGGTCAAACTGTACCGCAAGGAATTCTCCCGTTCTCCCGAACTTCCCCCGGCGCAATAGGAAGGACGAAGGCGGGTTTTCTCCTGAAAATCTTCCTCCTCCCTTGCCTTTGGACACAGGTCCCCGAGTTTCTTCCCACCTTTGCTTTCCTCCGGAGTTTCTTCCTTTTTCAGCGGAAGGAGGCGATGTTCTTTCCCAGCGGACGGCTGACTCTCACGGGGGAGGGAATCACAACCCTCTGGAATCCGAATTCCGGGATTCCGAAGAGCATTGCGTAGCCGGGCCTGTAATGCTCCGGAATTCCCAGAAAGCGGAAGACTTCCGGAGCAGCCGAATGAAAGGCGGACATGGCTCTTCCGCACCAGAGCGTCCCGATGTTTCTGCTCTGCGCATACAGTTCAAAATAGCTCAGCGCGATGATCGGGTCGATTTCGGCGCACGGCGCGTCCTCCGGGCTTGACACCAGCAGAAGGTGCGGCGCCCTACGGAAAATCGGATCCTCTCCTTTCAGAATCGCCTGTTTCGACGGCGCGAATTTCATTGCCGGGGCGGAGTCCGGAGCTTTTTCCAGCAGTTCAAGAACTTTGGAATTGGTGTACTCGCGCAGTGTGTCCATGCTTTCCAGATTGTCGACCACGGCAAAATGAAGACGGTGATTGTTGACGCCTGTCGGGGAGAAACGCATGGCGTCCAGCAGTTCCCGGAGCGTTTCCTGCGGCACGTTTTCGCGCTTGTAATGGCGGAAGGAGCGCCGGCCCCGCAGCAGATCCCGCATTCTTTCCGGATCCGGGAAGATCCCGGGGGCCGGACAGCTGTCCGGAGAAATGCCGTCGATGGAAAGAGCTCCTTCCGGACAGATCATGACGCAGTGTGCGCAGTGAATGCATCTGGCCGATCCTCCGTCCTCTGCCTCTTCCGGATATCCTCCCTCTTTCCCCATGGAAAGAACGCGGTTGACGCATTTTTCAACACAGAGTCCGCAGCGTATGCATTTCCCATGGTCGATTTTCAGTTCGATGGATTCTTTATACATAAGAACATTCCTCCTTTTGCCTTCTGGTTGAATCCCGACAGGGAAATGTATACGGGCTGCTTCCTTTTTTCAAGTCCTCTGCCGGGAAAGCGGAGGGAGAGGAAAAGAAAAGAAAAAAAGGAAAAGAAACAGTTCGGGAGGGAAAAAAGCAAGATTTCCCATTTTCTTTCCCTTCTTTCCCCCGGAAACAATCCGTTTCCGGGAGTCCGCTCTGAAGGAAAATGAGCTTGCAAGCAGGAGCTTCCTGTATTATATTCCGCAAGAGAAAGAGACGGCAGCTCCCGGGGAAATTCCGGCTTCCGCCTTCTGCGGCGTTATTACCGCGGCTGCTCTCTTTTCCGCGGAGAGACACGTGGATCTCTGGAGAAGAGACACCTCTCTCTCTCTGAAAAAACGCTGAAAAACAGGAAATATATCAGGGATAAATCTGAAATCAGGAAAGAATACTTGGCTTCTTTGCAATGAATCTGGCGTTTGCACTCTTCAAATACTTTCCCTTCGGAGGCCTCCAGCGCGACATGATGCGCATGGCGGAGAAAGCCGTCGCGCGCGGACATCAGGTGACGGTTTTTGTGTCGGAATGGAAGAATGCGCCTCTTCCCGCGGAGACGTCCGGGCTTTCCGTGCGCTTCCTGAAAACCCGTGCTCTGACGAATCACGGGGCCATGAAGGACTTTGAACGCCGTTTTCAGGAGGAGGTCCGTCTTCTTCCGGGACGATTCGATCTGACCGTCGCTTTCAACCGGATTGCCGGATGCGATTTTTATTTTGCCGCGGATAACTGCCTTGCTGCGGAACTTCCGAAGAAACACAGTCGGCTCTCCCTTCGTTTCCATCCCCGTTACCGGGTCTTTCTGCAGATGGAATCCGCCATTTTCAGCCCCCGTTCGGAGACCCGGATCCTTTACATTGCTCCGAGCCAGAAAACGGACTATTCTGCCTGTTACGGAACGCAGGAACAGCGCTTTTTCCTTCTGCCTCCGGGGATGAATCCGGCCTGTCGTCGGCCGGAGACGGTTGCGGCTGCGGAGAGTCTCCGTGTTTCAAAACGTGCGGAACTCGGCCTTTCGCAAAACGATCTGGCACTTCTTCTTCTGGCTTCCAATTTTGATCTGAAGGGTGGAGACCGCGTCATCCGCGCGCTGGCGTCCCTTCCACCCGGGTGGAAGGATCGTTGTGTTCTGTGCCTGGCGGGACCGGGTTCCGTGAAACGCTGCATGGCTCTGGCATCGGCGCTGGGCGTGTCGGAGAAAATTCGCGTTCTCGGCGGCAGAAACGATGTGCCGGAGCTGCTGCTCGCTTCGGATCTGATGGTGCATCCGGCTCGGGAAGAATCCGCGGGAAGCGTTCTGGTCGAAGGAATTGCTTCGGGACTCCCTGTCCTCTGCAGCGGAGAATGCGGTTTTTCTCCCTATGTGCGCGAGTCCGGAGGCACGGTGCTCTCCGAACCCTTCTCCCAGCAGGAGCTGAATGAGCAGTTGAAATCCATGCTGCCCCGTCTGGAGGAAATTTCGCACTCCGTGCGTTCGTATGCCGGATCTGCCGATTTCTGCCGGAGGGAGGATGTGGCGCTGGAATATCTGGAATCCGCTTTCCTCTCCGTCTCATCCCGGAAGTGAGAAAGGGCGCTGGAAGGAGGGGAAGGGAAGGAAAAAGAGGAGGAGGAGGGGGGAGGTACAAGCGTTTTCTTTCTCTCTTCTCGGCAGCATGATTCCGGAAGGAATTTACAGCCATCCCGGCACGGCATTGAGTCCGTATCTGCGGAGGAAGTCCGCGGCTGTCCTCAAGTCGTTGTCGGAGGGAGGGGTGATTCCCTCCATGAAATGCCCTGCGATTCCGAGTGCGGCATATTTTGTCCTCGCCAGCGGATGATAGGCAAGAAGACGGACCCTGCACGGATTCAGACGCCTCAGAAATTCCCCGCTCCGCTTCAGATCCTTTTCGGAATCGTTGATCCCGGGGACGAGGGGAATGCGGATTTCGATTACGGCTCCTTCACGGGCAAGGAAGAGCAGATTTTCCCGGATGAGAGCGTTTTCCTGTCCGGTCAGGGCTTCATGGACTTCGGGATCGGGGTGTTTCCAGTCGGCGAGGAAGAGATCCGTATACGGGAGAAGGTCTTCCAGCGCTCTCCGCGGGGCGAAACAGCTGCTGTCCAGGGCGGTATGGATTCCTTCCGCCCGGCATGCGGAGAAGAATGCCCGGCAGAACTCCGCCTGAAGAAGCGGTTCGCCTCCGGAAAGAGTCACTCCGCCTCCGGATTCGTCATAAAATTCCCGGTCGCTCAATGCCTCTTCGAGCATTTCGGACACGCTTTTTTCCTTCCCGTACAGTCGGAGTGCTCCGGAAGGGCATACCTCTTCACATTTCCCGCATGCGGTACAGAGTTTCCGGTGGAATTGGTGGCGGGTAAATGCAGGCGATTCCTCATCCCATGCAGACTTCCGTCCTGCGGACCGCTGGGTTTGCCCGAGGAATCTCTGCGTTCCCGGGAGGATCCTATGGGCTCCGGAGGGGCAGACTTTCTCGCATTCTCCGCAGAGGATGCAGTTCTGTTCATAAAAGGCCATCTGCGCAGTGGGGGAAAAGGTTTCGGGGTTGTGGCACCAGCGGCAGCGGAGAGGGCAGCCCTTCAGGAAAAAGGTGGTCCGGATTCCGGGACCGTCGTGGACGGAAAAGTGGCGGATGTCTGCAAGAAGGGCTCTCCTTCCCGTCTCGGCGTGGGCGGGGTGGGGGAGGTGGGAACGGTGAAGGAGAAAGAGTGTTTTTTCCTTTTCCTTTTCCTTGATTTCGCCTGTTTCGTTTCCATTTTCTTTGTCCGACAGGGGAAGAGAAACGGACGGAAAATCCGTGCAGGAAGCTTTCTTTGATTCATTCCCGGATTCTTGAGGCTCGTTCAATGTAGGCATCCTGCTCCTTTCGCGAGAGATCATTCCAGCGGACGTTCCAGCCGCAGACGCGGACCTGGAGCGATTCATATTTTTCCGGGTGTTTCTGTGCATCCAAAAGTGTTTCCTGATCGAAGAGGTTGAAATGAAGAGCAATCCCGTTTCTCTTTCTGTAGATTTCAAGGAGTGAGAAAAGAACATTCAGTCCATCTTCTCCGGAGACTGTGGCGGGATGCATCATGACATCGAGGGAAAAGTCTCCCGGGAAACGGGAGGAATCGATTTCCGTCACGGAACGCAGCAGCGCGGCGCTCCCGTTGACGTCCGTCCCCATGACGGGAGAAAGGTTTTTAGACAGTTCCTCCCCTTTCTTTCTCCCGTCCGGCGTGGCGGAAGTTTTTTCTCCGAGTGTGATGAACGATCTTGCCGCATGCCCGCTCGCCATCCAGAATCCGCCCCGGCTGTTGGGGCGCAGATTGATTTTGGAACTGAGGAAATTTGCCAGCATTTCGGCAAGAAAATCACTTTCCTTGTCTCCGTTTCCGTACTTTGCCGAGTCGTGCCGGATCCGGAGGCGAAGCGCTTCGCGGCCCTCCCAGTTGCTCCGGAGCGTTTCCGCCATTTCGGAGAGAGAGAGAACTTTTTCCCTGAAAACGAATTTCCGGATCGCCGACAGGGAATCGACCGCGCTTGCGAAACCGGAATAAAGCATGAGAGTGTTGTTGTAGAGACAGCCGGTGGAAAAGGCGTCGCGCGCCGTTTCGAGACTGTGTTTGATCGCGGCGCAGAGCACTGCCCCGGGATTGATCGCCGAAAGATGTTTTTCAAATTCGTTGACCTGTCCGACGGTAATTTCAATCATTTCATTCACGAAATGCAGGTAATTCCGGTAAAAAGAATCGAAGTCGCCGATATTTCCGATCTCATCACCCCGGATTCCCGAGTCAATTCCCGTCATCGGATCCCTTCCGTTGTTCAGCAGAAGTTCGATTCCTTTGGGCAGGTTCAGATAGCAGGGCGCGGTGGCGTTGGAGGCGCCGGCAGCGCCGAATTCATAGCAGCCGCAGACATGGCAGGTACGCGCTTCCTCTTCCGTATGCCCGCAGGACATCATCGCGCGTTTGATCCCGTCCTCCGAGACAAAAACCAGACTGCTGTTTCCATGCCGGATCATCTCGAATGCCTTCAGAAGAAAGTCGCGCGGCGTCCGGGCGGAATATTTCAGCTGGATCTTCGGCGAAGTGATTGAAAGGGAATCGAAGACGTCCAGAATCAGAAAGGAGAGTTCGTTGATTCCGCTTGAAGAGTCTTTCTCCGTTCCCCCCAGATAGAAGGGGTGTCCCCAATAATTGTTGATGGAGGCGAACTGAAGCATGAAGCAGCCCAGAAGTCTCCGGATCTCCTCTTCCGTGAAGGTTCCGGAACTCAGGTCCCGTTTATAATACGGATACAGAATGCGGTCCAGATTCCCCAGCGAACGCACCTGCATGTGATCGACATGTTCGCCAAAAAGAAAATAAAGAAAGATGAGCAGGAGCGCCTCGTACAGATTTCCCGGTGCGGCGCAGGAAAGGTGACGCAGTGCGGTGGCGAGCCTGGAGATTCTGCTGCTGCTTTTGTTCCCGTCCGCTTTTCCTCCTCCTCCGCGGCTGGAGAGGTCTTGCTCCTGCTCCGCCCTTTTCTCCGCATAGCAGGCAAAGCGGAGAAGTGTTTTCAGAATGGCATTGTAAGTGATTCCGACTGACTCAAAATAGATCTCGGATTCCGGAGTGTTTTTGTTTTCCAGAGCTCTTTTCTCACGGTATTTCTGTGCCCGTTCGAGCAGACCGTGGAAACCGAGTTCGAGAATGTCGTCCCAGTCCGGCACGGAGTGATCGAAGTCTTTCCATACGGCATAGATTCCGGCGCGGTTGAATTCCGCGATCCGGGAGCTTGTTTCCGGGAGAAGACGTTCATTGACTTCCGTTTCCCAGCGGCGGAGCAGGGGCGCCGCTGGGCGTCTGTCCCGGTTCCAGCATCCGAATGCGGGGAAGGGATCCGCCGCATGGACTCCCGTACGCATATTGAAGCAGAGATATTCAAAGACTTTGGCCTTGATCAGCGGATGCGGCAGTCCCTTCAGGGAATCGGCGAGAAGGAGAACGTCGTTGCGGAGAGTTTCGTTGTCTCTGCCTGTTTCCGGATCGAGAAAACATTCCGGATTGCGAAACTTGGAAAGCAGGATCTTTTTTTCCTTCGGGGAAATGGAAAATTCGTTCAGCATGGAAAGATCTCTCCTTTTTTTTCAGCCGCGAGTGATGGCGTTCTCTGAATGGCGCCCATTATGGAAAGTATAGGCTGTCCATGGGAAAATGGAATGTAAAAAAAAGGGGATTTCTTATCTGTTTGTGATTTTCAGAAGGGAATCCGCTTCAGATCTTTTCTTGGTGGGAAAGGTGAAAAAAAAGGCATGGCCGCCCGGAAGAAGAGAGGCGGCCATGCCGGCGGATGCGTTGCACATCCGCACAGGGAGGGAAGAAAGAGACTTATTTGAAGTTGCCGTGTGCGTCGAATGTCAGTTTTCCGTCATTGACGTACACGCCGCATGCTTCCTGGTAGTATTTTTCAGGATCCTCTGATAAACTTTCCTGGGAGAGGTTTCCCTTTCTGCGCACTGCGACTTTCACCACTCCTTTTTCCCAGAGCTCTTTGTCCGGCAGACTGTCTATCATGACAATCTGCTGGCCTTTTTTGAGGTGCTTCGCCGTTTTTGTATCAAATCCGAAAACGGAGAAGAGCACGTCCGCCGACTCGACCGCAGGCGACTCCTTGGAGGCTTTCCCGACTGCGGAAAACATTCTTTCCTCCGGACTGAGCGGCTCTTTTTCAAAGAGAGCGATGTATTCGGTATTGCTGCATCCGAAGTTCTTGATCGCCTCATTCATTTTCCCGACTCTCTCCGCATCACCCCAGCCCAGAACCACCGCCTGCTTCGCATTCGGGAAGTGATCCTTCATGACCCGGGCGATGACATAGGCCTGACCGTCAAACAGAATATTCGCCGTCCGGTCGGAAAGACGCGAGGAGACCGTATAATGCATCACCGCATAGTAGACGAGACCTCCGCACATCAGCACCACCAGGACAATGCCCAGCTGATGCTTCTGTGTCTTTTTCAGGAAATAAACCCCTGCAATACCGCAGAAAATTGCAATTGCCAGTATCACATTTTCCATAAATCTACCTCATTTGCTTTAAGATCATTCCAATGAAATGAGATCAGCCTGCGGACTGAGTGTAGCAAACCGAACAGCCCGTGTCTTCTTCGGTCGCATGTCCAAGTGTATCGGAGAGTGCGGGGACTTCGATGAGGCGGTCATAGAAGGCGCCTCTGGCTGTCGCAGTATAAGTTTCCATTCCGCCGTCGGCATTGACCAGGTTCAGATAGCTGCCGCCGTCCATGTTGTTGCAGAAGCCGACGATGGGTTCGTCGAAGCCCGACATTTCATTCATCACAGGATTCACGCCGTGACGGAATTCCACATGTTTGAAACCGCTGGTCGTTCCCAGTCCCATGCTCGATCCTTCGCTCATGAACACTCCGCCCGGATTCTTTTCATAGTTCCTGGAATCCGATCCCAGATAATGCGGATTGATCCCGTAGGAAGCTCCGTATCCGTTCATCGCAACTGTCTTGAGGGGCTTCAGGTCATATGCCGTATCCGGTCCCATCGAAATGCTCGGGCACCACCACTGTTTCACATAAGGCCCGTCTCCGCCGTACCCTGTATTGAGAGACTGAGAGGCAGCCTGAGCATATCCGAGTTTCTCCAGAACAGCCCAGGTCATATAACGGTTGGTTCCATCCGAAGCGAAATCCACCTGGACGCCTCTCGGAGGCATGAACTGATTGTCCGCATAATAAATCGCGAACATGGTAAAGTTCTGTTTCATGTTGGAAACGCAGTTGATGGCCTGTGCCTTCGCACGTGCCGCCGCCAGCGCTGGCATCAGCATCCCCGCCAAAATGGCGATGATCGCTATGACGACAAGTAGTTCAATCAATGTGAAACTTTGACTTCTGAAAAGACCGTGATTCTTTTTCATTTGTTTTCTCCCGATTGTTTTTCCCCCGCAGGGGTGAAACCTGTCCGTGACTCAGGTTTTCTGCAAAATTCAAAAAGACCTGCTGCAAAAAACTTTACCCGAATGCCAAGTTTCTTCCTTCCCGATCTTCCGCACCTCCTTCCCTGATGAATATACGCATCCGATAAAAATACCGGCTTCCCCGTTTCTTCCTTTTCCCTTGTCTTTGCCAAGCATGATTCCTGTGGCGGGATGTATGCTGTCCTCTTTTTCAGTCGTGTCCGGCCGTGCCGTTCATTTCATCCATGCCGCATCCTGTTATTGTTAATTATACAAAGAAAAAAGAATCTGTCAATGACCTTTTTCTCAATTATGAGAAGAATATTTTAAAATTTTTCTCTTTTTTGATTATTTTTCGGTTTTTTTTTATTGGAGCAGGCAGAAACAATGATTTTTTATAATTCTTTTTTCTCTTTCTTGTGAATCAAAAGTGAGAAAGGGCTCCTGGAGGGAAGGCCGGATGCCGGGGTGCGGAAAGAAAAAGAAAGAGATTCCCGGAAAAGGGATTGTGACAGAATCGTCATGAATTCAAACTGGAGAATGAGTACAGGAGAAATGGAAAGAAAAAAAGCCGGGAACGAGATTTCCCGTTCCCGGCCTGCAGTATTTCCGATGTTTTTCCCCCTTCTCATTTTGTATGCCGCCGCCCCCTGTGGTGAGTGTTCAGGGCGGCGGCTTGCAGAGAGAACGGGGAGGAAAAAACGACAGGATTATTTGTCTTCCTCCTTGTCGTAAACGGCGCTGTAGTCCTTGACGCGGACCGAGGGCTCGGACTTCTTGAAATCCAGCAGATCGAGTTTGTTTCTGTTGACTTCGATTCCGATGCCGCGGAGTTTGATCGGCATGTCGATCTTCTTGTTTCCGCCTTCGGAGACCCACTGCTCGGAGACTGGTCCGGGGCTGTGGTCGTTGAAGAGATCGGTATCGCGGAGAGGATGCGCCACGAAGTTCCATCCGTCGAAGTTGACGGAGAGATTTCCTGGCCAGTCAAGGATGTCGCATCCCCATCCGGAGGTGCTGAGAGTCTTCCAGACTTCGCCTTCCGCATCTTCGATTTCAAAGAGGATCCGTCCCCAGCTGGAGTTTCCTTTCACCCAGACTCCGACCGCGGCGGGATTGCCTTCGACGGGAACGGGTTCCTTGAACATCAGGTGGGTGTATTCCGAGATGTATTTCCCGGTGTCCTTGTTTTTGGAGAGGTCCAGAGTCGCCTCGATGCAGTCTCCTTTTTCCTCGTCCTTGACCGCCTTCACGATGAAATCGGAGGGTTTGGTGATTGGGAGGAATTTGGTGTGCGTGCTTTCATAGCTCTTGTCCGGAGCGGCGGTGATGCCGTCGAGCGAGCTGAGGGGGGCGACGACTTTGGATTTTGCGGCGCGAGCCTCGTCCTTCGGGAACGCTCTGTCAAGAATCGAGACCGATTTCACTCCCTTGTCCGAGAGCAGATAGACCGGAGACGTTCCCGCATCCACGGTGATTTCATTTCCGGACTTCCTGCTTTCCGCCCCATACATCGTGAATTCCCTGACGGACGCTTTCCCGTTGAATTCAACCTTGAATTTCACCGTCCCGCGGGAAGCCCAGAGCGCGATGGCCTTCTGGCCGTCTGCGCGATTGAATTCCAGAGCATAGACCGTGGTGGATCCGGTCGGGATCTGACGGTTGAATTTGACGCGGTCAAACACATTGGTCAGCGCCGCATACGCTACATACGCGCGTTTCGGATACACATACGGCCCGCGGGTGATGATTCCGCTTCCGCCCCAGAGTCCGTTGTAGTATCCGCTGGAACAGTCGAAGAAGATCCCGGGGCTGATCAGGAAGAAATCATTGGCCAGGGAGATCAGCACGTCGCGCATATACCATTCCGCCTGCTGCTGTTCCCCCATGTCGCGTTCGCAGCGGTAGGTGAATTCCCAGGATCCGTTCGCGGGGATTTTCCGCTTGCCGAGCTTTTCGGCAATGTCCTTGGAAATCATCATGCCCTGGAAACCGACTTCCTGCAGCTTTTCCGGGACAATGACCTGCGAAGGCGTTTCGATCCCGATGTAGTCATAGTACTGCGGATCGGCTCCTCCGCGCAGCGGGAGTGTGGCAGCTCCGATGGAAGCGCTGCTGTTCCCGATCTGGATTTTCAGTTTCGGGAAATGCTTCCGGATGATTTTGCCGGCGGCGTTGATGTACTTTCCGAGGTTTTCCGCACGCTCTTTGAGCGCCGGATCGGAAGGCACGTCCATGTTGAGCATTTCTTCCGGAATACCGTAGCCGGGAGCGGTTTCATGCCAGATGAGGATGTGATCGGATTTCGGGCGTTTGTCCAGATTTTCCTGAATCGTCATCCTGGCATATTCCTCGCCGGAGACGGTGATCCTCTTTTTCGGATCCTTCGGATCGCGGATCTGTTTTTCCTTGAACTCGCCCGTTGCGGGGTCGAGATCTCTGATTCCGAGGGGGAACATCAGGTTCAGCGTGGTGGTGACGTTGAAACGGTCCATTTCCTCCTGGGAAAGTTTCGCAGTTGCCCAGCTGGCCTTGCGGATTCCGGCTTTCTGGAACAGGGGACCGGCGACTTCAAAATCGCCGAGACTGCCGTGTGCGTCGAACCACCATGTCGCAAAGGGGGAGGTGTATTTATCCGCTTTGCGTTCGTCTTTCGCAAGAATGGCGAAGCGCGCCGGATGTGTCAGAATCACGTTGCCTTTTTCATCGGCAAGAGTCATGTTCAGGTCGAAGTACCCGACTTTGTCTTTCGGAAGGGAGATTTTGAGGGTTTTCTCCTCTCCGGCTTTGGCGAACTGCCAGTCAGCGGAAGAGCCCGCGACTTTTTTCCCGTCAGCGTCAAACGCTTCCCAGACCAGTTTCCCTTTGGCCGGACGCAGAGACTTCAGCACTACCGATGTCTCCGGATTTTCCGCCTGGGTGAAGACGTTCCCCGGCTGTTTCTGCTCGATATCCATCAGAACCGGCGCCTGTTCCAGCGTGATTCCGAAGATCTGCACCGCGCTTGTGGAATACGGAGTGGGTTTTCCTGTGCGGTCAATCTGTTCAAAATTCTCCCACGGTTTTCCGAAGAAGTCCAGATTGAGATACTTCTGCCGTGCGGGAAGATCCAGCACGCGTCCCGTTCCGAGTTCGATTTCGGCAAGATAGAGCGGCGTTTCCACTCCTTTGATCTTCACGCTCCCGACTTGTTTCATGTTTGCGGGCAGGGCTTCTCCCTTGCGCGGGAAGACGGTGTGCGTATCGGCCATCATGTTCTGGCCGCTTCCGTTCGGGTAGATGTAGTATCCGATGCGTGTCGTCAGGATCGGATCCTTTGCCGGATCGGGATCCACGGCGCAGAGGATCCAGGCCTTGGTATAGTCAGCCGGAGGAAGCAGGTAATGCACTTCGCTCAGGAGTCCGTCGAAGGGCGAACGTCCCAGATATTCCTCCACTTCCAGCGCCCATTCACCCATTCCCTGGCGGGCAATGCCGACATCGGAGGAATGTTCCGGGGATGCCACGAACATCGGAATCCCGTTGACATTCGCAAACCCCTCTTTCAGACTGCTTTGCGCATCAACGAAGGCCTTGGCTTTCGGACGGGCCGTGATGTCAAGCGGATAGTATTTCGGATCGGCCTTCAGAGCTGGGGAGTCCGAACGGGCGTCCTTATAGGAGGCTCCCTTCTTGAAGAAGAAATCTGCACTCTGCAGAACGGCTCCCTTGTCGTTCAGAATTCCTGCATAGGAGCCGTCCAGGAAGAGCTGTGTGTTCTGACCGTCCCGGCGGAATTCGATGCGGAGGGGATGTTCCGAGGCTTTCGGCAGTTTTTCCCAGTCGCGGATGATGTCCACATATTCCGGAACGACGCTGTAGCTGCTGTGATAGCGCCGCAGAAGGGGGCGGACATAAACGTTCTGAAGAAGATTCTTATCTCCTTTGACACTCAGGAAAGCATCAGGCAGATCGATTTTCGTTCCTTTCGCCTGTTCGCCGACAGGGGCCATCAGGGAATGCTTCCGGATCCCTTCTGTGTTGATGGAAAGTTCCGTCTGCGTCCCGTCGCTCCACTTGAGAATTCCTTTGACCGCATCCTTTTCCGTTCCCGCGATCACGGTGATTCCTCCGGCTTTTTCAGGACGGATGGTCACGGGAGTGCTTTCCGATGCGGCTGTCTGGAATCCTTTTTTGTCCGTCAGACTTTTCAGGGAGGCTGTCAGATCCAACACGCTGCTGTCCTTCAGTGCCCCGGGGCTGCGGAGAAGGAAATGCGACACCGCAAACTGTTTCTCCGGTTCCGCAAAAATATTGAAGCCCTTCAGCTGGAAGGAACCCAATGCGGCAGTGAAGAGTTTTTTATACTGTCTGTCCGCAGTCACATAGACATCCAGTTTGCCTCCGGAGAATTTGAGAGCCGCCTTTTCCCATTGTCTGGTCCGATGCGGCACCTGGAAGGCCGTTTTGGCTGTGTCGAGCGACACTTCCTTCGGGGTGAAGACAACGACTTTATCCTTGCCGTCCGCTCCCTTCAGATATACTTTGAATTCTCCCTTGTCGTTATTGAAGCGGAAATCGAAAAGCAGATCGAAGGCGGAAAGGGTTTTCCCGGCAGCTCCTTGAAAATCCTTGAAGATGAATCCGGGTTCCTTTGCATTGACATTCAGTTCCGCACTGTCCGCCCAGATCGGATCGTTGCCGACCGAGAATCCTTTCCCCTCCGGACACAACGGCGCCTGTTCCGTGTAGTTCCGGAAGTTCTCCCGGAAATACTCGGCGGGTTCCGCTGCTGAGAGGTCCGGAATGACAGGGAGTGAAAGTCCTGCAAGCAGAATCGCATTGCAAATCTTCGGCATGTTACTCTCTCTCTTTCTCTCTAGATTGTTTACTTGGGGACTCTTTGATTTTTAGAAAAACACGTGAAAGGATAGCTCTGATTTTTCCTTTTTTCAAATCAAAAATTCTTTTCTTCAATTCTTTTTTTCAGAAATCTGTCATGGTCAGACGAAAAATCTGTATCTGAATCCGCCTTCTTCCCAAGTCTCGGCTCGTCTTTCCTGAAGATCCGGGAAGATTGCATGAAAATGCGAAAATTAGATTCCTGACACGAAGCGGGACGAAGCGGGACGGGAAAGAACAAATCCCTGTTGGTGCATGTGTGTGCTGCCTGGCAGGAAGAATACCCGGGCTCTTTCTTCCTTTTCCCTCTTTTCCCCTCCACCACCGTTTCTGCGCGCGGGGGGACGTAAGGGAAGAAAAAGGCCCTTTCATTTATGACAGGGAACCTAAGATAAGGATGAATGGAGAGGGAAATACGATTGAGAATAAGTTGGAATTGGCCTCAGCCTGCTTTGCGGATGAGGAAGAACCATCCGTACAGGGCGAATGCCACCGTCGGTGCCAGTCCTCCGACGATGGGGGGGAGGATTCCCTGCTTGCCGAGCAGCATGAAGACTTCCGTCATGATCTGGTACAGCACAATGATTCCCACGGCGGCGGTGATGGCTGTAAAGATTCCGGAACGTTCATTTTTCGCAGCAAGAGGAAGTGCCAGAAATACACAGAGAAAACAGACCCACGGGAATGCCAGACGGTAATAAAAGATTGTTGTGTAAATGTTTCTCAGTGTCGGAGCCATGTTTTTACTGCTTTGGAGAATATCGTAAATGATCCAGGTGGGCAATTCCTCCGGGGGTTTGATGGAGTTGATGATGTTGTCTGGCGTTTCAGGAATTTCATCTCTGGAAATGGTGAGTGTTTCGAGTTCTTCAGGCTGTCCGGGCAGATAGAACTGGCTGTAAGGGGTGCGGAGCACTCCTTTGAATTCCCAGCCTTTTCCTTCAATGAAGCGGGCTTCCTCCGCGCGGATGTCCTGAGAGAGAACCTGACGGCCTTCCGATTCGCCGGTCCCGTCCACATAAATTTTCAGGATGATGTTTTTCTGGACTCCCTCCGCATCAAATTCCTGAAAAAGCCAATCTCTTTTCTTGTCGCTGCTCCGGTACTGAAGCATGCTGTGCATCCATTTCTCGTAATCGGGGTTCTGCACGGTTTCGATGAGAATGGTCGATTCCCGTTCGCAGTCCGGCACCACCTTTTCGTTGAACCAGAAATTCACCAGAGTGACCGCGAACGCTACCATATAGATCGGAAATGCGGAACGGAAGAGGGAAATCCCTGAGGCTCTCATCGCCGTGATTTCCCTGTGCCTCCCGAAATTCGCCAGCGTATACATGCACGAGAGCAACACCGTGATTGGAAGAATGAACCGGATGTTCCCAGGCATCTTCAGTATAAAATACCTGGCTGCCAGAGACACGGGTGACTTATGATCCAGGAATTCGTTGAGATCGTTGAACATGTCTCCCACCAGAAACAGCAGACAGAATGCAAAGAGCAACGCTGTGAACGGCACCAGAAATTCGCGCAGGACGTAAAAGTCCAGAATCGGCATCTGGCTGAATGTTCTCGGCGTGTTGCTCAAGTATTTGAGGGATGGACTGTTTCTGTTGTTCAATGGACTCTTCCCGCAATCTTCAGAGAATAGGATGCTTTCCCGCTTCCCCGTAAGATAGCGCATTTTTCCATTTTCGCAACCTCCGGGATCCTGTTTTGAAAATAAAAAAAGACGTTCCCGGAAATCTCCGGAAACGTCTTTTCCGCCATTCCTATTTCTCTCCGGGTTTCCCGGGGAGAAAAGATGCGGGGAAATCAGGAAGGCTGCTTTTTCCCCTGAGGAAGGCTCAGCCTCTGCGGCGCTGTGAACGGCGCTTCTTTTCGCTGGGCTTCTCGAAGTGCCTCCGGTTGCGGAGTTCCTTGAGAGTTCCTTCCTTGTCGAGCTTTTTCTTCAGCCTGCGCAGGGCGCGGTCGATCGGCTCGCCTTTTTTCAGACGGACTTCTGTTGCTTCCATGATCTTTGTTCACCCCCCTTCAGAAACTGAATCTGTTCATAAGTTCATCCAGTTCCCTTCTGCAAGGGGATGGCTGGCGCTTTGTTTTGATGGTTTTATTCATTGGCAAATCCGGCTTCATCGGCCAGCATGGCGCGGAGTTTGCTCAGCGCCTGGTTCTGGATCTGACGGACGCGTTCCCGGGTACGCCCGATTTCCTGACTGACTTCCTCCAGAGTCCGGGATCGGGCTCCGTCAAGTCCGAAACGCATTTTCAGGATCATCCGTTCGCGTTCATCCAGATCGCGCAGAAGATCCATCAGGCGGCCGACGGATTCCACATCACTGAGAATCCGGTCCGGGGTCATGGCTCCGCGGTCGGGAATGATATCCTGAAATTCTCCGTCTTCCCCCTGCTGGATGGGGTCGTGCAGAGAGAAGGTCCGCAGATCTGCAAGACGAAGACCTGCGACGGTTCTTTCGCTGTAGTCCAGGTTTTCCGCGATTTCGGCATCGGTCGGCTCGCGTCCAAGTTTTTCCGTAAGTTTCATCCGGACGGATTTGATTTTGTTGATCTTCCCCGCCGACTGCACTGGAATGCGGATGGTACGGCTCTGATTCGCAAGGGCCCGCCGCATGGACTGCTTGATCCACCAGGCCGCGTAAGAACTGAATTTCGCCCCTTTCGCGGGATCGAATTTCTCCACCGCACGCATCAGACCGATATTCCCTTCGGAAATCAGGTCCAGAAGCGGAAGCCCCAGTCCCTTGAAGTCATGCGCAATTTTGACGACCAGACGGAGATTCGCCTTGATCAGCGTCGCTCTTGCCTTGTCGTGGGCAATATTGTCCTCTCCGTGGATCATCGCAGCAAGGTCCACTTCCTGATCCTTGGTCACCAGATCAATCTGGCCGATGTCGTGCATATACACTTTCATCGTGTCGTTTTTGGTTACCGAACCGTGTTTCGCGGCGACCTTTGCATTTTTCCGATCCAGAGAAAGATCTTTTTCACCGTTCTGAAGATCCAGCGAATTCAGGTCAATGTCGATATCCTCGATCACGGGTTCTTCCTCGGTCCGGGGAGAATCAATCTGCTTTTCCACTTCAATGTCGACAAGCAGTTTCTCCGGCACTTTGACTCTTTTCGGAGGTTTGGGCGGCGGAACTGAAGAGGGCATTTCCCCCTCCTTCTCAGCCGTCTTCGCGGGCTTGTCCTTCCCGTCTTTCGCTTCCGCCGGAAGCGATGAAGATGAGGGCGCTGCTGTTTCGGCAGAAGCTGCGGAAGCCGTCTTCCCTGTCTTTTTTGCCGGGGCGGGAGCGGCATCGGCTTCTTTGCCGCCTGCGGATGATGCGGACGGAACAGACTTCTCTTTTTTCGTTTCCTGCTTCTGTTCCCGGACAGGCAAATTTTCCTGCGAGGACTTTCCCTCTTTTTTCAGAGAAGCCTGATCTGCCTGGGACTTCTTCGCCGTCTGCTTTGCAGGCGCGGAGCCCGGAACGGGAGACGAGGAAGCTTTCGGAACGTCTTTCCCCCCGTCCGACGATGCCGGAGAACTGCTGCTTCCCCCTGCCTTTTTCTTTGTCCTGAGCTCCGCAGCTCCGGCTTCCTGCCGATTCTGAGCGGCAGCAACAGAAGGAAGAAGGCCTTCCATCTGTTTCTTCCCGGACTTCTTCGCGTTTTTCGGCGACACGGCGGACCCGTCGGATTTTTTCTGGTTCTGAAGAGTTTCTTCCGGATCTTTCGAGACCGTCTTTCCCGCGTTTCCGTTTTTTTGAACGGCGGCGCGGGGAGAAGCGGTTTCCAGATCTTTCCCCGCTTTCTTTCCCGTATCCTTCCCGCTTTTCTTCGAGCGGGAAGAATCTTCGGCTCCGGAAGAGGAGGAGTTCTTCGACTCTGTTTCCGGACTTGCCTGAACAGGCGGGACAGCGGCCTTGCCCTTCTGCGTTTTCCCGGCTTTCAGATCCGGAACGGCAGACGCCCCGTCAGACTTTTTCTGACTCTGAAGAGTTCCTTCCGGGTCTTTTGAGACCGCCGTTCCCGTGTTTCCAGCTTTCTTCTGAACGGCGGACTGGAGAGAGAAGACGGGCTTCTGATCTTTTTCCGCTTTCTTCTTCGTTTCTTTTTTTTCAGTCTTGCCGGTTTCGGAAGGAGTCTGGAGCGGAGCCGCCGCAGGACTCCCCTTCTGTTTTTTCCCAGTTTTCGGAGCCGGGGGGGCAGCCGACACGACGGAAGCGGAGTGCGACGCTGCGGCAGGAGAAACAGATTTTTCCGGAACGCTCCTGCTCTTCTTCTTGCCGTCATTCAGATTCCGGGCCGCAGAGAGAGCGGAGGTATCCTTTTTTTTCTCTGTCTTTTCCGGTTTTTCTTTGCCTTTATCCGTTTTTCCTGTCCCGGGGAGAGCGGCAGAAGTTTTCTGCATCTTTTTTTGTGCCGGGGAGGAGGATTTCACTTCTTTTTCCGGTTCCGGCGATTTTCTTTTCTGTGCATTCTGGGCAGCCGGGGGTACTTTGACTTTGACTTTCGCCTCCGCCGCGGCTTTTTTTCCGGCTGCGGTGACCGATGCGGCTGCTTCCTGTTTCCTTCCTGTGCCTTTCCCGGTGGATTTTTCAGATGTGGAGGAAACGCTTGCGGTATTTTCTCTGCTGTTTTCCTTCTTCGTTTTCTCAGCGGTTTTCGTTTTTTCAGCGGGGACTGCTGTCTTGGAAACGGCCTTGCTCTTTTTCGCCGCTGCAGGCTGTTTTTCTACGGAACTCTGCACGGCGGAACGTTTTGAGGATGCTGTTTTTTCTGTTTTTTTCTGTTCAGAAGTCATGGAAGCGGATTTTTTCACAGGAGCCTCCTGTGTCTTTTTTGAGGGCGCGGCAGGGGGCACAAGCGGAGTTTTTTTCACAGCGGTCTGCGAAAGTTTTTTTTCTGACACAGTCGGTTTTTCTTTAGAGGAAACAACCTTCTTCTTCTGGGAATCCGAAGCAGATTTCATCAGCTGCTTTTTCTCCTTGCACTATTTCCTGTTGCGCAATTGCCTTTTTATGATGGACTGTTATATTGTTGTCCGTTTCTTTTCTCCGGCGGAGAAGAACCTTTTTTCCCCCCCCTCTTTTTTTCCGGGGAGAATCCGCACGGGAAAGAAGCAGAAAAACAACAGGGACAGTTCGCACATATAAAACCATATTATATAATGGGAAACAGGAAAAGTCAAGTGGAGAGGAAGAAATATCTCTGGAAAAAGCATCTGCTTTCCTGGCTTGAGCGTCTCCCGCACGGAGAAGGGAAGGCGGAATTTGTTGATGAATCTCTTCTGGCCTTTCCGCTTTTTTCTCTGCTGATGCATGCGGATCGTCCGCTTCTTGTGGTTTCTCCGGCGCTTCCCCTTGCCGAACGTGTGAAGGAGGATCTGACTTTGCTTTCGGAAGTGCTCTCCACCAATTTCCGCATCGGCGGTCTTCCGGAGGGGTCGACCCGTTCCCAGGCGCTTGCAGGAAGCGACGCTCCGCGTGCGGAAGTCCTCTATCGGGCCCTGACCGATCCTCCTGCACTGACTTCTGTTTCCCTTTCCGCTCTTCTGGCTCCGGCTCCTGCTCCCGGGAAAATGAGGGACAGCGGTCTGCTGCTCCGGCCCGGAATGGAAATTTCCATCCCGGCTCTTGCTGAAAAACTTCTTGAAATGGATTATGATGACGAACTGGAAGTGGTGCGTCCGGGCGAATTTGCGCGCCGGGGCGGAATTGTGGATCTCTTTTCCCCTTCCGAAAAACTGCCCGCCCGAATCGAATTCTGGGGGGATGTGATTGATTCCATCCGCCTCTTCCGGCCGGACACACAGATTTCCTGTGCTCCGGCGGAGGAATACAGGGTGATTCTACGTTCGGGGTCCGCTCCGGCGGGGGAGGATCCGTCTTCTGATTCCGCGGATTTTGCGGATTATTTTGAGGATCCTCTCCTTGTTGTGATTCATCCTGCCGAGTGCATGAGGCATCTGGAACAGTTCGGGACAGCGGAAAACCTTGCCCGCTGGGAAACTCTCCTGAAGCGCGCCGGGCTCCGGAAAATCTTTTTTCCGGATGCCGCAGAAGCTGCCGCACTTGAAAAAGATCTTTCCGCTCCCGCCTGTTATCCCGCCTTCGCGCATATTGTGAAGTCGCTGCCCGAGGGGGCGGAGGAATCCTGTTCCGAACTGGCCAGACAGCTTGGGGCGGCGCAGATCCGTTCCTGGTGCCGGGAAGGCTGTCACGTTGTCCTGCTGGGCCGCAGCACTGCCGATGCCGCCTACATCCGGAGCTGGCTGGAGGAGGCCGGGCTGCTTCATCCGCAGGAAGAAGACGGAGTCCTTCAGATAGATCACTCCCCTTTTCCGCGCGGTGTTTTCCTTCCGGAAGAGAATTTGGCCGTCCTGACGGAACAGGAACTGTTTTCCATTCCCGGGAAAGTGAGAAGTTCCACAGCTTCCAGAAGCAGAGCGGAGGACCTTCCTTCGTCCGCCCGCGGCACCGACGGCGGCATGTTCACGACCATGGGGGAACTCGAGGAGGGCGGATACGCCGTCCACATTAATTACGGGATCTGCCTCTACCGGGGGCTGAAGACGCTCACTTCCTCCGACGGCGGGACGGAGGAGGTGCTGGAACTGGAATTTGCCGACGACACCATCGTGAATGTCCCCGTCTGGCAGGCCGACTGCGTTTCCAGGTACATCGGCTCCAAGAAAACCGCTCCCCCTCTCAGCCGGATTACGACTTCCCGCTGGAACCGCACCAAATCCGAAGCCGCGTCCAGGATCCGGGATCTGGCCATGGACATGCTCCGGATGCAGGCTCTGCGCAGTGCCTCCCGGGGAGAGGCGTGTCCGCCGGATGATCTGAACCAGCGCCTTTTTGAACAGGCATTCCCTTTTCAGGAAACAGCGGACCAGCTGAAGGCGGCATCTGAAATCAAACAGGATATGGAGTCGGAAAAGCCCATGGACCGTCTCCTCTGCGGAGACGTCGGATACGGCAAGACGGAGCTGGCCATGCGCGCGGCGCATAAATGCGTCATGAACGGGCGCCAGGTTGCGATGCTCGTGCCGACCACCGTGCTCGCGCAGCAGCATTATTTCAGTTTCCTGGAACGCTTTTCCGGAACGCCGGTGGTCATCGAAACCCTGAGCCGTTTCAAGTCGAAGGCGGAACAGACGAAAATTGTGCAGCGGCTCAAGGAGGGATCCGTGGACATCGTCATCGGGACCCACCGCCTGCTGCAGGCAGACATCGCCTTCAAAAATCTCGGACTGATTGTCATTGACGAGGAACAGCGTTTCGGCGTGCTCCACAAAGAGCGCCTGAAGCGCCTGCGCGCCACGGTGGACGTCCTGACCATGACCGCAACACCCATTCCCAGAACCCTTTACTTTTCCCTCGCCGGACTCCGCGACCTGAGCACCCTCATGAGCGCGCCCGTGCAGAGACTCCCGATTCAGACCGTCGTCGCACAGTCGGACGATTCCGTTCTCGTCAGCGCCATCCGGAGGGAACTCCAGAGAGGTGGACAGGTCTACTATCTGCACAACCGCGTCGCCACCATCGAAAAGGAGGCTCAGCGCCTTTCTCGCCTCTTCCCGGAAGCCCGCATCGGAATCGGGCACGGACGCATGGACGAAGAGGAACTCGAAAACACCATGCAGAATTTCATCGAGGGAAAAATGGACATCCTCGTCTGCACGACCATCATCGAATCCGGACTTGACATCCCGAATGCCAACACCATTATCATCGACCGCGCCGACCGTTTCGGACTCGCCGAACTCTATCAGCTCCGCGGCCGTGTCGGCCGCTGGGTCCGTCAGGCCTACGCCTATTTCCTCCTTCCGAAATCCGGAATCCTGACCGGAGACGCCCGGAAGCGCATTTCCGCCATCCGCCGCTACACACACCTGGGCGCCGGCTTCCAGCTGGCTCTGCGCGATCTGGAAATCCGGGGCTCCGGCAACATCCTTGGCGCGGAGCAGAGCGGGCAGATCAACGCGGTGGGTTTTCATCTGTACTGTTCGCTTCTCCGAGCCTGCATTTCCTCGCTGAAGGGGGAACGCCCGGAACGGAGAAAGGACTGTTCGCTGAATCTGGACTTTCTGCGTTACTCCCTGCTGCCTCCGCCGGGTGGAATCGGAGCGGGATTCCCGCGCGAATTCATCGGTTCCGACCGGATGCGCCTGGAAGCCTACCGGCGTCTGGCGGCGGTCGCTTCCGAAGAACAGCTTGAGGAGTTCTCCGCGGAGCTCAAAGACCGTTTCGGACCTCTGCCGCCGGAGACGGAAAGGCTGCTTCTCTGCCGGCGCATCCGCCTTGCCGCCGCGGATGCGGGCGTGGATTCCGTGAGCTGCCGGGAAGACCGGATCTATCTGGAACGCGCAGGAAGCATCCTGAAACCAGACGGTTTCGTCCCCAGGCTCCCCCCCGGACTCCCCGCGGAAAAAAAACTCGGTGCCCTCCATGCCCTCATGACGCGTTTATTTCCACGGCTTTGACGCGACACACCGTTGTTTTTTTCCCAGTCCGTGCTACATTAACACCCTGCCGAAGAAAAAAAGTGTGACGCTTCGCAAAATGATCCGCTTTTTTCATTCAAACATTCAAACCAAAAAACATTGACAAACCCTGACGGAAAGGAGCAGAGCATGACAAAGAGAGATCTGGTAGTGAAAATCGCGGCGGAAACAGATCTGATTCAGAGCGATGTTGCCGAAGTCGTCCAGAAGACGCTGGATTATATTGCGGACGAGCTCGCGGCGGGAAGGGACATCGAACTCAGAAACTTCGGAGTGTTTGAACTGAAGGTGCGCAGAAGCCGTAAGGGGCGGAATCCGAATCGGCCCGAGATCACGGTGGAAATCCCCGAACGGGTCGTTGTGAAGTTCCGTGCCGGAAAGGAACTCAAGGAGAGAGTCGGGAAACTGGCGAAATGACAGTTCAGGGCTGAATCGCAGTCCTCTTTTTTCCCTTCATTTTTCTTCTTTCCCAGTCTTCTTCCTTCTTCCTGTCTCCCCGGGTCCGATGCGTAAATGAAGAAGGATGGAGGCGTGTTTCTGTTCTTTCTCTTTCCGGGGGAAACGGAATTTGTGGAGGGAAAGTGCGCGTCCGCTCCGTTTTCTTCCTTCGTTCCGCTTTTTCCCTTTTCCAGGCAAGGCCGGGGGAAGGGCTCCGCGGATCAGCCGCCGGGGGACCGGATCAGCGTGCGCCGAGGACAAAGCGGGAAAATGAATGTCAGAGATATAGAGCGGCTTGAAAAATCAGGGAACATGTTTTTTTCTTCCCCGGACTTCCGGAATTTCTCCTCCCGGGAATCATCCGGATGGGAAACCGGGGAATTTGACTCAGATCAGATACAAATGAAAATTCCGCCGTCCGGCAGCAGACGGCAGGCGGTCAGAAGGAATCCGAACAATCATGTCCAAATCATCCCCCCCCCCCGGAACCAGCGATATTTTCCCGGAAGAAGCCGCTTCCTGGCTGGTGCTGGAAAATGCGGCCCGCAGAATTTTCCCCCTTTACGGATACGGAGAAATCCGCACCCCGGTGTTTGAATATACGGAAGTGTTCCAGCGGGGGCTGGGGGACGAGACCGAAGTGGTGAAAAAGGAAATGTACACCTTTCAGGACCGCGGCGGACGCAGCCTGACTTTGCGGCCGGAAGGGACGGCGGGCGTTATGCGCGCGCTTTCCGGGACCGATGCCATGAACGGTGTGGAAACCCGGGTGTTCTATATGGGGCCGATGTTCCGGGGAGAACGGCCGGCCGCCGGGCGGAGACGTCAGTTTCACCAGGTGGGGGTGGAGAATGCGGGGAAGGTCTCCCCGGGTCTGGATGCGGAGTGCATTGCCATGCTCTGCCATTATCTGGATGAAATCGGAGCGGGCGGATATCGCCTGATGCTGAACACCCGGGGAATGCCGTTGGACAGAAAACCCGCGGAAGACGCTCTGAGAGAGCATTTTTCCAGCTGTATTGATTCCATGTGCGAAGACTGCCGGGAACGTCTGGAGCGGAACGTCTGGCGGATTCTGGACTGCAAGAATCCGGAATGCCAGAAATTCATTGAATCTGCGCCGGACGCGGCGTCTCTGTTCGGAGAGGAATCGAAGGAGTATTTCAAGCGCGTCTGCGGGATCTTGTCGGACATGGGAGTTCCGTTTGAGATAGAGCCCCGCCTTGTCCGCGGTCTGGATTACTACGTGCATACGGTTTTTGAGCTGAGCCATCCGGGTCTCGGCGCGCAGAACGCGATAGCCGGGGGAGGGCGTTATGAACTGAATCTTCCCGGATTCAACCGTCCGGTGCAGGGGGTGGGATTTGCAGCGGGGATGGAACGGCTCCTGATGGCGAGGGAATCCCGGAATGTGGTGCCGGAAAAACCTGCCGTTCCGGAAGTGTTTCTTCTCTCTCTCGGAGCGGGTGCGCTGGAGTTCAACGGGAAACTGGCCGCGGAGCTGAGAAGGGCCGGAATTTCCACGACGCTTGACTTTGAGGCGAAAAGCATGAAATCCCAGATGCGCGCGGCGGACAGGCTCCAGGCAAGACATGTGCTGATAGTCGGCGATTCGGAACTCGCGTCCGGAGAAGCTGTTTTGAAATGTATGGCGGACGGCTCTCAGAAAACGGTGAGTCTTTCCGCCGTGAAAGATGAATTGAGCGGAAAATGAAAAAGGTATACAACGTCAACATCGAGCGGGAATACCCGCTGCCCACGCCCCATGAGATTCTTTCGGAACTGCCGCTGCCTTCTCCGGACACGGAACATATCTATTCCTCCCGCCGTCAGGTGGAGGAGATCATTCTCCGTCGCGACAAACGCATCATGGTCATCTGCGGCCCCTGTTCCATCGACAGCATTCCGGCCGCAGTCGAATACGCCGCCAGGCTGAAGTCCATTCAGGAAAAAGTCTCCTCCAAACTCATGATCATCATGAGAACCTATTTTGAAAAGCCGCGCACCACGGTAGGCTGGAAGGGCCTGATTTACGATCCGGATCTCGACCGCTCCTTCAATATAGAAAAAGGTCTGCGTCTGGCCCGGAGGCTTCTTCTGCAGCTTTCGGAGATGCGTCTGCCGGTGGCGACGGAGTTTCTGGAGCCGATCATCCCGCAGTATCTGGCGGACCTGGTGACCTGGGCTTCCATCGGTGCCAGGACGACCGAATCGCAGACGCATCGGCAGCTGGCAAGCGGACTGTCCATGCCGATCGGATTCAAGAATTCCACGGACGGTGCCATTTCCGTCGCCGTGGATGCCATTAAAACCGCTTCCGCGACCCATTCCTTCCTCGGTGTGATCAATGACGGGCGGACCGGTGTCTTCAGAACCAGGGGCAACAAATTCTGCCATATCGTGCTCCGCGGAGGAATTCACGGCCCGAATTATGCGTCGGAAAACATAGCCTATGTTAAGGAACTCATGCGGAAGGAAAAGCTCGTCCCCTCCATTGTCATCGACTGCAGTCACGGGAATTCCATGCGTCACCCTGAAATGCAGCCGGTGATCCTGCGCGATGTGCTGGAACAGATCCGCGCAGGCGAAAACACCATTGCCGGAGTTATGATTGAAAGCTATATCAAAACCGGACGGCAGGACATTGCCGAAAGAGGCAAGATGATTCCCGGTCTTTCCGTGACGGATCCCTGTCTCGGATGGGAGGAGACGGAAGCCGCCATTCTCGAACTCTACAAGGGGCTTCCGGAGTAACGTTTCACTCCTGTTCCTGCATTCCATGTTTTCCACGGTCTTCTCCGTGCCCCTGCTGTGTCCGTGCTGTGTCCATGCTTTCCGCCCGGACAGGCGGCGCAACACATTTTTTCCGTCGGCATTTTCCTTTTGTTCTGCAGGGAAGCTGCGTTTTTTTCTTTTTTTCTTCTGTTTTCTCCGCAGAAAGGAAGGCAGAGTTCCGCCGGATTCGGGTAAGAAGCTCGGACAGGTCCAGAAAGGCGCAGAGACAAAGCGCAGGGGCAAGGCGCAGGAAGGAAGAAAAGTGTCAGACGCCCTTTTCATGATTGTATTTTTTTTATGAGAGAGTGTAATGTTGCCGGAGAACCGACAGGAGAAGGCAGCTGTTTCTCCTGTTTTTTTGAGAAGGGGGGGAGCTGTTTATTTTTTCTTGGATAAAGTCTGTGAAAAAAAGACGTTTTAGCGTCTTTTGGAAATGTCGGCATTTATGTTTTTTTTCTGCCTGATCCGTGGGGAGAGGAAATTTGCATAAAAAGAGGTCGGAAATCCATTTTTTCAATTGAAAATTGTAATTTCATGTGTATAAGTAAGTCATCCGCCCCTTTGAATGCCGCTTGGACGGGGAGGATTTTTTAATACTCTTGCGTCACGAAAAATGAACGGGAAATTTTCCCCGCAGATCATGTCAAATCAATAATGTCAGAGACGGAGTTTGGAAGATGCCCAAGATTACCCAGAATATGATTGATGCTTTGGAAAAGGCGGTGGACTGTTACGGCAATGTGTCTCAGCTGGCGAAGAAAATGGGAATCGCGCACAGCACGGTGCTGTTCTGGATGAGCGGGAAGACACGGAATATCAGCGGGCGGCTCTGGATTGAGAAAATCCGTCCGGTGCTGCTGCCGTTCATGGACAGGGCGTCTGTCCGCGATCTTCTTCCGCCGAGGAATCTGCAGGCCTATCTTGCTGCCGAACCGATGGCCGATTACCATCGGGAAAGCGCTTCTCCCTCCGCTGGGGAATCGGCCGGGGCCGGAACTTCTCCCGTCCAGCCGGAATACAAGGAGAATTCGGCCAATGTCATTTCCTTTGCCCAGCTGGCGGATTATGATCCGGCGCTGGATCTGATCGGGCAATATGTGAAGGAAAATTCTTCCGGAAAGGCGATTTTCGCCCATGAAGTGAAGAACGGCTATTTTGCATTGCAGGTGGATGATACGGTTTCTTACGGCAGGCTGCCGATTGGGACGTATCTTCTGGTGGCGGGAATGGAACTGGCTCAGAATTCGGATATGGTTGTCGCGAAAATCAGGGAGACCGCTCAGATCGTGGTCTGCACGTATACCCGGGAAGGTTCCCGTATCACCTTGACTCCCTTTGATTCCGGGAAACAGTCCATTTCCTGGGATTTCAAGGAGAAGCCCGGCTTTCTCTTCTGGATGTACCCGGTCATTGAGGCAAATTTGAATTTCCGCCGCAATTCCGGGGCCGACTGCGGGGAAAATCCTTCCAACGCGGAAGAGAAGGAGTGATTTTTTCCCCTCTCCTCCGCGGAAAGGGGAAGAGTGAGGAGAATGCCGAACCGGACTATTGAACTTTTTTCTTTTTTCAGCAATCTCTTGTTTTAGAACATTCTCTTTTTTTGCAAAACAGAAATGAAGAAGTGAAGAAGAAGCTTTCCTCCCGGAATAATGGGAAGAGAGTTTCTTTTTTTGAACGGGAATTCTGGCAGGACATGATGCGTTTTTGCCTGTGAAACTCTGCCGGGCTTGGCTTTTCCACAGAAGCGGGGAGAAGAAAAAAAAGGACTTCGGCTTCTTGACTCCGAAAACAGGAGCGCCAAGCCCAAAAAAAGAGGAAATTTCCCTCTCCGTCCGGAGGCGTTGCCGCGTCGTTGTCCCTGTCTTCCTCTCTCTCCTGTAAGAAGGGGGCAATGCCCGTTTTTTTTTCGACTTCGACAGAAGAGAAAATATCCTTCCAGAGATATTTTTTTCTTCTGCGTCACAGCGCCGCGGCATGAGTCCTGTTGTTGTCATGGCTCATGCCGCGTTTTTCTTCTTGGAGCCTTTCGGGAAACGAGAGGATTTGCCGCTCTGCTCTGAGGGGATGCTGTTTTTCTTCCCCTCAGCAGTCATTCATCATCCGCATTTGCTGTGGCCGCAGGCAAGACATTTCATACAGTTTTCCTGCATGACAAGTTTGCGTTCGTTGCAGTAGGGGCAGATGAGCATTCCATCGTCCTGCATTGCATGTGACTGCGGCTGTTGTCTGCTGCCGTCAGCGGAAGAGAAGGAATTTGCCGCTGCCGATGCCGCAGAGTTGGATTCCGGATGGGAAGAGGGAAAAGGTTTGCCGGGAGAATTCCGGTCCTTCGGAGTGATGATTCCGAGCTTCATCAGATGCTTTTCGATGACGCGCCCGATATCGGCAGCGAGGGAAGGGATGTAACTGCCTTCACTGAAATATCCGCCGTTGGGATCGTAAATGCTCTTGAGCTCCTCGACCAGGAAGCGCGGCGCGGGGTCATGACGGAAAACAGAGGAAATCAGACGTGTCATAGCCACGATCCAGCTGAAATGCTGAAGGTTTTTCGTATTGATGAAGAGTTCATAGGGGCGTCTTCTGCCGTCTTCTTCGACGAGATCGTTGATGGTGACGTAAAGCGCATCGGCGGAAAGCGGGGTTTTGATCTTGTATGTCGTGCCCTCGAGTTCCTTCGGCCGTTTGGGAGGTTCGGCCTTGACAAAGACCAGATGTTCTCTGGGGGCGGGAGTTTCGGCGGCGGAAGAATCCTTCTCTTTCTTTTCCTTGTCCTCCTTTTCCTTTTTTTTCTTTTCCTCGTCCGGGTTGACGAGGACGCCCATAATGTGTTCTGATGGGCGGAAGGTGGTGCAGCCCTTCAGGCCTTTGTCATACGCGGTGAGATAGATGTCCTTGAACTTTTCATAGGGGTAATCCGTCGGGACATTGATGGTTTTGGAGATGGAGCTGTCCACATATTTCTGGAGCGCTTCCTGAATATTGAGGTGTTCTTCAGGGGAAATGTCCGAGGAGGAGACGAAATAAGACGGCAGTTTGTTTTCATCAAAGGCGGCGCCTGCTTTTTCGCGGTAGATTTTGTACGCGTAGTCGGCCACCTCGGCATCGATGGTGTTGCCTTCGGCTCCGTTGCGGATTTTCCGGGTATAGCGGAACGCGAAAACGGGCTCGAGTCCGCTGGAGACGTTGCCGGCGAAAAGACTGATGGTGCCCGTCGGAGCGATGGAGGTGAGATGTGAGTTCCGGATCCCGTATTTGCGGATGTCTTCGCGAATGTCTTTCGGGAGCGCGGAACGGATGAACTCGCTTTGACAGTATTTTTCCGCATCGAACATGGGGAAAGCGCCTTTTTCCTTCGCCAGTTCGATGCTGGCGCGGTAGGCGGCACAGGTGATGGTCTTCATGATTTCCGCCGCAAGCGCGACGGATTCCGGTGAGCCGTATTTGATCTTCATGAACAGGAAAAGATCCGCCAGACCCGTGATTCCGATACCCATGCGGCGCTTGGATTTTGCCTCGTTCTTCTGCTGTTCCAGAGGATAGTTGCTCAGGTCTATGATGTTGTCCAGCAGACGCACTGCGACGGAAACGGTCTTTTCCATTTCCGCAAATTCCACCCTCGGCTCCTGCCCGAAGGGATCGGAAACGAACTTCGACAGATTCAGCGATCCGAGAAGACAGGCTCCGTAAGGCGGCAGCGGCTGTTCTCCGCAGGGATTGGTTGCACGGATCTCCTCGCAGTAGGCCAGGTTGTTCATCTTGTTGATCCGGTCGATGATGATGAATCCGGGTTCCGCGAAGTCGTAGGTCGAGTGCATGATCAGATCCCAGAGTTCGCGCGCACGGACCGTTTTATAGACCTTGCCCCCGAAAACAAGATCCCACGGAGCATCCTTCCTGACCGCTTCAATGAATTTGTCCGTGATTGCAACTGACAGATTGAACATCTGCAATGCGGCGTTTTTCCGTTTCGCCGTAATGAATTTTTCGATATCCGGATGGTCGCAGCGCATGATTCCCATTTGTGCGCCGCGGCGCTGTCCTGCACTCATGATGGTCCGGCAGGTCGAATCCAGGACCTGCATGAAGCTCAGCGGCCCTGAGGCGCTCGCTTCGCAGCCTTTGATGGGCGCGCCGGAGGGCCGGATCGTGGAAAAGTCAAAGCCGACGCCGCCTCCCTGCTTCTGCGTCAGCGCGGATTCCTTGACGGTTTCAAAAACACCGTCTATGGAATCATCTATTTTGTTCATGACAAAACAGTTGAACATGGTGACTTCCGATCTCGCCGTTCCTGCATTCGCCACAATCCTTCCTCCGGGGATGAACTTGCAGCCGTCGAGAATGCGGAAGAATTCCGAGCTCCATTTTTCACGGTCTTTTTCTTTTGCAGCCGCTGCGTTCGCCACTCGTCTGAAGGTGTCTTCAAATGTTTTGTCCCCGGGGATGTCTCCGCTTCCCTGATAACGGTATTTGCGTTCCCAAATTTCCTGAGAGATGTCTGTAATCGGCGTTTCCTGTGATGACATGACGGCCTTTCCTTCCGCTTCCTGTTTTTCTGGTGAAAAATACGTTCCAATATAGGACTGTTTCCCTGTTTATGCAAACCGGAAAAACAGTCCCCCCGGCAAAAATCATTTTCCGTTAGCGGCGTCATCCTGCTTCTCCCCTCTTCCTTTTGAGGCGGGTTGCTGCTTCCCGGAAGAGCAGCAGGGGGAGAAAAATTTTTTTCTCAGAATGCCGGGAAAGCGGCGCCCTTCTTTCTGTTTTTCCGGGATGAAAAAGCGTTGAATGGACTCTTGACAAGGAGCGTACGGGCATGTATTTTCCCGCACCTTCCCTTCAGCCGTCATTCTCTTTCTGCTTTCAGCGGTGGAGCATGATCATGAATCCAGGATGAAGGAGAAGGGGGGGGAAAGAGAAGACGGGAATGTGTCATTTCCCGTTTGTGCTCCGGGGGATGAGTCTGCGATCCGTCGGAAGAAAGCTGCGGATGGAGGAGGATCTCCGGAAGAAAACGGCCTCGGAAGAACAGAAAGGGATCGGAAATATGAGTTCCAGCATCAAGATTTCGTTTACCGGAGACGTCATGTCCTATATGCCGCAGAACGAGGCGTGCCGGAAAGGTTCGTCCTATGACTATTCCCCCGTTTTTGCGAATGCGGGATCCTTTTTCGGGGAGAGTTCCTTTGTCGTGGGAAATCTGGAGACGCCCGTGGCGGGGGAGGATTTGCTGTATTCCTGCAAGGAATATTCCTTCAATACCCCGGAACCCTTTGCCAGTGCTGTCCGGGATGCCGGTTTCGGACTGGTCTCCACGGCGAACAATCACTGCATGGACAGGGAATTTGAAGGTTTGAAACGCACGCTCGATACTCTTGACCGGATCGGACTCCCCCACATCGGCACCGCACGCACCCCGGAGGAGCGTGCGGAAGTCTGCATACGGGAAATCGGTGGAATGCGCATCGGGTTCCTTGCATACACCTACGGGACCAATGCCTTTGCGCATCATCATTTCCTGCCGGATGGGCATGACTGGGCGGTTAATCTGTTTCAGCCGGAGGAAACACTTGAAGGAGCTGTCAACCTGCTTGTGAATGACAGAAGAATCGCGGCACAGGTAAATGAGCTGTACCGTATGGAAAATCCTCTCTTCCGAACCCGGATCCAGCCACGTCTGGAACGTCTTCGCTCGGATGCCGCCCGATGCCGTGCCGCGGGGGCGGAGTTCATCATCCTGCTGATGCACTCCGGAGGACAGTACAATTCCTTCCCGGATGCCTACAGCCGCACTCTGGAAAAAGAGATGCGCAATATGGATATCGACGCCATTGTCGGGCATCATCCCCATGTGGTTCATCCCTGTGAAGTCCTTGCGGGCCGGCCGGTGGCATGGTCGCTCGGAAACTTCTGCTGCACGCCGTCGGATCTCCGGGGAATTTCTCATTTCGCATCCGACTACTCCGTTGTCCTGCATCTGCATCTGCAACGGGCGGAGGACAGCGGAAAAGTGGAATGGAAGAAAATGACTTTTTCCATTTCTAAAAACGTGGTGACTCCCGGCGGAATCGCCGTCCCCTTCCGCGTGGACGAGCTCATGAGTTCCTGTGCGGACTGGAAAAGCAGAGACTGCCTCGCCAAAGATGTGGAAGTGATTGCCAATGTCTTCCGCAACCGTTGCGAAGGCGTGGAAGTGGAAGCCGAATACGATTTCTGAAAACAGACTTCCGAAAATGGCGCTTCCGGATGACAACTCCTGAAAAGGATGTCTGTTTGTGCCGCTTCCTGCATCCCGTTTCTGCCTGAAGAAAAGTCCCTGTCTTTACTGAGGAGACTTGTTTCAAGGGGGACAAGTCTCCTGCCACTTCTTCTTTCTTTTTTCCTTTTTTCCTTTTGAGGTCGTCCTTACTCCTTCTCTTGATCTTTCTTCTTTTCTTAACTTAGGGAAGATAAATAAGGCGGGAAGGTGTCTGCGACCTTTTCTCCTTACAGACGCAGAGAGCAGAAAAACACAATGGAATAGGCGAAAACGAAGAAAAAAAGGCAAGGGAAAATCTTTCTTCCTTCTTTTTTTCTTTTTCCTCTTTCATGTCACCTGCCGCAGCAGCTGTCAAGAGGGAAATGAGAGGGGGAAAAAGAAATCATCATCTGTTTTCTTGTCCGGCAGTTGGAGTTTTCACAGGGAAAAGGAGAAGGGGAGACAAAGAGAAAAAAAAGAAGACGAACGAGAACAAAGACAATGTCCCCGTTGGAATTCAAATGGACTGTTCACGAATTCCGGAAGGCTTCCGGGGGAGGGGAAACAACAGGGAAACAAGGGAAAACAGATACCTGTTCCGGATCATTCATTGTTAGCCGTTTTCGAGAAGAGCGTCTGACGATGAATCTGTAAAAAAACGGGGAAACCGGATTTCCCCTGAGAGGGAAGGCCCGTTCCGGACTTTGGGATCATCCGGAACCGTTGCTGGGCTGTCATCGTCCCGTCCTGCCGGGAAATCAGGCAAGGACGGAACGGGTGAATTATTCCTGAATATCCTGTTCGGGAGCAGGGCGTCTCGGCGGACGATCGGGACGGGGGCCGTCAAACTGTCTGGGCGGTCTTTCCGAACGTTCCCTGGCCTCATTGACGCGGAGTCTCCTTCCGCCGAACTGCTGTCCGTCGAGTGCGGAGATGGCGGCGGCCGCGCCTGCGTCTTCCATCTGGACGAAACCGAAACCCTTCGGTCTGTTCATTTCCCTGTCGATAACAAGCTTGACACCCTGGACCTTGCCGTACTGCTCGAAGAGTTCCTTGATTTCATCTGCGGTGGCAGCGTAAGGCAGATTGCCCACATAGACACTTTTCATTCTTTTTGTTTCCTCCGTGTTCAACAATTCCGGCGGACTCCGTCCTTTCCTGTCGTTTTTGTGAAGCCGAAGCCGGAACCTTTCAAAAAAACCGGACTGGTTTTCCTGGGTCTTTCAGGAAAAGCCCTGTCCCCGCAGTCATGCCGGGATTGCGAAGGAAACAAATGACTGTTTTGCGTTGGAAAAATCATCGGATCCATCATCATCCAGTCTCACGACTTCCTCTAACTTATTGCGAAAAAGGAGCAATTCAAAGAAAAATCAAGCGAAAAATGTTTTTTTTCAGGAAAAAAAGCGCTTTTTCCTCTTCTTTCAGAGTGTTTTTCAGCATTTGACGCGGAAAATGGAAAAATTTTCCCGTCCCCTGCTTATTCAGGAAAGCGGATCTCCGGGAATCCTGCAAGGATCTCATCTCGGGAAAATGCATCATTGAAAAACAAGGTGGGAATCAGAGGGAGAAAACAAGTTTTCAATGGCTTCTTCCATCATTCTTCCCGTTCCCCCTGCCCATGATGCGGCTCCCCCTTCGTCGTCTCCTGGCGTGGAAGATTATTCAGACTGTCCTGCTGTTTCCCCTGGGATTCCAAGATCCCACCCTCTCTCTTTTCCCCTGCAACGGAAGACGTTTCCGGGAAAGGAGAAGGGAATGACTTTGTCCCTGCAAGAGACTGGGAATCAGAACGTGAAAGTGTCGGATCGGGGGCGGGGGATGAAACGTCATATTCCTCATCGCGGTGTGGAAAAGAGATGCCGTCAGGCGACAGAGAAAAAACAAAGTGCGATTGCCGCATTGCCGAGCCGCTCGTTTTTTTTCATGATCATGACAGCGCAGATTTTCCAATGCTGCCGCTCTCTGGACGGCAATTTCCCAAAAAACCTTGCCGGAGAAAAAAATTTCCGGGAATGCCTGCACGGCATTTTTTTTCTCAGGGAAAGAAGCGTGGAGCCGCTGCCGGAACTGCGGACTGGGGGAAGTTCTTCAGGAAGTCTTTCAGGATCTCGAAATTGCGGGAGAATGATTCTGTCTGTTTTTCAATGTATCCGGAATCTTTTCCAGGCTCTTTTGCGGGATCTTTTTTCTGGAAGAGAAGGCGTTTTTTCTTTTTCCAGTGGCTTGAAATCCGTGAAAAAAAATTCCCCTCCGCCTTGCGGAAAGCAGGTTCTTCGGATATATTAACTACTCTTGAGCGGGCCCTTAGCTCAGTGGTCAGAGCGGACGACTCATAATCGTTTGGTCGCTGGTTCAATCCCGGCAGGGCCCACCATTTTCCCCTTTTCCGCATACCGGGACATTTTCTGATTCCTTTCCGCTTTTCCCTCTCCGCGTGTACGATGCCGGAGAGCGGAGGTGTGCAAGAGCAGCGGAGAACATTCCTGAGACGCAGTGAAATCCGAAAAATCAGGGAAAAGACTTTTTTCCCTTCTTTTTCCCCGTGTGAGACGCGGCGGTTTCCGGCGCGGATGTGCTTCTTTTCAGTCCTCAATGACGGCGATGGCTGTATGGACATTTCCGAAGGGAGCGCTGACCTGAACTCCGGCGATGCGTCCGCGGAGTCCTGCGATGGCTTCTCTGGCGATCTGAATGCCAGTCAGGCGCTGTTTCTCTTTTGTGGCGGCTTCTCCCATTCGCATCATGACGGAGTCAGGGACGACCACGCCCGGGACCTCATTCCGCATGAACTCCGCATTGCGCAGACTGGCAAGGGGCCAGATTCCCGCGATCAGAGGGATGTCTCCGAGTTCGGGAACGGCGTCCATGAATTTCAGAAGCGGCGCGATGTCGAAGACGGGCTGGGTGATGATGTATTCGGCGCCGGCATCAATTTTTTCACGGGTCCGGCGGATTTCCCGTTCCATGTCGATGGCATTGGGATCGGCGCCGGCTCCGATGAAGGCGCTGGTGACGCTCCCGATGTCTTTGCCTCCGACATCCACTCCGCGGTTCAGACGGCTCTGCACCTTCAGCATGCCGATGGAATCCATATCGAAAACTCCGGATGCAAACGGATAGTCTCCGAGTTTTGGCGGGTCCCCGGTGATGAACAGAATATTATGGACATTCAGTGCCGCGCAGCCCAGAAGTTCCGCCTGCATGCCGATCAGGTTTTTGTCCCGGCAGCAGACATGCATGATGGCTTCGATCCCTGCGCCCTCCTGAATTTTGTAGGCGGTCACGAGTGTGGAGACGCGGGAACTTGCACGCGGCCCGTCCGGAATGTTGATGGCGTCGAACCCCGCTTCTCTGCAGAGTCTTGCCTTGGCGATGGTCTGTTCCAGAAGATATCCCTGCGGAGGAACGACTTCCACGGTCCTGACCCATTCTCCGTGCGTGAGCTTTTCCGCAAAACGCGAACGTTCCGCTGGCGGAACCGGATCCTTCAGCGGGAGATCGTTCTTCTGGGAGACGATTTCCGCATGTTTCCGGATTTTGGCAAGCGGATTGATGCTTCTGGCCATGTCCGCAATGTCGTCCGGCGTGGTGCCGCAGCAGCCGCCGACTCCTCGGACGCCGAGAGCGACAAAACGCATGCAGTAGGTCGTGAAATATTCCGGACTGCACATGTAAATCATCCGGTCGTCGATATTTTTCGGGACTCCCGCATTGGGCTGGGCGATGACTGGATAATGGCAGAGCGGCAGCAGTTTTTCCAGTGCGCTGAGCATGGGTTCAGGTCCGATTCCGCAGTTGAGTCCGAGCGCAGTGGGTTGTTTTCCCGCCTTTTCCAGCACGGAAAGGAACGCTTCCGCCGGTTCCCCGCGCAGAGATTCCGCATTCCGGTCCAGCGTGAGACTGACGACGAACGGAATCTCTGTTTTCACCTCTTCCATTGCGCGGAGTGCCAGGCGCAGTTCCGGAACCGAGGGCAGCGATTCAAACAGAATGAAATCCGCTCCTTCTTCCGCCAGGGCTCCGATCTGTTCGCAGAGAATCACGATGCGCCGTTCCTCCTCATCAGGGCGCGCCCCGGGAATTTCCCCGACAGGACCGACGGACCCTGCCACCAGAAGATCACGCCCTTCGGAGGCCTCCCGCGCCAGACGCACGGATGCCCGGTTGATTTCCCTGACCTTGTCTCCCAGTCCGAATTTATTCAGTTTGTTGAAGTTGGCCCCGTAGGAATTGGTGGTGAGCACTTCGGCTCCTGCATCGCGGTAGGCACGGTGGATCCCGAGAACGACTTTGGGCGCGGTCAGGCAGAGATTTTCATAAGAGGTGTTGACAAAGAAATTTTGTTTGTAGAGCTCTGTGCCCATCGCCCCGTCGAAAATCACGGTTTTCGATTCAAGGCGTTCTTTCAAAATATCTTTCATGAAAACTCCCGTTGCGTTGAATCTGTCTGAAAATCACAAACGGTAACATATCTCCGTTTCGGGGCTTCCGCAAACCTCGGGGGACTATTTTTTCAGGGAAATCCGGGAAAGGGAGAAGCTGTTTTGCTCTGAATCATATTCAATGAGGGCGAAGGTGGCGTAACGGGTGAGGGAGCCGGCGCAGATTTCGCCGCGTCCGGAACTGTCGAGCACTTCATAGGGGGCGTGGACGTGTCCGCAGAGGGAGAGGTCGATTTCTCCTGCCCGGAGCATGGCGGCGGCCTTTGCGGCTCCGTAAAGGCGGTGTCTCATCCGGCGGAAGGGACGCTGTTCCAGAATGGGGAAGTGGCCGCAGAGAAGGAGCGGGGCTGTCCTCCTCCGATCTTTTTCCAGGCGCCGTTCCTGCACAACGCTTTCCAGAAAGCGGACGGCCGCTCCCGGCATATGTCCGCAGGAAGAGAACGGCAGGGTCGGCCTGGCGCAGTGAACGGAAAGAAAAGCAAGCCCCGCGTGTTCGCAGAGAAAAGCCGGATGATCGGATAGCTGGCGCTTCCCCCGGTGCAGATCGCAGTAGAAGTTCCGGAGTGCCTCCTGACAGATCCGGTCCCGCACATAGGAATCGTGATTCCCGGGGGTGTAGAGAAAGGGGATGGAACTTTCCAGAATCGGTTCAAGACGTTTCCGTGCCGCCGCGAATTCCGAAGGCTGGCCGAAGCTCGTGGCGTCGCCCGTATAGACGATGACGTCGGGTTTCTCCTCGAGAATCCGGCGGACTGCGAGATCCAGAAGCTGCTGATCGTGAATCCTTTTCCTCAGAAGACGGCTGTTCATGGCGCCGAAAAGGCGTTTGTCGAAGTATCCCCTGCGGGATTCCATCGGCATGCTTTCATGCGTATCGGAAAAATGGATGATTTTGACTTTCATGCCGGAAATTTACCACCGGAAACGCATTGCGCAACTTGTTTTTTCATGTTTTCCGGGATAAATTTCACCCGCGTTGGCCCGGTCTTCTTTTCCGCCGGGCTTTTCCTCCCCGGACGGGAAGACTCCTTCAGCGCGCGTCTGCTGCCGCCTCTTCTTCTGCGCAGGATGCGCCGCGGAATGCGCCGGAGACCTCAAACCGTAAAACAAAAGCACAGGAATTTCATCATGTATCTGGACGACGCCTTGAGACAAATTGCCGAGGAGAAAACGCTCTCTTTTTTCCCCCTGGAACTCAGACAGCGCGAATTCCAACCCCGCCCGGACGATCTGACACTTGATCCCGATCTCATTACCTCTTACGCCCGCTTCGGTTCCGTCGACGAATCCTCTGTCGCACGGATGCTTGCCGCCGTGAAGGCGGCCGCCTCTTCCGAAGCGCTTTCCGTGGCGGTCCGCTGTGTGTTCCGGAGTGTCTTCCTGATGGACCGTTTCGCTTCTCCGTGGGTGAGTTTCCAGTCTGTGCTGGGGGATCTGGCGTCTCCCATGCAGCTGGTGATCGCTTCCGGCATGGTGCCGCTGGTCCGGAAATGGCATGCCGAGGCCGGGATCCCGGAAGAGGTCACGCGCGACACCTGCTCCATTCTCGGCATCACCGACAGAACCCACCGGAAAGGAAAGGGCGAAACCGGGATCTACTATCCCGGTCCACTCGCATGGATGCGTCATTACTGCAATCCGGAGCGTCTTTACCTGCATTTCGGTCGTTTCGGATTCATGGTCCAGAAGCATTCTCTTCCCGTGACCGTCTACCGCAGGAGAAATTCTCCTTCCGAGTTCCGCATCTTCCCCCATGAGGGGCTCCGTTTCGACTCCCGCGGATTCTGCATCGACGGCAGTCCGGACGATCCCCCCGCCGCTTTCACTTCCCGTTTCCGCATCGTGAACGCCTCCGCCGAAGGCAATGCCGTCCGCCCAGACGGCAGTACGGAAGAAACTCTTTCGCGCATTCCTCTTTCCGAGTATGAACTGTTCCTCGGGGAGGGTACGCCCGTCCTGGACATGCACATCCCCGCAGGTGGCTCCATGACGCCCGGAGCCGCGCAGGATTCCTTCCGCAGGGCAAAGGAGTTCTATTCTTCTCTGCCGGATTCGGAGAAACGCCCGAAAGCTGTCATCTGCTCCTCCTGGATCTTCAATCCGAATCTGCCGGAATTCCTTCCGGAGGATTCCAATCTGGTCCGGCTGCTCCGCCGGGTTCATCCCGTCCCGCGTTCTTCCTCGCCGACGGACGGACTCTGGTTCATTTTCCTGCATGAGGGTGAATTCAAGACGGAATCTGCTCCGCGGGACAGTTCTCTCCGGCGCGCCGTCCTGGATTACATCGCTTCCGGCCACCGCTGGCGCACGGGCGGCATGTTCCTGCCCATGGATGAAATCTGATCTGACGCCTGAAAACGGATCTCCGCGCTTTCTGTCATTCCGGAGGGGACAGGGACTCCACTCCCCCCGGGGTGCTTTCTCTTTTCGATGATAGGGAGAGTGTCAGCGCAGGCGCCGATAGCGCCCGTCGGGATTTTTCCGGATCCGGCAGAGAATTTCCAGCGCGGTCAGAGCGGACATGATTTCCGAAGCGGGGAACGGGACTGCGTTTGCGATTTCCTCCATGGCGGCCTCTCCTTTTTTCAGAAAATCGAGAATGGCCGAATCAATGGATGAAAGCATATCGTCCGGGAAGAGGCTTTCCTGCTCCGGAACAGAAGAGGCGGAAGCGGCCTCCGGAGACGGAATCCCCGCCGCCTGTTCAAATCCGGGGAGAAAATCGAATTCCTCCAGGATGTGTTCAAAGGATTCGACCAGTACTGCGCCCTGACGGATCAGGCGGTTGCAGCCGTTTGCCTGAATCCGGTCTGCCTGCCCTGGGACGGCGAAGACGCGTCTGCCCTGTTCCAGAGCCAGGGACGCGGTGATGAGCGATCCGCTGTTGAGTCCCGCCTCCACGACGAGTGTCCCGAGCGAGAGCCCCGAAATAATTCTGTTTCTCATCGGGAAGGATCTGCGCGTCGGGGCGAAACGCATGGGAAATTCCGAAATGACGGCTCCCCGCTCGGAAATTCTTCTTGCCAGGTTCAGGTTTTCCTGCGGGTGCACCCTCATCAGGCCGCCTCCGAGGACGGCGACAGTTTCTCCTTCCGGCGTTTCCAGAATGGCGCTGTGTGCCACCGTGTCGATTCCGCACGCGAGCCCGGAGACCACCACCCATCCCGCATATCCTGCCGCTTCCGCCAGATGCCGTGCCATCGCCGCGCCGTAATTCGACATATTCCGTGTCCCGACCATGGCGATGGAGCGGAAGGAAAGCGTTTCCGGCAGTTTCCCGCGCACGTACAGACAGATCGGCGCGTCATGAATCTCTCTCAGAAGCTCCGGGTATTCCTCATCCGCCTGGGTGAGGATTTCCACCCCTGCGCGCCCGGCCAGTTCCAGCTCCGATTCCAGATCCGCGTGATTGCGCCAGGAACTGATCCGTTCCGCCAGTGCCGTGCTGATCCCGGGAATGGTGGAGAGCTGTTCCGGGGAACGTTCAAAAATTTCCGTCACGGATCCTCCGCAGGCGTCCTTCAGCGCATTCAGACGCATCGGCCCGATGCCGGAAAGCATGTTCAGAATGATGTAGGCTTCCCGTTCAGTCACAGTGTCTCCTGACGGCTTCAAGGATCTGTTCTTCTGGCAGCTGTTCGGCAATCTCCGCCTTCCCGATGCGGAGCGGGAGAATCAGACGGGTTTTCCCGCCGATGTTTTTCTTGTCTCCATGCATTGCCTGGAAAACGCAGCTGGCGGAAAGTCCTTCCGCGGCGGTCGGCAGGCCGAACGCTCTGATCAGCGCTTCCTGGCGGGAAACCGTTTCCGGACTGGTTTTTCCCAGCATTTGCGCCAGATCCGCCGCCATGCACATGCCGATGGCGACCGCTTCCCCGTGCGTGTATCTAGTAAAACCTGCCGCCTTTTCCAGCGCATGGCCGAAACTGTGGCCGTAATTCAGAAGCGCCCTCAGGGAGGATTCCCGTTCATCGCGCGCGACCACCGAGGCTTTCAGACGGCAGGATCTCGCAAGAAGCGACGTCAGAAGTTCAGAACACTTCAATGCCAGGAGCTCTTCCGCGTTTTCCAGAAGGGTCCGGAACAGTTTCGGATCGAACAGCACCGCGTGTTTGATCAGCTCCGCATATCCGCAGCGCAGTTCGGATTGCGGCAGACTCCGGAGAAACGACACATCCATCAGCACCCCTTTCGGCTGGTGAAAGGTCCCGATCAGATTCTTCCCCTCCGGCAGATCCGCTCCCGTTTTTCCTCCCACGCTGGAATCCACCATGGCCAGAAGCGTGGTCGGGATCTGCACGAAATCGATTCCGCGCATGAAGATTGAGGCCGCGAACCCGGCCATGTCTCCTGTGACTCCGCCGCCGAGCGCCAGAATCAGGGAGGAGCGGTCCAGTCCTTTTTTCGCCGCCGCGCGGCAGATCTTTTCCACTGCGGAAAAGCGTTTGGACTTCTCCCCCGCCGGAAACGTGCAGAGCGAAACTTCCTTGGCTCCCGCTTCCTCCGCCGCGCGGCAGAGTGTTCCGGAAAACAGTCTCTCCGTGTTGCTGTCTGCCGCAATCAGGACTTTCCTCCCCGAGACATGGGGTTTCAGAAGTCCGGAGCCCTTCCCTTCCGGGGAAAAAAGGCCTTCGCCGATGTGAATGCGGTAGGATCGGTCCCCGAGCGGCACTTGGAGACTCCTGATTTTTTCTGTCATGAAGGGTTCCCTTCTGTGCTGATATTGATGGTTTCCTCTTTTTCTTTCATCATCCGCTTCATCTGCTTCATCTGCTTCATCTGCTCCGCTGAAGCGGGCGGAACGGAAAGGAGGAAGGGCTGAGATCACGGATCATCTGATAAGCGGATGAAAAAAACGGAGAACGGGAATCACAGGACGGAAAAGAAGGCGGACGGTGGTGTATGCTTCTTCCCTCTCTCCTTTGATTTTCCAAATACATGCTTTCTCTTTTCTGCTGTCTCCGTTGATGGTGATGTTGCCGGTCAGGAAGAAGCGGCTTCTGAGCTGTGTTCTGCCCTCTTGTGCTCAGAGGGCTGTTCCGCTTCCCGGATTTCGCATCCCCACTGTGTCAGACGCGATTTGATGAAATGCACGATTTGCGCCTGTTCCTCCTTTCCGGATCCTTTCACGGAGGGGATGGGCTCGCCGAATTCAAAGCAGATCGGCCGTTCCCGTTTGACGGGGCCCAGGTCTTTGATCAGGGAACCGTTTGCGAGGAAATCCGTCCGCAGGGCAAAGGGGACGATGGGCACTCCGGCATGTTTCGCAAGTTTGACCCCGATGGTGTTGAACTGAGTTTCGTCAAAAACGGCCGAGCGGGTCGACTGAGGAAAAATGATGACCGATACGCCGGACTCAAGACGTTTTTTCCCTTCTTCCATGACGGTTTTGAAATCATCCCTCGGATTCACTCTGTCGACTGCGATACACCCGAGCTTCCTCATGATGTTTCCGAAGAACGGCACCTTCAGAAGAGAACGCTTGATGACAAAGCAGAAATCCTTTCTCGGACGCATGAATGCGTGCATCACGGCGGTTTCGAGCAGACTCATGTGATTGCCGATGAAGACCACGGGGCCGGGGATTCTGTCGATGTTGTCAAGTCCTCTCAGATGGAATTTTCCGCCGCAGCTTTCGGTGATCCGGATATTGTCGTAGGAATTCCGTGTCTGGGGGACCTGTCCGAATTCGGTTGTCCGGGCGAGATGGCCGGAACGGCAGAAAACGTAGAAATTGCGCAGATAAAAGGAAAGACGGCATCCGAACAGCAGGCGGTCGAAGAGAGAACGCGGCGTATTTTCCGCTGTGTCGTAGCTGTCTCCGGGGAAGGGGTTGAAGAATTCCTGATCTTTCTGCATGGTTTCTTTCTACTCCCCGGGTTCCGCCGCGGGGGCCGCTGCTTTGGAAAGTTCCGCAAAATGCGCCCGTCCGTCATACAGGGCTTTCCCGACGATGACGCCTTCGAGATTGTCCAGATTCAGGTCCCGCAGATTTCTGATGTCGCAGGGGCCGGAAATCCCGCCTGAGGCGATGATGTTGCAGTCCGGCAGCAGGGTGCAGAGTTTCCGGACGGATTCCAGATTGGGTCCGGAAAGGGCTCCGTCTGTGGCAATGTCCGTATAAATGATCCGGTTGACTCCCATGAGGTAGAGCTTCCTCGCCAGGGAAAAGGCGTCGACGGAACTGGTTTCGACCCAGCCGCGTACGGCGGCGTTGCCGTTCTTTGCATCAATGCCCACCACGATTTTATCCGGTCCGAAACGGTTGGTGAATTCCTCTGCCACCTGAGGATTTTCACAGGCCGCGGTGCCGAGGATGATTCGGGAGACTCCCAGTTTGAATGCTGTTTCAGCATCGTCGAAAGTCCGGATTCCCCCGCCCAGTTCGCAGGGGATTTTCACGGAGGCGCAGATTTTCCCGATGGCGTCCAGATTGATGAGATTGCCTGCTTTTGCGCCATCCAGGTCCACCAGATGGATCAGTTCCGCGCCGTCCGCCTCCCACTTGAGCGCCTGGGCGGCGGGATCGTCTCCGTATATGGTTTCTTTGGAATAATCGCCCTGGAAAAGTCTGACGCAGCGTCCGCCGCGCATGTCGATTGCCGGAATGATTTTCATGATATCATGCTCCGCCGGTTGAAAGAGTTACGAAGTTTTTGAAGAGTCTGAGCCCCGCATCTTGACTCTTTTCCGGATGAAACTGCGTCGCCGCCGTATTTCCCCGGACGATGGCGGAGGTGAAGGGCAGAATGTAGTCTGTTTCCGCCGCCGTGAGGCTGGGATCTTCTGCTTTGACATAATAGGAATGCACAAAATAAAAATAGGCGCCGTCGCTGATCCCTTCCAGAACCCGGGCATCCCCATGAAGATGAACTGAGTTCCATCCGATGTGGGGGACCTTTTCCTTCCCGGATGGAAAACGCCGGACCGTTCCGCGGAAAATTCCCAGCCCCGGTACTCCCGGCGCCTCCTCGCTCGATTCCATCAGCATCTGCATGCCGAGGCAGATCCCCAGAAACGGCTTGTCCGCCGCGATCCAGTCTTTCACAAACTCGGTAAAGCCGCTCCGGTTCAGATGGAACATGCCGTCTCCGAAGCTTCCTACCCCGGGCAGAAGCACGCCTGACGCCTTTTCCGCTTCCGCAGGGGCCTTCACAATCCGGACTTCCGCTCCTGTGAATTCCAGCGCTTTCGACACGCTGAGCAGATTGCCCATTTCATAATCTATCAGAGCGATAAAAGCCATTTTACCGTATTTCCGTTGTATCCATTCCGGATTCGCATTCCGGTTTCTGTATTGTGTGTATTCAGGGCAGGGCAACGGCCCCGTCCGGAACGTTTCCGTGGCACGGGCTGGATTCCCCTGTCTGATACTATACACCGGAAGTGTCTTCTTTTAAATAGTCTTTTCTGTTTTTTTTGCATGTCCGTCTTTCCTCCCCGGGGGGAATCTCCCGACTGAGCCCGGAATCCGGCTTTCCCCGGACCTCCTGTGGCGCCTTCGTACGGGAGAGAAACTCAATGGGAAAAGAAAGAGGAAAAGAGGAAGGGGAAAAACGGTGCAAAGGTTGAAATAAGAAAAGAAGATGAAGGATAAAGAATCCGTCAAAGGGAAAAAACGATTCTCCCATTTGATGCGGGAGAACGTTCAGATCAATATTCCCCAATATTCAAGGCTGGGAAAGTTGCGGCCCGGACGGCGTTCCCCTTTTGATGGAGCTGGAGTCTTCCCCGCGCACGGAGGCGGAGATCCTTTCACGGAAGCTACTGGACTGGAAGGAAAAGAGACGTTTTTTTTCAGAAAATGATGTTTTTTCCTCCCCCCATTTCCGGGAGGGAGGCTTCTCCTCATGATTCTGCGGGAGAAGGCGGATCTATTTCTGTTCCTGTTTTCCCCTCTCTTTCAGAGTCTTCCTCATTTTTCTTTTCCGCTGAGGGTTCTTTGTTCCCCTTTTCCCCGCGGAGGATCAGATAGGCCGGAAGTCCGTTGAACCCGAATTCTTTTCTGAAAAAAACATTTTCCGGAAGATCCGGGTTTTCCATCTGAAGCTTGAGCACAATGAACCCTTCCAGTTCCTTCCGGACTTCCGGATTCCGGAAGGTGCTTTTTTCCATGGCGATGCAGTTTTTGCACCAGGTGGCCCAGAAATCGATGAAAACCGCCTTTCCGCTTTGGGCCGATTCCTCCAGAGCTTCCCGGAGAAGACGGAGCGGAGCGGGCTCCTCCGGGTTCTCCGCATCAGCGGAGGAATGGACTGCCGTCTCTGCTGTCGGGGATTTTTCTCCGTTTTCAAGCAGATTCCCGGCTCCGGAAGGCGAAAACAGAATTTTCCCTCCTGTATATCCGTAATAAAGCGCGAGCAGAAGAATCAGCATGCCGAGAAGATGTTTCACATGCATCATCCATGCCCCCGGCTTCGGAAACAGAGTGATTCCCGCCGCTGCGAAGGGCCAGGGCAGAGCCATTCCCACCCCCAGAAGGAAGGGCAGGAAAAGTCCCGCATAATTGCCCCCCGAATAGAGCGTTGAGGCCTGGATCAGAGCGGCTGCCAGGACCGGCGCCACACAGGCTCCCGCCAGAACGGCGGAAAGAGCCCCGAGTAGAAATACTCCCCAGTAATGTGCGGAGGACGGCATTCGGATCCGGCTGTCATAGCGTGAAAAATCCAGTTGAAACACGTCGAACATGGCCAGCCCCAGAAAGAGAAACACGATGGCGACAAGACCATTGAAATACCAGGTTGCATTGATCTGCCCGAATGCCGTTCCCGTCACGACTGCGGCCACTCCCAGAATCCCGTACGTCAGTGCAATTCCGAGTCCGTAGCAGATCCCCCGCAGGATGCGGTCGAGTCTTCTCCCCGCAGACTTCCCTCCCGCTCCGATAATCGCCAGATTGACCGGAATCAGCGGAAGAACGCAGGGTGTCAGATTCAAGGCGAGTCCGCCCAGCAGGGCCAGAAGCGCCGTTGCGAGCAGGCCACGCCCCGCAAAGGAGATTGTCCGGAAGGCGGATTCATCGTCCCGGAGGAAGCCGAGAAACTCTTCCGCATTCAGATATCCCGCCGCCTGTCGCAGAAGAAGATAGCGCGGCAGGGAAAAGCTTTTTTCCCCATGCTCATCTCCCTTTCCCCGAGTATTCCCATTTTCATTGCCTGTGTTTTCGGAGGCTGGGACGGGGGCGGAGCGGGCGGAATCCGGATCAGGAAAGAGGGCGGAGGAGGCAGTCTCGGATGAAACGTCTGATACGAGTGGAATCCGTTCGAGGGTTTGCGGCATCAGGCAGGCGGCTGGCTGGGAATCGGTTGCGTCCCTGCATTCGCTCCACTGGGCTCCCGGGATTGGAGTCGGGGCCTGGGAGTCAAGTTCATAAATCCAGGTGAATTTGCCGGGGCCCTGGTAAACATCGGTGTTTTCTCCGCTGAAGGGATCCCGGTGGGGAATGGCGGAGGGGGCCTGAAGAAGTCTGGGCGCTTTTCCTTGAAACACAGGATGGGAATTCGAGGCATACAGATAATGACTGGGAGAAACTTGAACGGAAATCAGAAGTTTCCCGTTTTCAATCCGTGCTTTCCAGTCGTCCGCATCAACAGGTCCGGGTGCTTCCCCGTTCCCTGCGTGGATCTGGAAAAGCATGCAAAAAAGAAAAAATCCCGTCAGTATTCTCATATCTGGATCCTCTATGGAGAAAAATCGTCGACCTGCTGTTTACAAGGTTGACTGAAAGGGAACTTCCCATCCATCCCAGGTTTTCCCCCGGATTCCCGTTGCCAGGCCGGAATCCGGCGGAGGATTCCGGCAAGGAGGTGGGGGGATTGTCTGCGGAGAAAGAGAAGGAGAGAAAAGTCATTGATTCATGCGCTTCCTTTTCTCTTTTTCCAAGCTGTCCTTTGTGCTGAGTCTTGTCTTTCAGCGGGCTTATTTCACGGCTTTTTTTGCGGCCGCTTTCACAGATTTGTCCAGTTTGTCCAGATACTTGGATTCACCGCTTCCGGGCTGATAGGGGACGTTTGCGAGGACCTTGCCTTCGGCGTCCATGAGCAGGACGGTGGGGAATCCGGCAATTTTATACTGCTGGGCAAGTTTCTGATTCTGGAGAGCGGTGTCTTTGTCAAGCTGTTTCTTCCGGGGGAAGTCGGCGATGAAAAAGACAAAGTCGTCTCCTGCCTTTTGAATGAATTTCTTTTTCTGGAGCACTTCCTTGTCCAGAATGATGCAGTATGGGCACCAGTCGGAACCGGTGAAGAGGGCGAAGATCATTTTTTTCTCTTTTGCCGCGGTTTCCATGGCTTTCTGGAAATCATTGTTCCATGCGAGTTTGTCTGCGGCGAAAAGTCCGAATGCGAGAGCTCCCAGAGCCAGCGTGAGACACACTTTTGCGAGTTTCATGTTTCTGTTCTCCTTTTTCTTCTGTTTTTTTCTATGTTTTCTTCTCAGTGTTGTTTGTGTTTTTTTTCTATGTTTTCTTCTCAATGTGGTTCTTGTTATGAATCAGAATCTTCTTTCCTGTTTGATTGCAGCCGACGCCCGTCACGCACCGTTTCCATTGGCGATGGCAGGAAAAACGCTGCTCTTTTTCTGACAGGACTTTTCCTGCGGAAGTTCCGCAAATTCCTGATTCTATATCATAATATTAATGTCTGTTTCGGGAAAAACAATCCTCTGAAAGAGGAAAGGGATGGAAAAACAACTGAAAAATAAAAATCCCCCCAGGTATCTTCAGGCAGAGTTCGTTTTTCCCCCACATCAGGGAGTTGACTCCTTTATGTCCTGCGACAGGAGTTTCCATGTCCGAAGCGGGAGAAGGAAGAGCGGTCTGGGAAAAAGGGAATGTGTGGGAAACTCCGGATCGCTTTTTTTCCCCCGCGGGAAAGAGAGAAAGTGAAAACGAGGGAGACGAAAAAAACTTGAATTCTTCTGTTGCATAAACGGAATCTGTGCTATATTAAATCCCGTTGGATAAAATCAGGGTCCAAGATGAGAGAAAAATCTGAATCTGTTGCTTAAGGAAGGCTATGAAAAAATCTGATTCCGGGCTTGACTTTGTGGAAGACGGCGGAATTGCTTCGCCTCTTGGTTTCCGTGCCGCCGGCGTGTGTGCGGGACTGAAAAAAAGCGAGAAGGACGATCTAGCCCTTGTTTTTTCCGAACACGAGTGTAATTTTGCGGGCACATTCACATCGAATCTGTTTCCCGCCGCGCCGGTTCAGCTCTGCCGTGACCGTGTGGCGGCAGGTGGGACCATTCGTGCGGTGGTGGTCAACAGCGGAGTCGCCAACGCCTGCACGGGCCTGGAAGGATACAAGAATGCGCAAAAGACCGCGGAGACGGTCGGGGCGGCGCTCCATATTGCTCCGGAGAAAGTGATGGTGTCTTCGACAGGCCGGATTGGAGTCCAGCTTCCCATGGACAAGATTGCCGCAGGAGTCGCCGAGGCGGCGAAACGCCTTTCTCCGAAAGGTGGATCCGCGGCCGCGGCGGCGATTATGACGACGGATACGCGCCCGAAGGAACTGGCGGTGTCTTTCCTGTATGAAGGGAAGAGAGTCACAATCGGCGGCATGACCAAGGGGGCGGGGATGATTTCTCCGAAAATGATAGTCGCCCGCCCGCACGCCACCATGCTCTGCTATCTGACGACGGATGCGAAAATTTCCAATGAACTTCTGGCCGATTTTCTTTCGGAAGCCGTGGATTCTTCCTTCAACCGGATTGTCATTGACAATGACATGAGTACGAACGACACCTGCCTCCTTCTCGCGAACGGTGCTTCCGGCGTGGAAATCACAGACGAGCCCGGAGAACTGAACCGGATGTTCCGCGACGCTCTTTACATTGTGACCGAACACCTGGCCCGGAGCATGGTCATGGACGGGGAGGGCGTCTCGAAATTCGTGAGCGTGGAAGTTTCCGGCGCCCTGACCGATTCCGATGCGGAAAAATGCGCCCGCGCGATAGCGGATTCCATGCTCTGCAAAACCGCATGGTTCGGCTGCGATCCGAACTGGGGGCGTGTTCTTGCCGCGGCGGGATATTCCGGAGCGGTGTTTTCTCCGGAGAATGTTTCTTTGGACTATGACGAAATGCCGGTGGTCCGCGGCGGGATGGATGCCGGGACTCCCGAAGAGGAACTTTCATCGGTCCTGAAACGCCATGAATTCACAATTCGCCTGGATCTGGGAGAAGGCAACGCGTGCCACAATATCTGGACAAGTGATCTTACGTATGAGTACGTGAAGATCAATGCGGACTATCACACCTGATTGTTGTTTGAGAACAGGCACCGTGTGCCTCCCCCCCCCGCGCTCGCGGCAGACAGATGCATCCTGCGGCGAGCGCGAAGGAGGAAGAACGGCATCCTGTTGTTTATAGATGATGATTCTGTTTACACGGACCGGGAAAGCCGGGAAAAAAAGGGAATACGGGGATTTGCAGTCATGATACGGGAATGGATCAGAAAAGCGGATGTGCTGACGGAGGCATTGCCTTATATTCAAACGTTCCGCAATGCCATTGCGGTCGTCAAATTTGGCGGCAGCGCCATGGAGAATGAGGAACTGACCGCAAAGACGATGCGGGATATTGTTCTTCTGGAAGCCATCGGGATGTGTCCCGTGGTGGTGCATGGCGGGGGAAAAGCCATTTCCGCCCGCTTGAAGGAACTGGAGATTGAAACGAAATTCGTCAACGGCTTGCGCGTCACGTGCGAGCGGACGATCCAGGTGGTGGACGACGTTCTCCATAATGTGACGAACAAAACCCTGGTGGACGGCATCCGCCGTGCGGGCGGGAAAGGTGCTCCGCTTTCCGGGAAGAAACTTCTGAGAGCGAGAAAACTGTATTCCACATCGAAGGAGACCGGGGAGGCGCTGGACATAGGATTTGTGGGGGAAATCATCGGGGCGGACATCCGTCCGGTGCTGGACGCGCTGTCCTACAAGTTTATTCCGGTCATTACACCTCTTGCGCTGGATTTTTACGGGCAGGCCTACAATATCAATGCCGACACAGCCGCATGCGAGATAGCAAAGGCGCTGAAGGCAAGGAAACTGGTGTTTTTAAGCGACGTTCCCGGGATTCTGCGTGATCCTGCGGATGAGAAGAGCCTGATTTCTGTCATCCGGGTTTCTGAAGTGCAGGGGCTGATTGATTCCGGTGTCTTGTCCGGCGGAATGCTTCCGAAAATCAAAAGCTGTGTGGAAGCGCTGGAAAACGGCGTGACTGAAGTGCATATGGTCGACGGGAGGAATCCGCATTCGCTCCTGCTGGAAATCTTTACGAACAGCGGCGTCGGCACGCAGATCATCCGCGACTGACGCGGGAGAAGAATTTCGCCGCGGAGAATCATCATGGAGGATTTCACGTCAGTCCTTCGGGAAGCCGACTCCCTCATGGAACGGCTGGACCGTGTTTTCAAACGCCGGAACGAATCTCCCGCCTATACGACGGAAAAGGCCCTGGAAGACGCCGTTTCCGACAATGTCCGCTATTTCGGCCCCGACCGGAAAGAAGAAATTGCCGAGATCTTCTTCTCCATTCTGAGCCTGATAACGGACCGGATTGTGCATCAGGACAGAACGGATTCCTTTTGCAATCCGCAGATTCCGTCTGTCTGTGGAACGGAGAATCCGCCGAGTAGTGCGGATGTGTCTGCATCACAGCCGCGTCTTCCGCAGATGGACATGCTGATGCGTTCCCTGATGCCGCTTGCATGGGCGCTGGCGGGGGAATGGGAAATTCCTGAACTGAAGAACACGATTGACGACTATCTTTCCTCCTATACGGAAGAGGAAGCGCTTCTGGTATATGAAGTTCTGAAGTATCTGTTCCGAGTGTTCCCTGAATTTTCGGGGACTCCCCGACAGGTGGAGTTCATGGACTACTGGGACCGGATGGCGCATGACCGCGCATCGCTCCGGCCTGAGGATGATCCGGCAAAATCACTTCTGCTGGACTATCTTTTGAAGAAACGTCTGGCGATGATGCAGAAGAAGTGATCCGGAATTCCGTGGATTCGGCGTTTCGCGGGACGCTTTGCACAGTTTTTTCTTTTCCTGGACGTTTTCTCTCTCCCTGAATTTTCCTTTTTTTCTTCCTTAATTTCCCTTCACGAGACCCTTTGCATTCCTCAAGTCCGCAGTGCAGGGGAGGAGATTTTTTCCCTCTCTGTTTTTTATGAAAAAATCTGCGAAACGGCTTGAAGAGACGGCTGGGAAGAGCTATCTTATACACTTCCGTGCGATATGCGGAGCCGGATGGCCGGCTTTCACCCCAAATGAATCAACCCGGGGCGCATGTCGACATTAGAACAGCAAAGGCGTCTTGGCGGGACTGAAAAGGAATCCGGGAAAAAGGAATCCGGAAGAAGGAAATGCAGTTTCCGTTGAAAGCGTCGGAAAACAGAAAGGCGGCCGGCAAATGCCTGTCACAGTCAAGGATCTTTTAGAGGCGGGATGCCATTTCGGGCATCAGACGAAGCGTTGGAACCCCAAGATGAAGGAATTTGTCTACGGCTCCAAGAACGGGATTTCCATTATTGACCTGACGAAGACGATCCGTCAGATTTCGGATGCGTGCAACTTTCTTCAGCACAGTGTGATGAACGGGGGCCGGATTCTGTTTGTTGGGACGAAGCGCCAGGCGCAGCAGATTGTCCGTGAAAGTGCGGAAGCGACCGGAATGAACTATGTTTCCGAACGCTGGATGGGCGGAACTCTGACGAATAACGAAACCATCCGGAAATCCATCCGGAAGATGCACGAAATCGACTCCATTGTGAACGGGGAGAACAGTACGGGTCTGAAGAAGAAGGAAGTTTCCCTTCTGATGCGTCAGGCGGAGAAGCTCCACCGGGATCTGGACGGGATTGCCGATATGAAGCATCTGCCCGATGTGGTGGTGATCATCGACGTCTGTCATGACGAGATTGCGGTGAAGGAAGCGCGCAAACTGAATATTCCGATTGTTGCCGTGGTGGACACGAACGGCAATCCTGAAAATATTGATTATCCGATTGCCGCCAATGACGATGCCGTCAAATCCATCAAGGTGATTATCGACACGTTTGTCGAGGCCGTGAAGGATGCCGCCGAACTGTACAGGAGCAAAGTTGCCGAACAGAAGGCGCACGAAGAAGCCGAGAAGGCGGAAAAAGCCAAGATGAAGAGTGCCGAGAAGAGCGAAGGAGAAAAGGACAAACGCCGTTCCAGTGCTCCGAAGGGCGACAAGGCTCCGGCGAAACGGCCTGCGGCAAGACGCAGCGCACCGAAGGCAGATGCGGAAAAGAAGGCTGACGGCGGCGAAAAGAAAGCTCCGAAGAAGCCGGAAGCACCCGTTGAAGTCAAAGATCTTGCGGACCTGAAGAAATCCGATATTATCGAAAAAGCCGAGTAAAACGGAGAGACGCGATCATGGCTGAAATCACAGCGAAAATGGTAAAGGAACTCCGCGACAAGACGGACGCGGGGATGATGGATTGCAAGAAGGCTCTTGCCGAGACCAACGGCGATATGGAAGCGGCGGTGGAATATCTGCGCAAGAGCGGCATGGCGAAAGCGGAAAAACGCGCGGACAAAGCGACGAAGGAAGGCAAGATTTTTGCCGTTGTCGAAGGCTCCCGTGCGGTGATGCTGGAAATTCTCTGCGAGACAGACTTTGTGGCGAGCAACGAAAAGTTTTACGATTACGTGAAACAGGCTGCGTCGCGGGTTCTTGCGGGGACTTCGGGAGACGGGGACGTCACTGCGGCCGCCCAGGCGATCGAGGCGGACGAACTGGCTGCCCTGTTTGTGAAATTCGGTGAAAAGATGGTTCTCCGCCGTGCATTGCGTTATGAATCTTCCGGAGCGATCGGCGTTTATCTTCACGGCGAAGGGAAAGTGGGTGTGATGGTGGATGTGGAAGGGGAGACGGATGCTTCACTTCTGAAAAATCTCTGTCTTCACATTGCTGCGTTTTCTCCTGCTTATCTGGAACCCGGCGAGATTCCCGCCGAGGCGATTGAGAAGGAAAAGGAAATTGCCGCTGCGCAGCTTCAGGGCAAGCCCGCGAATATCATCGACAAGATCCTGAACGGCAAAATCCAGAAATGGTACAGCGAAGTCTGCCTGGTGAAGCAGCCCTGGATTCATGATGACAAGTCCTGCTTCGAGAAACTGTTCCCGAAGGCGAAAATCAAACGTTTTGCCCGCTGGACAGTCGGTCAGGAAATCTGAAGAAACCTTCTTTGGGATGAACAGAGACAAGTTGCTGTCTCTGGTTTCTGATGTTACGGTCTCCGGAGAGTATTTTCCGGAGACCGTTTTTTTCTTTTTACAGCGTTCCAATTTTTTTCAAAGGGAAGGCATTGGAATTCTGAAGTTTTTCGCTTTTTCAAAGTCTCAACGAAGAAAACGCTTTGTAAAAAAGATGCCTTCTGCCTGGGAGGGAGAAGGGATTTCTCCATGAGATCATTTTCTGTGTTCCGGTTTATGCGTGCTTCCCTTTTCCATCCTTTCTGCCATGGGAGGAAAAAGCAGAAAATTCATTCGCTTCACCTTTTTCTCATTCAGGCAGGGAGGATGAATATGACTGGATGCGAGATATTTTTCTGAAGAAGGATGCAGGCGGGAGTGTTTTCAATATCACGGTGTTGCAGAACTTTCTCCATGTGAACTCATGGAGATATGGAATTATGCTGAAAAGGTTTTGCCATTTCAGAGTGTTTGAACGACATGAGACATGAAGAACATTTTTGCTCGTTGTTCTGTATGTATTGAGCGGTGATGGCTGAAAACGCTTCCTGAACGGGAAGATCTCTGAAAGAAAATTGACTGCTGGGGGATTTTTTATCTCTGCTTATTGAAGATTTTTCTTAAATACAGCCAGAGCTGTTGATAGTCAAAAGAGGAAATCAACTCTTTGAAAGAATTGATTTTAGAGTCCAGATTATTTTGGGTGAGGAGATATTCATCTTTTGTGGTTTGCTCAAGCATCCAGCTGTTGATAGAAGTTCCATAGTGTAGTTTATCTTTGTAATTATCTGGATTTTCTGTTATTTCTATGGCTGTCTGGAAGTCATACAAGCGGACATTCGGATATTGTAAAATGGTCTCGGCAAGATATTTTTTCAGGGAAATAATATCCTCAAGAGGGAAGTTTTCATATGCCAGCATCATATATGGAGGAAAGAATAAAAAGATTTTCTTATCTTGGTTTTCTTCCAGCAGAGGAAGCAGATAAGTGCGAACATTGTACTGAGCATTGGCCATGGTTTGCTCTGTTATGGGGAAAATGACCTGGGGATCTTTTCCCGGATCAATGGTAAATAAACGCTTTGCCAGGATTTGTTCGCCAGTTGGAAGCATCTTATCCCAGGAATACAGCTCGTCACGTGAAATGGACCCCCTTTTTCCCAGAATATAATTTTTGAATAAATATACAAGCGATTTATAGCAAGTTGAGAATTTTAAGAGCTGTAATGTTTCCATTCTGCCGAGCTGATAAATTCGTTCCGGGATTGGAACAACAGGGTCTTTCCGCAAAAACATACTGAAATTCAAGTCGAATAAAACGAGATCAATCTTCTGAAATTGATTGGCATAACGCAGAGTGAAGAGCAGTTCAGAAATATGCGCAGACTCAAAAGGCATTTTCAGCGACTGAACATTTTGAATCTTATCAAGTTCACTGCACCTGAAATTCTGAGATAAGGATGAGCCCAGGATAACAGCATTATACTTCATTGTTTTTGCAATGACAGCATTGTAAGTGCGGGCAGGGATATTGTCACTTGTCAAAGAGGGGGAATGCCAGCCCATATAGTCTATCTTATAATTCAAAAGCATAATGAGGGATAATGAAACGGCAATAAGGAACAGGGTAATGGCAAATTGCACGATGGGAAATATTTTTTCGGTGATCTGCATTTGTCTGGCCGGTGGTTAAAAATTGAAATAGAGGAACGGAACACCACGGTCAATGCACAGGATACCAGCAACACAGCATATCACGGTGATGGCCGTTTGCAATGCAGGATGGCGCAAGGTCTTAGAGACAATTTCATTTGAGTTCGGAAGTAGAAAGACAGAAGCGAGGGACAGAGAAAATAACAGAAGCAACAGATAAAAATGAATTTCACTGTAGTTTTGTACACCCCACCTGAATTCCAGGGACAGATTTACAGGTGTCTGAAATGAAAACATGCTTTTGAGGATGCTGATTGCCCGGACCAAGGATGTCGAACGGAAGAAAACCCACAGAATGTTGACAAGAAAAAACGTCATGCCAACTGCAATCAGATGGGGAATTTTCCAGCCGGCAAGTGCCGCAGGACGGTTTTTCCACCAGCGATGTACAAGGATTCCGCCGCCATGCAGCATTCCCCATATCAGAAACAACCATCCCGCTCCATGCCATATTCCGCTTATCACAAAAACAATAAAAAGGTTGAATAAAGTTCTTTTGTTTCCCAATCGGTTTCCACCCAATGGGATATAAAGATAATTCATCATGAAGCGGCCCAGTGTGATGTGCCATCGTCTCCAGAAATCCTGAAAATTAGATGCTTTGTATGGTGAATTGAAATTGATCGGCAGATCAATGTTGAAAAATTTAGCCAGTCCCATTGCCATATCGCAATAGCCGCTGAAATCAAAATACAACTGCAAAGTAAACGAGAGAGTGGTCAACCATGCCTCAGAAAAAGTCAAGGTGGTATTGGTGTCGAATCCGGTATTTGCGACGGCCGCCAATGTATCAGCGATAAAGGTTTTTTTGGCTAATCCAATACTGAAAAAAAGCAATCCGATATTGATGTTTCGAAAATTAAGCTTCTGGCGTGAGGATTTCGCAAATTGAGGAAGCATTTCCTCTGCCAGAACAATTGGACCCGCAATCAGCTGTGGGAAAAAAGTCACAAAAAGAGAATAATCCAGAAAACTATAGTGACATGTCCTCTTTCCGTAAGAATCAATCAGATAAGATAACTGCTGGAAGGTGTAGAAACTGATGCCCAGGGGCAGAATGACGTCGATCAACGGAAAGTTCGTCTGGAAAAGTTCATTCAGATTCCAGCTGACAAAACCCGCGTACTTAAAGTAAAACAACACACCAAGATTGATTGTCAGTCCGGAAATCAATGAGAAGCGTCTCAGGAAATTTGTCCGGCCCGTTAGAAGGATGCGGCTTATCAGATAATTGATGCATATGGAAAATATCATAATCGGCAGATAGCTTATTTTAAAAAAGCTGTAAAAATACAAGGAGGCAATGACAAGCCATATTTTAGCACAGTCTGAAAGCTTGAAGAAAAGCAGCGAATAATAGCCGATGAGAACCACTGGAAGAAATAGAAAAAGAAAATAATATGAACAGAAAAGCATTAGAAAAACCTTCCGTATTCCGGAGAAATCAAACTTTTGTAGACTTTTTTAGATGAAAAATGAAAATGATCATTTCCAGACAGGTCGGTTAAAGCAATCTTTTCCCCATGACATGATATGACAAAATGGAAAGTGGTTTCAGCAAGACAACTCTCATCCCGATCACAGCAGGATACGATGGATATACAATGTATTGAGTACTATATTCTTTTATCTGTTTTTTTCAAGATGTGATGCAGTCTTTTCACTTTCATTGATGTCTCTCCTTCAAGCCGGGAGACCGTGTTGTAATTTTTTGGGGAAGACACCCGCAGGCTTATCACCTGATATATATACGATATCATATGCCTTAAAAGGTGTTGAAAATTCCCGGGAAGGAATTGGAATCTAGGAACCCCCCCGTCCCTCTGTGAGATTTGCTTTCTGAAAATGGCAGTGTGTCTTCCCCATGTTATGTGATATTTTTCTATGGGTGATCAGAGATATCACAAACTCAGTTTCTGCCGCTGAACCAACTTTCAAGATGAGAACGACGAAGAGTTTTCAATTGTCCTCTGATCTGGAATTCAAAAAAAAGGCCGCCTGTACGGCGGCCTGAGGAAGAGTTCCTCTGACGAATTTTGATATGGAGTCTCCCGACAGTCTAATCTGTCGGGAGACTGCTTGTCTTTTACTTTTCTGAGGGAAGAGATTTATTTCATAAGGCTGTCCCGAAGCCACTTGCTGCGTCTGTCGGCAACCTCATACTGGATTTCCGCCCAGAGAGGAACGTATTTGGCATAAATCTCGTCGATCTGCGAATCCGGAGCGGGAGCCAGAAGCTGTTCTCCCGCCTTGTCCAGTTCTTCCAGAAGCGGGGCAAGTTCCGCTTTGTAAAATTCGGGATCGCCGAGGAGAGGGTCGTTCCAGGTCTGAATAAAGGCGCCTTCGTTCCTCCTGACGGCATTGTAACGGTTGAACGCCGCAATGGCAAGATTGCGCTTGAGGTCGGTCAACTGCTTCGGAGTGAACTCAAAACGGAGTTTCAGCGCTCGTTCAAGTTCATGGACAAGACCGGAGATGGTTCTGTTCGCTTTCCAGGCCTGAACGCCGAAACACCAGACATTTCCGTCGACCGGAAGACGGTCATAGACAGAAAGCCATGGAATGAAGGTGTGTGCGACATATCCGTCATTTGTGAGGGTCGTGTCGCACTTGAGCATTTCATAGGTGTTCCGGTAGTTCCGGGACGGAGTCGCCCAGTTGACCTGATGGGGATCCGCATTCGCTGGAATGCGTTCCAGATACCAGGAATGGTAGGCCTTGTCCTGTCCGGGACGGAGAAGCATTTCAAGGCTTTCCGCGAAGTCCTTGCCCAGTTTCACATCCTGGATGTTCGGGACTTGCCCCTGGATGAAAATATGGAATCCCTCTTCATCGAAGATCATGTGAATGCCAGTCATTCTGGCGGGATCGAGCGGAATTTCGGGCGCGTCTTTCAGATGGAATTTGACATCCGTCTTATGGTCGAGGTTGTAACCGTTCCCATAAGGAATGAAACGCGTTTCCATCAGCTCCCATTTCCCGTAGAAGGGCGACTTCGCCCAGGCTTCGGCGGTCATGGGAGCGTTCTTCACATACTTTACGGAATAGGTGAGATCGGTGCGGGGAGCTTTGAACATCGTGGAATTGATGTAGTCCGTGACAGCGCGCGCCTCTTCAAAACGTTTACCCTGGAAATAACGCTGGCTGATTTTCCGGAGCAAGGAGAGTTTCTTTTCGGAAGAATACTTCTGGTCAGCGAATTTTGCATCGAATCCTTTGCAGTCGCCGCCCTGGAGAAAATACAGGAGCGTGGTGTAGAATTCGCGCTGATCCTGATTGAGACGTTTGTCTTCGAGGATGCTTGAACAACAGGCCTCCGCGGCTTTGAAGTCTTTCCTGCGGAGAGCGTTGTTGATGGCGTAATCCAGAATGTTTCTGTCTCCGGGGGCGATTTTGAGGAGGGAGTCAAGCTGTTCCTGGGCATAGGCGTAATCGCCGAAATCGTATGCCATACGGAAGATGTCCGTCAGGATCTGCCTGTTGGGTTTGCCGGGCTGGAGGGCTTCCTGCGTTTTCAGAAGTTCCAGGGAAAGTTTTTTCCATTTCGGATAAGCATCCGGAGTGTGGAAACCGTAATGGAATCCCAGCCCGTCTCTGTAAAGATAGAGCCGATGGTGCATGACGCGGATTTTCTGTTCCGGGGTCAGATCCTTCTGTGCCAGGAGTCCGGTCATGAGTCCGTCTGCAAGGTCCATGGAGCCTTTTCTCTTGAGTTCTTCCGCCACGGCGCAGAGGGCGTTGATTTTGTCGTTGGAAAGCGGCATGGCCTGCAGAAGGGCGAGCTGCTTGTCGAAAAAGGCGCGGTCGTCGTTTTTGACTGCGGTATTGAGGAGATTCTTGTAAATTCCCGCCATGGCCGTCTGGTCCAGAAGGTTTCTGTTGGACTCAAAGAGCCGGATTCCTTCTTCCAGATTGATTTCAATCATCTTCTGGATCATGCCGACCAGTTCGCGCTTTTTCTGGGTTTCGACCTGCTGGAGCAGTTTTTCAGCTGCAGCTTTGTCCGGGGCTTTCCCGGAGGCGGGGGCAGGAGGGGCGGGAGCCTTGTAATTTCTGATTCCGTCAAAATACTTCTGGAAACGCTTGAGATCGGAATCCACCGCCGCGGCTGCGAGTCCGATGGAACTCATGGAGGAAAGATTCTGACTGTAATTGAAACGGTCTTTGTATTCCTGATAGAGAGCTTCGGATTTGTCCAGCATCTTGTGATAGTTCATGGAGCGGATGAGCTGCCATGCTTTACCGACTTTTGCAGATGGATTCTGAAGAGGCGCCTGATCGAAGAGAGTCTTCATTTTTTTGTATTCATCACCGGAAGTACCGAGGAGGAATTTTTCGAGCATGGTCAGGCGGTCGTTGTCACTGAGTCGGGCTTCATTTTCCTGGTAGATTTTCTGGTAGAGGGGAAGGGCCTCTTTCCATTTGTAGCGTCTCCAGAGATCATCTGCGTCTTTGACCAGTGCATTGAACTGATCTCTCGTGAGAACGGAAACGGCTTCGGCCGTTTTCGGCGCATTCTTGGCTGGAGCGGCCGCGGTGTTCTGGGCATGGAGAGCCATGGGCGTGAATGCCCAGGAGGCGGCCAGCAGAACGAAGGCGGGCAGAATCGGGGCGGTGGTGGAGATGGTGGAATGGAGTGTCATTATTTGTCTCCCTTCAGAGCGTTGCTGAGTTGGAGGATGTAGCGGATGCATTCGAGACGGTATGCGTCGAGGTCGGCATGGCCGGCATCCCAGTACGTGAGGAAGCTGAGGACGCGCCGGCCGAGAAGCTGGACTTCTCCGTTGCTGCTGCGGGAGGCCTTGAGTGCGAGATCCTTGGCGAGAGTGCTGTAGCGGATGTCGTCAAGGCCTTCGCGGATGCCTTCCCAGGCGAGGGTGTCGAGGACGCCGTCGCGGGTGCCGTAGACGGTCACGAGATTGCGGAGGTTGTTTTCATAAGGTGTGGCCATGTCGTTCCAGTTGTTGCGCCACCAGCAGTAGTTGCTGGAGACGTCGTAATTGCCCTTGTAGGCCATCATGCCGTGAATGCGGCGGAAATAGTTCGGGTTTTCGGGACCGGTGTGGGGATTGGCATACCATCCGGTCAGGGCGTCCGGATTGGAGGCGTGGAAGAGGTCCACTTCCTTGATCCGCTGTTCGGTCGGGACGCCGGGGATGATCAGAAAATCCAGGGCGAAGAGCAGTTCGCGCCAGGCATAACTCGTGACCATGACCTTGCCGCCCGCCTTGTGGGCGATTTCCCAGGCGTTGCGTTCCAGACGGATGGTGGCGGGGCCGCCCTCGTCGACTCCGTAACTGTAGAAATCGGTGTGTCCGAGTTCCTTCTTTGTGAGTTCCGCGGTTTTTGCGATGGTGTTCTGCAGGACGTCGAGAGTTCTCTTATCCGCTTCCGTGGGCGGGTTCTGCGTCCGGATTCCGACGCCGGCGGAACCGGAAAAGATCGGCCTGGTGTTCAGACCGTATTTTTTCGCCAGTTCAATATCTTTTCTGAATTCATCCGGGTCAAATACGTTGATTTTCGGGAATCCCATCGGGTTGAGCGCGTTGTGTGCCGCCAGATTCTGAAGGATTGCCGGATTGCGCGTGCCGGTGCCGTAAAAACAGAGATAAAAGCCCTTGTCCTGATTGTAGTTTGTCTTCGGCTGGGGGAGGGCAAAGGGAAGCACCCGGAGCTGGAGCGGGACGGAAGCGATTTTCCGCCCGTCGGCAATCATTTCGATCTCGCCGCTGTAAAGACCTTCCGCCGCATTTTCAGGGACATGGACTGTGACGAAAAACTGTTTGAATTCGTCCTTGTTCAGAACCACGGGCTGAAGGGTTTTTGCATCGGCGATCAGGCCCTGCTGAGCCTGATTGTCAAAGGAGTAGTTGACCGTGGAGAAATCGGCGCTCATCCACTGCCAGGACTGAGAGCCGTCCTCGTTGCTGTAACGGACGTAATTGTCTTTGGTGGAGGAATCGACACGGACAAGATTTTCATCATTGACAAGCAGTTCCGGACAGAGTCTGCGTCCCAGTGCATCTGCAAAATATCCGTACCACGCGGCGCCGCTCTGATACCAGATTTTGATCAGTTTCAGATCAAGAGCGGAGGCTGGGATGGTCTGTCCCTTTGCATTTTTCAGATCCGTCGCCTTGAGGAGGAAGCTGTCCACGTTTTCGCGCGGGAAGAAGACGAGAGAGACGGGTTCGTATTCTCCTTTGGCGGCGATCAGGTTCAAAGTGCCGGCAGGGATGCCGTCATCGGGATAGCAGTCCGGCAGTCGTGGGATGTCGCTCATCGGCGGAACCACGTAATACAGGGCCTTTGCATTTTTCCATTGTCCCGGCAGTGTTTCCAGATCCTTGGCGACTTTCCGTGCATTGTCACGGACCCGTTCCGCATCCAGCGGATACGTCTGCCTGAATTCATCCTGTACTCCTGCGGAGAGCGTGGCGGCTCCTCCCAGTACGAATGCGGACAGAAGCAGTGTGATTCTGTTCATCGGTTTTTTCCTTCCAGTTGTGTTTGTCCGTGCGTCAGAATGTCCGACGCTTCCGCAGGGGGACACTCTCCGCGTATTCATATCATACTATACACTGAATCGTTTCAAAATCTTACTTGCCTTAATTTTTTCCCTTCCAGTTGTGTTTGTCCATGCGTCACAGTGTCCGATGCTTTCGCAGGGGGACACTCTCCGCGTATTCATATCATACTATACACTGAATCGTTTCAAAATCTTACTTGCCTTTTCATTTTTTCAATCAAATGATTCAGGCATGATGCGTGTTTTCAGGGGAAAAGGACGTTGTGTCTGCTTCCTTCAGTTCGGCCAGACGGGGAATGGAACTCTGCGCCCCTTTGCGAGAGACTGCGGCTGCCGAAGCCCTGGCCGCGCGGGAAAGAGAATCCCGGAGCGGCATTCCCTGAAAAAGTCCGGCTATGAAATATCCTGTAAAGGTGTCTCCTGCCGCGGTGGTGTCGACTGCGCGGGTCTTCACGGCGGGAATACGGAGAATTTTTCCGGACGAAGCGCTGTCCTTTCCGGAATAAAGCGCTCCGGCTTCGCCCAGAGTCAGGAGAATGGAGACGGAGGGAAAGTGATTCCGTATTTTTTCCAGCAGATACTCCGGAGGAGGAGGAGAAAAAGAATCTCCGGGCGTATTTTCCCCCGCCAGTCCGCAGGCTTCCGTTTCATTGATGATGAAGGTGTCTGCCAGTTCCAGCGGACAGGAGAGAATTTCCCCGTTCATCGGAGCGGGATTGAGGAATATCCGGGCTCCTTTCCTGTGTGCAAGCGTCATAATCCTGTCCATGAGATTGATTTCATTCTGGAGAACGAGATAATCCCCTTCTTCGAGGAAGTCCATGACCTGATCCACCATTTCAACAGTGATGGCTCGGTTGGCTCCGCCGAAGAGGATGATATTGTTTTCTCCGGAATCCGTCACCTGGATGACGGCATGTCCTGTCGGAATATGTTCGGAGACGAAGAGGAAACGGCAGTCCACCCCTTCTTTCTCCAGAGTTTCCTTCATCTGGATTCCGTCTTTTCCGATGCATCCGGCGTGGCAGAGTTTTTTGACTCCTGCACGGGCCAGGGCGATGGACTGATTGGCACCTTTGCCCCCGCGAAAACGCTGGAGCGATTCCGCCGTCAGTGTTTCGCCCGGACGGACAAAGTGTTTCACTCTGTATACATGATCCAGATTCAGAGAGCCGAAATTGACAATTTTCATTCTGTTATTTTATTTTTGAATATCATCTGTGCTGGGGAGGGCAGAGACTGGTCTGCATTTTTCCTGCCGCTGGGAACGGTGTTTGTTCTTACCTGGGAATGGAATTTATTCCCTTCCGGGGCATTTTTCAAGATGTCCGATGTGTTTTTTCCCTTCGGGAGGGTTCTTTTGAATCTTTCTTTCTCTGGCGGGAGTCCCTTTATTTTTCCCGGGGAAACGGAAAAGGGTAAATGAGACAGCGGAGAAGATTTGTTTTATTCTGGGAAAACACACATTAGGGAAAAGCTGTGGAAAATCTATTGATCCGGACAGGAGGGAAAATTGGAGGTGTGGGTGGGAATCGAACCCACACAATACGGTTTTGCAGACCGTCCCCTTAGCCATTCGAGTACCACACCATACCGTTATGAGGCCTTTTCAGACCGGACAACTGCTCTAATATAGCCATGGAAGTGTGGAAAGCAAATCAAAACGTTGAAAAAATCTGTTTTTCTTTCCCTTGGAGGAAGGCTTGTCAAAGAACGGAAAAATGCGGTTAGCATTTTTCTCGCGGTCAAGGTCTGTGACCTTGTCGTGGTCCAGCGGCGAAACGCTGGCCGCCGGAGGCAAAAGAAATAAAAATATTGCGAAGCAAAAAGCTACGGAAAAATGCGGTTAGCATTTTTCTCGCGGTCAAGGTCCGTGACCTTGTCGTAGTCCAGCGGCGAAACGCTGGCCGCCGGAGGCAAAAGAAATAAAAATATTGCGAAGCAAAAAGCTACGGAAAAATGCGGTTAGCATTTTTCTCGCGGTCAAGGTCCGTGACCTTGTCGTGGTCCAGCGGCGAAACGCTGGCCGCCAGAGGCAAAGAAAATAAAATAAAAAAATAAAAAAGCATGAGGGCTTCTCGCCCTCATACTCCTCGGTTCACGCTGCATCGCCGGCACCCGGCAGACATTGCCTGCCGTATTTTTTTGTCGAGGAAGCTGAAAGCAGAGCTTTTCTGTTTGTCAAAAACTTTCCCCCGGGATACATTACTTCATTCAAAGCCGGAAATTCCGAAATACGGAAATGAAAACCAAGAATCAAGGAGTTGACTGATGAACTGTGCATCCTGGGAAAAGGAAAAGAACTGTTACCGGAGAGAATGGAAACTCGATATGCCTCCGGGTTCCAATTTCATGTACAGAGAAGCCAATAATATGAGCATGATGCTCGAACCGTGCGCGATTTTCGATCCTCATATGTCGGAAGGGGATTTTTCCAGCCAGGATGTCATCGTTGTGGGAAGCCCGAAGGAAAAGAAATACCTTCTTGCCGGCGCAGTGACGGCATTCCGCTCCCTCACCTATTTTTCCCTCATCAAACGAGCCGGACTTCAACATTCGATTCTCATGCGTCAGCCCGATATCATGGAGGGTGAAACTCCGGAGGAAGTCATCGTTCTGGAAGGCCCCGACTGGCGGGAACTGCTCATTCAATATGCCGAAACCGTGAAACGGAAAATGAACGTTCCCGATTTCGACACCTCGAAAAATCTGACGGGTTACTGCTCCTGGTATTATTATTACGCAGATGTGACGGAAAAGAATTTTCTCGACAACGTGGACGCCCTGAGCGCTAAACGCTCTTCTCCCTTTTGCGCCGGGATCGCACAGATCGATGACGGCTATCAGACCTTCCAGGGCGATTGGCTGGATCAGGATCCCTCCTGGCCCACCCCGCTCAGCGAAATTGCAGGGAAAGCGATTGCCGGGGGAATGCGTGCGGGGATCTGGCTTATGCCGTTTCAGGCTTCCACGGCGAGCCGCGTCTTCCGCGAACATCGGGACTGGTTTGTCAAGGATGAGAATGGAGAACCCAAGGTGAGTCTCGGCTGGTCGCCGGCACCCGATCATCTGTGGGCGTGTCTTGACACAACGCAGCCCGCGGTCCGTGAACACCTCGCCGGAATCTTCAAGACCCTCCGTTCCTGGGGATATTCCTATTTCAAGCTCGACGGTCTCAGTTTCGGGCTGATGGAAGGAAAACGCAGCGATCCGACCGCCACCGCCGTGAGCGCGTTTCGTCTGGGAATGAAAACCATCCGCGAGGCGGTTCCGGATTCCACGATTCTGGGGTGCTGTCCGCCCTTCATGGCCTGTCTCGGATACATCGACTCCGCCAGAGTGACGTGTGACACTCATGCTTCCCGAAGACCGATCCTCAATGTCTGGCACATGCTGGAGTCGCGCTGGTGGATGTTCGACCGTCTTTTCCGCGCGGATCCCGACGTCCTGATCGCGCGTTCGGACCGCGGCACCCAGACACTCGGCGAATCCCGCATTTCCGTCCTCGGCGGCATCCTGACCGGAATCGCCATCACCAGCGACAATCTCGCCGTAATGGAGCCTGAACGCATCGAACTCCTCGGGCGCGGAGCAAAATACCGCATGAGAAATGTCATGCCGCTCCAATGGGATCTGTGTGTCTGGGCAAAGATCTTCACGGGCACTGTCGACGGATGCAAAGCAGTCGCCGTCGTGAATGACTCCGATTCCGAAATGAGTATCAATCTTTCCGAAATCGGGCTCAGGGAAAAGCAGGTCGAAGAGCTCCTTCATCCCATGGGGTACATCAGCGGAAACACCGTCGTCGTTCCCCCCTTTGACGCCCTGCTGCTGAAAGAACTTGCATAAAACATCTTTCCCATGAGAGAATGATTTTTTTCTTTCTCTCTCTTTCTTTCATCCATTTCAAGCTCCCCCCCCGCCGTACTGCATGGCGGCGGGAGAGCTTGACAGAGATGAGAGAGATGACGGGGAGGCAAGATGGGGAAAAACTAAACCGCAAGGGAAGCATGGAAGAAATGAAAGGCGGCGTGTGCGCGCGGCCGCCCGCTCAAAGAGATTTCCCTCTTCGCTGCGGGACGGTGTTTCCCGTATCTTCCTTCCTTTTTTCTTTTTTTCTTTTTTGCTTTCTTTTCTATTTCGTTTTCTTTTTGCAGATTCCGGTCTTTATCTTGATCCTTTTCTTTTCTGAAACTCTGAAACTCTGAAACTCTGAAACTCAGGAACTCAGAAATCAGAAGGAGTGCATGGAAAAAGAAACGCCGCCGGGAGGATTCCCGGCGGCGGAAGACTCTGAATCCGCTCCTCTTTCAGGGGAGTGATTCCTTCAGCGCAGTTCCACACCGAGCTCCTTCTGCAGCTTGGCCCTGAGTTTTTCATGAGCTTTGTTGACTTCCGCATCCGTGAGTGTGCGCTCCGGGGAACGGAAGATCAGGGTGTAGGCCATGCTTTTTCTGTCTTTTCCGAGCGAGGAATCGGCAAAGATGTCAAAGAGTTCGACGGATTCGAGATTCGGCAGATGCGCCTTTCTGATGAAGTCGATGACCGTTTTGTTTTCCATGGAAAGCGGAGCCAGGAAAGCCACATCCCGCGTGGTTGCCGGGAACTGCGAAATCGGCAGATAATAGGCCGATTTTTCCTTTGCATTGAGGAGAGCCGGCAACTGAATGACGGCGATGTAAAGGGGAGTCTGCAAATGCATTCCCCTGGAAAGAGAGTCTGCGATTTCGCCGAGGAAGCCGGCGCGTTTTCCGTCGATCAGGAGTTCGGCACAGGCGCCTTTGACAAAGCGCGGATCCTCAGCGGGAGCGAACGTCACATTTTCAAGTCTGCGGATCTCCGCGACGGATTCCAGAATTCCCTTGAGGTCGAAGAAATCCATGAGTTCGCTTCGCTCGGCGGAAAAGCGTTCGGGATGGCGGCGTCCGGTGAGTGCGATGACCAGTTCGTCGCGCTCCTCGGGGAATTTTCCGGAATCGGCACAGAAAACGCGTCCGATTTCAAAGAGAGCCAGATCGGTATTCTTTCTTGCAATGTTGCGCTTGATGTTTGCAAGCATTCCCGGCAGCAGCGAGGGCCGCATGACAGCAAGATCCAGACTGATGGGATTGTTCATGCGGATCAGATCCTGAGCCTGGAAGAATCCGTCCTGCGTGGCGGATTTTTCATCCATCATGCTGTTGCTGACGCATTCATCGAGTCCGGCCGCGGTGAGCTGCCCGCGCAGTTTCTGAAAGATGCTGCAGGCATCATCGGCGAAATCGGCGTGAATGGCGCGGATGGGCAGATCCGGCAGCTTGTCCAGCCCGTGAATGCGTGCGACCTCTTCTGCCAGATCCGCGACTCCCGAGACATCCGCGGCGCGCCAGGAGGGCACCGTGAACACACAGGATTCCTCCGTCGGTTCCGACGGCAGGAAGCCCAGTCCCGCAAGAATATGGATGATCTCCCTGTTGGTCACATCCATTCCGAGAAGACTGCGGATGCGCTTGAATTCGGCTTTGATTCTGCGCGGCGGAGCTTTTTCCTCCGCTCCGGCCTCTCCATATGCGGTATAGTCACCCCCGGCGAGTTCCAGAATGAGCTGCAGAGCCCGGAGGCCGGCGGGAATGACCATTTCCGGATCCACACCGCGCTCATAACGATAGGAGGCGTCGCTGGAAAGACCGAGTTTTTTCGAGGTCGCCCGGATGGAGGCCGGGTCAAAGAAGGCGCTTTCCAGAACCACTTCCGTTGTGTCGGGCAGAATGCCGGAATATTCTCCGCCCATGACTCCCGCGATGGCAACGGGTTTTTCCGTGTCCGCAATGACCAGCATCGCGGAACTGAGAGGATAGGTTTTTCCGTCGAGCGCGACAATGCTTTCCGTGTCCTTTGCGCGGCGGACCACGATTTTCCCGTCTTTCAGGAAACGTCTGTCAAACGCATGCAGCGGCACCCCCAGCTCCATCATGACATAGTTCGTGATATCGACAATGTTGTTGATCGGACGGATCCCCACAGCGTTCAGCGCCTTCTTCATCCATTCCGGACTCTCCCCGACCTTCACTCCGCGGATGACTCTTCCCGTGTATTGCGGACAGAGATCACAGGCCTCCACTGTAACCAGATCCGTTTTCGGTGCATCCAGCTTTGCCGTCTCCGAAAAATCCGGGAAGCGGAGTTCTCCGCCGCAGAGCGCCGAGACGTCTCTCGCCACGCCCCAGTGCGAAAGCCAGTCCGGACGGTTCGGCGTGATTTCCACCGTATAGACGGTATCCGCCTTCACCAGTTCCTTCATCGGAAGTCCGAGTTTCGTTTCCGGAGGAAGAATCATCAGCCCCGAATGATCGTTTCCGAGTCCGAGTTCGCGCGCGGAGCACATCATCCCGAAGGATTCCACTCCGCGGATCTTCCCCTTTTTAATGGTGAACTGCCCGTCACCGTCCTGGAAGACGGTCCCGATCATGGCCAGGGGCACGATGTTCCCCGCATCGCAGTTCGGTGCGCCGCAGACAATTTGAAGCACTTCAGACCCGTTGTCCACTTCACAGATGGAAAGATGGTCGGAATTCTCATGCTTCCGGCGGGAAAGTATCTTCGCCGTGACGACTCCGTCGGGAACGGCTCCGACAGTTTCCATTTCCTCCACCTCAAGTCCGGCCATCGTCAGCGTATCCGCCAGCTCTCGGGGGGAAAGTTTGAATTCCACATATTGGCTCAGCCAGTCCAGTGAGAGTTTCATATCAGATCAAAACCTTTCTGCTGGAATTGTTTTTTTTGATGATTTCCTTGATTTTCCGGCGAATGAAAACACCTGCTCAGAACTGTTTCAGAAAACGCAGATCGTTTTCCGAGAAGATCCGCAGATCGTTGATCCTGTGTTTGAGCATGGCCAGACGCTCCAGACCGAACCCGAAGGCAAATCCCTGCACCGATTCCGGATCATATCCCACGTTCTGCAGCACCTTCGGATTCACCATCCCGGCACCCGCAATTTCCAGCCAGCCTGAATTCTTGCACACGCGGCAGCCGCGTCCGCCGCACATCACACAGGAAAAGTCGCATTCCACACTCGGTTCCGTGAACGGGAAAAAGTGCGGGCGCATCCGCACGTTGAGTTTCTGCCCGAAATATTCGGAAGCAAACTGAATCAGCGTGCTCTTCAGATCCGCAAGAGACACATCCTTGTCGATATACAGACCTTCAATCTGGTGAAAATGGACTCCGTGTGTCGCATCCGGAGTATCCCGCCGGTAACAGCGCCCGGGGGAGACAATCCGCACCGGTGGCTTCCGGCTCATCATGGTCCGGATCTGCACGGGAGAGGTGTGGGTGCGGAGAAGACGCCCGTCCGGAAGATAAAACGTGTCCTGCGGATCGCGGGAGGGATGGTTCAGCGGTGCGTTCAGCGCGTCGAAGTTGTTCCATACCGTTTCCAGCTCCGGTCCGCTGACTGCGATGAAGCCCATCCGCCGGAAGATTTCACAGCATTCGTCGATGGCCTGGCTGACAGGGTGTTTGTGTCCGATCGGCCATCTGCGTCCTGGCAGAGTCACATCGATGTGTTCCCCGGCCTTCCCTTCGGCCTGAAAGCGTTTCCGCGCCTCTTCCAGGGCATTCAGCAGAAAGGTTTTCGTTTCATTGAAGGCTTTCCCTGCTTCCCGTTTGTCCTCCGCAGGGAGTTTCCCCATCATCGGCGACAGCGCCGTAACGGCTCCGTTCCTGCCGATGGTCCGGTTCTTCACTCCTTCAACATCCGCTTCGGTTTTCGCCGCGTTCAATGCGGCTTCCGCCTCCGCCGTGATTTCTTTCAATCGGCTCAGAAGTTCTTCGAGCATCTTCCATTATCTCCTTGGCTGTGGTCAACGGCTGCGGATCAGCGGTGAATCATGATGACGATGCCGGACGCGGGAGGAAAGTCCTTGACAAAGCGGTCGTTTCTCCTTCTTCCGCTTTTTTGCCTCTTCTCTCCCTTTGTCCCGGGCAGAAGACAATGAAAGATTCTTCCTGTCAATGTGTTTCACCGTATCACCATAAAAAAAAACGCGGACCAACCCTTCAAAGTCGGCCCGCGCAGGGGAACAATTCCAGTTCCGGTCAACGGATTCAGCAGGCGGCTTTGGCTTTTTCAAGCAAAGCCGTAAAGGCGGCCGGATCCTGTACCGCAAGATCCGCAAGCACTTTCCTGTTGACCTGAATCCCGGCTTTCTTCAAACCGTTCATCATTTTGCTGTAGGAAAAGCCCTGAAGACGGCAGGCGGCATTGATCCTGACTGTCCAGAGTCTTCTGTACTGGCGTTTTTTCTGTTTGCGGCCGACATAGGCATGGGCATCCGCCTTGTCTATGGCGTCATAAACGGTACGGATTCTCTTGCTGCTCGCACCGTAAAAACCTTTGGCTCTTTCCAATGCCCGTTTGCGGCGTTTTCTCGAAGGAACTGCGGCTGTGACTCTCATTTCAAATGATCTCCCGAATTAGCGCTGTTGATTGTTTCAGCCGTAAGGCAGAGCTTTCTTGAGTCTCTGTTCCTGGCCGGCGGACAGAACCCCGTCTTTTCTGAGCTGGCGTTTCCTTTTGCCGCCCTTGCCGGTCATCAGGTGCCTGCGTCCGGGCTTGCTGAACTTGTACTGGCCGCTTGCGGTCCGCTTCACGCGCTTGGCGATCGACTTCCTCGTTTTCATTTTAGGCATCGTTTCGTCTCCTTCTGTTACTGGGTTCTTCCTCCGGGGGGGCAGATGCCGGCCGCCCTCAGTGGCTGCCCTTCGGATTGAGGGACAGACATATGCTTTTGCCGAGAAGTTTCGGAGGACTGTCCACAACACCGTCCTCTTTCAGATCCTCGATGATTTTATTGATCAGTTCATAACCCATTTCCGTGTGGGCCATTTCGCGTCCTTTGAAAGTCAGCGTGATCTTGAGTTTGCAGCCGCTCTGCAGAAACTCGATCCCGTGCTTGATCTTGAAGGAATAATCATGGGTGTCGATATGCAGACGGAATTTGATTTCCTTCACCTTCTGCGCAGACTGGTTTTTCTTCTGATCCTTCAGCTTCTTCTTCTGCTCATAGCAGAGTTTGCCGAAGTCCATGATTTTGCAGACCGGCGGATCGCTCGTCTCCGCAACCAGCACCAGATCCAGTTTCGCATCCCTTGCCGCCTGACAGGCCGCCGCAAGTTTGAGCACACCGAGCTGTTCGCCGTTCGCACCTATTACGAGAAGATTGCGCTCGGCGTACACCTTATCATTCGATTTGAGCAACTTGGCGATGATCGCGCCCTCCATTTTTTTATGCTCTGTTGCTGAAGGCGGCCCGCAGACCGCCCTCTCCGACATCCTGCGGAGAATGAGGCATTAAGATAATGCGTCAAAGACGCTTTTCAAGTTCTTCCTGAAGTTTTTTGATAAAACTTTCCAGCGTCATCTGTCCAAGCTGGTCTTCTCTCCTCGAACGGATGGCGAAGCTTCCCGTTTCCATTTCCCGGTCTCCCGCAACCGCAAGAAAGGGAATGCGCTGGTTCCGTGCATCCTTGATCTTGGCTCCCATGCTTTCGCTCCGGATGTCGCATTCCACCTGGAAGCCTGCTTTCCGAAGCTCCGCCGCCGCTTTCAGACAGTATTCGTGCTGACGCTCCGTAATCGGAATGAAGCGAACCTGTTCCGGAGCCAGCCAGAGCGGAAACGCCCCCGCATAATGCTCCACCAGTATCCCGAAAAAGCGCTCCAGGGAGCCGAACAGCGCCCGGTGAACCATGTACGGCTGATGATGCTGACCGTCCGCACCGACATAATAGAGTTTGAAGCGTTCGGGAAGATTGAAGTCGAACTGAATGGTCGATGTCTGCCATTCACGTCCGATCGCGTCCTTGATTTTCAGGTCGATTTTCGGCCCGTAGAAGGCTCCGCCTCCCTCGTCGACTTCATACGCCAGCCCGCTGCTGCGGATGGCGTTCTCCAGTGAGGACTGCGCCTGTTCCCAGCGCGCAGGATCCCCGACCGCCTTCTCAGGACGCGTCGAAAGATACGCCTTGATCTCCTTGAACCCGAAGGTCTTCCAGATCTTCAGACAGAAACGGAGCACTTCCTCAATTTCACTTTCAATCTGTTCCGGGGTGCAGATGATGTGCGCATCATCCTGCGTGAAGCCCCGGACGCGGAGCAGTCCGTGGAGAACGCCGCTTTTCTCATAGCGGTAGACCGTCCCGAGTTCCGCCCAGCGCAGCGGGAGTTCACGGTACGAGCGGATCCGGCTCTTGTAGATCTCGATATGGAACGGGCAGTTCATCGGTTTGACATAATAATCAATTTCGTCGATCTGCATCGAAGAATACATGCTTTCCCGGTAGAACCCGAGGTGCCCGCTGGTTTCCCAGAGCTGGCTGCGCCCGATATGCGGCGTGTACAGCAGATCGTATCCGTTCGCAAGGTGCTCCGCTCTCCAGTAGCTTTCAATCACATTGCGGATGAAGGCGCCTTTCGGATGCCAGAGCACGAGCCCGGGACCGACGGTTTCCGAAATACTGAACAGATCCAGGTCCTTCCCGAGTCTGCGGTGATCGCGTTTCTTTGCCTCTTCCATGCGGACAAGATACGCCTTGAGCTCCTTCCTGTCCGGAAACGCCGTCCCGTAAATGCGCTGGAGCATGGGATTCTTTTCATTGCCGCGGTAATAGGAACCCGCAACGCTCAGAAGTTTGACCGCGCCGATTTCGGACGTGTTGTCCACATGCGGACCGCGGCAGAGATCCAGAAAATCTCCGCAGCGGTACATGCTGATGACTTCCCCTTCGGGAATATCCGCCAGACGTTCGAGCTTATACGGCTGCTGTTTGTCTTCCAGGAGCTTCTGTGCTTCCGCGCGCGGGACTTCGATTCTTTCAAACGGAAGTTTCCTTGCTGCGATTTCCGCGATTTTCTCTTCGATTTTCTCCAGATCCTCCGCGCTGAGCCGGGTGGAAAGATCGAAGTCATAATAGAATCCGTCCTCCGTGGCGGGGCCGATATCGAATTTCGCATCCGGATAGAGTTCCTGAACCGCGGCAGCCATCACGTGGGCCGCACTGTGCCTGAGTGTTTCAATGGGAAATTTTGACATTTTGTCCTGTCCTTGTCCAAATGAGATTCCGAAATTTTTATCCATTTACGATACACCCGGAAATGAAAACTATCAAAGGAGTATAGTGATAAAATGATGAAAAATACTGGCAATGTCGGAAAGGAGAGTTATATTGTGTGAAATGTGGGCCGTCCCTGCCGGGAAACCGCCGGGCCGCGGGATATTTTTTTCTTCTCCCTGAAATTTGGAACGCTGTCTGTTTATTGATCTTGCAGCTGATTGGAGAGTCTGAGCCGTGATAATCAAAACGCCGCAGTCGTCGTCATCCCCCTCATCAGGTTCATCCTGTTCTGCTTTTCTCCGTTTTCTTCTTCTTCTTGTTTCCCGGTGCTCCCGTTCTTTCTTTTTTTTCTGCTTTCCCCGGGTGTCCGCAGGGGGTGCGGGGGGAATTCTCCTGATGCTTTTCCTTTCCGTCTGGAGTCCATTGCCGCTGCATTCGGCGGATGTGAGTGTCACCCGCGCAAGGATCAGTTCCGGACTCACGCTCCGCATGTCCCGTTACGCATGGGGAAATTTTGAATGCCATGTGGAAAACAGCGGGGACAGGGCGCATGAAGTGGTGGTCCGTTCGGTCGCGCAGGACGGGGCGCCGCAACTGAATGTTTTTTCCCGCACCATGAAAATCCCCCCCCGGACCGTGGTGGACTATAAAATGCCGCTCCTGATTGAAAATTCCGAAAAATTCAATGCGGAGGTGTTTGTTGACGGGAACCGCCTGCCTTTTTCCCAGGAAAGCGAATACAACATCCGCCTGCTCAGTCCGAGAGAATCCCAGGTCGCGATTCTGAACGACGGGGATGAATCCATGGGCGCGTTTGTCCAGCTGCCCGGCTTCAAAGGGAAACTCTACTCCACGGTCTTTTCTTCGCACACGCTGCCGGTGGACAGGAATCTGCTGGAACATTACCGTGCGCTGATCGTTTACAAACCGGACTTCTCCAGATTCCATTCTGATGTGTATGCCGCCATATTGGAATATGTCGCGAACGGAGGGCGTCTACTGTTTGCGGATCCCGACACGATTCTCAAGGCGGCCGGGACTCCGCTGAATGCGCTTCTTTCCGTCGAACCTCTCCGTGTGCGGGAGACGGAGGAAATCCCGGCTTTGAAGGAACTGTTTCCGGACTTTCAGGGCTTTCCCCCCGGAGTGCGGGTCCGTTTCCTGGATTCCGTGCCGAAGGGAAGGGGGGTGACCCTTCTGACTCAGGATGCGGCGCCGCTGATCCGGGAATCCGCATTTGGTCTGGGTACGGTGAAAATGATTGCCTTCGCGCCGTCGGAGACGCATTTTTCAGCGGACCGCGCCACCTGGGAGAATCTTTTGAAGTACCTGTTTGCCGGCCAGGACTTCGATTCGGAACGGAATTCCTTTGTTGAGCCCCTGGACAAACTTACGGGTTTTTCCGTTCCGCGGATTTCGGTTGTGCGCCGACTGCTTTTTCTGTATCTGCTGCTGATCGGCGTGATTCTGCTGGCGGGGGCGCTTTTCAAGCGTGCGGGGCTTTCCTGGCTGGCTGCGGGGCTCTGCGCCGTACTGATGACGGGACACATTCTCCGGAAAGCCGGGGAAACCGTGGGGGTCAGGGAATCGCTGCTTGCGGATATTCAGATCCGGAATCTTTCGCCTGTTCCGCTGACGGAAAGTTACGTTTCATATTTCGCTTCCGGCGCGCGGGAGGTCGATATCGCCGCGGAAGGCGAACGCGGCAGTTTCATGCTGATTCCTCCGGAGGGACCGGGGTATTTAGCGGCGCTTTTCGGAGCGTCGTACGGCGGATCTCCCGCTTCTTATGGGGGGGGCGGAGAAAATGGAGCGGCGTCCTACACTCCTTATGGAAGCGAGCTCGGGACGGCGGGAGGGGAGGGGGGGTTCAGTCACGGCCCTTCCATTCAGACTGCTTCCCCCGCGGAGTTCCGGACCGGGGATTCGGGGAAGCCATCCATTCACGGACTGAACATTCCATCCCGGACGAGCCGTCAGTTCATGTTTTTCAGTGCGCCTTCGTTTGTATCGGGGGAAGGGGCGTTTTCGGAAGGGGAGTCTCCTGAACTTCTGCTGACGGAGGAAGGATGGTCCCTGAAACCGTGGAAGGCTCCCGGAGACTGGGTCTGCGAGTCGGCTTTCGCGGTCTTTCCTGGGGGGACCGTTCCTCTGGAAAAGGATTCTTCCGGCAGTTATGTCCTTGCTTCCGGCGAACCCGTGTTCAACGACACGCTTCTCAAAAGCGTGCGGGAAGCCATGGCGGCGGGCTTTTCCAGGGAAATCCCGTATCTGGCCTTTCTGACCCAGCTCGGGGATTCCGATTCCGGATTGAAGGCGGATGGAGAACCGCTTCTGCAGGGCAAGCGCATTCTTGTCGTTCCCGCGAAGGTTACAGCGGAGCAGAACAGAGTGCGTATTCCGGGCAAGGGAATTCTGCTCTTTCCCGCGGACACGATTTCAGGGAGAGTGATCAAAGCCAACCGCATTGTTCCGGATCCGGACATGCCCTGCCAGCTGGGATTCTCCTATGAAATCGGATTTGCTCTTCCTTCCTGGCTGATGACGGGATTCCGTCCGGAACGGATCACGGTGAAGCTGAAATATTCCCATGGCGGCGGTGTGCGCCTGGTGCCGAGTCTCCGTCTCTCCGGGAAGGAGACCCCGGGTGAGGAGGCACAGCAGGAGAAAAATGATCCGCGCTATCTTGACGGCCGTGACGCGGGAGGGAATACATTTGTATTTGAAGGGGAGGATCTGCTCCGGGTGTTCGGCCCTCTGGACGGCAGGGCTCAGCTGAGGATAGACAGTCTGCCCCTTTCCATTCTGGGTACTTCCGAAGAACAGCTGTACCGTGCCTCGAGCTGGTTCCTTCAGGACATGGAGCTGACTCTGGAAGGGAGTCTGCCGGAATCCCTGGTGCCGTTGAAGCTGTAGTCGCTTCTCCAGCTGCACTTGTTGCTGTCGGATCTGTTTTTTTCTCCCTCTTCGTCCGGCGGGAAGGAAGAAGAGGGGGGAGGGAAAACCGAGTGAGCGAGGATTTGCCGGTTGGTTTGATGTAAGAAATTTTAAGAAAAATGGAAGACTTTTTGAGAACTTGAGAAAGGAAAGGCCCCGATGATAAGAACGGAGCGTCTGACAAAGAATTTCGGGCAGGACAGAGGAGTCTTTGATGTCAATCTTGAAGTGCCGAAGGGTTGCATTTACGGTTTTGTCGGGCACAACGGCGCAGGCAAGACCACTGCGATCCGGATTCTCTGCGGATTGCTGAAACCCGATTCCGGGAAGGCGTTCATCGGGGGAGTCGAGGTAAACGGGAAAAATCTTGCGGGGATCAAGCGCAACATCGGGTATATGCCGGACATCACGGGTGTGTATGAACAGATGAGCGTGTGGGAGTTTCTGGATTTTTACGGGGCGGCGTTCAAGATTCCGCCGAAGATCCGGAAACAGCGCATTGAAGAGGTGCTGAACATCACGCATGCTCTGGAAATGATTGATTATCAGATGACTTCTCTTTCCCGCGGCATGCGCCAGCGGATCGGGCTTGCGAAAACCCTTATTCACGATCCGGAGGTGCTGATTCTGGACGAGCCCGCGGGCGGACTGGATCCGCAGGCCCGGATTGAAATGCGCCATACGATTGAGGGACTCAAACATCTCGGGAAGACGATTTTGCTTTCAAGTCACATTCTGCCGGAACTGGCGACCATCTGCGATCTGGTCGGGATCATCAACAAAGGGCGTCTTCTGGCGCAGGGCACGGTTCGCGAGATCAGCGAACAGCTTCAGGAGAATGTGGGCATTCTGATCACGGTGGATTCAGACGTTTCGGAAGCACTATCGATTCTGAAACGCATAGAAGGTGTGGAATCGGCCCGTCAGGTGGACAAGAACCAGATCGGGATCACCTTTTCGGCCAGTCGGGATTCGATTGGCGCACTGCTTACGTTGCTTGTCCGGAACGGTGTCCGGGTCCGCTGGTTTGCTGAGAACGAAGCGGATCTGGAGCATGTTTTCATGAACATTACATCCGGGAAGGAAGAAACGGGACACGCGAGATGATGACAGGGAATCCTATTTTCAAACGGGAATTCATTTCCCATGCCCGTTCCTGGAAGACGCGTCTTCTGGTGGGGGGCTATCTTCTGGTTCTTTCCGCGCTGTTGCTGGCGCTGTGGCCGAGCGGCGGGGTGCAGTCTGTGGTGACGGAGGGGGCGCGGAGGATCTTCGCCATGTTTTTCTGCACGAATCTGGCTCTTCTTCTGCTGCTGATTCCGGCGTTTTCCGCGACGTCTATTACAGTGGAACGGGAAAGCGGAACCTATCCCGCTCTTTTCATCACGCTGCTTTCACCCTTTGACATCATGTGGGGCAAGCTGTCAGCCTCCATTCTGATGATTCTGATCCTGACGCTTCTTTCCATGCCTATTGCGGCGCTCTGCGCTCTGACGGGCGGTGTGGATCTGGAGTTCATGATGAAAATCATGCTTCTTCTGTTCATGACCGCGATCAGCTACGGGCTTCTGGGGCTTGCCTGCAGTGCGGTCTGCGCGCGCAGCATGAGTTCGGTGCTTCTAAACTATGTGTTCATTCTTCTGCTGGCGGGGGCGACCTGGCTTCCGGCGGAACTGCTTTCCAATTTGCTCCCTCCGGGTTTCAATGCGGCGTGGCAGATCATCCGGAGCATCAGCCCGTTCGATGCGATTCTCTTTCTGCTGTATCCGGACCGCTACCGCATGACAATGAATGTGGAATTGTCGTCCATGGTTCTGACGCCCTACAATGTATTTCTTCTGACGTCATGTGTGATGACGGTTCTGGCGTTTCTGGTCTTTTTCCGGAATGTTCTCCGCCCCGTCCGGAAATCGAAACAGCGGAAGGGAGAGGTCTACACGGAGACGAAGAAGGCTTTGAAACGGAAACTCACCTTCCCGTTCTATCTTTTTGATCCGCTGAAACGGAAGAAACCGATCGGGCGCTTTCAGAATCCGGTGTTCATAGCGGAGATGAGGAGCCGTCTGTTTTCCAATCCCCAGTTCATGATCCGGACGGTGTCGGCGATTTTCATTCTAAGCATGACGCTGCTGACTCTGATCTGTTTTCAGTTCGGCACGGCTCTTCGTCCGGGGCTGGTCCGGATGGCGGCGATTGTATTTCAGATCGGGGTGGTGGCGATGCTGGCGCCCGGGGTGAGCAGCGGACTGATTACCGATGAGATCACGGGGGGGACCTTCACGGCGCTGCGCATGACGCCGCTGTCTCCGGCGACTCTGATTTTCGGGAAACTGAAAGCCACGTTCTTCTATGCGCTGATCTTCATCGTGAGCAGTGTGTTTGTATTGCTGGCGATGGCGTATCTGGAGCCGCAGGATGTGTTTCCGGAGACGTCGATTCTCAGTCCGGGTTTCTGGAGCGAGCTTGTGGAGCGGATCCGAATGGAGGAGAACTGGTTTGCACGGTTCTGGGAGATCTACTGGCGGATTTTCGTCTGGGTGGCGATCCTGCTCCTGAGCACGATGACGTTCCTCTGCGGCGGTCTTTTCGCCTCTGCGTTTTCCCGGACGACCGCCATCGCGACGGCTCTTGCCTACGGCATTACCGGAATCATCTGCATTGTGACGCTTCTTCCGCTTGCGCTGGAGGAAAAACTTTCCTACGGTCTTTCCTTTGCTCTTCTCTCCTTCAATCCGATCGTCGCCGCAATGCAGGCAACGGGTGACTCTTTTGCCAACTATCCCGGGCTCTGGATCCGGAACATGCTTTCTCTTGCGCTTCTGATTCTCTTTTTCCTGGCCGCCTCCATGGGCAGGGTGTGGTTTCTTTTCCGCAGGCAGAAATAAGGAAATGAGAACAGAATGAGAACAGAATGAGACGAAAAACAAACGGTCCTTTACCACCGGATTGTATGATAGTATTACGGAACAGAAAATGCTTGCAAAAAGAATTATTCCCTGTCTGGACGTGACGGGGGGACGGGTTGTCAAAGGCGTTCACTTCGTGGATCTGGCGGATGCCGGGGATCCGGTGGAAGCCGCGGTCGAATATGACAGACAGGGCGCGGATGAGCTGGTGTTTCTGGACATCACCGCCAGCAGCGACAATCGTACCACGATGTACGACATGGTCCGGCGGACCGCTGAAAAAGTCTTCATTCCCCTGACGGTGGGGGGCGGAATCCGGACGGTGGAAGACATTCGTCTGATGCTGAATTCGGGTGCGGACAAGGTTTCGATCAATTCCTCCGCGGTGCAGAATCCGGATCTGATCCGGGAGGGCGCGGAGCGTTTCGGCTCCCAGTGCATCGTCCTTGCCCTGGACGCGCGGCGTGTGCCCGGGGAAAAACAGCGCTGGGAAGTTTTCACACACGGCGGACGCCGCAATACGGGGCTTGACGCCGTGGAATGGGCCTGCCGCGCCGTTTCTGCCGGAGCGGGGGAAATCCTCCTGACAAGCATGGATGCCGACGGCACACGGGACGGGTATGACTGTGAATTGACTTCCGCCATAGCCGAAGCTGTTTCCGTGCCCGTCATTGCATCCGGCGGAGCGGGGACGCTCGAGCATCTGGAAGAGGTTTTCCGGAAGGGCAGGGCGGACGCCGTCCTCGCCGCCAGTATTTTCCATTTCGGGACCTATACCGTGCCGCAGGTGAAGGAGTATCTGCGCGCCCGGGGAGTGCCGGTGAGACTCTGATTCCGGGGAAGACCCTGATTCCGGGGAAGCTCCTGATTCCGGATGAGATTTTGATCTTGTATTGTTACGGAGAAGAATAGTTCATCAGTTCTGAATTATTATTAAGAGGATAGGAGTAAAAATGTCCGAAAAAACTGTTCAATCGCTGGAGGAATCGAGCATTGCTTATCATAGTATGCCTGTTCCCGGGAAGCTTCGCGTCTGCCCGTCGAAACCGTGTGTGACGCAGGAGGATCTTTCTCTGGCCTATACGCCGGGCGTGGCGATCCCCTGCACGGCGATCCGGAACTGTCCGGAGAAGGTCTGGAATCTGACGGGACGCGGGAATTCCGTGGCGGTTGTCAGCGACGGGACGGCGGTGCTGGGGCTCGGAAACATCGGCCCGGAAGCGGGGCTCCCTGTCATGGAAGGGAAAGCGGTCCTGTTCAAGAAGTTTGCCGACATTGACGCGGTTCCCGTCTGCCTCGGTCATGTGTCCGCTCCCGACGGCAGGAGCGATGCCGCCAAAATCATTGAAGTCGTCCGGACCTTCGAACCGACCTTCGGAGGGATCAACCTGGAGGATATCGGAGCTCCCGCCTGCTTCGAGATCGAACCCGCCCTCAAACGCTCCATGGGCATTCCGGTTTTCCATGATGATCAGCATGGGACCGCCATCATTTCCCTTGCCGGAATTCTGAATGCCTTGAAACTGGTCGGGAAGAGGATTGAAGACTGCCGTTTCGTCATGAACGGTGCGGGCGCAGCGGGCATCGCCTGTGCGGAATATTATGTTTCCGCGGGAGCGAAGCGCGAGAACTTCATCCTCTGCGATTCCCGGGGCGTGATTCATTCGGAGCGGACGGATTTGAATCCGCAGAAACGCCGTTTCGCCCTCCGTACACAGGCACGGACTTTGGCGGAAGCACTGAAGGGTGCGGATGTGTTTGTCGGAGTGTCGGTTGCGGGGGCCCTGACGGAGGAAATGGTCGCTTCGATGGCTCCCGGAGCCGTGGTTTTCGCCCTGGCGAATCCGGTGCCGGAGATTTTCCCGGACAGAGCGGCCGCCGCAGGCGCCGCCGTGGTCGGGACAGGCCGTTCCGACTTCTTCAATCAGGTGAACAATGTTCTCGGCTTCCCCGGCATTTTCCGCGGTGCGCTGGATGTGCGCGCGAAAGACATCAATGAGGCCATGAAGCTTGCCGCTTCCAGGGCTCTGGCTGAAATCGTTTCGGAAAAAATGCCAAAAGAGATTCGCGAACTGCTTTCTCGCGCATATCCGAAAGATGCCGAGGCGGGAGTGTTTGATGGAGAATGTCCGCTCAAGAACACCTTTGTCATTCCCAAGCCGTTTGATCCGCGTGTGGTGCCCCGTGTCGCCCGGATGGTGGCGGAGGCGGCGATGTCTAGCGGTGTGGCTCAGCGGGAGATCGGGGATCCGGCCGTCTATGAGAAATCCGTTGCGGAACGGATTGCCGCGAATGCTTTCTGATGCAGCGGGGGGAGAACCTTTTTCTTCCCGTCCGGAGGATGATACGCGGATCCCTCATCATCAAAAAAAAGAAGAACGGGGAAGGAGACGGCGGAGGAAAAGCCCCTCCGGTTTTTCCCCTGTTCTCAACGTGCAAAGCAATGACAACTATGACAGCTGAGACGATAGGATTGATACAATGAAGATCATTCATTCTGTTCCCGAGATGCAGAACTGGGCGTTTGAACAGAAACGTTCCGGGCGCGTCATCGGACTGATCCCCACCATGGGATTTCTTCATCAGGGACATCTTTCCCTGATCGATGCCGCCAGGAAAAACGGCGCGGATGTGATTGCAGTTTCGATTTTTGTGAATCCGACCCAGTTCGGGCCGACGGAGGATTATGAATGTTATCCCCGGGATTTTGAACATGACAGGACCCTTTGCGAGGAAAAGTCCGTGGATGTGATTTTTGCCCCTTCTCCTTCCGACATGTACCACCCGGACCGGAGCACGTGGGTGGTGGAGGAGACGGTTTCCCGCGGTTTGTGTGCGGAAACCCGTCCCACCCATTTTCGCGGCGTGACGACGGTTGTGGCAAAGCTCTTCAATGCCGTGCTGCCGGATCTTGCCGTTTTCGGTCAGAAGGATGCACAGCAGGCCGCGGTGATCCGGAGAATGGTGCGGGATCTGAATTTCCCGATCCGGATCGTGACTGCCCCGCTTGTCCGGGAAGCCGATGGCCTTGCGATGAGTTCCCGTAACAAATATCTCAGTGCGGAGGAACGTTCGAGGGCGCTGGTTCTTTTCAGGGCGCTCTCGATGGCTGTCAAGCTTCTGGAAACCGGGGAGGAAACGGATCTGGGGGAAGTGACCCGTGTCATGAAGGAAATGATCTCTGATGCGGGGGGCAGGCCTGATTATGTGGAATACCGCGATGCGGAAACCATGGAGCCGCCTGTGCCGGGAACCAAGGTCCTGACATTTGCAGTTGCCGCTTATTTCGGAAAAACGCGCCTGATTGACAATATGACGGTGCATCTGCCTTGATGAGCCGGGGAACAGAAGGGGCCGTATCCTTCTCTGACGAGGCTTAAACTCTTCATCCCAGGAGCCGCGTGGAAGATCGCATGAGAGCGAATAGCCCTCATGCTTTTTTATTATCCTGAAGGGGACAAAAGAAAATGCCGGCATGAGAATTTTGTTTCTCATGCCGGCATGTTTTTTCAGAACTGCTTTCGCTGTTCAGGCAGAATGCCTTTTACTTTTTTGCGGCGGGAGCGGCAGGAGCAGCGGGAGCCGCTGCGGGAGACGGCGCGTCAAAACCGTTGACTTTGACTTTCAAATTTGCTCTTTCCTTGACAATGACGTCCAGAACCGCTTTTTCAATCTTCATCTGAGTGAGATAATTTTTGATTTCATCCTTTACTTCAGCAAGAGGTTTGAAGGATGCGGGCTTCTTTTCGGAATCGAGTCTGATGATATGATATCCGTAAGGTGTTTTAACCACATCGGAAAGCTGGCCTTTCTTTTGAAGAGCGAAGGCAGCTTCTTCAAACTCCGGGACCATCTGTCCTTTGCTGAATTGCCCGAGAGAGCCTTTATTCTGTTTTCCGCTCGGGCAGGCGCTTTCCTGTTCGGCGATTTTCTCAAAGCTTTCACCCTGTTTGAGTTTTGCAAGGATGTCCTGCGCTTTTTTCAGGGCATCGGCATCGTTTTTTGCGATGGCTTCAGGGGAAAGAGCTTTGCCGGAGTCGTCCGTCTTCTTCACGTCAATGAGGATGTGGGAGGCGCTGATGCTCTCAGGCGTTGCAAAACTTTCCTGATGTTCGCGGTAGAATTTTTCGACGTCGGCGTCGGAGACTGCATTTTCAGGTTTGTTTGAAATATTGCTCTCCACCCAGTTGTTGATGGCGATGCCTTTCTGAGCATTCGGATCCTTGGCAAGTTCGGCTTTGTAGGCCTCCAGAGTTTTTCCGCGCTGTTTGAGCATGCTGGTGAACATTTCCGCACGTTCGGGGGGGAGGCTTTTCATCATTTTGTCGAAGGCCGCGGAGACCAGTTCGGGAGAAGGTTTGATGCCGGCCTTTTCCACATTGATCATCAGGATTTCCTGATCGACCATGCCGTCAACAATGTTTTTGAGAATGGTCTTGACCTGTTCCGCCGGGATCTGGGAAAAGGCTTCCACAGGAATTTGGCGGGAAATATCGGCAATCAGCTGCTGTTTTGTGATTTTCTTGTTCCCGATTTCAGCAACGGTGTCTGGCAGGAATGCCAGAATGCTTTCAAACGTCGGTTTTTCCGCGGGAGCAGCGGCTGCGGGTTTGGCGGCCGCCGGAGCAGCCTGGGGGGTGGCCGGAGCCTGTGCGAATACGGTCTGGATGGATGCGGCGCTGAACAGTGCCGCTGCCGCAATCATCATGGATCTTGCTTTGTTTGTCATCTCGGATGCCTTTCGTAAAATTGTGTTTTCAATCTTCTGTTGTTATGTGATGAATCATTTGTTACGACAGGAAGTATAAGACAGTTGCGTTTTTTATTTTGTTCCATGTCTCCCCGCCTTTCCTCCTGCAAGGCCCGGGATTTCCATTTCCAGAAGCGCTTCCATGACAGGCGCTTCCTCTTTCCCGCTTTGCACGGCTTCCATATACTCTGCATAGAGATCAAAGCGGGCACGGTCTTTTTCAAAAACGGCAAGAGAGCGGGCTTCTCCTGCTTTTTCAGCGGCATAAGTCTGAAGCAGGATCATGTCGTCGGGATTGGAGACGGCATTTTTAGAGGATGCGGCGTCATTCCTTGCTCTGGAAGTGTTTTTTGACGCTGCCGCGGTTCCGGTTTTGGGAGATGTCAGGGCAAGGAGCCGTTCGGCGGCTTCCTTCATCGCGCTGGAATCAGGCGTTCCCGAAAGTGTTTCCACGCAGCGGTTGATGTCTGCGAGGAGCTCCACCTTCTGGCGGGCTTCCGTCAAATCCGGCTGGGCGCCGTAACGGACAATGGCATCGGAAATATGTTTTTCCGCCTTGTCATATTGCCCCTGCATCATCAAGGCCTTTGCATCGCGGATGATGGCGTTGGAGCGTTCGATATGCTCGAGTTCGGCCAGAATGACGCTGGTCTTGTCCAGTGCACGGAGCCTTGAGATCTGCTTTATGGCCGTATTGTAGTCTTTTCTGTCCAGAGAGTTGAGGATGTCAAGAAGCAGCTGTGTGCGTACTTGCGGCGGTTCATTCTGCGTTTTTTCCCCGCAGGCCGGGCAGAACAACAGGCAGAGCAGAAGCAGTGCCGGAAAGACATGAAAGCGGACTGTCTTTTTTCTGTTTTCAGTTTTCAATCGAAAAAACATGGGACTCCAATGGATGATTGATTCCGTATTGACTGATATTGACTGATATTCTGACAAGTTAGCAGTGCAAAGCGTTTTTTCAAATCGAAAATGCAAAGAGCAGGACGATTTTGCCGGGTTCGTCTTATTCCGGCGGCAGTCTGCGAGGCTGTTTCAGGAAAATTTCCGGAGCATAAGCTTTCTCTGAAGACTTCGTGCAGGACCGGACCGCAAAGACGCAGAAGAAATGGCCAGGTAAAGGGGACGGTCCCGGGATTCCCCGGGGATACGTTTCCCTCTCCCTCCTTCCCCCGTCTCGAATGAAAAAAATATTTTTTGCTTTTTTCATTGCATTTATCACACTTTTGTGGTATTTTTTTTTCTTCACGGAAAAGGAATTTTCATTTTTACAGAAACTTCATCAAAAACAAGGAGTCCTCCATGGGAAGACAATACAACAAAGTTCAGAAAAGAGCCCGCCGCAAACATTATCTCGCCAGAGTCAAGGAAAGACTCCATGCATCCATGAAGAGCGTGAAGAAGAAATAAGAAACACTCTGAATCAGTGAGAAAAACCATCCGTTTCCGCTTTTTCCGGGCAGGGAGGGGCGGGGCGGATTCCAGTGAAAAGGAAACGGGAACGCCAGACATACACAGCAGACCAGGCCGTGCGCAGACCTCCGGGATCATCCGGAAGGCGTGGAAAGGCGGATTTCAGCAGGCTCCATTTCCGCATTTTTCATTTTTCTCTGCGCCTCCGCCCGCTTCCCGCTTTTCAAGGCCAGTTTGACAGAGACAGTTTCAGGAAGGCGAATCGTATTATGGCAGTTATCCATCCCACAGCAATTGTCGATCCCGGAGCAGAACTTGCGGATGACGTGATCGTCGGACCTCTTTGCGTGATTGAAGAAGATGTGAAAATCGGTGCCGGCACCCGGCTGATCGCCCAGTGTCACATCGGCGCACACACCACCATGGGGGAAAACAACACCGTTTACGCCTTCGCTTCCATCGGGACGGATCCGGAAGACTATGCTTATACGCCTGAACTCGGGATCTCATCCACCCGAATCGGCAACGGCAACCGTTTCCGGGAAGGAGTCACGGTCAACCGGGGAACAAAGCCCGGTTCTGAAACCGTGATCGGGGATGGATGCTTCCTTATGGCAAATACGCATATTTCTCATAACTGTGTGCTCGGGAACAGGGTGATCTTTGTGCCTTACAGCGGGGTTGCGGGATACTGCACGGTCGGAGACAACTGTCTGATATCGGGACTCTCCGGGATGCATCAGTTCTGCAGAATGGGGCGTCTCGCCGTCTTGAGCGGCGGATCGCAGATCTCCATGGATCTGCCTCCCTTCATGATCGGGGACGGACGCAACGGAGGTGTCCGCGGATTCAACATCGTCGGCATGAAAAGAAACGGTTTCTCCGCTGAAACCATCCGTGCGATCAAGGATGTTTACGACATCTTTTTCCGTCACGGCCTGAATCACCGCAATGCCGCAGAAAAGGTTCGCGCTGAAGTCCCGCAGATTCCTGAAGTCGTGGAGTTCCTGGAATTCGTCGAAACTTCCAAACGCGGCATCCTGAGCGGAGACCATCACGGACGCAGAGCCTGATTTTCCCGCCGGAAGATCCATGCGCTATGCCCGGAGACGCTCTGTCTTTCACCCGTTTCCTGTTGTTTTCCGCTGTCTCTCCTCGTATTCTTCCCTCGTCTCTCAGAACCTTCTGCAGTGTTCTGTAGTGTGGGTTTTGGGGAGAGAGAAGAAGCGGAAGAACAACAGAGGGCGCTGCTGGGAAAAAACGCTTACTCTTGTATTCGCTCCGTCATGCGTTTTTCCGTCTGAGTTTTTCTTTTCTGGATACGCGTCTGGGAGAGGGCTTCATCAGAGGCTTGTTCCCGTATTGCCGCGGCCAGCATTTTTCTTCAGGACGAATTTCCAGAAGAGGAGCCAGAATACGAACATTCCGCAGCAGATGCAGAAGACCGGCATGCTGCCGTGGATGAGAAGGAGCGGAAGTGCGAGGGAAGTCCATATTCCGCCGCCCATGAAGGGCTCATGGAGCAGCTGTTTGTACCCGAAGGCTTCCGCGGCGACGGTTTTGGATTCCGGGTCCACCGTTCTGAGGAGAAGCAGCCCCGTGGCGGTGACTCCGCTGGATTGTCCGAATTCTGCGATGGCCCGTTCAAACCATGCGTCCTTGAAGATGCGCGGGGCCATGACGAGCACTCCGAAGATGTTCCATGCCATTCCCGCCGTGCAGAGGATGAGCAGCGGCGCCCAGTAGGACGCCACGAAATCCAGCCGGATGGCTGTGATGGCGGAAACTACGAGAAAGTCGAGAGCGGTTCCGGAGAGTCTCTGCATCAGTCCGTGATCGATCAGATAGTCCGCCTTGATCCAAGTGAAGAATTTCTGGAGCAGGAGTCCCCCGATCATGCAGAGGGGGAAGAGCGGGAAGCTTTCGAGAATTTTCAGTTCCCTGATGCCCTCCGGAGCGACGGTGTTCAGAAGCCGGAGTCCCTCCTTGATGAAATACCCCAGCAGTACCGCCATTCCGATCAGGGCGATATGCAGTGCCAGCGAGTCGATGGAGTCGGAAAAGACGGTCTGTCTTCCGGCACTCGGCTGAGCATCCGGCGGATGGATTCCGCGCCGCTCTTCCGGCGACTGTTCCGAAAAGGAGCGGATGTTCTTCACCCAGCCGAGACGCACTGCCAGATTGATCAGCCACATGCCGATCACCACTCCTCCGATCATTCCGACCGTCGCCACCGTGAATCCCAGATCCTTTCCTTCCTGCCAGCCCAGTTCATTGAATGTGCTTGTCAGTCCCGCGACGGTGCCGTGACCGCCTTCAAATCCGATTTCGATCAGTGCTCCGAACCCCGGTCCGCTGCCGAAGCACGGCCCCAGCACCAGAAGGGTCAAGCCGATTCCGACAATGTACTGGCCCCACGCCACCAGCTGTCCGTAACACAGCTGCGGCGCCGCAAGATCCCAGATCTTCCGGATTCCCGGTGTGCTGACACCGAGGAAAAGCCCCGCAAAAACCAGATTGATCAGAAAGGAGGGCAGTTCGCCCCAGCCCGCATGCCACGCTGCCGGAATCTTTTCTCCGAAACAGCTCAGAAGCAGCAGCCCCAGTCCTCCGCCTATGACGGACGAAGGCAGATACAGCCGCTGGAAAATGGAAAAATTCATCCGGAGAAACTTCCCCGCAAGAAGAAGCAGACACAGGGCGCAGAAGGATAGAACGGCTGTCATAAGAACTTGGTCTCCGAAAAAAAGTTGTCCGAATTATTTTTTGTGTACACTGGATTGGTACTGGCGTTCCCGAAACATTTCCGTCGTTTCTGTTTTTCTGGCATCTGTCGTTTCGTGCGCACTCCATATTTTGCTCTTTTGGAAATCCCGCTCTTTCTTCCTCTTCCCGCTTTCAGAAGAATCCGTGGATTCTGTGCGTTTGCCTGGCGGATTTTGCCCCTCCGGAGTTATTTCCTTTCTTCGTCCGGGGGACACTTCCGGGGCGGGAGCAGTCAGGGGAGCGGATGTCCGGATGAAGCTGTAATATATCTCCCTTTCCGCGGCTTCGCAACTTTCCGGAGGAAGGGGATCTTCTGTTTTCCGTCTCTTTCCGTCCTTTTTTGTGTTGCTCTGCGGGAGGGGGAGAGAGCAAGGGAAAAGAAGAGGGCAGGGGTGGGATGAAAACAATGATGCGGGTCAGCGCCAGAGTTCGGGAATTTTCCGGATCAGGGATTTTTCAATGGTATAATCATCGTTTAAAACGGCTCCGAAGAGCCATTTTTCGTTTTCAGACTTCCAGTAATATTCATTGATGATGCGTCTGGAATACAGGTCGAAGAGAGGTTTTCCGGCATAAGCGGTGCCCAGTTTTGCAAAGAGTTCTTCGATGCTGTCTCCAATCCGGATTTTTTCAGTGAACTGTCTGTACAGATCCGGAGGCGGAGCGAATTCCGGAGGAACCCCCGCGGGGGGAGTCGGAATCTTCTTCAGAAGTTCTCTGACTGCTTCCGGGAATCGTTCCAGAAGGGAAGTCGCGACTCCGTCGGCGAAAAAGATTTCCGTTTCAAAATCCCGCACTTGCCTGACATACGCTCTTCCGATTCCGGTTTTCAATCCCAGGACAAGGTTCTCGCAGAAAACCCATCCGTTTTTTTCCATGACGTCAAGCGGCTGAGCCGGAGATGCTCCAGCGTCTGATACGGGAGCCGCCTTCTCCTGTGCAGGGGAAGGCGCGGCTGTTTCATCCTTTTCGACGACGGTGGATGAGGGTAAAGAAACCGTTGAAACAGAGCAAATTGAGGATGAAGCGTTCTCCCCCTGCATTCCTTTCCCTTCCGCCGATTTTTCCGGAGTCTCTTTTTCTGCGGCCAGTTCCTCTCCGGCCAGAACGGGAAGATCCGGAGACAGCATGAAAATCCCCGCAAGCAGCAGTGCAGCCATTCCCTTTCTTTGCGCGCGGCAACGCGGCATTATTTCTTTCAGAAAGGCTTCGCGCCCGCCGGAGCCGGTGCGGTTGTTTTTGTCCCGGGCGGACGCGTTGACTTGTCCCGGCAAATGGTTCGGGAAAAGAACAGGATCGGTCCTGTCCCCGCCCCTTGAATCCGCCGGGAGACTTCCGGGGGCGGATCCCGGAGTATGGAAAACAGAGAGGAAATTCTTCATTTCCGCCTCCTTTCTTCATTATTATTTTGTTCAAAGTCTTTCATGGCCGGGAAGTGGCAAGGTATGTCTGCCGTTCCCGGGGAGCTCTCGATCTCCGCTTTGCGGCGCATTCTGAGCATCCCGTTCTTTTCTTTCTCCGGGGAAGGCTCCTGGCGGAGGCGAAAACCCGGGATTTTTTTTATGAAAATCGCCGGATGGGATTGTCCATTCTGAAAAACGTGTTACTGTATACCGGTGTGACTATACGGCAATATAGTGCGTCGCGCGACGGGAATGCAACCCGTTTTCCCGGGAAAATACAAGAATTTTATGGAAGGGATCGGCAAAGAATGATACATCCGACAGCCATCGTGTCCCCGAAAGCTGAGATCGGCAATAATGTGGAAATCGGCCCCTACGCCGTCATTGATGATGATGTCAGAATCGGAGATGATTGTTATATTGATGCCCATGTGAAAATTGCCCAGTATACAACGCTCGGCGCCAGATGCCGCGTCTATTTCGGCGCCCTGGTCGGAGCCGAGCCGCAGGACCATCGTTTCTACAAGGGAATCCGTTCTTCGACGGAGATCGGTCATGATACCGTCATCCGGGAATATGTGACAATTCACCGTCCGCCGTTTGAGTTCATGAAAACCGTCATCGGCAGCCATGTCCTTCTGATGTCTTTCGTCCATGTGGCTCATGACGTGGTCATCGCGGACCGTGTGACGATCGCCAACCATACCGCTCTGACCGGGCATATCCGGATCGGAGAAGGCGCCGTCCTCAGCGGCTATACCAAGATCCATCAGTTCTGCCGCATCGGGTCGCTGGCGATGATCGGAGCGGGATGTCTCATCGGTCAGGATGTGCCTCCTTTCTGCATGCTGCGCGAGACCAATTTCATCACCGGCCCCAACACCATCGGGCTCCGTCGCGCGGGAATGCCAAATGAGACTCGTCTGGCCATCCGCCGCGCCATCAAAACCTTCTTCTTTGAAGGACTCAACACCAAAAATGCTCTCGAACGCATTGAATCCCAGCCGATGATTCCGGAAGTGCGGATGTTTGTCAATTTCATCAAGGAATCCAACCGCGGCATCATGCCCGGGAATCCGAAATATACCGGAGTCCCGGATGATCAGAGAGATGAAATGGAACAGCGCGCCACCGCCGCGCAGGACTGATTCTTTGAAGTTGGCATTCTTCCTCCAGAAGGCGGAATGTCTGCCGATCGGAATCGGAAGAAAATCGGAAGAAAATCGGGGGGGTAATAAGAAGCAGGGAAAATCGTTCCCCCTTGTGGAGAGAGCATCCTGCTGGGGAAGAACAAGGACGCTTCCGTCTCCGTACTGTTTTCCCTCTCCCCCGCCACCGCTGCGCGGATGTGGCGGCGTTTCCGGAGAGAACAGGCGCCTTCACTGCCTCTATTGAGCCGGGGATGGAAAAAGAAAAACGGGGAGGAAAAGGTGGAAATAGCCGCCGTTGAGCCGTTGAAAAGAGAATGAAATTGAAGGGAAGGAGAATCTTCCTTTCTTTTTTGCCGGATCCGTATCCATGGGGAAGTGAAGTTTGCCCTTTTTGATTCTTCATTTGCCTTCTGCGGCTGGAGCACGGGAGGGGGCAGGAGAAGAGAGAAGCCTGGGGAAACGCTTCTCTCCGGAAGAGAGCCTGAGACTGAGGGGAAAAGAGTCCTGCCGCCATTCTTTCTTTTCCCTTGAAAAGCTGAGTTTGAGAGGTGAGGAAAATGCAGAAATGTATGGACAGTGCCAGACTCCATGCCCGGATTAAAAAAGTCGCCGGGCAGCTGAATGCCATCGATAAAATGATCGACAGCGACATCCCCTGTGAACAAGTCCTGATTCAGATCAATGCCGCCAAAGGCGCTCTGCATAAAATCGGCCAGATTATTCTCGAAGGACATCTCAACCACTGTGTCAGGGACGGCATTGAACACGGCGATGCGGAGAAGACCATTGCCGAGTTTGCCAAAGCCATTGAACACTTTTCCCGCCTTTCATAGCAGCTGGAAAAAGTGGACGAGGGCGAGAGGGGCCGTTCCTTTGCCTCCCACCACCCGTTGTTCTTGCCGTATCACGATCATGCATGCTGCGCTTCCTCCTCCTCGGGGAATGGAGGATTTTCCCTCCTGCTGCCGCAATTTTTCTTCCCGTTCGTTCCTCCTTTTCCTCCTCCTTCCGGCCCTCCGTCTGCGATGATGCGCAGAGTAGCGGCGGGGTGGGGGGGAGAGACGCGTAACGACGGACGAGGATGGCACGGGAAGGAGTGAGAAAGAAGAGAAAAGAGACTCCGTCAATGTGAGATTTCTGGCCGTACAAGGGGAAAAACGTTGTCTTTTCTTCTTCTTTTTCCCCTTGTGTATGCGTCGGCACTACGGGTGGCTGTGGGAAAAGACTGGCTGAGGAGAAAGACTGGCTGATGGGAAAGACCTTCCCCCCAAGAATAACAGCGTGCTTCTTTCACTGCGTGTCAGAAGTCCGGATTGTGAGAAAAACTGCAGGAGAAAAAGAGAAGGCGCCTCCGGGAGGGGGCGCGTCAGAAAACGCCGGAGGAAAGGGACTGCTCTTCCGGGAGCGGAGCGGAGGAGGCTTTTTCCTCCAGAAGAAAGCGGAGACGCTCTTTGACAGCAGAGAAATCCGGATCCGAAGCCGCGCTCAAGGGAATGATTTCGAGTCCTTCAGCCGCTTCATCGAGTTGGAGTTCCTCGAGATTTCCGGCGGCTTCGGGGAGATCCATTTTGTTTGCCAGAATGACGAGGGCGCGTCTGCTGAGTCCCTTCATGTATTCTTCCAGTTCCTTCTGGAGGACCTTCAGGTCGTCGAGCGGGTTTCTGCCGTCGACTCCGGCCATGTCAAGGACATAGACGAGCATTTTCGTCCGTTCGATATGACGCAGGAAATAATGACCGAGCCCGGCATTCAGGTGAGCTCCGTCGATCAGGCCCGGGATATCCGCGACGGTGATCTTTGCGAAGTCCGGATATTCCATGACGCCGATGACAGGATGCAGCGTGGTGAAAGGATACGGCGCCACTTTTGGTCTGGCATTGGAAACGGCGGAGAGGAAGGTGGATTTTCCGGCGTTCGGATAACCGACCAGTCCGATATCCGCGATCATTTTCAGTTCCAGGCGGATTTCGACTGGTTCGGTCTTTTCCCCCGGTTCATGTTCGCGCGGCGCCCGGTTTACGCTGGAGGCGAAACGGGCGTTTCCGCGTCCGCCGCGTCCGCCGACAGCCACAACAACCTCCTTGTAGGGTTCATCAATATCCGCCAGCAGGTCATTGGTCTCCCGGTTGTACACGAGGGTGCCGGGCGGGACTTTGATGTAGAGAGGTTTTCCCGAACGGCCATGCATGTCCTTGCCTTTTCCGTCGCCGCCGTCCTGAGCCTGGAAACGACGGTTGTAGATGAAGTTCAAGAGACTTTGTTCTCCGGGATCGCCGATGAAAATGATATCGCCTCCCGGGGCGCCGTCGCCGCCGTTCGGACCGCCTTTGGGGACAAAGGCTTCCCGCCTGAAACTGCAGCAGCCGTCGCCGCCGTCTCCTGCTTTGATGGTGATTTCGGCTCTGTCGACAAACATGGACCACCTGCTCGATTGGATCGTATTTCGGATTTCAGTGCATAGACAGGAAAAAGCCCGGAACTCCTCTTTCCGGAACGAGTGACCGGGCTTTCATCTGGCAACTGACAAATTGAAAAAGGAAAACGGAAATCCAAAGACTTCCGCTTACGCTTCCGCTCCGGGGGCTTCTTCCGCAGGCGCAACTACCGGAGGAAGCGCCACGACTTCCACGGATTTCCGAAGAGATTTCTTGAATTTCACAATTCCGTCGCAAAGTGCGAAGAGGGTGAAATCTCTGCCGCATCCAACGTTGCGCCCGGGATGGAACTTCGTCCCGCGCTGACGGACAATAATGCTGCCGGCAGTTACAAATTCTCCTCCGAATGCTTTGATTCCCAGCATCTTCGGCTGACTGTCCCGGCCGTTCCTGCTGCTCGACTGTCCTTTTTTATGTGCCATGGTATATTCTCCTTGAAAATGATTCTCTCTCAGACATCCGTTTCATCTGTCAACACTGCAACGCGGACTGATAATATGGCATTTCTTTCCTGATTGTCAAGTTGTTCCGGAATTTATTTTCAAAAAATGCTTCCTCCCATACCGTTTCTGCTTTATCCCGCCTTTCAGAAAAGGCACTTGAAGAAGGCGCTTGAAAAAGATGAGGGATCATGTAGATTGATTCCCATGGCGGACTTCCATTCCTCTTTCTTTTTCCTCCTCCTCTTCTCCGCCTTCTGAAAAAAGAACATGGACGGGAAGAAAAAGGAAGAAAGAATCAGGATCAAAGGAAACCCGGATGCTTTCCGCACGGAAAATCAAATAGATCAAAAGGGGGATTTCCACAAATGAAAATCACAAGGAAAAATGCACCTTTCTTCCTGCTTTCTCTGCCTTTCGCCCTGCTGACGGGATGTTTCCATTCGGATTCGACTGCAGCCATCCCCGCGGTACGGAATTTCGACGTCGGACGCTATATGGGCCGATGGTATGAAATTGCAAGACTCCCGCACCGATTTGAACGCGATCTGGATTTTGTCGTTGCCGAATACTCTCTGAATCCGGACGGGACTGTCAAAGTCCTGAATTCCGGCATGCGCTCCGGAAAGAGGAAAAGTGCCGAGGGCCGCGCAAAATGGAAAAAAAATGCGGATCCCGGAACCGCTGAACTGGAAGTCACCTTCTTCGCTCCCTTCAGCGGAGATTACCGCGTGATCCGCCTGGAAGCAGATTATTCCTCCGCTATCGTGACGTCTTCCAGCAGGGACTATCTCTGGATCCTTTCCCGGACTCCCGAACTGCCCGAAGGGAGGCTGGAACAGTATCTTTCTCTCTGCCGGGACTGGGGGTTCCCTGTGGACGGACTCGAATATCCCCGCCAGGAGGAAGAAAACACCCTCTCCGCCGGAAATGACAAGAAAGAAAACGGCGGCGACACACCATGAGAAAAAAGAAATCGAAGTTCCGGGAGAGAAAAGAATGAAAAAACGAGAGATTGTCGTCCATGATCTGATGCAGCAGGACTATCGTTATTTCCTCACCGAACCCCCCGGCGAGAATTTCCACCCCGCTTTTCATCCCGAGCTGACCCCGAAGGAAATGCTCGAACTCGGCGTCTTCGGTGGAAAATACATGACCGACTGTACCGCCGAATTCCCCGAAGACTGGTTTGAAAAAGCCAAACTCTGTCATGAAAAACACGATCCGGAACGGAATTTCTTCGGCGTTCTCGCCTCTTCCCCGCTCTCCCTCTGGCGACGGAAAGGCTGGATCTATCCCGATGATCCCCGGGGATGGTTCCAGTGGTACTGCCGCTATTACGCGGGCAGGCGCTGCCCGGATGACGAACGGCAGATCCGGCGTTGGAAAGCCATGCTCCGCCATGCCGCGCAAATTCACTGGAATTGTCCGGCCGGGGATCTTTCCTGCCGTCCGAAGCAGCGCCAGGCTCTGCTTCAGTGGGCTTACGACAGCAGAAGAATCTGAGGTGAGCCGGGAAAGAAAAAATCAGACTCCATAGGATGCAGAAGAAATTTTCTGTCAGTGTGGAGGACTGCCGCCCGGTTCCCGGTCCAGGAGTCTCATCATGTCCTCTGCCTGCGGGAGATCCGGGTTCTGTCTCAGTACAGCTTCCGTCACGTCCCGCGATTCACGGTTCCTCCCCTGCAGATGAAGCACCAGCGCCAGATTCAGACGGAGACGCGGATTGCCGGGTTCGATGGCAATGGCTTTTCGAAAACAGTCCTCCGCCTCTTTCAGACGGCCGGTTTCCATGAGGATGGATCCGTAATTGTTCAGAGCTTTCCGGTTGGCCGGTTCCTTGTTCAGGGCGGCGCGGTAAAAGTCCGCCGCGGCGTCGCGGCGGCCCTGGCGGTGTTCGAGTTCTCCCAGATTGTAGAGCAGAACGGCGGGGGGATTTTCCCTGCGGAGCGCCAGGGCCTTGTCATAGTATTTTCTGGCTTCCTGGAAACGGCTGCCGTCGGCGAGGATGGAGGCGTAATTCATATAGGCGTAGCAGGAATCGGGGAATTTTTCCATGGTCTGCTCATAGATCCGGAGGGCTCCGGCGACATCGCCCAGATCGTAGCGGATGCGTCCCAACAGGTTCGGGATGCGCTCCCAGTTCCCGTATTCCGGCAGGGAGAGAAGGAGGCATTCCTGCGCCTTTGCCGGATTCCCCGCCTCCAGCCAGGCTTCCCCGAGGATATGCTGCAGATGGGCCTCCTGGCGTTTCCTGTTGTCCGGCACTCTGCATCCGAAAACCGCAAGCAGCGCAAACGGAAGAAAAAAGAGATAGAATCCCAGGCGTCTCCCTTTTTCGCAGATCCAGGGAATCATGCAGAGAAAATACGCTGCAAAGGCCAGCATCGACGCCACAAGCGGGATCCGGTACCTCCCGCTGGTCACCGTGAGCGTGCACAGAAGCCAGGTGGCCAGGAAAAGCAGCAGAAACAATGCGAAGTTTTCACGGAAACGCCATGAAAAAATCCCTCCTGCCAGCGCCAGGAGTCCGGGAAGGGCGGCAAAGGCGAAAAAAGGATAGAGAGAACGGTGGATGAACGTCGCCTTCAGCGGTGAAATGTCAGACCAGCTTGTGAGTTCCTCGTAGCTCAGAGTCAGGAAGGCCTTTCTGAAAAGAAGCCCGGCCCATTGGAACGGATGTTCGCCGATTTCGCGGAAAGCCCGCTCCAGAAAGATGCGGTCCGTGCTTCTGCCGGTTTTCAGGGAGAGGTCTTCGGCGTCGCTGTGGATCTTCTCCCATTCCGGACCGGGGGAAAGACGGCAGCTGCCGTCGGCTCCCTTTCCGTTGCCGAGCCAGAAATTGAATCCCCCGTTCCCCTGGATGAAGACAAGTTCTCCGTTTCTCCGGAAATTTTCCGCAGAATACGCAAGAGGCAGGAATGCCGTCAGCGAAAGAAAGATCAGAAAAACGCAGAGCGTCCGTTTCCTCTGAGCCCGGTTTGCCGGATCCGGCAGTTCCAGATTCCAGAAAATCCAGAACGCCAGAAGCAGAACAAACAGAACGCATCCGGGATGTGTCAGCAGTGCCAGCGAAGCCGTCAGTCCCGCCGCGCAGAGGAAAAAGGCGTTCCTCCGGTGCACGGTGTAGTCCTCGTAATACGAAAAGAAAAAACGGTGCGTGAAAAACATGCAGAGCGAAAGCAGCACCAGAAGCAGATTCTCACAGAGCAGTTCCCCCTGAACGGCAACAAAGGGCGGGTACAGGCAGAAGAGAAACAGAAAGACAATGGCTGTGTGTTTCCTGAAATCCCCGTAGGCGTCCTCTCCCCTGAAGTTGTCCCTGAGAATCCAGTAGAGCGGAAGAGCCGAGAAGAGCAGCGTGAACACGCTCTGAAGAAGACGGACATAAAAATAATCCATATTCGTCATTTTCAGAAGCACTGCCAGAAAACAGGGGTAAAGCGGAGCATGGATTCCCGTTTCCGGAGAGAAGAGCTGTCCGTTCAGAATGGCCAGGGCCCGCGCATTGTATTCGGATACATCCGGACCGATAACGTGATCCATCAGCGGCAGAGCGGCAAAGTCGAGCAGAAAGAAAATCCGGAACAGGATCCCCGCGGATAACGCCGCAACCGGAAGCAGCAGATTCCGGAACCCTCCTCCTCCTCCATCAGCACCTGAAACAGGGGAGAAAACAATTCCGGAAGCGGGGGGATGATCCGCATCCTTCCGCCCGGAGGGGGAGATGGAACTTGAATCAGTCGGAGAGACAGACGATTGTGACATTGTCGCCGCCGCCTTTGCGGAGAGTCGTGTTCAGCATTTTCTTGGTGGCCGCGGCCGGATTGGACGCGGTGATGAGAATGCTGCGGATTTCATCGTCAGAAAGATGCAGCATGAGCCCGTCCGTGCAGACCAGGACCTTGTCTCCGGTCTGATAATCGTACACATTGATTTCCGGTTCCAGCGCCGGCACGGGCCCGATGGACTTTGAAATGACGTGGGCATAAGGATGAGTCAGAGCGTCTTCTTCGGTGATGGCGCCGCTTCGGATGAGTTCAGCCACAAAACTGTGGTCTTCCGTCAGACGTTTCAGCTTCTTTTCCCGGAGCCTGTACACACGGCTGTCCCCGGCATGGGCTGTGACAATACTGTCCTGAAGAACTGCCGCCGCCGCGACGGTCGTTCCCATCGGATACGCCACATTGTATTCGGCATTGATCTGATAGATGGCAGAGTTGATCTCCTCAAGCTCGTTGCGGAGAAATTCCCGGACCGCTTCCGACTCCAGTTCCCCGCGGCACTGAAATTCCCGCCAGGAGGAGATCAGCATTTTCATCGTGAGATAACTGGCAATGTCCCCGTTTTCATGGCCGCCGATTCCGTCCGCTACCGCCATAAGGGTCTGTCCGTTCTCCTGATTGACATAGTAGGCATAACTGTCCTCATTGGAAGAACGTATGAATCCGGAGTGCGAGTCCGCAGCGATTTTGTGCGGCAGGGCGGCCGAATGGGTGCTTCCGTTCCGGAAATATTTCCGGCGGGAATCGTCCATGAAGGCGGAACCGGAAGAATCCTCCCCTGCGGAGAAGGTATCCATATCGATCTTCTGTGTCCTGATGGGATTGGCCACGATTGTTCTTTTCTCCCTTGCTTCAAGCTTCCTGAATGCCTTCTCGTTTTCCTCCCCCTTGTGTCTCTCCCCGCTGCTTTCTTCCGGCACGGGGAAGCGGGAAAATCCGAAGCATTCTTTCTCATGACTTCCGACGGAGTGCGGAATCAGTCATTCCTCTCTGCCGCTCCTGGGAACTCGGCGCAGAGTCTCTCCGCTATACAGTGACCCCATGTTCCGGCAATGTCAATGCTGACTGTCCGGCATGATCTTCTTCCCGGGGGCGTTTTCTTTTCTTCCGTCTTCTTCCTTCTGAGATTCAATCCGGTTACTAATAATGATCTTCTTCTGAAAATCAAGTCCTTTTTCTGCAAGTTTTGCGAAGTCCTGTTCCGGAAAGGAAGAAAAATGCGCCGGAAAGGGAGATCAGGATGCTGATCGCGCTGAAAAGAAGAGTGGCCGCCGTGGCATTGGGTTCGCTTGCGCCGCCGCTCAGAAGCATTTCCTTGGAGACGTAGTCGCGGGTGCCGAGTCCCCCGGGCGTCAGAGGGATGGCGGAAGCCGTGTTGCTCAGCGTGGATGCCAGAACGCAGTCGGAGAATTCCGCTCCGGGGACTTCTGAAGCAGCGGCGGAAGAGGAGGGGGAAGAAGAAACCGTCGTTGCCCCTTCCGTTGCCTTTACCGAAAAGAAAAGCGCCAGAATCAGGAGCGGCACCATGAGGAAAAAGCTCAGCGCGAATGCCCGGAGCGGAACCCCCCAGTTTTCCCGGTAGAGCTGCAGTGCCTCAATCGTGTTGGAAAACACGTTTTTCCCGATGGCGTCCCCCCATTCCAGCAGACGGCGCATGAAACGCGGGCGGAACAGAATCTCATGCATCCACATGCCCGCGCCCGCACAGAGTCCGCCTGCCGAGAGGATCATCAGAAAGAAGACCAGATAGCGCAGATCGCCCCTCAGCGCCCGGATCCGTTCCAGAAAGAGCAGCGAAAAGACCAGCGTGAAGGAAAAAAGCGCCATCATTCCGATGATTCTGTCCGTAATGATCGAAAAGACTCCATGAAACTTTTTTCCCTCCGGTGAGCGACCGGCCAGAATTCCCGCCTTGATGAGATCCCCTCCCACCGCGCCGCCGGGAATCACCAGGGAAAAAAACATCCCCAGCATCCCGAGAGAAGTCAAATCCCGGAAGGAGAGTTTCACCCCCAGCCCCCGGAGAAGCATCCCCCATCGGAGAAAGCTCAGCAGCGCCTGAAGCGCCAGGCAGACGAAGGCCGGAATCAGCCAGCACGGATCCGCATGCAGCAGATGAGAGGCAAAACTGCCGGAATCTTTCAGCACCCAGTAGAAAATCAGCACCATGATGCCGATCTTCAGCAGGAAGACAAGAAAACGGACGTTCTTTTTGAGAAAAGCGGGAAGATTCATGGCTCCGTCCGTTCTCCTTCTCCGCCGGCATTCATTCTTCCGCAGAGGCAATTCTTCCGGCGCAGGCCTTCATAGACCGCCACGGCAACGGAGTTCGCAAGATTCAGACTTCTGTGAAAGTTCCCCGGCATCGGAATGGTATAGAAGCTCTCCGGATAAGAGGCGTGGATCTCTTCCGGAAGTCCGCGGCTTTCACTCCCGAAGATCAGGTATGCGCCCGGCTCCATCGGGCAGTCCCAGAAACAGCGTTTCGCCCGGGTGGAATAGAAATACATCGGCGCGTCTCCTGCGGATTTCAGGAAATCGCTCCAGGACTCGTGAATGACGGCATCCACATGTTTCCAGTAGTCCATGCCGGCGCGCTTCAGGTATTTGTCTTCCAGGGAGAACCCGAGCGGCTTTACCAGATGGAGCCTGCATTCCGTGCAGCAGGCGATCCGCCCGATGTTGCCCGTATTCTGGGGAATTTCCGGCGCGACAAGGACAATGTGATAGAAAGCTGATCGGTTCATTTCAGGCAGATCCGTCCCTTTTTCAAAGCATGTTTTCCCGTTCGGAGGTCGTCCCGTGTTCGAGTTTTTCCAGGAGCCAGCGCATTTCGCGTGCCATGGAATCCTCCACGGAACGGCTTCTGGCGAATTCGGGCAGAACGCTGTAGGAATAGGTTTCGATTTCAAGTGCGCCGCAGAGTGAGGGGGTGTGCCGGAGGTGTTCGATGACGGCCAGAAGCTCGGCATTGGCGCTCCGGAGGCCGCCGGGGAGTTCCTCGAGAAAGACGGGAATGTGGAAATGAACCGTCCATGGATCGTGGAGACTGTCCGAGTCGAGCGCATCGGGGAGATCGTCCCATTTCCGCAGGATGCCGCCGGAATCGACGATGCGCGTCTGATGCAGATACACCGGATCCTGAAAATGGGTTCCGAGGGATTTTCTTCCGGATTCGTCCGTGCTCCGCAGCGCGGCGCTGATCTGGATCTTCGGGACAGGAATTCCGTTTGTGGACAGAAAATCCAGTCCGGCGCCGGGCGTCCCGCCGAGAAGCTCCTGATGGCAGGTGTCGTAACAGACTCCGATGAATTCCGCCGCATCGCTTCCGCGGAGGAAGCGATCGTAGAAGAAGGCGAATTCCTGAGGGGATTCCCAGAGACAGTCCGGTTCCATTTCAAATGCCAGGCGGATGGTCCGGCCGCTTTCCCTGCGGAGTTTTTTCAGCGCTTCCGCCGCCTTGAGAATGTTGTCCGCAAGGAGGGGAAGCTTTTCCCGCGGGAAGGTCTTGTATGCGCCGGGAAGGGTGCTGACGGAGCCTTCGACGGATTCGTCCGGGAGAAAATGCGCCAGTACACGGGCAACTGCAAGAGTGTATTCGAGCCTGGCGCCGTCGGACCAGTCCGGACTGTAGACGCTGGTTTTGACCTTCGTCCCGTGAAATTTCCCATAAGGAAAGGCATTTGCCGTGAATGCGTAGAATCCGAGAGCCCGCGCGAAATCCGCGAAGTCCTTTTCCCTGCGTGTTCTGATCAGCCGGGAAACGGCATCGGCCCCGAGCCAGAGTCCCGCCGCAAAGGGCTTCTCTTCCGCTCCCGGGATGAGTGCGCGGATTTTCGGAAGGGAATGAGTGAAGGCGGCGATTTTATCCTCCAGGGCAGTTCCGGGGAAGATGTTCATGCAGTGGCAGAAATGAAAGGGGGGTCTGTACATGATCGGGTCACTTCTGTGATTTCAGGCGGATGAGTTCGGCGATGGCTTTTTCCAGAAGAAGGGGATCGAGTTCATGGACTTCCGTTTTGGATCCGAGCGCGGTCGGGAGCGTGATGTGGAGGAGTCCTCCGAGATGTTCGCGGAATTCCTCGATTCCCTCCAGGACGGCGCGTCCGCCGGAAGAAGACCGCATTTCGAGCACCTCCGTGTGGAACGGGAGATGAAACGCCTCCAGCAGTTTCCGCAGACTTTCAAAGACCGAAGCCGGGGCGATTCCCTTCATCTGCGCATACAGCGTGTCGATGAGGAGGCCCATCCCCACCGCTTCGCCGTGCCCGATTCGTCCTCCGGAAAGCATTTCGATTTTGTGAGCGGCCCAGTGCCCGAAATCCAGAGGCCTGGCGCTGCCGTATTCAAAGGGATCGCCGGAAGTGGCGATGTGCCGGATATGGATCCCGGCTGAACGGCGGATCATTTCGAGCGTCGCGGGGGAGGCGGATTTTCTTTCCATGATTTCCTGAGCGTTGTCTTCCAGAAAATGGAAGAATTCCGCATCTTTGATCGTGGCGACTTTGACGGCTTCCGCCGCGGCCGAGGAAAATGCGGCCCGCGGAAGCGTGTGAAGGAACGCGCTGTCGCAAAGCACGGCCGAAGGCGGAGCGAAGACGCCCAGAAGATTCTTCTTCCCGAAGGCATTGACCGCATTCTTGACTCCCACCCCGGAGTCGCATTGAGACAGTGCCGTGGTGGGAACCCGGATCTGGCGGACACCCCGGTGAAAGATGGAAGCGGCGAATCCTGCCGCGTCCAGCAGCGCTCCCCCGCCGATGATGACGAGAAAGGACTGGCGGCAGAGTCCCGCTTTCAGAAAGCAATCGCATAATTTCTCTGCCGTTTCCAGTGTTTTGCATTCCTCCGTTCCCCGGACAGAAAGCGGGAGAGGCGCCGCGGCGGTAATATTTCCCGGCAGAGTGCTGCAGTAGGTTCTGATTTCTCCGCCGAGCTCGGGGAAATGATGCAGAACAGATTCCTCGATCAGGATGAATACTTTGACTTCCGCTTCATGGGCTTCTCCTGCAAGAAGATCCCGGAACAGCGGATTGCTCTGCCGGAACAGATGTTCTGTAAAAACGGTCCGGTAGCGGTAGCGGACGGGAAAAGCCGGATCGAATTCCGGCGCTGTTTTGATTCTGTTCATATCATGCCTCAAAATTCAGTCGGGCGCTTGGATGCTCGTCTTCCGAAGATTCCTCAGGCCTTGGAGAATATTCCTTAGGGATTCCTTTTAAGATATTCCCAGGAATGTGATTCTGCAACTTGAAAATGGAAGATGCGCGCTTAAATTACAGGTGTTTCCCTGCCTGAGGCGGTGAAAAAATCCTGATCCCCTTTTGTGAGAGAACGTCAAAACACAGGGTGAACGATGAAGAAGTTGTTTTTGTATCCGGTGTTCCGGGTTCGTTTTACCGTTTTGCTGCGGGTTTGTCTGCTGCTCTTCTGCCTGGGAATGTTTTCCGCCTGTTTTTCCGTGGAGAACAATGACCGGACTCTGGATGAGCTTTACCGCCATATGGCGAAGGAAACGAACTGCACGTATTTCTGTCCGATGGAACCGGGGCCGGTACATGCGGATGGCGGATTTTCCGTCATGCTCGCCGGGCGCCAGGTCGCTTTTTACAAGTATGACAAGACCAAGGTGCGCAAGCAGCTCAAGAAGTTGCAGTATGTGGAGAAGAACGGTTTCATCTATATTGCCGGAGTCAAGTTGTCGGCCGTCGCCCGCGGTTCTTTCATCATGGTCGATTATGAGGAAAACAAAGAAAAAGAGGCGCTTCTGAAGGCGTTCAGAAGTTTTTGACGCCGTCGCGTTCTCTTCTCTTTCTTCCTTTCTCTTCCTTTCTCTTCCTTTCTGTTCCTCCTTTCTCACGGCTCCTCTTCCTGGCTGTTGCTGCCGGGCTGGAGGGGGGGGGGCGTCTTTACAAAACTCCATTTTTCATTATCCCATCTGATTGATTGTCTGGACCGGGAGCGGGAAACGGGAGAGAAGCGGCAGAAGAGGGGGAGAATCATCCGGAAGTTTTGCATGAAAAATGTGCTCGACATCTTTCTTGTCCCTGAATTCAGAGGATGCGCCTTATTGTGCTTGATCCAGATCACCGGAAGCGGGAACGAGCGTCCATGGGGGGGCTGCATCCCGGAGGTGAGGGGGAGAGGGAGTATGGAGAAAGGGAGAAAGGGGAGGGTGTTTTTCTGATGAGGAAATCCGTTTCCGGGCATCTGCGTAATTGTTCTGCCGCATATACAGGGCATCAAATTTTTTTCGGTCATTTTCAGGGTCGGCAGACGATGTGTCGCAATTCCGATTCCCTATTTTATTTTCGTATTTTATTTTGATGAAATCCAGTTTTTTCTGTTGAAAGTTTTTCCTTTTTCTGATATATTGACCTTGTACACGGAATCCTTTTCCGATTTTTCAGAGGCGGGAAGAACGGCATTAGGTGATGTGGGGATGGGAAGGAAGGTTTTCCCTTCATGCGGACCGGATATTTATTATCTCATACGGATTCTTTCGCAGAAACGGCTCTCAGTTTTGAGGATGCTTTGATCGTGGGGCCGGGAAAAAACGCAAGGGAGAGAAATCATGCGGAACAGCTATCATCCGAAGGCGTGCAGGGGGGTCACACTGATTGAATTACTCGTGGTGATTGCCATGATTGCCATCCTGGCGGGAATGCTGATGCCCGCTCTGGCGGCGGCACGAGCCAAGGCCCAGGCTGCGAACTGTGTTTCCAACATGCGCCAGGTCTTCAATATGTTTGCGATTTATTACGTTGACAACAGAAGCATGCCGACGAGGGGCGTCCGGGTTCCCGGATTCGGGCCGGATGACGACACCCGTTATCTGACCTGGGGCAATTTGGTTGGGCTCGGTTACGCCCAGGCCGCCGCCCAGACTCTCAATACGGGATACGGAGGCACCGGGCCTTATGTGAAATACTGGTGGTGTCCTTCCATTCCCATTGTTCCGGATACGGTTTCCTCCTATTATGATTTGATGCCGCTGAAGACAGTAGCCATCAACGGATACGGCTCCTCCTATGGAATCAACGCCCATTATCTCGGTTCGGATTCCGGAAACTATGAGAAAAATCCGACGGGGATTTTCATGAGCGAAGGGTCCTGTATGGGATTGGGAACGACTTACGGGTTCAAGCATGTGGAATTCCGTCATGGAGTGAATCCTGTGACCAATGAAGTTTCGGATATCGGTCCCGTCTCAGGGTTCTGCAACAACATGGACGGCAGTGGATACCTCAACGTTGTCAATGCCGACGGAGGCATTGAAAACTACACCGCGACAGGCAGGAACCTTTTTTATGAACGTCTGATTGCGGTCCCGGCTCTTTCCGATTCCCTCGGGCATGAGACGGAACCGGATACCGGATGTGCCAACTGCTACACCCAGTCCGCCGGGTGACAGACTGATGTCGGGTAGGAGGGAAAAGAGCCTTCTCTTCCCTCCCCCCCGCTCTTCCCACTTTTCCGTTCTCCACTGTTTTTACTGGAGAGAAGGGGACACTTGCACTCTTTTCCGGCATCATCCGTTTCGTATCAACATTCCTGTTCCCGCAGAGACTTGTTTCCCCGTTCCGCCAGTGAATGTTCCGTATGACTGGGGGGCGGAGACGAGAGGAAAATTCATCCTGCTTTTCGCGTTTTTCCGGGAGGAGAAGGGAAGAATAGACCCTGTATCTCTGAATGTGCTCCGGGAGAGTACAATAAAACGGAAGGGCAAAGACCTGTCCCTTCCGCGCTTCCTTCCTTGGTTTTGGACGATTCCGGATCCTGACGGGAATTATTTGTTTCTGTTGAAGAAGGCCTTGAAAAAGGATTTGGAATCGGCGCAGAGAGGACAGTATTCGGGTGCTCCGGGGCCCTTGTGAATGAATCCGCAGCTTTTGCATTCCCATGTATCGGGAGCGGTCAGGGAAAAGATTTCTTTTTCTTTTTCCCTGTTTTTGAGCCACTTCAGCGCTTCGCGGTAGCGGTTTTCATGGTTGCGTTCGATTCCGGCCACGCATTCGAACTGGAAAGCGATGTCCTCGAATCCTTCTTTTCTGGCTTCTTCGGCGAAGGAGGCGTACATGGAACTCCATTCTGAATGTTCACCTTCTGCGGCGGCGAGCAGGTTGTTTTCGGTGGTTCCGATGCCCTGCAGATGCTGCAGCCAGAGTCTGGCATGATTTTTTTCATTGTCCGCAGTTTTTTCAAAGAGTCGCGCGATTTCCTCATATCCTTCCTTCTTTGCGACGGCGGCAAAGAAGGCGTATTTGTTTCTTGCCTGAGATTCTCCGGCAAAAGCGAATGCCAGATTCTGTTCTGTTTTGGTGCCTTTCAAATCCGCCATAGTTGTATTCCTCCGCCGTAAGCATGTGTATTTCAGACCGGGGCGCTGCAGATTCCGTCCAGGGGGAAGCCCGGGCGTTTCCGCGTGACTGCTGGGAAACTATAACGCCTCTTTTCTTTTTATTCAAGACCTCCTGGGGGGAGGGGGGCAGGAAAATAAAAATTTGCAGGTCTGCTTCCCGGGGAGGGGAAGTTGGGAAAAGGGATTCCGTCCGATTTTTACCGGCTCGGATTCTCAATAGATTCTGTTTTCCTGTATGAGCGGCGGAAGGGTGGCGGGAGGGAGAACGAAAAAGATAAGGAAAGAGAAGAATGGATATTTCCGGAGGAGAGTTTTTTTCAGAACGCGGACTTTTCAAAATGCTTTTTGCCGTTTATAGTATGCGGCATGAAAAACAAGCGGGAGTGTGCGAGATGTCCGATTCTCCGATGAATATGACCCCGATGATGAAACAGTACATGCAGGTGAAGAGTGAAGCTCCTGCGGATTCGATTCTGCTGTTCCGCCTGGGGGATTTTTATGAGATGTTTTATGAAGACGCGATCCGTGCGGCTCCGATTCTTGAGGTGGCGTTGACGAAACGGGCGGGATATCCGATGTGCGGAGTGCCCTATCATGCGATTGACGCTTATCTGCCGCGTCTGCTGGATGCGGGTGTGAAAGTCGCGATTGCGGAGCAGATGGAGGATCCGAGTCTCGCCAAGGGGATCGTGAAGCGTTCGATCACGCGTGTGATTACACCCGGGACGATTCTGGATGCTGCATGCCTCAAACCCGGGAGCAACAACTTTCTTTGTGCGCTGGCCGTGGGAGGCAGAGGGAGAGGATTCGGTCTGGCCTGGCTGGACATCAGCACGGCGGAGTTCCATGTCTGCGAATGCGCATCGCAGGAGGAGCTGGAAAGCGAGATGCATCGCCTGCATCCCCGGGAATGCCTGATTGCCGAAGGGCAGTATGAGTTATGGAAGAAGGACGGCTCGTTTCCTTACGCGCAGGGTGCGATGCTGTGGACGCCGCTCGATGAGTGGATCTTTGCCGAAGAGGCGTGCGAGGAACTGCTGAAGAGACATTTTCAGGTGCTGTCGCTGGACGGTTTCGGGATCCGCGGGCGTTCTCTCGCGGTCCGTGCGGCGGGTGCGGTGCTGTATTACGCTTCTGAGAATCTGCGTCACAATACGGGGCATATCCGGACGCTGAAATGGAGTGTTCCTTCCGAATATCTGGGGCTGGACCCGATCTGCCAGAGGAATCTGGAACTCTGCGAAGCGCTTCACGGGGGAGGGAAGGAGGGAACGCTTCTGCAGACTCTGGACCGGACCTGTACCGCCATGGGGAGCCGTCTGATGAGGGACTGGATCCTGAAGCCGCTGCGGAATGTGGATGCGATTGTGGAGCGGCAGGATGTGGTCGGCCTGTTCAGGGACGATCCGCTGACGCTGGCGGAACTCCGGGAGACACTGGGCGTGGTGCGTGATCTGGAGCGTCTGACTGCGAAGCTGAATGTGGGGACCGTCAATCCGCGTGACATGGTCGCGCTGGGGAACAGTCTTCAGATTCTTCCGGGGATCCGGGCACTTCTCGGGTCGTACGATCTTCCTCTGATCGAGCGTCTCTGCGGGGAGATCACGGAAATGCCGGAACTGGTCGACCGCATTTTTTCCGCCATCGCGGACGAGCCGCCTGTTTCGCTCACGGACGGCGGAATCATCCGCAGCGGATATCACGCGGAACTTGACGAACTCCGGTCCGCCGCCGTCGACGGGAAAAAATGGGTGGCGGAACTCCAGGCGAGAGAACAGGAACGCACGGGGATCAAATCGCTGAAAGTGCATTTCAACAAGGTCTTCGGATACTATATCGAGGTGACCCGGAGCAATCTGGCGTCCGTCCCGGACAACTACGTGCGGAAACAGACTCTTGCCAACGGAGAGCGTTTCATCACTCCCGAACTCAAGGAAATGGAAAGCCGCATCCTCGGGGCGGAGGATAAGTCCAAGGCCCTGGAACAGACTCTCTTCGAGGAAGTGAGACGCTTTGCGGAATCCTATACGGCGCAGATTCAGTCCGCTGCGCGGGCGGTCGCGGTTCTGGACGTGCTCGGCGCCCTTGCGGAGACGGCGGCGCGTTTTTCCTACTGCCGTCCCCATGTCGCGGACGATGATCTCCTGCGTATCATCGGCGGGCGCCATCCCGTCCTCGACGCCCGGGCCGATGCCGCACAGTTTGTCCCGAACGACACGCTTCTCGACGGAAACGAAAACCGGATGATGATCATCACCGGCCCGAACATGGCGGGCAAATCCACCTACATCCGTCAGACCGCGCTGCTCGTCATCATGGCGCAGATGGGGTCCTTCATCCCGGCGGACGAGGCATGGATCGGCATCGCGGACAGAATTTTCACACGCGTCGGCGCCATGGATGATCTTTCCCGCGGACAGAGCACCTTCATGGTAGAAATGGTGGAAACGGCGAACATCCTTCATCACGCGACATCGAAAAGCATTGTCATTCTGGATGAAATCGGGCGCGGAACAAGCACTTTTGACGGACTCTCCATCGCATGGGCCGTCGCGGAATATCTCCTGGATCATCCGGACTGCCGTGCAAGGACGCAGTTTGCCACTCATTATCATGAGCTCACGGAAATCGCCCTGACGCGTCAGGGAGTGAAGAATTACAATGTTGCCGTCCGGGAATACGGGGATCAGATCATTTTTCTCCGTCAGATCGTTCCGGGGGCGGCGGACAAGAGTTACGGAATCCATGTAGCCAAACTGGCCGGACTTCCCTCGGAAGTCATCAGCCGGGCCAGGGAAATCCTGGAAAATCTGGAGGACAACGCCATTGCGGAAGCCGGACAGCCCGCTCTGACGAAGCGGCAGTCTCTGCGTCTTCGGGAGCCCCGTGCCTCCTATGCGCGCAAATCGGCCTCGGTCTCTCCGTCTTCTGCTGCATCCGGAGGCATTCTCCAGCCCTCTCTCTTCGACGACTGACCCGGAGAAAAGCCGGATCCGTCTGAAAAAATCCCCTGCACGGGATGACGCTTCCGCAGGAGGGATCAGGGAAATCCCGGATCTTCCGGGAGGGATGTCCCGGAGGCTTCTTCCGTTGCCATTCTGTCACAGAGATTGTTGTATTCGTTTTCGGCGTGTCCCTTGACCCAGACGAAGCGGACGCTGTGCCTTTCAAGAAGCCGAAGAAGCCGTTCCCAGAGATCCACATTCAAAACGGGCGATTTGTCCATTTTGATCCAGTTTCTGCTCTTCCATCGGCGGAGCCAGCCTTTTTCGAGTGCATCGACGAGATAGCGGGAATCGGAATACAGTGTGACCTCGCAGGATTCCGTGAGACAGTCCAGAGCCGCAACGGCCGCCATGATTTCCATTCTGTTGTTGGTTGTTCTGGAAAATCCTCCTGAAATGTCTTTGCGGAACTTTCCGTAAAGGAGAACGGCTCCCCAGCCTCCGGGGCCGGGGTTGCCTTTGCATGCGCCGTCCGTATAGATGCTCACCTGTTTGCGCCTGACGGCGGCAGCATGAGATGAGTTGGAAAAGACGGATTGCACAGAAGGACTTTCTGATGAAGGGGCGGGGTGTTGACTGCTCATTCGGATCTTTTCACGGGGATTTTTCTCTTCTCTTGATCTTCTCTCAGTGGAGGGCCACGTTCAGACAGAAACTCCGGATGGCGAGTTCATCGCTGACATTGGTCCTGAGCGCCTTCAGCAGCTCCTCCGCTTCATTGAGATGCCGGAAGGCCTCCGCGTTTTTCAGCTTCGGGCGGACGGGAGAGGAGAAGAGTTCTTCTAGGATTTCGGGATTCGGCAGAAGCTCCCTCGGGCTTCCTCCGGCGATGAGTGCGATTTCCGCGAACCAGGTATGCAGGATGCTGATGAACTGTTCCCTCAGTCTCAGATATTCGCAGCCTTCTTCTCCGGCAATGCGTTTTTCGAGCTGCTTGATGCCGGCGCTTTCCAGATTTTTTGCGGCTTCGAGTCGGGATGCCCATTTTTCCGCCACGGCTTTTTCCGCTTCGCTCTGCAAAGATTCGAGAATGGCGCTGAGATTTCTGGCACAGTCTTCCGCCGCGGCGATATCGTCGCGGGAAAAGAACTGGAGTTTGAGCAGAATTCCCGGGAGGGCGGGGAAACGGGAGAGATCATATTGGCAGTGATTGTCTGTCAGCTCCAGGATCTGACATCTGGAACGGATGGTCGGCAGCAGTTCCGACGGTCTTCCCGTGGAAAGGACAAAGAGACATTTCTTCGGGGGTTCCTCCAGTGTTTTGAGGAAAGCGTTCTGAGCCTTTTCATTCATGGTGTCCGCATCCTGGATGATCCCGATTTTCCATCCGGAGGCGGAGACGGCGCTGAGGTGGAAGACGGCTTCAAAAGCGCGGAGCGTATCCGGTTCGTCCGCATCTTTTCCGATGGTGATTTCCCGGGACTTGGATGTAGGCGAGAGAACGTGCATGTCCGGATAAATCCCGCCGGTGATCTGACGGCAGGCGGGACATTTCCCTCCGCATGGTGTTCCATCCTGTTTCGGCTGCGTGCATGCTGCGAGACATGCCAGAAGAAGCGGGAAATCCTGCCGGAACACGGGGTTGGAACTTGCCAGGAGATAGGAATGCCCGATTCTCCCCGCGGCCGCGGCGTTTTTCAGCGAATTCATGATGAGGGGGAACTTCTGTTCAAAACAGGTCCAGTCCGTCACGGAGCGCCTCCTTGATGCTGCGGTGGACGGAATCGGGGGATTCCGCGGCATTGATGATGCGGAATCGTTCCGGCTCCCTGCGTGCCAGATTCAGGAAGCCGCGGCGCACGGTTTCGTGGAAGGCTTCGGATTCGGAGTCGAAACGGTCTTCCTGATGAGGTGCGGTGCCGTGGTTCCGGGGAGCTCCGTTTTTTTCATTTGCGCCCTCTGAGCGTTTCCGGATTCGGCGCATGACTTCCTGAGCGGGGAGATCCAGGAGGAGAGTCAGATCGGGGACCAGCCCGCCGCAGGCGAAGCGGTTGAACTCTTCCGCCGTTTCGGGCCGGAGTCCGCGTGCGATACCCTGGTACACTGTGGTGGAATCGAAGAATCGGTCTGAAATCACAATGGCGCCGCGTTCGAGTGCGGGCTGGAGGAGTCTGTCCGTCATCTGAGCATGACAGGCGGAAAAGAGAAGGAGTTCCGTTCTTCCGCTGAGGGGTTCGGCATCGAACTTGAATTTGAGAATGCCGCGAATGGTTTCCGCGATTCGGGTTCCTCCGGGAGAGCGGGTGAAGATCCGTTCCTGGTTTTTGTTTTTCCAGTCGGGGGAATTTTCCAGCAGGAGCATCTGCGTGCTTTTTCCGCAGGCCTCGCCGCCTTCGAGTGTGATGAAGAAACCTTTTTTTCTCATGGAAAGACCGATATTTTTTCCCTGGTCCGATTTGCCTTCAGACGTCTTTGAATGTACATTGAACGATACATCTGAACGATAATACCTGTGGTTAACATACCACGCCAATAGCAACCTTACAAAAGCGGAGCGGAGAAAAATGGCAGGAAAGCTGGAGAGAAATTCGTATTTGACAGCCAATACGGGGAATTTTCCCCCGGAAATTTCATTGAACGGACGTCAATACGTGAAGGTTCTGGATCTCCGCTACGGGACGAATCCGCATCAGCCCGCGGCCTTCTACCGCCCCGTCGGCGTTTCCGGCGCGATCATGGACATGAAGACACTCAAGAACGGCAAAAGCGGCCTTTCCCAGACAAACCTGGAAGATATTTCCGGCGCATTGAACATTGTCCGTTATTTCGACGTTCCGGCATGCGCCGTGATGAAACACGTGAATCCGAGCGGCGCGGCGGTGGCGCGGCCCGGCGAAACATTGCACGAAGTGTATGTCAAGGCGCGTGACTGCGATGCACGCGCGGCCTTCGGAAGCGTGGTGGCGATGAACAAGGAAGTCGACGGGGAGACGGCGCGCGAAATCATGTCCACCTTTGTCGAGTGCGTGGTGGCTCCCGCCTACACGGAGGAGGCGCTTGCGGTGTTCTGCAATCCGGACGTCAAACTCAACCGGCAGATCCGCATTCTCCAGTGCGGAGACATTGCCTCCATTCCGAAATATGTCGGGGACGATCCCGAGGGAGTCGCAAACACGCTGAAGATTCTCTGCGACGGTTCCCTGGTGATTGCCGCCCCCCTTCTGACGGCCGTCCGGACTTTTGAAGACCTTCCCCCCGCCTCCGGCGAAAACAAATCCTGCGGTCTTCAGGTTTCCACGGTCGAGCCGACGGAGCAGCAGAAGCGGGATCTTCTCGCCGCCTGGTACATCAACATTGCCGTCCGTTCCAACGGCGTGGTGATTGTCAAGGACGGGCAGACTCTTTCCGTCGGCACGGGCGAACAGGACCGTGTGGGCGCTGTGGAGCAGGCCATCGAGAAATTCAAACTGAAATACAAGGGCGAAGCCACACTCGAAGGCGCGGTGATGTCCAGTGACGGCTTCTTCCCGTTTTACGACGGAGTCGAAACGGCGGCGGCGGCCGGGATCCGCGCGATTGTCGCACCTTCCGGCTCCCTGAAGGATGCGGACGTGGTCAAACGTGCCAATGAACTCGGAGTGGCTCTCCGCCACGCGCCTGAACGCATTTTCTCGCATCACTGAGAGTCTTCCGGAGGGGCGCGGCGATGGACCTTTTCCCCGGCGGGCTTCCTGATGGGATTCTTCCCGGCGCTTCGTCCCGTACTGCGCCGGATGACGACGGCGTGCCCGCGCAGACCCTCTGCGGGGAAATTGAAAAAGTCCTTTTTGAAGCGGAGGACGCTTCCTATTCCGTCTTCCGGATCCGCGACGGACAGGGGGTGCTGCATTGTGTTGTCGGCCCTGTTTCCGGTCCGTATCCGGGACAGTCCGTGGAGCTTTCCGGGAAATGGGAGTTTCACCGGGATCACGGGAGGCGTTTCCGGGCTTCGGCATGCCGTTTTACATTGCCGGTGACAAGGGAGGGGGTGGTGCGTTATCTTTCGTCCGGACTGATCAAGGGGATCGGGCGCAAATACGCGCAGGCGATTGTCGACACCTTCGGGGAGGATACGCTGAGGATCCTGAACCAGGCGTCCGTCCGTCTGCGGGAGGTGCCCGGACTTGGGAAGAAGCGCATCGAACTGATCCGCAAGGCCTGGAAGGAGAATTCCTCCCGGCGGGAAATGCAGATTCACATGCAGAGTCTGGGCATATCTCTGGCATATTTCAACCGCATTTACAAGCGTTACGGGGACCGTTCGGCGGACATTATCCGGGAGAATCCATACCGTCTTGCCTCGGAGGTGCCGGGGATCGGCTTCCTTCTGGCGGACCGCATTGCTTCCGCCGCGGGAATCGGGAAGGCGGATCCGAAGAGAATGTTCGCGGGGGTGTCCTATGCGCTTCAGCAGCTTCGTGCGGCGGGGCATGTCTGCATGCCGGAAGGGCATTTTCTTCCGATGCTGGCTTCGCTGCTCGGGGTGGAGGAGTCCGATGCGGCCCGGGCGCTCGCGGCCGCGGAGAAGGCCTCGACCGCAGTGCCCGTGTTTTCCGCGGACGGGACTAGAATGATTTATGAAAGAGAACTCCTGAACTGTGAGGAAGAGCTTCCCCGTCTGCTCTGGGCGCTGACTTCGGCGGGACGTCATTTCGGGCGTCGTCTTGAGTCCGCCGGAGGGGCGCCTCCGCGCGGCGGGAAGGCCTTCAGCTCCGAACAGCTCCTTGCCGTGGAGCGGGCCGCGAAGCATGCTCTGACCGTGATTACAGGCGGTCCCGGTGTGGGAAAGACAACTGTGATTTCGGAAATTGTCCGGCGTTCGCAGGCGGCCGGGCTGAAGCTGGCGCTTGCCGCTCCCACGGGCCGGGCCGCCAAACGAATGTCCGAAGCCACCGGATTCCCCGCTTCCACCATTCACCGCATGCTCAAGTGGGACCCTGCGGAAGGACGTTTCCTCCATGACCGGGCAAATCCGCTCTCGCGCCAGATCTATGTGATTGACGAAGTGTCCATGCTGGATCTCCCGACCGCCGTGGCGCTGTTCCGGGCGATCCGACCCGGTTCTTCCGTGGTGATCGTGGGGGATCCGGACCAGCTGCCTTCCGTGGGGCCGGGGAATGTGCTGAACGATATGATTGAATCGCGTCTGTTTCCGGTGACGCGTCTGACGAAAATTTTCCGTCAGGGGGAGGGCAGCGGCATCATTCATGCCGCCCATGAGGTCAATTCCGGTTTGTCTCCTCTTCCCTCGCCCCCCCCGCGGACCTGCAGCGGCCGTGGCGGTGGAGGCTGCTCCTCCGCTGGGAAGGAACTCAGCGATTTCTACTGGATTGAAAAAGAGGACCCCGCCGAATGTGCCGACCTGATCGAACGCCTGATCATGAGACGCATCCCGGCGCGTTTCGGATTCGATCCGCTGAAGGATGTCCAGGTCCTCTGCCCGATGAACCGCGGCGAGGCCGGCACAATCGCTCTGAATGAACGGCTCCAGAATGCGTTGAACGGGAATCAGAAAAAATCCTTCCGTTCCGGAAACCGTCTTTTCCGGATCGGAGACAAGGTCATGCAGGTCACCAACAATTATGACAAATCCGTCTTTAACGGCGACATGGGCGTACTTTCAGACATCGACCCGGCTGCGGAACAGTTCACAGTCGATTTCGATTCCAGTCCCGTCTGCTATGATTTTGCGGACGCCGCGCAGATCGTGCCCGCCTATGCTGTGACGGTTCATAAATCTCAGGGCAGCGAATTCCCGGTGGTCATCATGCCCCTTCTCCCGCAGCATTACCTGATGCTCCAGCGGAATCTGCTGTACACGGGCATCACCCGGGCAAAAAAACTGATGATTCTGATCGGTTCCAGGAAAGCGGTTTCCATGGCCGTCAGGAATTCGGTGCGGGAGCCGCGGTATTCCCTGTTGCTCGAACGCTTCTGCAGAATCGGGAAAAGGAGAATCGCTGAAGAATATGATTCCGGGAAAAGAAGAGGAAGAAGCGGGGATAGTATCCATGCGTGATTTGTTCTGCCCGTCTGCTTCATCCTTTTTTTCTTCCCCTTTCGGGGGTCCTTCCGGGGCGTGCATGAAGGGGGGGGAGGGAGAGGGCAAAGAAGTCTGCTGCTGCGGCGCCGGTGCGGGGAGGAGTTCTCCATCACATCGGGTCTCTGAGCATATCCGGAGAAGGAAAGGTGAAAAAGAGAAAATGCCGGGGATGGGAACAGAAAAACGGGAAAAGGATGTGAGTAATCATGAAGGATAAAGGAAAACAAACGGTCCGCCGGGACCGGGAGGAAGGCTTTCAGCCCTTCCCCTATACGCGGCTTTGCTTTGACTGGCCGTTGAAGAAGCTCGGAGCGGATGCGCTGCTGGCATCGATTGGGTCGTGTTTTTCGGATACTCTGTCCCGCCGGATGTCGGAATCGGGATTCCGGGTGGTCTGGAATCCGAACGGGATTCTGTACAATCCCGTTTCGATCCGGGATGCGCTGTTTCATGCGGCGGAAGACGTTCCTTATACGGAAGGCGATTTCTTCGAGTCGGGTGGACTCTGGCATTCCTGGCTGCATCACGGAAGTTTTTCGCGCACTTCGCTTGAGGAGGCGCTTCTGGCCGCCGAGTGTTCCCGCAAGGCCTTCCGCCGGGCGCTGACGGAGGCGGATGCCGTGCTTATCACAGAGTCTTCTGCACTGCTTTACGAAGTGGCCGCTTCTTCCCGAGGAGAAAAAAAAGAAGAGTCTGGAGCGGGGGCGCACAGACAAAGCGGACGGATTGCGGGAAACTGCCATCGAATGCCGGAACAGTGCTTCATCCGCCGTCTGGCGACGCGGGAGGAAGTGGAGCATGCCGTGACGGAGAGCGTGGCCCTGGTTCGACGCGTCAATCCTGCCTGTGCCGTGATTCTGACTCTTTCCCCCGTCAGACACTATCCCGGAGATCTTCTTCTGAATTCCCGCAGCAAGGCGATGCTTCTCAGCGCGATTCACGAAGCCGCCGGACGCGATGGAAACTGCGCCTATTTTCCCGCTTACGAGATCCTGATGGACGAATTGCGCGACTACCGCTTCTATGCCGCAGACATGCTTCATCCGTCCCCTCTTGCCGAGGAACTCATTCTGAAGCGTTTTCTTTCCTGCTGTTTTGATCCGCAGGCTCTGATCCGGCTCCGGGAATCGGATCAGCTCCTCCGGCGGAGCCGCCATATTGAAAAACGGGAAAGGGGGAACTGAAGCGCCATGTGTGGAATTGCCGGTTTTGTGAACCTGGACGGGAAAGCAGCCGATCCGGAACTGCTTCGGAAAATGGCTGGAACCCTCCGCCACCGGGGACCGGATGCGGAAGGATTTTTCACGGACGGGAATGTCGGTTTGGCTCATCGCCGTCTTTCCGTGATCGACCTTTCCGGAGGAGTCCAGCCCTTCTTTTCGGACGACGGTTCGAAGGTTCTGATTTACAACGGGGAAATCTTCAATTTCCGAGAGCTCCGCTCTTCCCTTGAGTCGAAGGGCCGCGTATTCCGCACCCGTTCCGACACGGAGGTCCTGCTCCGCCTTTACGAGGAATACGGCACCGGCTTTCTCCCGGAAGTGAACGGTTTTTTCGCCTTCGCCATTTATGATTCCCGTGAACGCAGAATCGTTCTAGCTCGCGACAGTTTCGGAGTGAAACCGCTTTTCTGGATGAAACGCGATTCCTCTTTCGCCTTTGCCAGCGAATTGTCCGCCCTGAAAAAACTCCCTTCCTTCCCGCATTCAGACATCAATTCCGCGGCGCTTCTGGAATATCTTGCCCTTCAGTATGTTCCGGGTCCTCTGACCCTGTTCCGCGGAGTTTCGAAACTCCCTCCCGGCTCCTTTCTGACTCTGAATTTGGATACGGGGGAAATTCTTTCCTCAGAATGCTTCCGGAAACTGGATTTCAACAGGAAACGCCGCATTCCCTATGGGGAGGCGAAAACCTTTCTGCGGAATCTGGTGATGGATGCCGTTGAAAAAAGACTCGTTGCCGATGTCCCGCTCGGGGTGTTTCTTTCCGGCGGACTGGATTCCGCCGTTGTCGCCTCCGCGGCCGCGCATGTGCTGGAACGGCAGGGCGCGGCCTCGCAGCCGCTGAACCTTTTTTCCATCGGATTCCCCGTCCCCCGGTACGATGAATCCGATTATGCAAAGGAGACGGCGGCGTTTCTGCGGAAGCGCACGGGCGGGAAAATCGTCCATCATCTGAAGACGGTCGAGCCCTGCGATTTCAGCCTGCTGGAAAAGCTGGCCGCTCATTTCGGCGAACCCTATGCGGATGCCTCCATGCTCCCGACGTATCTGCTGAGTGAATTCGCCCGGGAGCGTGTGACGGTCGCGCTCAGCGGTGATGGTGCGGATGAAGTCTTTGCCGGTTATGAACGTTATCTGGCGCTGAAGGGAATGCGTCTGGCTTCTTTCCTGCCCGGTTTTTTCTGGCGCGCTCCCTCCCTGCTGCTGCCGGCGTCTGCGGGGGAGCGTTCTTTCCCCGGCAGGCTGAAGCGTTTTCTGGAGGCGGCGGCGCTGCCGCGCGGAGAGCAGTATTTTTCTCTGATTTCGCACAGAACTCTTCCCGGGATCAGGCGGATCTGCGGAGAGGAACTCGCAGATGGCGCGGAGGCGCTGATGCCTCTGCTTTCCACTTTGGAGCTTCTGCATGTTCCTCTTGCCCGGGATGTCGTGGAGTCCGCCCAGGAGTTCGATACCGCCGTCTATCTGCCCGGGGACATCCTCCCGAAAGTGGACATCTCCTCCATGGCGGCTTCTCTGGAAGTCCGTTCTCCTTTCCTGGATTATCGCATTGTGGAATTCGCCTCATCGCTTCCGCGTTCCTTCAAACAGCGTTTCATGGCGCGGAAACGCATCCTTGCGGATGCCTTCCGGGCGGATTTGCCGCCTGGGATCGCTTCCCGGCCGAAAAAAGGGTTCGGAGTCCCGCTGGCGGACTGGTTCAGGGGAGTCTGGAAGGAGACTCTGCAGGAACGGCTGATGGAGGGAAGACTCCTGAACAGTGAGCCGTATTTCCGCAAGGAGGCCGTCGCAACTCTGCTCCGGGAACATTCGGAACGGCTCTGCGACCACAGTTGTCTGCTCTTTTCCCTGCTGATGCTTGAATTATTCTTCCAGCTTGACGATTGAGAGCAGAACGCATTCTTCCGTCTCCGGCGTGAGCGGCGCCGCAGAAGAACGCTTCACATACGGAATCCAGATCGGTGTATCCTCCGCCCGGATAACGGGAAGCGTTTCTTTTTCAAAGCGTCCCATTTTCGCATCGCTGAAAAGTTTTTTGAGCGGTTTCGGAGACTGTGCTCCGAAGGGGATCATCTGTTCTCCCGTCCGGCGCGGGGATACGGTCAGGCAATGCGGCAGTTTCCCCGCATCGAAGACTTCGCAGACGGAGATGGCGCGGCGTTTCTGCTGACCTCCCGGAACTTCCCGGCTGATCCGCGCTTCAAGACGATAGGGCCCGAAGAAAAGTTCCGGCTGATTCCGGTAATCCCATTCCAGCTGCTCCTCTTTTTCCTCCGTCCCTTCTTCCGGACGTCCCGCTGCACAATGGCAGCGGCAAAAGGAGACTTTCCCTTTTCGGAACAGCAGCTGCGGTTGTGTCCTGCCGCTGTTTTCTTTTCCTGCGGGGAGCGGCAGGGTACGGGTTTCCGTCTCCTGCTCCGTATGCGGTTCCAGTTCTTCCTGAAATCGGCGGAGAAGCGGGCTGTCCGGCACATAGTCGCTTCTTCCCAGGCATTCTCCCAGCCAGAGGCGAAACACCCGGATCCGGAGTGCGGAAGGCAGACCAAGCCAGAAAGACACCGGTATTTCATGCCTCCCTGAAATCTTCTGAAAGGAGTCCGCCGCCAGAGCTTCCAGAAAACGGGCGTCTTCTTCCAGAACTTCCGCTGAACGGAGAATGCCTGAAACGGCATAGGGAAAATGTTTTGCTATTTCCGGAATCACCTGGTTCCGAAGAAAGTTGCGCCGGATGGTGTTTTCCCCGTTCGTGACATCATGACACCATTGCGTGATGCCTTCCGAACGGAGATAATCCTCCAGCTCTCCTTTCTGAATCCGCAGCAGCGGGCGGATGAACCGGATCCCGTACAGCTCCTGCACCGGACGGAGTGAAGTGAGTCCGCTCGCATTCGATCCTCGGAACAAGCGGAGAAACACATTTTCCATCCGGTCACCGGCATGATGCCCGAGTGCCACACAGGAACTGCCCGGATCTGTGACAATCTCCTTCCAGGCTTCCAGGCGCAGACGCCGGGCGGCACCTTCGAGTCCTTCCCCCTTCCGTTTCCTATCTGGCACATCCAGGCGGATACAGCGGAAGGCAATCCCCCGCTCCCTGCAGAATTCTTCACAGAACGCCGCGTCGGACCAACTATCCTTTCCCCGCAGTCCATGCTCAAAATGAACCGCTTCCAGTGAAATCCCGGGGGCATTCCGCCGCAGAAGAAGAAGAAGCGCCAGACTGTCTGCTCCGCCGCTCAGAGAACAGAACACCTTCTCTCCCGGCCATGCAAGCACCGGGAGCGAATCCATCCAGGTATCAGCGTTCTTCTCTTTTCCCCTCTGAACGGAAGAAAGAGGCAACGGAGGGGGAATTTTTCCTGTGCGGGTGTTTTCCTCCTCTTCCCCTTTTCCCCTCCTGAAAGCAGAAGAACTTCTGTTCAAGTTCAAGCGTTTTCCAAAGCCTTTTTCAGGGTCATCTTGTCCTGCACTCCGCTGAACTGCTTCACCACTTCCCCGTTTTTCAGGATGAAGACGGCAGGAATGTTCCGGACTCCGAAGCGGGCTGCAAGTTCCTGATTGTCATCCACATTGATTTTTGCAATCAGGATGCTCCCGTCCACTTCCCTTGCGAGTTCCTCCAGAATCGGAGTGAACATGCGGCACGGACCGCACCATTCTGCCCAGAAGTCTATCAGACAGAGTTTCCCGGCTGTTTCACTTCCAAAATTTTCAGCATTCAACTGTGTCAGTCCGCTCATTTTCCCCATACTCCTATTTTTCGTTCATTCCCGTGTGTTTCCCGGATTTTCCGGAATATGGAAAAACGGGAGGGAATAAGATAAGATGGACTCTGCTTTGTATTTTTCAAGTTTTTCCGGAAAGAAAAGGATGTTTTCACCCCCCTGGAAAAAGTCGGGAAAAGATTCCGTACGGCTCACGCGGAACGGGCGATGATGCGAGAAGTCGAGAATCGGGAATGAGACGTGGAGAAGAGTGAAACGTGGAGAGGACTGCCCGGGGCTGTTCAGGATTCCTCTCCCGCTGCGTCCCGGATGCTTCTGCAGACGTTCCGGAAACGGCATACGGAGCAGCGGAGAACGAGTTTTTCTTTTTCCGGAGGAGGAAAATCCGCGATGTCGAATTTCCCGTCCTCACGCAGAGGGCGCAGCATATCCTCCACGCTTGTCCGGATGAGTTCTCCTATTCCGGTGCATGGACGCACTTCCTTGATCTCGGAGGCGTTTCCCTCCCTGAAAAAGCGGAGGATCCGGAAGGATACGGCGGCGCTGCTTTTCCAGCGTTCTCGAGCATAGAGAGCGAAGAGGGCGGCATCTTCTCCGGCCTCTTTTTCTCTTTCCGCATCCTCATCTGCGCGATGCCGGACTGGTTCCAGCTGATCTTCCTTCCTCCCCGGAGGTGTGGCCTTCCCCATCCTGCCTGCTGCCGCCTCGGAACTGCTCCCGCCCGAATGAAGATCCTGAGGAAAAGGGCTTCCCCCGGAGAAATCGAAACGCAAAGCAAATGCCTTGTTTTCGCGGAACCAGACTGTTCCCGGATGAATCCAGATCCGGCAGCTTCCATAGCGTAAATCAGCAATTCGTGCACAGAAAACAAAATCGTTCCCCGCCAGACTGGAAATTTCGTCTGCAAGAGCGCTTTCCCCGAAGGCGCGCCAGGCGGCTCCGAGCTCCTTCGTGATTCGATTGTGTACGGCTTCCGCAGTGGAAAAGCCCCGGACACCGTAAAAATGTTCCAGCAGATTCCAATGGGATTGCGCATTTCTCCCATCTGTTGTTCCTCCTCCATCGGGAGAGAAGCAGGGACGGAGGGGAAATGCCCTTGACGCTTTCCGGGAAAGAGAACGGAGAAGAAGCCCCAGAAGAAGTTTTTTCTTTTCTACTGGCGGGCCGCTGATCCCCCGTGTCCGGAGAAGCGCCTCAGAAAGCGAGTCTTCGAAGATTCCCGAAAGATGAAGATGCAGCGGAAGAAGTTTTTTCAGCGAATACACTTCCCTCACCAGCGGATCCGCATACTCATCCCATCCCCCCTGAGCCAGATAATAGTGCAGGAAGCATGCCCTTTTGCAGAAATGAAACAGCCGGTGGCGCGAAAGCGACCAGGAAAACTCCGTTTCCGGAAGCACTTTCCGGAATTGTGAAGCGGAGGCGATGTCTTTTTCAAAGTCTCTCACGATTCCTCTCAAAATGCTGAAGATCTCCGCAGGTCTTTCTGAAGATTTCCGCAGATCTTTACAGGTCTCCTGGCAGGTCTTCTCCGCGGGTCTTCTTCTGCGGGAATCTGTGGAGCGGCCGCGAATTTTTCTCTCCTCATTCCGCAAGGAAGGGAAAGCTTGTTTCCCGCTTCCTTCCTCCTGGCAAAGGGTACGTCCCCCAGTGTTGTCTTGCTTCCCTTTTTTCGTCATCGACGGAAGGAGGGAGGGAAAAAAGATGCTTCCAGTTAATTGGCAAAGGGGAGGAAATACATCTTTCCTTTTTCCGGAATGAAGTCTTCCGCTCCCGCGGCAGAGGCTCCGGGAAGATTCACCTGAACATGTTGTCTTGCATTCTTTCCCGCCCGGCACTGGGCAAAGAGACTGGCGAAGGAAAAGGAGGGCGTGTAACGCACGACGGTACAGCTTTCCGCGGGCAGCCCCGCCAGTTCGGCAGCCGTGTCGACGGCGTCTTCAAAGAAGCCGAGTTCATCCACAAGACCGTTCGCAAGGGCCTGGACTCCGTCGAATATGCGTCCGTCCCCGATGGGGTGGCCCACAATCCGGTCGACGGGAATGCCGCGCCCTTCGGAAACGATTTTCACGAATTCCATGTACGTGTTCTGAATCAGCTCCTGTATGATCCGGACTTCGGCTGGAGTGCGTTCCGTGGCGCCGTCGAGCATATTTTTCATTGGTCCGGAGGTGTAGGCTTCGGATTTGAGTCCGATTTTCTGAAAGAGTCCGGCATAGTTGTAGGTCTGGATGATGACGCCGATGCTTCCGGTGAGGGTGAGGCGGTTTGCCACGATTCTGTCGCATCCCGCCGCGATGTAATAACCTCCGCTGGCCGCAATGGAATTCATCATCGCCACCACAGGCTTCGTGCAGCTTCCGACTTCATGATGAATAATGTCAGAGGCCGTGACTTCTCCCCCTGGCGTGTTCAAATCCAGAATGATGGCTTTCACCGAAGGATCATTTTCCGCTTTCCGGATCATTTCACAGATGCTTGTGCTGTCTGCGGAATTGTAAACTCCGGAAGACCTCGAAAGAATGATCCCCTCCACAGGAATGACGGCAATTTTCCTCCGTGCAAACGGATTGCCGGAAAGCACCTGTTCCGAATATTTCGTCCCGTCCGGAAACAGAACCCCCTGAAACAGTTCCGACGATTCCCCTCCAGCAAAGGAGAGCCCCAGGACAAGCAAAAAAATCAAGCCCATCGCCACCACAAAGATCAGCCCCGCACATCCCAGAAATCCCAGAATGCAGCAGGATCCCTGGCAACATCCTTTTTTCCTGCTTTCTTCCTGAGCGGCTGCAGGCATCCCGTTCCGGTAAACCGGACCGTAATTCGTGCTTCCTTCCATAAATCAAAGCCTTTCTGTATTGACGCGTTTTATCTCATTAGTTTCTGGAAATCAATCATCTGCTTCCCGTCTTGTGTTTGATCCTGATTTGTTTCCTGAGGTTTCTTAAGGAGAATGAGAACAGAAAATGGGAAAAGTATTCAAAAAACTTTAAGAACGATGAATTTTCCTTGTCTTATTCTCCGTATTTTTTTCTCCCGTGTTTCGCTGTCTTTTTCTGCATTCTCCTTAGCTCTCCGCCGATTCGCCCCGCAGCGGGGATTCATGCCTGAAGGGGCTGACTGATTCGGCTTTTTTCCGTCATGGCGAGGGCTGTATCCTTGCTGAAGCAGGCGGGCAGTTCCGTCAGACAGTTTGCAGAGGCTGCCGCAAGGCCGATGCGGAAAGCTTCACAGGGATCGGTCCCGGCAAGAATTTCAGAGAGTGTCACGGCCGAACATGTGTCCCCGGAACCGATGGGGTTCAGAACTTTCTCGACAGGAGGGACTTCAATCCTCCAGAGCTCCTTCCCGTCGGAAAAACAGGCGCTCCCGGGACCGTCCGTGACCGCGAGGAAAGACGGTCGGAATCGTTCCATGAGGCTTTGAACCGCCTTCTGCATGGTCTGTTCCCCGGAAATGCTGAAGAGTTCCTCCTTGTTGATTTTCAGGAGATCCACACCCTCGATCAGGACTTTTTCCACATGCAGAAAGGAATCCAGCAGGATGAATTTTCCCCGTTTTCTGGCCTCTGCCGCCATTTCCGCATAAAAGGAATCTGGCAGTCCGGCGGGGAAGGTGCCGCAGATGGCAAGAGCGTCGAAAGAGGGAAGGGAGGACTGAAGATGCCGCATCAGTTCTCCGGCGGAAACGGCGGAAACCGCGGGCGCCGGTTCGATGAGTTCCGTCATTTCAGTGACGCCGTCCAGAGAAACGAGCGTCGTGCAGGTTCTGGTTTCAGCCCCGGTATCGACTGTGAGATGCCGGATGCCCTCCCGGTCGAGTTCCTCCCGGATCCGTTTTCCGGTCTCTCCCCCCAGAAACTGCAGGACACACGGTTCCGCAATGGCCCAGGTCCTGGCCGCCCGGGCGCAGTTGATACCTTTGCCCGATGCGATGCGGAGGACGCTTTCCGCCCGGTTGATTTCTCCGGGACGGAAGGAATGGAAGAACAGCGTCTTCTGCCATGCGGGATTGAGTCCCGATATCAGAATGTGTTTGTCAGTCATGCTGAAACCTCATGGTTTTTTCTCCTCCTTCCGGTATCCGAGTCCGTTGAGAATATGGTTGAGAGCCTGGTCGTAAGGGGAGTTGGTTTTCAGTCTTTCATGGCGGAGTTTCAATTTCTGCAGCTGTTCGGCAAGGACGGTGTTTTTCAAAGTTTCCGTCTGCTGGAAAAAGGGATGTATGACAAGTTCCGAAGGAGGGGGAAGGCTCTGGAGCGGAGCCCCGTTCTCCCGCAGAATCTGGAGCAGCTCGTCCTTCATGGCCTGGCGGTTTTTCTCGGTCATCGCCTCTTCATTGAATTCCAGCAGATAAGGGGAAAGAGCCCCCGCCTGTTTGAACCAGATTGTCGCTGTGGCGAGGTCATCGGCCTGAAAGCGCTTGACTCCGATCCAGATGGCCATGGTTTCACTGTCTGCCAAACTCCGGATTTCTCCGGACTGTGCGTTGATTGTCAGATCCGAAAGCGTGAAATGGATAGGGATCGAAATTTTGTTCTTCCCTGTTCCTGTAATCTGATCTCCCGAAATCTCCGGAGATTCGATTTTCCGGAGAATAATCTGGCGGATTCCCCCGTTTTCAAAATCCAGCCACAAGGTCTGATTGAGGCGTTTTTTCATGGAGTCGGCGTATGTTTTTGGGAGAAGTTCCAGTTTTTCCAGCGTTGTGATCAGGTCGGGAGCATATTTGGCGCCTTCTTTTTTCCGGTGAACCTCGCACGCTTCCTTGAAATAACCGTTGCAGACAAGGCGGGCAAGCTCTTTCATGAGCTGTTTTTCATTGAGTTTTTCCAGTTCTTTTTCCGCAAGGGATCGGTAGGCTTCCGCCTTGGCACGGCGCAGGGAGAGTGTTTCAATCCCGAGTTTGGCGGGCTGCGTCTCATAGACAAGAGCCGCCTGAATGTAATTGCCCTTCTCCACATAGGGCTGGGCTTCCCGGTCAAGACGGGTCATCTGGGCGAAAATCGCCGACTCGCGGACTTTCTGAAGACGGGATATGAAGTCTTTTGCTTTCTGTGAGTATTCCGTATTGTCGAGAAAGGCTTCAAAATTGCGGATGGCGCTGTCGAAATTGTCGGAATTTTCGATGGCGGAAATACCGGTGTTTTCCGCAATTTCCCAGTATTCCCGGCGGCGGAGATCGGCTTCGCTGGTTTTGCCGTCCTTCTGAGTGGGATTGCCGGTTGCGCCGCTCCCGTCCTCCGCGGCAACTGCTCCGGAAGCGGAAAGATTCGCATCCGGAGTCAGGGAGATCGGTTCGGAAAAGGCTTCCCCGGGATGGAGTTCCGATGCGGGGACTCCCTTCTCCTGAGAATGCGGAAGAATTGCTGAAATGAGAGTGACGCAAAGCAGAAAGACCGCGATGATCAGCAGCGCTGCAAGTCCGTGACGACGGAAAAAGCGTGCTCCGCGGATCCGCGGCGGCTCTTCCGGAGAAATGGCCCCCGCTGTAAGCGAGGGAAGCTCCTCTCTGGAAAGGAAGGCCTCAAGATCGTTCTTCAATTCCGCTGGCGACTGGTAACGTTCCGCCTTGTCCTTCCGGATGCAGCGCATGATAATGTATTCCATGTCCATCGGAATGCTCGGAATGATTTCCGAGGGAACGACCGCTTCCTGCTCCAGCTGCATGCGCCTGAGTTCCGCTGAGTCCGGACTGTCGAAGGGAAGCTGGCCGCTGATCAGCTGATACATGGTGATGCCGAGGGAATAGATGTCTGCGCGGATGTCGCAGTTTTTGGAGTCGATTGCCTGTTCGGGGGACATGTACTGGAGTGTGCCGAGCGCCGTGAAGTCCACGGTCTGTGAGGAATCTGATTTCCGGGCGGGATCGCCGTCTTTCTTCTGGTTGTTGTCCTTTTTATGAAGTTTGGCAAGGCCGAGGTCGGAGAGTTTAAATTCGCCGTCGGCGCTGCGGAGAATGTTGTCAGGCTTGATGTCCCTGTGGACAATGCCGAATTTCTCCGCCTCGCTCAGCCCGTTGCAGACCGCAAGAGCGATTTCCGCCACCTTCTCCGGGGAAAGGTGCCCTTCGTTGTTCAGCATGTCCAGGCAGCTTCCCCCTCCGATGTATTCAAGGACCAGATACAGATTGTTGCTGCTGCTGTCCGTGCCGAAGTCATACACCCGCACGATGTTCGGATGGTTCAGCTTCGCGCAGATCTTGGCGGATTTGATGAAGCGTTCCTTGAATTCGCTGTTGTCCGCATATTCGCTGAGAAGGGTCTTGACGGCCACGGGAATCTTGAGCGTCGGGTGAATTCCCTTGAAGACCATCCCCATGCCGCCGCGTCCGATGAGGCGTTCGATCCGGTAGGGGCCGATCTGTTCCGGAGGGGAGGCGTCCACACGGGAGTAGTCCTCGACTACAGTCGAATCATCGAGCATGAAACGGTTTCTGCAGACGCATTCGATGTTGCGTCCGCGTTCCACATGTTCGATTTCCGAAACTTTTCCGCATGTCGGGCAGCGTATGATCATCCTGGAGGTCTCTCCGTCTTTACCGAAGCCGGGAAAAACGTTCTTCCGCTTACGGGGGCAGAATTTCGTCTTGACGTCAGAACGTCAGGCCCAGATCTTTCAGATCGCGCATCAGTTCGTCTTCGCGGTAGACTTTCCCGGGGCGCCATTTGCCGCCGTATTCCAGAGTCGGGACGACCCAGTCGTCTCCGCCGTTGACCTCCACCACTTTCTTTACCACATCTTCCGGTGCTTTTTCAATGTCGATATACTGAAAGGGAATTCCTTTCTTGCTCAGGAATTCGACTGTTCTCTGGCAATGCGGGCACCAGAGGGCTGCATAGACATTCAGGCGTTTCCCTGTCGTTTCCATGATTTATCATCTCCTTAAAGATAGGATTCCGGCTTTCCGGGACCGCGTGTGTCATTTTTCCGGCGCCCGAGATCTGTTTTTCAGTTTTGTCCTGCTCTCATGTGGAATATAACCGTTCCTCTGGAAAGATGCAAAAGCCGGCGCAAAAACTTCTAAAATTATTCCCGGTTTTTTTTGCGGGAGAAACCGTTGAATCAGATGAAAGATTTCCGTGTGACGAAACGCCCGGGAGAGGTCATATAGAATTTCTTGAAAGCGTGACAGAAATGAGCAGAATCGAAAAACCCCCATTTTTCCGCAATCTCCTCCAGAGTCATTCGCCCCGTGAGCAGATCCCGCGCGGCGTTCGACATCCGGACCCGGAGTGCGAATTTCCCGTAGCTGACTCCCATGCTTTCACGGAAGAGTTCGGAAAAACGGCTGGGACTCAGCGAGCAGAGTTTCGCTGCTTCGGAGAGGGAAGGGGGTCTGGCGTCCAGTCTCCAGATGGTGTCGAGCGCGTTCCGGATTCTGGCGAAAGCGCGGAACGTGCCGCTTCTGCGTCCGGGATCGCTCTGATTTTCATTCATGCGGTTGACGGCGTTCAGGATCATCTGGTGAATGAGGAGCCAGGCTTCGATTTTCCAGTTGGGGGGCTGACGGCAGTGGAGATGGAAAAGTCTTCTGCCCATATTTACAATTTCAGTCCGTTGGGAGTCGTTCCGGGGCAGATAGCGTTCGGCGGGGTCGGCGGTAAATGGGGTGAGCCAGTCGCATGCGGAACAGGGGCCGCAGTCTCCAAGGGCTTCGATGTCCAGATTGACCGCGAGAACGAAGTTTCTTTTTCCTGCGAGGCGGTATGCATGCGGTTCCCAGCACATGGTCCACCAGAGTTCGCCGGGGCCGTAAGTCCGGGTCTGGTTTTCAAGGATGAGTTCGGCTTTTCCGTGGAGGACGATGCAGATCTGCAATGCGTAATGGGAGTCTCCGTGAAAGTCCGTTCCAGGATGCTCGGAATATTCCACTGCAAGGCCGAAGGGACTCAGAAGCGAAAGGTCCGGGTGGGTTTGACGTTCCACGGGAATTTCATTCAGAATTTGCATGGGGAAAACAGCTTGTCGTAAGATTTTACAATCAATCAGTCTCTTTTAACAATAAAACTCTCTTGCGGAAATGCAAATGCACTCTTACTATATTTTCAGGAACAAAAGGATTTTTTCTCAACCCACAATCAAAACAAGGAGTCAGGAAATGGCTGCAACACTTGCAATCGACGGCGGCGAAAAGGTTTTCAACGGTGCTTTTCCCGCGTGGCCGCAATTTGAAGAATCCACTGTCCAGAAGGTGGCCGATGTGCTCCGTTCCGGCAAAGTGAACTACTGGACCGGGAAAATCGGCATGGAATTTGAAAACGCATGGGCGAAATGGCTCGGCGTGCGCAACGCCATCAGTGTTGCAAACGGGACATGCGCGCTTCACACGGCTCTGGCCGGAATGAACATCGGCCCCGGAGATGAAGTGATCTGCACTTCCTACAGCTTTATTGCCTCCTCCTTCTGCGCGCTTCAGGCCGGAGCGCTTCCCGTCTTTGCGGATGTGACAACCGATCACACCATCGATCCCAAAGCCATTGAACCGCTGATCACCGAACGGACCAAGGCGATTGTCGTTGTCCATCTGTACGGGATTGTGGCGGACATGGATCCGATCATGGAAATTGCGCGGAAATACAATCTCAAGGTCGTGGAAGACTGTGCGCAGTGTTTTGGCGGCGTCTACAAGGGCAAGAAGGCCGGAACGATCGGGCATGTCGGCTGCTTCAGCTTCTGCCAGAGCAAACACTTCACCACTGGCGGCGAAGGCGGCATGGTGGTGACCAACGATGATGATCTCGCATGGGAATTCCGTTCCTTCCGCGATCATGGATATGATGTCCAGGCGAAGCTCAACCTTCTGGAAATGGAAGGCAAGCAGCTGTACATCCACAAACGCGTCGGATTCAATTTCCGCATGACGGAAATGCAGTCCCAGATCGGACTCTGCGAACTGGAGCGTTTCGACAGCTGGAACCTCAAGAACCGCGTCCGGAACGGCAAAATGCTCATCGCCGCTCTGAAGGATCATCCGCTGGTTCTGCATGTGCCGGTTGACACGGAGGAACGTCAGAACGCATTCTGGTGGTGCCCGATTGTGATTGATCCCTCGAAACTCAAAGACGGTATCGACACGAAGAAGTTCATCGCCGCGATGGCGGCCGAAGGTGTGCCCGTCTACAGCGTGCTCTGGCCCGAAATGTACAAGGAACGCGCTTTTGCGGACCGCAACGGCTTCGGCGTCGCGAAATATCCGTTCTTCGATCCCAAGGCCCGCAACATCGACTACTCCGAGTTCAACTGCAAGCAGGCCCACTGGATGACGGACAGAACCATCAGCTTCTTCACTCACCCGGTCTATACCGAAGAACACATCCAGGCGTACATCACGGCCTTCCGCAAGGTGGCGGATGCCTATATGAAGTAAGAGGGGAAAAAGAGTCCTTCTTCCTCCTTTCCTACCGCCGCCGGCGCTTCTCTTCCGCGGCGGCGGGGCGTGGGGGGGTGGATGGAAGGAGTCTTTTCGATTCGGAATCAGTTGTGTTTGTGCCTGCGGAGAAAACGCGGGCGTGTCCGGACGGCGCAGTTTCTGCGCCGCCCGGGCTTTTCCCGGGAGGTTCGGAGCGGGTTCGCCTGCGCTCCGCGGCAGTTTCTCCCGGACCTTCCGGGAAAGGCGTTTTTTTTCTTGGGGGAAGGAGGCTTCTTTCCCGGCGTATTTCAGCTGCGGTTTTCCCGGGGGGGAAGTTTTCCTTCCGATTGGGAAATCCGATGGAGGAATCTGATTGGGGAAAGCGTTTTCAGTGTTTCCCTTGAGTTTTCTTGTATGTGTCTTTTGTTGGCATATATTACAGCTGTGTTGTAACGACGGAAGAGGAAAAAACTGTCATCATCCATTTTATCATCATCCATTTTATCATCATCCATCATCAGGAAAGGCGGTGCGAAATCATGGGAAAGGTGAAGTACGGGATTGTGGGATTCGGCGGGATTGCCGAGAATCGTATTGCGAAGGAAGGATTTGCCTGTGACAGAACGCGTTTTGCGCCGCTGGAGAAAGCGGAACTTGTCGCGGCGACGGACTGCAATCAGACCCGGAAGTCGGCGGCCGAGGCACTGGGTCTGAAATGGTACGCGACCCAGGAGGCAATGTTTGCGGATCCGGAAATCCAGGCGGTGTATGTGGCGACGAACAATGCCTCTCACGCCGCGATAGCCGCTGCCGCGCTGAAAGCCGGCAAGCATGTGATTGTGGAAAAACCGATTGCGACGACGATTGAAGACGCCGCCTTTCTGGTGAAACTGGCATCGGAAAAGCATCTGAGTCTGTCCGTTGACCACATGATGGTCTATAATGCCTGGAACCGCCGTGCGGCGGAGCTGCTGGCTTCCGGCACGCTGGGAGAAGTGAACGATTCCTGCTTCCATATGGAGTTTGCATTCGGCTACGATCCTGCGGAGGCGGCGACGTGGCGCTGCTCGAACATTGCGGAAATGGGCGGTCCGATCGGCGATGTTGCGAGCCACTGTTTTTATATGGCGGAATTTATTTTTGGGAAACGGATCACGAAAGTGGCGGCGGTCTATCTGCCCAAGCTGATGGCGATCAAGGCGGAGGACGGGGCCTACATCAAATTTTTCTTTGAGGACGGGACAGCCGGTTCCGTGAAGGCGGCCTTTTCCGAACTCCGCGGCGGACTCGGCGGGACTCTGACGAATCTCGGATATGAAATCTACGGGAGCCGTTCCGTTCTGCGCGGGTATGGGACGATGTTCCAGCTTTCGGGGCATGAAGATGAACCGGTCCGGATCCGTCTGGAACTGGACACGCTCGGGAAAGTGGAGACGGTGGAACCGTGTGCGATTCGGAACATTTACCAGTCTCTGATCGAGCATCATGCGTCGTCCGTGCTGGAAGGGAAGGCTCTGAATGCGGAAGACGCGCTGCACAATCTGAAGCTCTGTGCCGCGTCGCATGAGTCCGCTCGGAACAACGGGGCTCTGACAGAGGTGAAGTGACGATGTTCCGCTACGGTTTTGCAAGAGAGATCATCACTCCGGTTCTGGGGGTTCCGCTCTGCGGCTATTTCAATCCGCGTCCGAACACGGGTGTGTACGACGATCTGTCGGTGAAGGCACTGGTTCTGGAGGGGGCGGACGGTCGCTGCAGCGGGATCGTCTCCTTTGATCTGTGTTTTCTGGAAACGGGCCTTACGGGACGCTTCCAGGAGGCATTGAAGATAGCCGGGCTGGACTTCGCGGACAGGATTCTGTTTTGTGCGACTCATTCCCATACGGCTCCGTATCCGTCGCGTTTTTTCGGTGCCGATCCGGATGAGGAATATCTTGATTTTCTGGCGCACAAGGCTGTCTGCGCGGTCATGCGCGCCTGGCGGAATCTTGCGCCGGGAGAGCTTCTGGTGGGGGAGACGTCCTGCGACACGCTCGCTTTCAACCGCCGTTACTGGATGAAGGACGGAAAGGTGTTGACCAATCCAGGAAAACGGAATCCGGAGATCGTCCGTCCCGAAGGGCCCGTGGACGGGAGAATTCCGATTCTGGCGTTCCGGCACGGCGCAATGATAGACTTCCTACTGGTGAACATCGTGAATCACACGGATACCATCGGGGGAAATGTGGTTTCCGCCGACTGGCCAGGAAGAATGGAACGCGCTCTTCAGAATCATTTTGGATTCGACATCCCCGTCATGATGCTTCCGGGCTGTTCCGGAAACATCAATCATTTTGACGTCCGTTCCGATTCCGACCAGACTTCCTATGAGGAAGCCTGCCGGATCGGTCAGGAATACGCCAGTGTCATCGCGCGCGCTCTCGATTCCCTGAAGACGGTTCCGGTCGAACAGATCACCGTGGACTCCTCCGTCATTCAGATTCCCTTCCGGGAAATTTCTGAAGAGGAGGCGCTGCGTGCGGAGGCCCTTCTGGAGCGTGTGAAGGAATCCGCTTCGGAAGAGGATATGACCAGTGAAGGTCTTGCTTCCGGAGACGGCCCTGTCGCGCGCTTCTTTGCCGGACAGCTCCTCGCCTACCGGAAGAGATGTTCCGGCCGTACGCGGGATTTCACGCTCCTTTCGATCAAGTTCGGCAGCGACATCGGCATTGTTTCTCTTCCCGGGGAACCGTTTACGGAGATCGGAATGGCGATTCGCGCAGCCTCCCGTTTCCCGCTGACACTTGTGGCGTCTCTTGGAATGGGATCCTGCGGCTATGTCCCGATGCCGGAATGCTTTTCCCGCGGGGGATATGAAATCCTTCCCGTTGAAGGGGGCGCTCCGGCAGAGGATACGGCGTTGCGGCTGATCGAGGCCGGAAAGACTCTGATCAACCGCTGAAGCGCTTCTTCTTCCTGAAAAGACATTTTTTCTTCTCTGCCTGCTTCCGGAGAAAGGACGTGTCCGGGGGAGGGGGAGAAGGAGAGGGACGAAAAAAAAGAGAGAGAGAAAGACGGCTTCTCTGCTGCCATCGTCTCTGCGGAGCCGACATCATCATTTTGTCCTGTGCTTTGCTGGCAGAAGAATTTTTACAGAAGACTTTTCTCCTCTTTGAAAAGAAGACAGACCGTGTGGGATGGAAAACTCACACGGCCTGTCTTTTTTCATCCTTTGTGTGGAAGAGCAGGAAATCATCCGCAGACGACTGATTCCGTCTCTCCCCCCCCAGAGAGAAACGCGACAAGCGGAAGCGACTTATTTCAGGGCGCTGAGGACGCGTTGGAGCTCTGTCGGGATTTTGATCTGCTGAGGACACTTTTTGATGCATGTTCCGCAGTCCACACAGGCGGACGGTCCTTCCACGAGGGATGCGATCTCTTTCTGGAAAGCCTTTTTGTCTCCGCTGATTTGATATTGGTTGTATGCGCTGAAGACATGGGGGATCTGCACCTCGGCGGGACAGGGGACGCAGTAGTCGCATGCGGTGCACGGGACGGAATCGGTTTTCCGGTAGGCCGCAAGAGCGGAGTTGAGAGTCATCCGTTCGGAATCGGAGAGCGGTTTGAACGGAGTGAAGGTTCTGATATTGTCATGGAGATGTGCTTCTTCGGTCATGCCGGAAAGGACGCAGAGCACGTTCGGAAGCGATGCAGCATAACGGAGCGCCCAGGAGGCTGTGGAAGCATCGGGCGCGGAGGTTTTCAGAATTTTCGAAGCCGCAGGCGTGAGAGAAGCAAGCGTTCCGCCGCGCAGGGGCTCCATGACCAGCACCGGGATCCCGAGTTCCGTGACGATTTCATACTGCTCTCTGGAACGGTAGTTGTACCAGTCCAGATAATTGATCTGAAGAAGGACGAAGTCCCAGGGATGAGCGGAAGCGATTGTTTTCAGGACTTCGGGAGTGTCATGGAAGGAGAAGCCGATCTTCCGGATTTTCCCTTCATCGCGCATTTTCCTGACAAAGTCGTACAGTCCGAGACGTTCCACCGTTTTCCATCCCGAAGCGTTCAGCGCATGCAGCAGATAGAAGTCGAAATACGGGGTTCTGCATTTTTTCAGCTGTTCGTTGAAGATCTGTTCGGCTTCCCGCAGGGTTTTGATCTGCCGGACGGGCAGCTTGTCGGCGAGGAGATACGATTCGCGGGGATATTTGGAGAGAGCTTCTCCTGCGAAGAGTTCGCTTTTTCCTCCATGATAAGGCCATGCGGTGTCGAAATAATTCAATCCGGCGGCCATGGCCTGATCGATCATTTTCTGAGCGGTCTGTTTATCGATCTGTCCGTCTTTTGTTCTCGGGAGGCGCATCATGCCGAATCCCAGGAGAGGGAGTGTCAGGTCGCTGTTTTTGTAACGGCGGCGGGAGACGAGTCCGTCTGCAGTTTTTCCGGGGGGCTGTTCCTTCCCGGGAGCCTCTCCCGCTCCCTCTTCCGCCGCAAGACGGACAATGGGAGCCAGGGCGGCGACTGTCAATGCACTTTTCAGGAAATCACGTCTGTTCATCATCTTCCTTCATTCCTTTCCGTTCGATGTGTTTTGCAAAGAAGAGCCCCAGCTCGAAAAGCAGCCAGGTGGGAATCGCCAGCGCCAGCTGGCTGACCACGTCGGGCGGCGTCAGCACTGCGGCGACGATCAGAATCGCAGTCATCACATACGGCCGTTTCGCACGGAGATACGCCGTGCTCAGAAAACCGAAGCGCACTGCCGACAGCACCAGAATCGGTGCCTGGAACATGATCCCGAACGCCAGCATCATCCAGCCCGCAAGATGCAGAAAACTGGAGAGCCCGAGCATCGGCTGCAGTTCCGGCGTTGCGAACCCCAGTGAAAATTTCATCAGCATCGGCAGAATCAGCCCCACGCAGAACGCCATCCCCGCGAAAAACAGAAGCGTGGAAACGACAATCCAGAACCCCAGGAGCTTCCGCTCTTCCTGATACAGCGCCGGCAGCAGAAAGCGCCAGATCTGAAGAAGGTTCCACGGATAGGCCAGAATCAGCGCCAGAATCAGCCCCAGCTTCAGCTGCACCCAGAAAACTTCCATGGGCGCAAAGTAATACAGCGTGGTTTCCCCGGATCCGGGAAAACTCCAGCGAACCAGAAAATCAATCAGATCCGAACTCAGAAAATAAGCAGCCGGATAGAGAAGCGCCGTCGCCGTCAGACACGAAATCAGCATCTTCCGCAGCGCTTCCAGATGCGCAATCAATGTGCTTTCCGGAAGAGAATTCTGCGCCGTCATGCTTTTTTCGTTCCGTTGTCCTGCTCCTTCTTTGCCGGGGCATCTTCTCTTTCCGCGGCCTTTTCCGCTTCGTCCATGAGTTCCCTGCCTTCCGTGCTCAGAGACTCCTTGGCCTTTTTGAATTCATAAGATGCTCTCCCCAGAGCTCTCGCCAGCTCCGGGATGCGTTTCGCCCCGAATATAAGAAGAATGAAAAGCACGATGACTAAAATTTCCGTAAAACCCACATGCATTCTCGCTTTTCTCCTTTTCCATTTGTTCTCTCTGCGGCAGACGAGCTCTCTCTCCCGCAGTGTTTTTCCTGGTACTTAGACTGTTTCCCGTATCGTTTTGTTCTCTTCTCCCGTCCGTTCCTTCCTTAGCTTTGCCGCCGCAGCGGGGTATCCCATTTTCCCGAGTACCGGTCCGGAAAGGAAATGGCTGATCCCTCTGTTTCCGGGAAAGCTGCTTCTTCTCCGGTCGGCACGGAATCAGAGCCTTTCCCCGGGGACAGCCTCTTTCACCGGAAGCGGAAGTGGTTCCCTTCCGGAATCTTCCGGCGTTTTCCCTTTCCCTTCTGATGAACTGATCTCTGGGATCGGGCGCAACAAGGAATGGATCCGGTCCTTCTGCTGTAAGATGACACGGGAAAGGAGGATATTCAAGTCTTTTTTTCTCGAAAATACAGCCGGGATGCGGAGAGAAGAAGATCCCGGAAGATTCCGGAAGCTTTTTCCCTCCATGCCGGAACGGTCTCCGGGAACGGTTTCCCGGAATGGTCTTCTGGGAAAACTGTTCTCTCCCCCGTCCGCCGACGGCGGGGAGGGGGATAGAGAGAAAATTCAAAGCTTCTGATCTTCCTGCCTCTCCTCCCCCACTCCGGGGAGGGGAGAGGAGGAGAGGGAAAAAGGGGGGGGGAAAAAGGGGGGAGGAGAGAAAAGAAAAAAGTATGCGGTGTGTCAGGATGATCTTCTTTCTCTTTTTCTTCTTCTCAGCCTCCGCATCTGTGGGTGTGATTGCCGCAGTTGTTGGTGTGATTGCCGCAGTTGTGGGAACCCGACCCCTCTTCACCTTCTCCGCCATGGTGGTGATGATTGCAGCGGAAGTCTGAGCGGGCTTTGAGAGAGCCGTCCAGGAAGGCCTGTGCGGCCTCGCGGACGGATCCTTCGGCTCCGCCGACGACCTGGATGCCAAGCTGAGTGAGTGCGTTGATGGCTCCGCCGCCGATGCCTCCGCAGATCAGAACGTCGATTTCTTCAGTGGCAAGGAGTGTGGCGAGTGCGCCGTGTCCGGAATCGCCGGAGGAAAGACGTTTTTCCTCCAGGATTTTTCCTCCCTCCGCAGTGAAGATGGCGAATTCCGGGGTATGCCCGAAATGCTGGAATACTTCGTCGTTTTCACAGGTGACCGCGATTTTCATGAGATGATTCTCCTTTCTTGTGATGTTTGTTTTCTATTTGAGTTCTCAATAAAGAATTCGTTTCCGTCCATCAGGAACCGGGCGAAATACTCTTCTTTTTTTCCCCCCCCGGCGGCATGCGGGGCAATGGCGGGGAGTTCCCCCTGTCCCACCACACCCATAATAAGCTCCATGAGCCGCATAAACCGTATGAGCGGCCTGAGAGGCATGAGCGGATGATGTTTTCATGAGTTTTCATGAGATTCGTGATCCGCATGATTTCTTCCGTTTTCCTTTGTTTTTCAATCCGGCGGACGATCAGATGAAGAGTGTGGGTCCGTTTTCTCCTGCAAGGGCGGCAAACGTGGCAGCTCCCGCAACTTCATCGACTTCGATCAGTTCCTCTCTGGAAATTCCCATGACGTCCATGGCCATTTCGCAGGCGATGAAACGCACTCCGGATTCCCGTGCGGAACGGATCAGCTCCGGAAGACTCATGACCTTTTTCTGTTTCATGAGATCTTTCATCATCTGGGTTCCGAACCCCATCATATTCATTTTTGAGAGTGCCAGTTTTTCCGCTCCGCACGGCAGCATGAATCCGAAGAGTTTCCCCATGAGAGTTTTTCTGAGCGGAGGTTCCGGATTTTTCCTCAGCACGGAGAGTCCCCAGAAAGTGAAGAAGACTCCGACTTTCATCCCGGCGGCTGCAAACGCGTTGGCAAGAATCATGGCAGCCATGGCCTTGTCGTAATCGTTGCTGAAAAGGACAATCGCCGCAGACTGAGCGGGGGCTTTCCTTCCGGGCATGCGGCAGCTGACTCCGGAGGAGCCTTCTCCGACCGGATTTCCGTACGGAGCTCCGGATCCGTTCCCGGAGGAGGAATCTCCGGCGAGAGGCTTCAATACATCCGCTTCCATCCATTCCTCTTTTCTGAGCAGATTTCTGAGTTCAAAATTTCCGCTTTTCGCCCATTGAATCAGATCGCCTTCAAAAGAGGGGGAGGCCAGCACGTGAACGGCGGTTCCCGGAGCGCTTCCGTTCATGGCGGCTTTCAGTTTCACCACAGGTCCGGGACAGGGCAGACTGCGTACGTCAAGCGTGAGCACTTCTGTACGGGAGACGGAACTCCCCTCCGTGACTCCTTCTTTTTCCCCTTCATGCGGTTCCGGAGCGACTCCGGATTTCCCGCGGAGAGCGGGGGAAGACTGCGGCTGTGAGGGCAGTGAGATCTGTGAGGGGAGGGATTTTTCCGGATGGAACATTTTCCAGGTGATCCATCCTCCGGAGAGGTTGGCTGCACGGAAGCCGTGCTGTTTCAGAATGCGTTCGGCGAGATAGCCGCGGAGTCCGACCTGACAGAAGGTGACGGTCAGGCGGGCGGCATCCAGTTCTCCGAGTCTGTCCCGGAGCTGTTCGAGCGGGATGTTGATCGCTCCGGGGAGAGTTCCAAGAGCGTTTTCCTCCGGTTCGCGGACATCCAGGATCAGGGCGTCTCCGGGGATGCTGTCCGGGTAGACGACGTCGCTTCGTCCGGTGAGGACGTTTTCCGCGATGAATCCCGCGAAATTGACGGGATCTTTGGCAGAATTGTAAGGCGGCGCATACGCAAGCTCGAGCTCTCCGAGCTGAGGCGCTTTGAGACCGTTTCTCATGGCCTGCGCGATGGCGTCGATGCGTTTGTCTGCGCCTTTCATCCCGACGATCTGGGCCCCGAGGATGCTGCCGTCTTCCTCAAAGATCAGCTTGATGTCGAGCCGTGCCGCTCCGGGGTAGTAGGATGCGTTCGAGGAGGGGTGCAGATAGATTTTCCGGAAAGGCCTCCCCATGGCTTTCAGACGGGTCTCGGTGATCCCGACGGACGCTGCGGTCAGGCGTCCCGCCTTGAGTGTGCTTGTACCGAGACTTCTGCGGTAGACCGAGTCCGTGATTCCGGCGAGATTGTCGGCGGCGATTCTGCCCTGTCTGTTCGCGGGGCCGGCCAGTGGGACGGCTGTCTTCTCCCCGGAAAGAGAATCCGTGATTTCCACCACGTCTCCCGCCGCATAGATGTCCGGATCCGAAGTTCTGAGATGCTCGTCCACGGAGACATGCCCCCGTTCTCCGCACGCGAGCCCCGCCTTTTTCGCAAGATCCGAATTCGGACGCACCCCTGTGGAAACAATGACCAGATCCGCTTCGAGGCTTTCCCCTTCCGGATTCTCCAGTTCCACCCTGACGGAATTCCCCAGATCCTGATAACGGCGCACCTTGCATCCGAAACGGATCTGGATCCCGGCATGCAGAAGTTCCTCTGTCAGGCTCGACGCCATTTCCGGATCGAGGGTCGGCAGCACATGGTTCCCGCGCTGGAGAATGGTGACTTCCAGCCCCCGCGCCTTCAGATTCTCCGCCGTTTCCAGCCCGACAAAGCCTGCCCCGACGATAATGGCTCGTTTGGCCCCCTCCTTGAGACGTTCCATTACGCGGTCCATGTCGGCAAGGGTCCAGAGATGCAGAACGCGCGGATTCTCTTTCCCGCTGAAAGTTCCGTCATCGACGGGTACCGAGCCGGTGGCGAGCAGAAGTTTGTCATAGGACTCTGTATATTCCGTGCCGTCTGAGCTGCGGATTTTCAGGAGCTTCTGCTTCCTGTCGATCTCCAGGACCTCGTGCTCCGTCCTGACATCCACGCGGAAACGGGCAGCGAATTTTTCCGGCTGGATGACCAGAAGCCTTTCCCTGTCCGGGATGACTCCGCCCAGATGATAGGGCAGTCCGCAGTTGGCATAGGAAATGGACTTTCCCCGTTCAATCAGGATGATTTCCCTCTGTTCGTCCAGCCGGCGCAGACGCGCCGCCGCGCCGGCTCCTGCCGCCACGCCGCCGATGATGACTGTTTTCATATGTTTCCTTTCCCCCGTTATGGATGAAAAAATTGAAATCCCGTCTGAGTGATTGTGATTCGTGTCTTCTTGAAAATGAATTTGGGAAACAGCAGACTGCGGATCCATTTCCTCTCTGTCCGCTTGTCTATCTGTTTTCATTCCGCGTTACGGCATTGTCCTTTGGCCTGATGTTCGGCGACGCATTCAAGAAATTTCCGGACGCATTCGCATTTCAATCGGTAGAAAACATGTTTTCCGCGTTTTTCATCCGCGAGGACACCGGCATCCTTCAGTGCATTCAAGTGCTGGGAAATTGTGGAAAAATCCAGATCCGTCTGTTCGACGAATTCATGGACGCAATGTTCTTCCTCCAGGAGCTGTTCTGCAATCCAGAGTCGGACGGGATGTCCCAGAGCCTTGAATTTCCTGGCCGGTCCGGCGGCGTTTTCTCTGCTGTATTTTTTCATGATTACACTCCGTTATTTTGCAATATAACCAAATATTCTTCATTTTTCAAGCTCTTTCCGTGAGGATTTTATGAAATCGCATGGGAAGGTGGAGGAAAAGGATTGTGAGGGAAGGCCTGGGTGCTGAGGAATGGGAGGGGAGAGGAGTGAGGAGAGAGGAGGAGAGCCGGAGAAAAGGGGAATTTTTGAGAGCGTTCCTTGCAAAAAGAGAGAATTTGTGCTACAATAAAGAGTGCCTTTTGGACGGGAGGCAACAAGGTTCGGAGAGATGGTCGAGTGGTTTAAGGCGGCGGTCTTGAAAACCGCAGAGGCGCAAGCCTCCAAGGGTTCGAATCCCTTTCTCTCCGCCAATCAGATGCGTTTGTCATGCCTCCCATTCCGATGCCCTTTCCGCGACGACGGCAGGGGGAACAACGGAAAACCTGTTGAGATCCTCTTCACTCTCCACCTATGGCAGCTGCCATTTTGATTCTGAAGAGTTATGCGAATCAGAAGTTTGTTTCCGGCAGAAAGAACTCTTGTGTTCTTCTGGGAGGAGAAGTCCGGCCTTTTTCCCAGAGAGGACAGGGGAAAAGAAAGATCTCCGGCGTGAAAAGAATTTCTTTTCCAGAGGGGAGAAGGCTTTTTTCTCCGAGCCTCTCCCGAGGGGAAACTCCGGCAGGGGGGGAGGGATCTTGTTTCAGACCTCATCCAGGGGATATCGCCCCGACTTGAATCTGCCCGGAGAAATTCCGAACTGACGGATGAAAATTTTTGAAAAATGACTGGAGTCAAAAAAGGAAAACTCCTCCGCCGCTTCCTTGACCGGAATTCCCTGCTGCAGTCTGATTGCCGCATGATTCATCCTGCTGCGCATCTCATAGACGGAAAAGGAAACCCCCATTGTCTCTTTGAAAAGATGAGTGAAGTAGCTGACACTGAGGCGGCAGAGAGCGGCCGCTTCGTGAACGGACAAGGCCTTTCCTTCTGAAATCCGTGTCAGACTTGGCTCGATTTTCCGGAATTTTTCCGTGGACACAACGGGGAAATCCGAATTGGTCAGTCCCGAGAGCAGATCAACAAAAAAGGTCTGAATTGCCAGCCATCGGCGCATGGTCCGCATCGTTTCCTCCTCCTGCTCACAGGTTTCAAAACTCTGCAGGAGTTTCTTCACAAAGGGGGAAAGGCTGCATTTGCTCAGACACTTTTTCCTGAGCGCCTCCGGACAGAAGAGGAGCGATAGGAGCCTTTCCTTCTGACAGAGCATGTGTTCAAGAAGAGCTGCTGTTTCGATGGTGAGCACAAAGAGTCGGGTCCCCCCTGTCATCGTATTGGATCCATGCAGAACCCAGGGGGCGGTCAGAACAAAATTCCCGGGCCTCAGCTGAAGAAACTCATTGTCATTCCGGATGCGCAGAGAACCGGAAAGAACGGCGATCAAATGAATATCACTGTGCAGATCCGGTTCGGAGAAACAGATGTCCTTCTCAAAAAACTGCATCGTGAAATCAAATGGATGCTGTGATGAAAGATGCCAGTAGTATAAAAGTTTTTTCATCCTGTGAAATCTTTTCCGTTCGGACCGTCATATACCTGTTTTTAGCAGAAATATACCTTTTTATTTTCTTGAATCCAATCCATTGGGATACTATTTTCATAAAAGTTCCGAAGCCGTCCGCTCACAGTGTAAAGAAAGGGTTTCCCGCCATGTATGTCTTTGAATCCAATCACGCGGAATTTATCTTTTCCGGAGACGGAATGCTTGAATCACTTCTGCTTCCCATTGAATTTGAAAGGGAAAACCTGCTGAAGTCGCCCCTGTCTCTGCGGATTGTCCTGGGAAGCGGAGAGGTTCTCGTTCCCGTTTTTCTTCCTGGGGAAAGCGCAGTTTTCCGCTGGGAGGAAGAGGACAGGAATACTCTCTCCTTCCAGAAACTTGCTCTGAGGCAGGAAAACGGAAGAATACAAGAAGGTTTCCATCTTTCACTCCATCATGAAGTCTACCATGACGGCATCCTGTTTACCGATGCCTTTTTCATGAGCGATTCCTGCCAGATGCCGCCCATCGCAGAATTGGAACTGAAATGTGAACTCAGTACCCGGCACTTCGACAGACTGCGCTGGAACTTGAACTACCGACCCGGGACAGTCGACGGAAGACTCATCCAGACCGCCGCCCCGGAACGCGGACTCCAGCGCGGTGACGACAGAATCGCGGAAAAAGGTATCCTTCCCATGGCTGGGTTCAATCTCTGGTCCGAAGAGGATGCAAGCGGGCCCTCCTGCTATGTCGAAGTCTTCATGGAGGCGGACAACACTCCCGGCCCCTATTCCGCGGGAAATGAATCTTCCATCCGCTGGGCCGGCAAAGATCCCGTCATCCGCTGGAACTTCCAGAAGCATTGCTGCACTCCTGAAATCGGTCCGTGGCAGTGGCGCAACACCTGGGGCTTCGTCATTGCTCCCGCTCCGCGCCGCCGCAGCAAGCCGCCTCTGGCCATGTTTCATTATATGGATACCGCTAAACGCTACCCCGATCAGGATACAGTGGAAGCCGCCGCCCGTGCTGGTGCAGATGTGCTGATCCTTCATGACGCCTGGCGCTTCGATCCGCAGAACGGAGGAGAACCTTATGATCCCGAACGTTTCCGGAACATGGTGGAGTACGCGCATTCCCTCGGACTCCGTCTGATGCTGTATCTCCGCGGCAATGAGGACTCCGTCCAGGAATATGCCGCCTCCTGGTTTCCGAAACTGCTGCAGGTGAACAAAGATGGAATTTATATGGATTACGGCGGTCCTTATCACTGCATCACTCCGCCGAATGAATCCTTCCAGGGGGGGAGAATCAATTTTCTGCGTCATTACCGGACATTGCGCAGGATCCGGGAAACCGTGGGCCCGGAGGGCTTGTTCTTCTCCCATACCGGACCGCTCTTCTCCGCCATCGGCATGACCGGAGGAATCGTGGATGGATACGTCTCAGGAGAAGGAGAACACGGTCTGCTGATCCGGAGCAGGGAGGAGCATTCGCTCTATTCCATGGCGGCGGTTTGTCCGGGGACCATGTGGACAGCGGCATTCCCGGAATACGGACAGGCGGTCATGCGTCCTTTCCTTGCGGCAACGGGGCAGAGTCCGCATGTGCCTCTCGGGGTGGAATTTCCATCTTCTTCACTGGCGCATCCGCCGGCTCCGGGAATTTCGGATGTGCAGTTCCGTCCGCTCTGGAAATTGTGGAGACTTCTCCGCCGTGAAAGGGATCTGTCGGTCCGATGTGATTACAACTGCAGCGGAATTTTCCCGAAAGAGGAAAAAATTTCGCACTACCTGATGTTCAGCGCGGAAAAGGCCGTGTGCATTTATGCAAACTTTTCGGAGCGGAGCGTGAAAGTGAATCCGTTTGTCGACTGGCAGGCGCTCGGATTCTCCACGGAGAAGGCGCTTCTGAGGCTCTGCTGTCCCGGCGTTTCTTCCCCGGGGAAAGCTGTCCCGTTTGACGGGAAGACGCATTTCCTCCTCGAAGCAAAAGGCGTCGCCGCCATTTGCCTGGGGGATTTTGACTTTGAGGAATACGAAACGCCCTATCCGGAACATCCGGACTCCGTTCTCCGGTACCTGGAAGAAGTGGAAACTCAGAAACGGTACCGGGAGGGAATCGGAGAGGCCTATGACTGGTATCTCAGAATCCGTATGCCGGACATTCCTCTGGCCTATGAGGCGTCCATGGTGAAGGATCTCTATGACAACCGTCTGGAGCTGCTGGACAGTCGCCGGGGAGAGCATCTCTGCTGGCTCGGGAAAAACGGCCCGATGGATACTCTGCCGGAGCCGTGTGATTTTGTCTGGAACGGTACGGAATCGGTCTGGTTCCCTCTCCGCCGTCTGCTGGGAGCGGGGAAGAAGGAACTCGCAATCCTGAGTCTGCACCGCGGAGACAGGTATTACATCAACACCCCGTTTTATTCCTTTCTTGAGCTCGATGTGGGAAAACAGCCGGGGAAAACGGATTACACGGTGCGCTTCATGAACGAACTGGAAGAGGATCGGTCCCTTCTGCATTTCACGCTTCATTTCTCAAAAGAAAGGAGTCGGACGTGATGAAGAAGACAGGGTTTTTTCCCCTCCTTTTGCCGGCGCTGCTGCTTTCATGGAGCGGGACGTTCCTGTTCTCTCAGGTGGAAACCGTTTCGGAGGAAGCGGGAAGAAAATATCTGGAAGAACTCTCCGGACTGGACGGAAATCTCCGGCCCGCCTCGCTGCAGCGTCACATCCGCCGTCTTCGGGAAGGCGGAGGATGGAAAGAGAAAATCAATGGGGCGCGCTGTGCCAGAGACTTCAAAAATCTGCCCGGTGACGCACTGTTCGGATTTTACGCCGTCCCGCCGATGAGCGATCTGCAGCGTCTGGAAGACGCCTATCCGCTGGACGGAACCCCCATGGGAAAGGTCAAGATCATTGCCGCGAAGGAGGAATACGAACCCGGATCCTTTGTCGTGTATCCGTTTGAAGATCTCGGGAAAGTGGAATTCCGGACGGGGGAATTCAAAAATGAATCTGGAGACATTTTTCCGACAGAAAACCTGGATCTCAAGGTTGTGAAGATCTGGTATCAGAACGGGAACGCCTGGTACAGCTATTTCGGAGATTCCGGGCTTAAACTCGTCCCTGAGCTCCTCCTGAATGACGAGGACCTGATCCGTGTGGACCGCGACAACCCAGCCAATTATGCCAGACTCACTTCCCCTCTCGACGGATCCGTATCCTATCAGTGGCTGACTCCCCCCTCCTCCTTCAACCTCCGCTTCCCCGATCACTACCGCGCGACCTATCCTTTCGCCCCCATGAAGGCGGATTTCCGCGACGCTTCCGAACTGCGTCCGGTCACACTGGAAGAAGGTGCGTTCAAACAGTTCTTCCTGACCGCGCATGTGACGGAGCAGATCAGAGAGGGCTCTTACCAGGGAAATATTCTGATGCTTCGCGACGGCAGGACAATCGGATCCGTTCCCGTCGTTTTGAGAGTGCTTCCCTTTGTTCTTCCCGCGCCGAAAACTGCCTTCGACCTGCAGAAGGACTTTCTGGTCACAGAGTACAATTATATCACATTATCCATGATTGCCGAGGAAAACGGCGGTGATTTTTCTCTTGCGGAAAAGCAAATGCTCGCCATCATGAAGAATCTGAAAGCGCACAATCAGGACTTTCACTGGATCCGCGGTTACGCCACGGTGGGAAGTTATGAATACGAACGTCAGATCGAACTCATGAAGGAAGCCGGTCTGCGCACGGATCTGATCTTTGCCATGCCTTCCACACGCGACAGCGGGAATCCGCTCCTCCTTGCCAGGGATGCCAGAACAGAACGCGAGTGTTATGAAAAACTGCTCGGGCACAACCGGGTTTTCCTCGGTCTCGGCGATGAACCGGGGGAAAAATGGCTGAAACAGTCCCGTCCGTTTTTCCGGGCCTTCCAGAACGAAGGGTTCCGCTTCATCATCGCAGGGACGGACACGGTGTTTTACACATCAGGATACTTTTATGATTTCGTGAACCATTCCAGACCGCCTGAGGATGCGGATGCGGCAGGGAAATGGAATGTTGTCGGGAAAGCGCATGTCGCATGGTATGCCCAGCAGCATGTGGGAGTGGAGAATCCGGCGTTCAACCGCCGTCAGTACGGGCTTACTCCCTATCTGGCCAATTACAGCGCCATTTGCAATTATGCGCATCATCTGGGGCCGTACAACGACCGTTCGCGCGGATACAAACCCATGGTCTTTGCTTACGGATCCCATGACGGAGTCATCGACACCCTTCAATGGGAAGGATTCCGGGAAGGTGTCGACGACATCCGCTATGCCACGCTGTTGAAGACTCTGGCCTCCAGGGCTATGGATTCTCCGGCCCTGAACGTCCGTTATGACGCGGGAAAAGCATTGCAGTTCCTCGCGGAAATCAATTCCGTTTCCGATAATCTGAATACCATCCGTCTGGAAATGATCCGGCACATTCTGAAACTGCGTGAATCTCTTCAAAACGAGCCGTCCGAAAAGAAGGATTGACTGTGATATGAAATCATTGTTTTCTGCCTGCTGTCTGACAATGCTTCTCCTGTTTTCCGCCCTCCTGCCGGAGTCCTCCGCTGCGGCGCCGGAGTCCTCTTCTGGCGCAGCAAAGTCTGCGGATGCGCTTGACCGGCCGGATCCGCTTTCCAACACGGAGTTCAACAACAGACTGGATGCCGTCCGTCTGGCGGCGAAAGAAGGAAAATTCGCGGAAGGGTTCCAGTCTCTTGACGCGCTGAAAAAGGAAACCCGGGATCCGAAACGCCTTCTGCGTCTGCTGGATTCCGGGATCAGCCTGGCAAAACAATCCGGTGCTTTGGAAGAAGTTCCCGCTCTGATTCGGGAAAAACTTTCTCATCCCGCCCTGGATCCGAAGGAGCTGTTTTCCGTACGGAGAAGTCTGCTGCAGAGTCTGGAAGACTGCGGGCGTTATCAGGACGCCGTCTCGGAAAGCAGGAAGATGCTCTCGGATATGGACTTGACTCCCGATCAGAAGGCCGCGGTGCTGACCAAACTGCAATGGATTGTCATGCACCGGATCAGAAATTTTGAAGAAGGTCTGGAAATCTATGATGAAATGGCTTCCATAGAAGGCCTCCCGGCGGAAAAACGCGGGGGCTTTCTTCTGAAAAAGGCCGAAACTCTTTCGGGTAATTCCAGATGGAAAGAAGCGGAGAGGGTGGAAAAGGAAATAGAGGATTCTCCTGTGTTTCCTCCTTCCGTGAAGATCAGAATGTATGAAAATGTCATGATGCGCATGGTGAAGCAGAAGAACACGGATCCGGCGGAAATGATGGAACTCGTGAAGAAGGCTTCGGCACTGCCGGGACTCACGGAAAATGAACTTGTCCCGCTCCAGATACCTCTGATCCTGAAATGGAAACAGAATGCAGATTATGAAGGCGCCGCGGCCCTTTCCCGCAAACTTCTCGCGCTTCCCGGGATCGGGAAGGATTTCCAGATCCGGATTCTGAACGAGCTTGCAGAGGCGCTCCTGCTTTCCGGGAGGAAAGAAGAGGCGTTTGAAACGGCGGACAAGGCGTGGAAGTTGGAGAATTTGAGTCCGGAGGACCGTGTCGCAATTGCGGCCAATATCGGGAAACTGTATTCCTGGCTGGGAAAATTTGACGAGGCCGTCGGGATCTACCGGAGCGTCGGGGATGCAAATCCTTCACGGATCCGGAAGCTGATCGCGGATGAATATGTCGCGGCGCGTCAGTATGACAAGGCCGCAGCATTTCGGATCGATGCGGGCGAACTTCTGGATGCGGCAAAAATCTACAGATCGGTCCGCCAGTATCGGAAAGCGGGGAAACTGGCGGAACGGGTGCTCACGGACGAAAAACGGCCCCTCGCGGAACGCTGCGAGGCATTTGAATTCTTTCTGGACGTCAATATCGGGAATCCCGGACTCCGGAGCCGGTATATGGAGCTGTATCTTTCCGCGAATACGCCGGATGGCGCCTTCCGGAAACCGGTTTCCGATGCCATGTATTACGGGGATTATCCCATGGTGGCGGAGTTGATGGACATCGCATGGAAACAGGACTGCACATTGAAGAATGATTTTGTGCGGAATGAATATTATCTCCGGGCCCTGGGCTTTCTCGGACGTTTTGCCGATGCGGAGAGGATCAGTGCGGAACTGGCGGCGAATCCGAATTTCACTCCGGTTCAGAAATACCGCTATGCCCTTCTGAACGTCTTGTTCCGGAACCGGGAATCGAATCTCGAAACCTTCCGGAACGCCCTGGAGGAATGCGGCGCGGCATTTCCGGAACTGGACATGAATATGAAAGCCGATGAAATCGCCCGTCTCGGCGGAGCCGCGTTGACGGCAAAAATGGATGAGGCGGCAGGAAAACTGGAACGCATTTACAACGGTCTGTTTGCCGTTCAGGCGAAAAAGACATTGCTCATCCCGTTTCAGGATCAGTGCATTTCCGGTCTTTCCGACGCCCGGGCAGCTGCGGAAGGAAGCGCCTTCGAGCTTCTCGACCGTCCCTTCCGCGGGACACTGGATTTTCTTGCCACCGATGTTTCCAGCGGGAACCGTGGAGGCACGATTCAGGAGGCCCGCACCAAAGGTTTTCTCGATTTCACCGCCTTTTCCGCCTTCTGCGATGAGAACGGAATTCATTTTCTCATACGGGAATGTGATCCTGATGCGGCGGAGGTGGAGGCGTTCCTGAAGTCTGCCGGATCTTATGAACTGTATCTGGCACCCGGGGCAGGGCAGCCCTATACCTGTGTCATGACCGATCCGCAGCAGGGGACAAGCAGTCTCTGGCACACAAGCTACCCGACAGCCCAGCAGCTGCGGATCCAGCCCGGAGACCTCCGGACGGAACGGGTCTTCCTGAAAGACGGATGCCTGACTCTCCTTTCCTTTTCATGGAGACCCTTCTGCAACAAACTCCCCGCCCCCGGAGATTCATGGGATTTTGAATGGATACACTGGAGCCGCTTCGGCGCTTTTTCCTGGAACGGCACCCGCACCGTGCACGGCAGATCCGCCTGGGGGAGTCTGCAGTTCAGGATTTCTCCGGAACAGATGCTGAAAATCAAGCGTAAACTGATTTATCAGGCCCTTCAGACATGGAAGACCGAAAAAACAACAAATAAAAACGGGCACGGAATCCTGGACTTCTGGGAAGATCCCGAACTCGGAGATGCGGAATTCTACCGGACCTGCGTGAAGCCCCTTGCGGAGGAGCTGGATGCCTATGTTCCTCTGGTTCAGGTTTCCATGTCCGATGAAGATGTGGAGAAAGTGTTTCGCGAGGCCGTTCCGCGCTGGAGCGGGATCCGCTTTCTCCTGGATGAAATGCGCCGCCGTTTTCTGGAGGAGAAATTAACGGGGGGAAAATAATTTTCCGGAGAAGAGTATGAAAAAATTGAGAATTCTGCTTGTCGGATTCGGTTTCATGGGGCAGACCCATGCCGGAAACATTCTGAAAGAGCCTTTGACGGAACTTGCGGGGATTGTGGACTGTCATCCGCCAGCGGAAAGGCTCCGGTCCATCAGGGGGAATACCGCAAGTGTTTTCATCCGCCCTGAGGATGTGGCCGGGGTGCCGCATTACACGGACATGGGGGAAGCCTTTGAACGCTCGGAGGCCGATGCCTGCATCGTCGCTTTGCCGACGAAGCTTCATTGTCCGGCGGTGCTCCGGGCTCTGGAGCACGGACTGCATGTCATGGTGGAGAAGCCTTTTGCCGTCCGGGAGGAAGAATGCCGGGAAATGGTTCAAGCGGCGGAGAAGGCGGGGAAGGTTCTTGCTGTCGGGTACATTATGCGTCATTCTCCTGAGGCTCTGCGGCTCCGGCAGTATATCCGGGATCATACGCTGGGGGACTTGAAATTCATGCTTCTCCGGCGGATGACGGGCATGCCTGACTGGGGCGACTGGAGAAAAGCGGAATTCATCCGTGAATCCGGCGGAGGATTGTTTGACCTGATGTCACACGACATTGATTTTGCCCGTTTCTCTCTCGGGGAACCGGAGGATGTTTCCGTCGATCCGCTTGTGGGAGAAGCGTTCGGAGGCAATCTGATTTCGGCGGTCCTGCAGTATCCGGGCTGCCGCGTATGGATTCAGGGCGGCTTTGTGACGCCCTCCGGATATCCTTTCCGGAAGGGATATGATGCATGGTTTGAAAACGGAGCTCTCCAGAGTTCCGGATCGGGTTCCTGCACTCTGATCCGTGGTTCCGAAGTCCTTCAGGAACGGATGGAGCCATGCAGTTCCTACAGGAATGAACTTCATGGTTTTGCGGAAGCGGTGCTCTCGGGAGATCTGTCCGGGATCTGCAGCGGTGCCGATGCGGCGGAGACGGTCAGGCTCTGCCATAGAATTGCGGGAAAAATCAATTTCCGCGGAAAAGAATAAAAGAGGAGGAGTACATAAAGTGAATCTGTGCATGATGAGCTGTGCCATGGGCGGCGATCCGCGGAAGATTGCGGAAACGGCCGTCCGCTGCGGAATGAGCGGAATCGATTGGACACACACGGGAAAGGATTCCGCAAAAGGCTTGAAAAAGATTGCAGACGATGCGGGGCTCCGGATTGTGTCTTTCACGACTCTGGACACCCGGATCACCTCCTGCGGTCCGGAGCGGATGGAAGCCTTTCTGGATTTTCTGGAACAGACCGTTTCCCTGGGAGCGCCTGAAATGATGGTGCCCCCGTTTTCCGCCGTCGGCGCCGCGACGAGGGAGGACGCTCTTCTCCGCTGGATTGATTTCTATTCCGAAATACAGCTTCTGGCGGCGGAAGAGGGGATCTTTGTCTCGTTTGAAACGACTCCTGCGGCGGGGGCGGGGAGTCCGGTTTTTTCGCCTCAGGAAGCCTTGCGCATTCTGCAGTCTGTCCCGGGGATGAAAATGGTGTTTGACCAGGGGAACATCAGTTTGGCGTCGGATCCTGCGGAGGCATGCGGACTGCTCCGGGATTTCATTGTCCGCTTTCACCTCAAGGACTTTGAAATCGGAACGGGACCGGGCCCCGGGTTCAGGGAATCGGTGAACGGGCACTGGTACCGTTTCGCCAGGATGGGATGCGGCTCTCTGGATCTTCCCGGTTTCTGGAAACGGGTCCCGGAATCCCTGCGCTCGTGTTATGTGACGCCGGAAACCAATGATCCTGCCGGGATCATTCCCATTCAGGATGTAATGCTGAGCGCGTCCGATTGGATGCGGAGCTGGAAAGAAGAATGAAAGGAGCTCTCCTGGAATGAACGGAACGGAAAGGCATTCACCCATGGAAATCGGAGTTCTCGGTTATTTGCGGAAAGAAGAGAATTCCTTCCGGATCATGGCGGAATACGGCGTGAAAACCGCCCAGCTGCAGAACTGGAATATGGATCTCCTGACGCCGGAGCTGGCGGAAAAGGTACGGAAGGATTCTCTGGAATCGGGAGTCCGGATAGCGGCATTCTGGGCGGGATATTCCGGGAAGGTCATCTGGAATTCCATGTACGGCCCGGCCACCTGCGGACTGGTGCCCGCTCATCTGAGAGAGCGGAGAGTGGAAGATCTCAAGCGCGGAGCCGACTTTGCAAAATGGATCGGAGCGCCTGCGATCATCACGCATTGCGGGTTTATTCCGGAAAATCCGTCGGATCCCGAGTATCCGCGTGTTCTCTGTGCGATTTACGATGTGGCGGAATACTGTGAAAAGCTGGGGCTGGGCTTCTGGTTTGAAACTGGGCAGGAAACGCCGGTGACGCTTCTGCGCACGATTGAAGAAGTGGGGCTCCTGAATCTCGGGATCAATCTGGATACGGCGAACCTGATCCTTTACGGGCGCGGGAATCCGGTGGATGCGCTGGAAATTTTCGGGAAGTATGTCCGGAATCTGCATGTCAAGGATGCGGCGTTCGTGCAGAGCGGTGTCAAGGCGGGCCGGGAGGTGCCCATCGGGGAGGGAGCGGTTGATTTCCGCAGAATCATCCGCAGACTTTACGAACTGGATTTCAGAGGGGAGCTGATCATTGAACGGGAGATATCCGGCCCTGAACAGGCACGGGACATCCTGAAAGCCAAACGATACCTTGAAGAGCTGCTGCTCAGCTGCAGAGAAGAGGGGACTATTCGGACATGACACGCCGCTATCTGGTCATCTGCGCGCATCCGGATGATGCGGACATTCGTTTCGGAGGGACTGCGATCAAACTGGTCCGTGCCGGACATCTTGTCAAATTCGTGTCGGTCTGCAACGGGGACTGCGGGCATTTTTCCATGAGCGGTCCCGCCCTTGCTCTCCGCCGCAGACAGGAGGCCGATGCCGCCCGCGCCGTGGCGGGAATCCGGGAATATCAGATTCTGGATCATCATGACTGTGAACTGGAAGCGACGCTTCCGGTCCGCAGGGAGATCCTGAAAATCATCCGGGAATTTCAGCCGGACGTTGTCCTGACGCATCGCGCCTGTGATTATCACGCGGATCACCGTGCCGTTGCAACGCTGGTGCAGGATGCTTCTTATCTGATGGGGGTTCCGATGTATATGCCGGAAGTCCCTGTTCCGGGAATTCAGGCGGTCTTCGGATATCTTTATGACACATTCACGGATCCGCGTCCGCTGCGTCCGGACGCGGTGGTGCCCTTTGACGATGTCGCGGAAGAAAAATGCAGAATTCTGGACTGCCATGTCTCGCAGTTCTATGAATGGATGGCATGGGAACGGAAATGGAAGGCGTTTGATCACACAAAACTCTCCTGGGACGAGAAAGTCCAATATCTGATGGAGCACTGGGGAAAGCGATTCCGTACGGCAGCAGATTCGGCGAGGGAAAGACTCTGCCACATATACGGTCCCGCCGGGAATCAGGTGCGTCATGCTGAGCTGTTCGAGATGTCTCCTTACGGGAAACAGGTCAGTCCGGAGGAATTCCAGGGGCTTTTCCGTTTTGACTGAAAGAGGACCGATCCCCCAACAGAAGAATGAGGTGCTGATCATGAACACACACAAATCTGTCCTGAAAAAAAGAGGAATGCTGCTGAGGAAGGTGACCCGCTGGCGCGGCGTTATCGCCGGCGGCCGTGCATCCATGCCGTTTTTCACGCTGATTGAGCTTCTGATAGTCATTGCAATCATCGCCATTCTCGCGAGTCTGCTTCTTCCTGCGCTGCGGATGGCGAAGAGGAGTGTGCAGACAGCGGTCTGCATCGCGAATCAGAAACAGATCATGCAGCTGTCATCTTCGTATTCTCATAATTATAACGACTACATCGTCGCCTCATGGTATGAAGGGGATGTCTACTGGTATGAGCAGTTCGGAAAGGAACTCGGGTGGAAGCCGAAAAACAGCGAATGGCACTGCCTCTACCGGCCTTCCTTCAGCAAAACGAAAAAACCGGAAACGATTTTTTCCTGCCCGAACGGAAGCTGGGGAAATGCCAGTGAGGAATTCTTCTGCAATACGGCCTTCTATTACTGGCATTGTGCGGAAGGGGTCAAACTGAGCAGTCTGAAGAACCTCTCCTTCATGACTCCCTATCATGACTGGGGAGCAAACGGCATGATCAACAACATCCCCGGGATCGGCTCCATCCCGTACGGAGCACAGTATGTGCTTACCCACATTTATGTCGTTCAATCCAAAACTCAGGAGGACTGCCTGAACGGCAGACATCCCGGAAGAACGGTCAATACCGCTTTCTTTGACGGACATGTGGAAACAAGATCATTTCTCGATCTGTATCATGCAAACAATCATCTGAGTACACATAAGGTTTTGGAACTGAAAAATTAGAGAGCTATTCCGCCTGTCCGGTTCCCCGTGCAGGGCCTTTCCGCTCAACGTCATTCCGTGCAACGTCTTTCTGTGCGACGCCCCGTCCACAGAACCGGTTTACCTCCTTTTCCCTCTCCAGGGCAGGGGAACTGCTTGCGGAAGAAGAGAGAAAAGGGAGTCCTTCCCCGAGGAATCTCTTTTATACAGCATATCCCGTATTTGACAAATTGACGGGAAAGAGTATACTACTCGCCCGGAGCGTTTTTCTCCGTTTTTTTCTCTCTTTTTCCTCCTTTTTCTCTGCCTCCCTTTTCAGAAAGGTTCAAGGGTCCGGGGAAATTCGGGGGAAATCCGGAGAATCCGGAAAGGAAAGAAAAGAAGATCCGTGGAGTTTTTTCCCTCTTCCGCCTTCAGACTGTTCACTTCAGAATCAGGAATTCATGATGAAAAAAGAAACCGTTCTGACACTTCCGCCCGTTCCCGGGAATCCGCGAAACTCTGAAGGGGCGTTTCTGCGCCTCCTGGACAACCGCATTCTGTTTGTCTACAGCCGTTACTGCGGCGGGGAACGGGAATCGGGGGATGACGCTCCCTGTGATCTTGCCGCGCGCATTTCCGAAGACGGAGGCAGAACATGGGATGACTCAGACCGCATTCTGATTCCTCATGGCGACGATTCCCTGAATCTCATGAGCGTCTCCCTGCTCCGCGTGAAACCGGAAGGACGGATCCTGATGGTGTATCTGCGCAAGTTCGCCGATGAGAAAGGACGGGTCAACTGCGTGCCCTGCGCGGTGTTTTCCGAGGACGAAGGCGAGACCTGGACGACTCCCGTGCAGATCAGCGGAAGCGATGGATATTTTGTCGTCAACAACGACCGTCTTCTCCAGCTGGAAGGCGGCAGGATCCTCGTGCCCGCGGCGTGGCACCGCGGCACGGCCGGAGGCCATGACAGGCGCGCGATCGGTATTTTCTTCCTTTCCGACGACGGCGGGCGGACTTTCCACGAAGCCTCCGACTGGATTCTGCCGCCCCAGTCCAGCGGGACCGGCCTTCAGGAACCTGGCGTCGTGGAGACTCAGCCGGGGTATCTGACTGCTTTCTTCCGCACCGATCAGGGATGCCAGATGATCTCTCGCAGCAGCGACGGCGGCGAACACTGGAGCACTCCCCAGCCCTCCAATTTCCTTTCCCCCGTCTCCCCGATGACCTTGAAGCGCGATCCCTTTGACGGGAAAAAATTCTGGGCGGTCTGGAACGACGCTTCCGGGCAGTGGAAACTTCCTTCTCCGAAAGAATCCTCCTGGAAACGGACCCCGCTGGTTCTTGCCATCGGCACGGACATCAATTCCATGACTTCCGAACTGCTCGAATCCGATCCCGGATGCGGCTACTGCTACACCGCTATGCATTTTGAAGAAGACTGCGTGCTTCTGGCCTATTGCTGCGGAGGGGATTCTCCCGGGGAAAGCGTGCTTCAGAAGACCAGAATCGTCAGAATTTCCCGCTGATCCGGAAAAAGAATCCGCAGGGGGAAAATAAGGGGAAAAAGAAACGGAAAAGGGAAGAAGGAGCGAGCCGGGAAGCGGAGAAAATTTCCCTTTCTGTCATTTGGAATGAAGAGAAAAAAGAAAGAAGCGGGGGAATGGATCCCCCTCTCTTTTTTTCTGCTTTGACTCTTTCTCCCTCTTTTACTTTTCTCCGGATGCGGCCTCCCGTTCCCGGATCAGGTCAAAGATTTTCAGCATGAAGGGATCTTCCTTTTCCAGATAGTTCTGCTTCTCTTCGGGGATGGGGCGGAAGACGTAGGCAAGATATTCTTCGGGGGACATGTTCAGTTCGATGCCGATATCCAGATGCAGAGTGTCCTCCGCCGAGCGGCTGTCCGTCAGATCAATAGCCGGCTCCACGGATATCACAAGACAGCTGTTGGGCAGTGAGAAGAAATAGGGTTCAAATCCCACTCCGAGAGGCTGCGGACTGGTGAAGCCGACCGAGGTCATGATCCGGGGATTGGTCTTTGCCATGGCGACAAGCGTCCCCGCCGAGGAATACACGTTGTGCGCAATCACATAGACATGTTCTACGCAGGCATCGGGTTCGCTCTCGATTGTTCCCTCGAAATCAAAAATGTCGAACAGGCGGTTTTTGAGAAACGGGATGGTTCTGGTTTTCGTGCCGTTTCCATAAGTGCTGTCGTCAAGTTTATTCCTCGCATATTCCCGGATTCTTTCATTTGCGGGAGTTCCCAGGACTCCCGTGAACGGGATCGGATGGGCCAGGATCATTGCAATGAGGGTGGACGGGACAAGATCGCTGCCTCCGCCGTTGCCCCGGATATCAATGACGGCATAGCGCGGTTTCTCCTGTTTGAGAATCGGCAGGAGTTTTTCCCGGTAGAAGGGCAGGTCTTCCGGGTTCATGGCGGGGACCCGGATATAGACGAGATCGTGTTCCTTCAGGAACAGAACCTGTTTCGGGGTCCAGAAAAACTGATTCCGCGGGGGCTGTTCCAGCTTTGCTGCGTCTGAAATGACAAGGGTCAGTTTTTCCTTTTCCGGGCTTTCAAAGAGAAATTCCCGGGATCCGGGCACTTTCTGAGGCAGCGAAGCATAAAAATCAGGCTGATAAAAACATTTTTTCACGGAGTCGAAAAGGGCCAGGCTGTCCTGCGTGAGCGGCTCGATTTCCTCCGGGGTTCTGCCGTCCACCGCAAGCAGTTTGAATGGTCCATGGTAGTTTCTGCCGTTGAGGGTGAATTCAGGCGCTGTGTAATAGCTTCCGTCCCAGTAGAGGAAGCGCATGGGCGCAGGAGGCTGCACAGGCGGAACGGAGCGAAGGAGGGAGTGCATCTGCTTGTTGATACGAATGGCTTCCGGAGAGATTTTGTCTCCATAGCGTCCCTGGAACCATGGATCGTCGTCCGCCCACCAGAATAAGCTGTGAAGCCAGAGGTGATGTCCTTTGCAGGCGCTGAGTGCGTTGCTGAGCAGACGCATGAAATCAAGAGGGGTTTCCTCATTTGTGATGCGGGAACGGTATCCGTCCAGTTTCCGCCAGATGTCGATTCCGAATCCGGCCTGGACGGCGGGAGCGTGAGGCATGGCGTCCCGGAGCGCCTCCGTCATGACATCAAAGTCTTCGAGCATTTCCTCTCTGGAAAGTTGCGGCAGGTAGTTTCCCGCTGTCCCGTCCTCAATCTCATCCTCAAGGAAGGGGAAGGGATAACTGGCAAAACGGTTTTCAGAGTTCAGAAAAACAGGCAGAAGAAAACGGAGCATACGGTATTATCCTCCTATAAGAATTTTTTCTGAATCCATTTCCGATCCGACAGGTCCCCTGCGTGACGAATCCAGTGGATGGGCAGACTGTTGTTTCTCTGGCACATCCTCCCTTCGGTGCTGCTTGTTCTTTATTCGACTATCTCTTCGCCAGTTCCGTATTCGATTTTGTATTATATTCGAGATGTCCTCACCTGTCAAGAGATTTCTATCATATTCCGTTTTCTTTCCCTGTCCGGATCCGGGGAAATACCGCGTTCTTCCGTCCCCTTTCTGCGGAGATTCCCCGGAGGAAAGCGGAAAAAGGAGAGAATGTTCTTTTGTATATTTCTGAAAATTCGGGGTTGACATTTTCTCCTTCAGCGGATATACTCCCCTGAGCGGGGGACCGCGCACGTGCAGCCCCCCGGAAAAACAATGTCCCTACAACCCTCAAAACAAAGGAGAAAACATGGCGGACAAAAAAGAAATCTTCGCGGACGGAATCGGACAAATTCACTTTGCGGGCGGCATGGTCCGTTTCGATTTCGTGACTCTTCAGCCGAAAGAGGAAGGCAATCCCGAACCCGTGGTCAGCGAACGCATCATCATGCCTCCCCAGGGATTCCTCAATGCCTTCGATTCCATGCAGAAGCTGATCAACAAGCTCCTGGAGGCGGGCGTGCTTCAGAAGAACGAGAACGCGAAGAAGTCCTGATCCGGACACCATCAGGGAAAGGATTTTTCCTCACATGATTCTGAATCATCTGGAAACGGTTCTTCTGCAGAAAGGTCTTTCCGTTTCAGGAGAAGGGAATGTTTCTCCTGCAAACGGGCGCTGGGATCTTGTGGAAGAGCGCCTGATTTCAGAAGGAGCGGCCTCCGTCTGGGGAGCTCTGTTTGAGGAAATCCAGGAACCCTTCTTTTCCTTCCCATGCCGTCGTCCGGAGCCCGGAAAATATCTCTTCGTGACGGCGCGGGACGTTCTCCCAGGTCTTCTCTGTGTGACAACGGGAATCCGGAGGCATTTCCAGTATACGGTTTCTTCCTCTTTTTTCTTTCCCGGCAGGGAAAACAGAAAACGCTGGAAGGAAAACTCCGGTTCTGCGGCACTTCCGGTCCTGGACGGAGCGGCGGCGCTCAGTTCGGCGTTTCGCGAAAGAGAAAGAAGAAAATCAGCCCGTGCAGGGGGTGCTTTCCCTGCTCAGGGATTTGCCGGAGGAAGATGTCTTTCTCTGCGTTTGTGAGAAAAACGGGGGGGGGTGTGTGCCTGTGTCGCACTGTGGTCGAGGAGGAGAAAAATACGGGAGTGTGAGTCTCTTTTCCTCTCAAACTCAGATTCCCCGTTCGATTCAGAAGGAGTGTTCTTCATTGAAAAAAGAGATGGCTCCGGGATCAGAAGAAAATCAGAAGAAAAAAGAAAGCGGAATGGTCCGGTGTTGCAGCGCCCGGACTTTTTTTATTCCCGTGAAATGGGAATAAAGGTTTCCCTGGTGCAGATGCAGGAAATTTCTTCTCCCGCGCGGGGAAGAGGAACGGGAGCTTTTCTTCCGATTCCGGGAATCGCGGGGGAGAAAGTGTTTTCTGAGAAGTCTGAAAAACACAATGGCGGATCAAATGCGGGAAGAGAGCCGTGGAAGAAAGCCGTGGGAGAAAGCCGTGGAAGAGGGGATACAGGGAGAAGAAGTCTCACAGGGTGTGTTGTGAAAGGTGAAAATCCCGGGCATGCCGCGGAAAGAACTTAATGAAAGAGGTTCCGGGAGAGTTTCCCGCTGCGGCGTCCAGGGAGGAAGGGAAGGCGTTTTTCGGATGATGGAGGAGAAGAAAAGGACGGCTCAGAAACCGGAATCAGGTGGAAAGAGAGACCGGTCCCCCGGGAGTGTTTCCCTTCTTTTGCCGCCGCGGGGGGGAGAAGGAGGAGGAGGAAAGGGGTGGGCTTTTTCCTTTTTCCGCTTGCGGCCGCATTCATCTTTGCGTTTTTCCCCTGGCGCGATACTTCTTGTGGTCCTGATTTTTTCCGCAGTGCTGCTGACTTTTCTTTTCTTTTTTTTGCGTCCGCTCTCGGAATGGATTTTGTTTCAGCCTCCGCCGTTCAGCGGGGGGAGGTATCCGGAAGGAGTGTTCTTCATTCAGGGAGAAGGAGTGCCGGGGCCGGGACTTGCGGTGTATTATCTTCCTCCGCCTTCGGAGAATGCGCCGGTTCTGCTGTACAGCCACGGGAATGCGGAGGATTTGCGCACGGTGTCCGGTCTGGCGCAGTTCCTGGCGGAGGGAAAAAGGACGGGAGAACGCGGAGAACGCGGCAGATACGGCAGATACGGGGTCTTCGCCTACGACTATGAAGGATATGGCGCAAGCGGAGGCACACCCTCGGAGGAGGCGGCTCTTCGGGATATCCGGCTCTGCTGGGACTATCTGACGGAAGTGCTTTCCATTCCGGCGGAGTCGATTGTCATTTTCGGCCGGTCCGTCGGCTGCGGTCCCTCCGTATGGCTTGCCGGGAGGACGGATCCGATGGCGCTGGTCCTGGATTCTCCGTTCACGGACGTCTTCTCCGTGGCCGCTCTGGGCTTTCTGCCGGGAAGTCCCTTCCCGAATCTCGAACGGATCGCGGATGTGAAGGCTCCGCTTCTGGTGATTCACGGAGAACGGGATTCCCTCATTCCGCCAGGACATGGGAAGACTCTCTATGAAAATGCTCCCTCGGAGAAGAAAGAATGGTTTCCTGTCCCCGGCGCCGGACACAACAGCGTGATTTCCGCAGCGGGAGAGAACTACAGGAAACGTCTTGCGAATTTTCTGAATTCCATCCGGCAAGGGGAAACGTCTTCGTCGTCTTCCTCGGGAAAAGTTTCTGAAATGTCTGAAATGCCTGTTTCTGGGGGATCCCGGTAACAAGGGGCTCTCTCCCGGAGAAAAAGAAAGACATCATACCTGCACGAAGAAAGGAAAGGTGAAGCGGGGGAAAATAGGGGAAGAAGCCTTTTTCCTTTTTTTCCTCCCTCCTCTTTCTTATTCAGGCTAGAGAATGGAATCTCCCTGGTCTTCCAGAGTTTCCTGAGCAATGGCTTCCCGGATGCGCTCCGTCAGTCTCATGAAATAGTGGATGTTGTGGAACGTGAGGAGACGGAGCCCGAGGATCTCATTGACATTGAAGAGATGGCGGATGTACGCTCTGGAGAAGTTTCTGCATGCATAGCAGGAACACTGTTCATCGACGGGAGAGAAATCCTCCCTGAACTTTCCCGCCTTGACGGGGAGAGTGCCACCGCCGCGGAGAAAGGCCGTTCCATGCCGTGCGAGACGGGTGGGCATGACGCAGTCGAACATGTCGATGCCGCGTTTGACGCCTTCCAGGATTTGTTTTGGAGTTCCGACACCCATCAGATAACGGGGTTTGTTTTCAGGCAGCAGAGGTGCGGTCCATCCCATGACGGAGAGCATTTCCTCCTCGCTTTCCCCGACGCTGACGCCTCCGATGGCGTAACCGTCGAAATCCATATCCGCCAGGGTCCTTGCGGAGGATTCGCGCAGGTCCCGGTAGACCGAACCCTGAACGATGCCGAAGATCTGCTGTCCCTCTCTGAGGGGCTGTTCTCTGCTGATGCCTTCCCAGCGTGTGGTGAGGGCGAGGGATTGTTCGGCCTGTTCGCGGGTGCAGGGGTAGGGGGTGCATTCATCGAACGCCATCACGATGTCCGAGCCGAGACTCCTTTGAGTGCGGATGGATTCGACGGGGCCGAGGAAAAAACGGGTTCCGTCGATATGCGAAGCGAATTCCACACCGTCGTTCCGGATTTTCCGGAGTTTGGTAAGGCTGAACACCTGGAATCCTCCGCTGTCGGTCAGAATCGGGCGTTTCCAGTTTTCAAAGCGGTGCAGACCTCCGGCGCGTTCGATGAGTTCCGGTCCCGGCCTCAGGAGCAGGTGATAGGTGTTGCCGAGGATGATCTGAGTCCCGAGCTCCTCCAGTTCCTGCGGAGACATTGCCTTGACCGTCGCCCGTGTTCCGACCGGCATGAAAACCGGTGTGCAGATGTTTCCGTGCGGCGTTTCCAGATTCCCGAGCCGGGCCGCGGAACGGCCGGACGTCTTGAGCAGTGTGAAATGGGAACTCATTGCCGGACAAACATTTCCCTGTAAAGATCCTCCACCTCGGAACGGCTCCTGCCCAGGGCGACGGCGATTTCCGCGGCGAAGACGAAGGCGGCTCCGGGTGCTTTCCCCGTCACCAGATTTCCATCCCGCTCCGTATCTTTTCCGGTATAGGCCAGTCCGGGCGCCATGTTTTCCGAGCCGGGGTATCCGGTGATCCGTCTGCCTCCGGCGGTCAGTCCGGCGCGTTCCAGCACAATGGGCGCGGCGCAGATCGCAGCCACGATTTTCCCGTTTTCAGAGGCTTTCACAAGTCGTTCCACAAGATCTGCGGAGTCCCTCAGATGGACGGCTCCAGGAAGACCTCCGGGAAGGACAATTGCGGCGCAGTCGTCAAACGGCGCCTCCTCCAGAACGCAGTCCGCCTTGATGACAATTCCATGGCTTCCGCGGACCTCTTTCTTTTTCAGCCCTGTCAGAATCACAGGAATCTTCAGGCGTCTGAGCACATCGGCGGGGACAATGGCCTCCGTTTCCTCGAATCCGTCCGCCAGGACGATCCATACGGCTTTTTCTTTCATTTGATCCATGCTGTCTCTGCTCAAGCTCCTTTTTTCTCCGCGGCAGGAAAGAATTTCTCTGCCGCATTCATCGTGGTGAATATGTTTTTCCGCTTTTTCCGGGGGTACTCTAGCCCCTACCGGTGTTTTTTCAACCGGGAAAACGCAATTTTTCATCTCCCGCCGGAAGATGAACCTGGTAAAAGAGGGCGGAAAAAGAGGCCGGGATAGGCAGGCCGTTTCTGGGAAAAAAAGGTGCGCGAGGGGGGGGAGGGGAGAAAAGGGAGGAGGAGGAGAGGAGGGGAAAATAAAGAAAAAAAGACCGAACGGAAAGATGGAGAAAAGGGGGAAAAGATGTGCTTTATCCCCCATTCTCCCTGAGATTGTCAGGCAAAGAGCGCCTTGACGTTCTCCAGACTGATTTTGGACCCGAGTTTGCATTCCTCCATGCCTTCATATTCCACGGAGATGAAGCCGTCGTAGGAGGAATTGCGGATGATTTCGGTGACTTTGCGGAGGTTGAGGTCACCGCAACCGGTGATGGCGCCGCGGAGACAGCGTCCATGAAGGCTTTTGAACCATCCGCCCATGGTGGGGACTTCGTCGCGGATATAGAAATCCTTGAAGTGGATCATGGAGGCGATGGAGATGTTGTTCATGGTGGCGGAAACGGAGTCTTCGTCGACACAGTTGAAGTTTCCGACGTCGAGCGTGGTGCGGAAGTTGTCTCTTCCGACCATGGTGACCAGGCGGTGCACTCGTTCGCTCCCCTGGAAGAAGTAACCGTGATTTTCCACGCTGGTGGTGATGCCGTAGCGTGCGGCATAGTCGGCGACCTGTCCGCAGGCGTCTGCGGCTTTTGGAAGATCCCGTTCAAACTGTTCGATCCCGCAGCGGTCCATGGGCCGCCAGCCGGCGTCATGACGCATGAAACGCACGCCCAGTGCCGCCGCAATATCGACTTCGCGTTTCAGTCGTTCGATTTCCGCGGCGCATTCCTCCGCAGTTGAATCGTGTCCGTCCTCTCCTGCCGTGATGAGGTTGGCTCCAATGGTGTAGCTGGAAATTTCAATGCCCTTTTCCGCGGCCCGTTTCCGGATCGCCGCGGCCAGAGGATCTGCCGCAGACTGCAGTTTGAAGCCCCCGGAAGGAACAATTTCTATATGTTCGCCTCCGTTTTCCGCGATCCAGTCCACCGCTCCGAGAATGTCGAATTCGCCCGCCGCAATCGCGCGGCTGATGCTGTAGGAACTCAGTCCGATTTTCTTCATGGCTTGAGTCTTCTTTCCTTATTATTTGGATGAATACTATGATTGAGTGTGTGTGATCCTGTGAATTGGAGTTTCCCGGCAGAAGAAGATCTGCTCAGAAAAGAAGAGAGAATACAGATGAAGACGGAAGAATGGGAAAAACGGAAGCGAAAAGAATGGAAGCGAAAGAAAGAGGAAGAAAGAGAATTTCCATTTTCTTCCCCCCGGGAGTACGAATAAACAAGACTCCCCTTCTTTTTTTTCTTCTCTCTGTTTCCCTTCTCCATGTCCCGCATGAATCTTTCCCCATGGGTATGGAAGAGAGAGGAGAAAACGGGAGGAAAGATTCCGGAGCGGATGAGAAAACTCTTTCTTGCGGTTTCCCTCCATCATGTTCCTCCCGTTTTTCCGACTCGTCCCCGCCGCGGGGGGGATTCTGCCTGAGCTTCATCTCCTGTTGCTGTCTTGTCTGCTCTTTTGAGACTTTCCTGCCCGGATCCTGAGTTCAGATTTCGACTTCGCGGTCGAGCTCGCTGGACTGATAGATCGCATCGAGGAGACGCATGGCGACGAGTCCTTCCTCACCGGTGGCCGGGATTTCACCCTTGCCCTGAACCGCGTTTGCGAATTTGCGGAGTTCTTCTGCGAAGGGATTTCCGTTTTTGTCGTAGTGTAGCGCGATGTCGGCGATTTTGCCGTCCATTTCGGTCCGGATGGTGATGTTGCCGTCGACGACTTTGACTCCTCCCTTGTCTCCGATCAGTTCGACATAGGATTCATCCTCCGCGTTGCATGCCCAGGCGACTTCAAAAGAGAGCGTTGCCGTTTTCCCGAAGCGGACGAATCCCACGGCATAATCATCCACATCGAAGACACCGTCCATTTTCGGGGGGCCGGCCCACATGGAGACGTAGTGATAGTCCTGAATGGGCGATCCGAATTTGGAATACGTCTTGGCGCTGACGCGTGTGGGATTCCAGTATCCTGTGAGCCACATGACCTGGTCGAGGGCGTGGACGGCGATATCGATCAGTCCGCCTCCTCCGGAGCGTGCCTTGGTGGTGAACCATCCGCCGAGTCCGGGAATGCCGCGGCGGCGGATGAGTTTGACGCGGATCTGGTAAATTTCTCCCAGACGCCCGCTTTCCATGATTTCCTTGACCAGAACCGATTCCGGACTCTGGCGGCGGACCATTCCCATCTGCAGGACTTTGCCGGATTTGTCGCGTGCTTCAAGAATTCTGCGTCCCCAGTCGGCGTTCAAAGTCATGGGTTTTTCCAGCATCACGTGTTTGCCTGCCTCCATTGCGGCGATTGCGATCGGCGCATGAAGATCGTTCGGGACGCAGATGCTCACCGCATCGATGCCGGGATCTGCCAGAAGTTCCTTGTAGTCGGCATAGGTTTTTCCGACGTTGTGGCGTTTTGCCTTTTCTTCCAGACGGTCCGGAAGAATGTCGCAGAGCGCGACAAGTTCCGCATTTTCCACCTGGGTATAAGCGTCCGCATGAACGGACCCGATGGTTCCGCATCCGATGATGCCGATTCTGACTTTACTGCTCATGATTTGTTTTCTGTTCCCCTGTCTGGTTGTCTGTATTCTCTGCAAAAGAAAACGCGGGAGAGAAAGCGGGGGCTTTTCTGTTCTGTTTTTCCCCCTTCCCACCGCGCGTTTTCCTGCTTTTACCTGCTGCTTCCTCGTTTTTTCTCCTGCTTATTTCTTCCGGTTCTTCGGAGCGACGGCCTTCCCTGTGCGGCTGGATTCATTGATGGCCACGCAAAGCGCCAGGGCGCTTCTTCCGACATCCCAGGCATCCGTGCATCCTTCGGCGATCCGTTTGACGAAGACGGCATGGGAGTCCGGCAGACTCTTGATTTTGTCTGCTTTGACTGAAACGGTTTTCTTCTTTTTATCGGCAGGAATGATTTCAAATCCATCGGGCGTGGTTTTGAGAGTGCCCTTGTCTCCATAGGCGGCGATGGCGCCTTCCCCCATGGGGAAAGTCCAGCTCAGCTCCAGCACTCCGGTGGCGCCGTTCGCGAAATCGAAGACGGCGCTTACGTTGTCCGGCACCTCATGCGAAAGGCAGCGCGTGACGGCCTGGATCTTCTTCACCGGGCCGAAGGACCATTGGAGAAAATCCGCCATGTGGACGGCGATGTCCGTAACCAGACTCCCTTCATATTTCTTCTTCACGAACCAGACGGCTCCGGGCGACCAGCCCACTTCCGGACTGCTCGTCGCCGCACGGATGCAGCGGATGTGCATCGGTTTGCCGATGGCTCCCTCCGCAATGCGCCGGCTCATTTCCGCATAAAGCGGCGAAAAACGAAGTGACTGATTCACCTGAAGAACCAGATTCTTTTCCAGACTCAGACGGATCATTTTATCGGCATCTTCAACGCGTGAAGCCATGGGTTTTTCCACCAGCACATGTTTGCCCGCTTTCAGGGCATCCATGGTCTGCGGGAAGTGGAAACAGTTCGGAGTCGCGATGATGACGCAGTCGATGTCCGAAGCCAGGAGCTCTTCATAGGATCTGCAGATTTTTGCATTGAGATTTTTTTCCTTGGCGAATTGCTCCGCCTTTCCCCGTTTGATGTCGTAGAGTGCGGTGATTTCCGCTTTGCTGCGCGGGAGTTTCGCCATTTCCGGGGCATGGTTGCACTTTGCGATTTGTCCGCATCCGACCAATCCGAACCGGAGTTTTGCCATCGTCAGAGTTCCTTTGCGTTGATTCGCTGTTTTTTTTCTGGTAATGAGTGAAAAATGTTTTTCCAGGATTTTCCTGCACCTGGTTACAGATAGCGTTTCCTTCATGCAAATTCAAACTCCTGCGGATTTTTTTCAGGGAAAAGCTTTCGTTTCCCCATGGACGGGAAAGAGGAAGAAAAGCGCTTTTTTCCCTTTTCAGACAATTGACAATCCGGGGGAAATGTTTATAATATCTCTGCCCCGTACGCCGGGCGTATGAGGAAGCAGTTAAATGAAATCCGCCCCGGGGGGAGTTCCCTTTCCGGGAAAGAAAAAAATAACACAGAGGAATCGGAAAACATGTCAAAAAGAAACGTTGTCGTTTTCGGCGCTACCGGAGAGATTGGGGGAAGAATTGCGAATCTTGCCGCTGCTGCGGGGCATCATGTCTGCGGAGTCACGCGCGGAAGACAGACTGCCGAGACGGTCAGCCTGGAAGGAGTGGAACTTCTGAAAGGGGACAAGAACGACGAGGACTTCCTCCGTTCCCTCGCGGCGTCACGCCATTTCGACGTGATCATCGACACCGTCCCCTGGAAGGAAACCGCAGACCGCTATATGCGATGCTTCCCAGATGTGGAAAACGTCTTCGTCTGCAGTTCGACCGGCACTTTTGTCCCCCTCCGCTACTTCCCCGCCGACGAAACCCATCCCTGGAGAGAGAAAACCGCTTTCAATTTCTACGAACAGAGCTGCTGGGACGCCCGTTTCCTCGAACTCTTTGAAACAAAACAGTTCCCCATTACGATCTTCCGCCCGACCAACATCATAGGAGAAGGCCGCATCCCGCTCGAACTCTGGGGCGGACGCAACATCGAATTCTTCCGGAAACTCAAGGCAAACGAACCGGTGACGATCGCTCCCTGCGAGGAAATCATGGTGCAGTCCGGCTACAACTGGGATCTGGCTTCCGCGTTCGTCCTGGCGCTTGATCATCCGGACGAGGTCCGCGGAGAGATCTTCACCATTTCCTGCAAGCGCGCCGTGACGCTCGGCGAATACCTCAAAACCGCCATGGAATATCTGAACAGCTCCTCCGAAATCCTCCATGCCGAACCGGAAAAACTGACCGAAATCTATCCCGGCGTCCGGATGCACTACGGACTGGAATTCCTGCTCTGCCACATGTGCCTGGACATCTCCAAGGCACAGCGCGTCCTCGGATACGCTCCGAAGATGACGACGCAGGAAGGTCTCGTCCGCGCATTGTCCTGGTGTGAAAAAACAGGCCTTCTCTGAGAGGAGAGGGCGCGATCCTCAGCCGGAACTCCGTAGTAGAAACTTCGTAGTAGGAACTCCGTTCTTTACGGACAGCTGGCGGAGAAAAAAAGCTCCCGGCTGAGGGAAACAACGGAAGAACAGCACGGAAGAACAGCACGGAGAACAGCACGGCGGGAGAGACTGCGGCAATGAACGAGGAAACTTTCACTGATTTTCTGTCCGGGCTTTTCCGGCAGAGCCCGGATGTCGTCTGCGGACCCGGAGACGATGCCGCCGTTCTGGAATCCGGCATTCCGGGGCAGTATCTTCTTGCGGCGGCCGATCAGGTGGTCCAGGGGATTCATTACACGCCTGAGACTCCCCCCGGAACCGTTGCGGAAAAGCTCCTGAAACGGAACCTGAGCGACATCGCCGCAATGGGCGGAGTCCCGCGTTTCGCCCTGGTGACCCTTTCCGCCAATCCGCTGGATTCCGGCTGGATGCGTGATTTCCATATGGGACTGGAAAGCGCCGCACGCCGTTATGACGTTTCCGTGATCGGGGGCGACATCGCTTCACAGCCTTCGCCCGGCCTGACGGCTTCCCTGACCATTCTGGGAACCGTTTCCGCAGACCGGCTCTGTTTGCGTTCCCTAGCGGAGGAGGGGGATCTGCTGTACTGCACGGGGGAACTGGGCAATTCGTTCCGTTCGGGGCATCATCTGAATTTCACTCCGCGTCTGCGGGAGGCTTCCGTCCTGGCGGGACGCTTCACTCACGCCATGATGGACATCAGTGACGGCCTTCTGAAAGACGCCGCCAGAATGGCCGCCGCCTCCGGCCTCTCCCTTGTCTTCGACGGCGCCTCAGCTCTTCCGCTCCGGGCCGGCGCAGATGTCCGCTCCGCCCTCTCCGAGGGGGAGGATTATGAACTGATCTTCGCCGTCGCTCCCGCTTCGGCCGGAGAACTTGAAGAAGTCTGCAATGCGGAGTATATTAAGATTTCGCGGATCGGGGTTTTCCGGAAGGGAAGACAGGGAGATGTCTCCTTCGCGGACGGCGGCGCGGAGCTTGATTTGCTTGATTTCTCGGACAAAGAGGGATTTGATCATTTTCATGGCGACAAAAGACAATCTCAAGAAGAATGAAATCTTCCGGACCCATTCTCCGGAAGAAACCGAGGCCGCTGCGGCGCGCCTGGCGGCGCTTCTGCTGCATCATCATGACGGGGAGGAGGAAGAGAAAGGCGTGGTCGTCGCTCTCCACGGGGATCTGGGAGCGGGAAAAACCGTGTTCGCGCGCGGATTCGCCCGGGCTCTGGGGATTACCGATCCCGTCAGCAGTCCCACCTTCACCATTGTCCAGGAATATCCTTTCCCTGGCGGCATCTTCTACCATCTGGACCTGTACCGCATCGACAATTCCGATGCGGCCCTGGCTTTCGGCATTGATGAGTTCCTCTATGCCGATGACGCCATCACTCTTCTGGAATGGCCGGAACGCATTGAGGACATTCTTCCGGATCATACCATTCATATCCGCCTTGAGGCGTTGTCCTCTCCGGAGGAACGGCAGATCTCCATTGAGTTTTCACCCGCCGGAGCGGCTGAGGGCAGGGCGGGAGTTCTTTCATCATGAGCAGAATTCCGGAAAAGAATTCCGCCGCCGTTTCCGCTCAGAGCAGGGAAAATGCTTCCTGCAGAGGCCGAAAGGGAAGCGGAGGAGCTCCCAGGAGGGACTCAGACGGGACTCAGGACGGGACTCAGGAAGGACGTCAGGGAGGGGGGAGCAGCGCCTCATCGCCGTCGTCTTCCGGGAGGGTGGACTATACGCGTCTGAAAGAGCTGTTCTGGATATTTTTCAAGATTTCCGCGGTTACGGTCGGGGGAGGTTTGACCATGCTTCCTCTGATGACGTCCGAATTTGTCGAAAAGAGGCAGTGGGTCACGGATGAGGACATGGTCGACACCGTGGCCGTGGTTCAGTCGATGCCCGGGATCATTGCGGTGAACATGGCGGTGCTGATCGGTTATCGTGTTGCCGGTATTGCAGGGGTGCTGACGGCTTCGTTTGCTGTGGTCATTCCTCCGTTCGTGACGATTCTGATCGTGGCCCTGGGAATCCGTCATCTGACGGGTTCGGAAACGATGGATCATATTTTTCTGGGAGTGCGTTCGGCGGTCTGTGCGCTGATTCTGCTGTCCGTGATCAAGCTTTCCGGGAAGACGTTGAAGGGGTGGTTCCCGATTCTGGTGGCCGCGGCGGGTTTTGTGAGTCTGGTGTTTTTCAGCGTGAATGCGATCTGGCTGATTGTCTGGGCGGCTGCGGCGGGGCTGCTGTATTATTTTCTTGTGCTTTTTCTGTCACGGAAGAAAATTGCCGGTGCGCTCCGTTCCCGGAAGCCGGGGGGAGGGAGTCCTGAATGAACATGCTTCAGCTGTATTTTCTGTTTGTGAAGATCGGAGCATTCACTTTCGGGGGCGGTTATGCGATGATCCCGCTCTTTCAGGATGAACTCGTGTTCCGCCATGAGTTCATGACCAACGAGGAATTCGCCAACATGGTGGCGCTGGCGCAGATGACCCCCGGTCCGGTCGGACTCAACGCCGCAACCTACATCGGCGCACAGCAGGGCGGATTCTGGGGGGCTCTTGCCGGAACGCTCGGGGTCATGACTCCCTCTCTGATTCTGGTGACTCTGGCGGCGGTGTTCATCGCAAAATTCAAGGACAGTTCCCTGATGAAGGCGTTGCTCGGAGGAATCCGGCCCGCCACACTCGGACTGATTGCCGCGGCCGTGATTTTCTTTGCGGACACCTCAGTGTTCAGCGCGCCTTTGAGTTCGCTCTGGAAGGAGGGGGCGCAGACCTTCGGCATCTGCTGGCAGGGGACTTTGATTTTTGTTCTGACCCTCTGGGCCTCAGTTCGTTGGAAGGTCGGTATGATTCCGATTCTCCTGGGGGCCGCTCTTGCCGGATGGCTGCTTTTCCTGTTCTGAAACCGGGATCCTCCGGATGCAGCAGGAGATTTCCTGTTTCCCTTTTCCGCACCCGGCATGGAATTTCCGGCGATTTGCGGGAAAGTCCCGCTTGCCTTCCACGGGGACGTGGAGTATTGTTCCCACACGCCCGACAGGAGGAGCCCCTCCCCTGAACGCTTCGCTTCTTCCTCGCGGGAAAGAAGAGAGGAAGGGAAGAAAGGGCGGAAGAAGACGCCGGGGGGGGAAAAGAGGAGCGGAGAAAATCATGACGGGAAAACTGCACTGGTCTGTCCTGGGCTGCCTGATTCCTTCGGCAGTTCTGTTGTTTCTGGCGATTCTGTTTACGGCGGGAGTGCGGTATTTTGATCCGGGGAACCGTCCGCCAGCCTACGTCCGCGAAGCGGAGAAGCGCGTGGAAAAGAAAATGGCGGAGCTGGAAGAGAAGGCGGCTTCTCCGGAACAGGTGTTGTCCGATCCGGATGCGACCATATCCGCATTGTTCGGGATGGAGCAGGCCATGCTCCATGCGAAGAATTTCGAGGATCTGACGGAGCAGTACATCCTTCAGGAGGATCCCGACCGCGTCAGCCCGGATGTTCAGGCGCTGAAATACCGTTTTTTCAATCTGTACAAGAATCTTCTGCGGGAGAAGGATGCGCTGGAGGAAAGCGAGTCGCTTTATGAAACGGCGAGCGGAGCCGTGCTGGAGCTGTTTTCCGTCATTGATCCGGTCGGACTGAGCGTGGACCGGAGTCAGGCCCGGAAGGTTCTGCAGGAGAGACTGAAGAAATCCAGTCTCAAGCGGGAGCAGAAGGCCCGTCTTCTGGCGGCTCAGGACCAGTTTCTCGAGTTCATGTTCGACTTTATGGAAATTTCCTCGAAACACTATCGTGAGTGGGACAAACTCTGTTCCGCGCGCGACCGCGCCTATCTGGCCGTTTTTGAAGGAAACTGGGACGAGGCCGCCGCACGCGCGTCAGAGGCGGCGGAAATGGCACCGTATGAGACAGAGGCTCATCTTCTGCTTGCCATGGCGCTTCTCGAACGCGGGGGAGAACTGGACCGTGCCAGGGCGGAGGCGATTCTTCAGGATTTCCGTGAAAAACATCCTGTCCATGCCGCCGGGTTTCTGCTGAGCGGCGTGTTTCATCTGAAGGGAGGGAATCCGGAACAGGCGCTGATCGACTTTGATCAGGCGGCCGCTTATTTTCCAAAACTGCAGGAACGGGTCAACGACCGTCTTGGAATCTACCGGAAACGCGCATTTCTGAACAAGTCCAAGGAAGGACGGGTCATTGTCAATGCGTATCGTGCGATGATGTCCGGATCGGGGTATTTCAGCCCGGACTTCCAGAAGGCGCGCATTTATCTTGCCGCAGGAGAGAATGGAAAGGCAAAAGAGAAGATCTTCGATCATTTCTTCCGCCGCCGCCGTCAGGGGGAATGGGACAAGGTGCTCGATGACTTCAAGTTTTCCAGCAAGGCGCTGGATACGGGGCTCTTCCGCATCACGGCGGGGGATGCCGATGTCCGGCTGGAACTGGACGAGGCGTTTTTCTTCAACCGCGTTATTCTGAAGCTCAGCAACCGTGGCTCGGAACCGCTGAAGAACCTCACGGTGCTTCTCTGCGTGCGTTTTACCGACATGTTCAAAGGAGATTATGTGTCGTTTCCCGTGGGGGAGACCATTTCCGTTCTGAATCCGGGGCAGAGCATAGAGGTCGGACGGAAGGATATCTCCGCGCTGACCGAGGATCTTTTCGGAGTCAAAAAGAAGTTCAAGGACATCATTGAGTATGCGGCCGTCATTCTTTCCGACGAGGCGATCCTCTGGGTGGAATCCAGGACGCCCGGCGAATTTCTCCCCGATTCCGCCGCCGCTTCGGAAGACGAAGAAGGAAAGCATCCGGATTCTCCCTCTTCTTCTCCCGGATCTGGGAAGGAGAAGGAGGAGGGAAACGGGACATCCGCCGCCGCTCCGGATCCGAAGGCGGCTTCCTCCGCCGGAAGTTCCGCTTCGGGACTGGATACGCAGGCACTCCGGAAAATGGCGTCCGGACTTGCGGAAAAAGCTTCCGACTTCGCCGTCGACATGGTGAACGAGACACTCCGGAAAACCGCCGACAAGCTCAGCGCTGGATCCTCTGCTCCGTCTCAAAATCAAACACCAGCGGCAGATGATCCGAAAAACTGATTTTCGGCACTCTCAGGGAAATCGGTTTGATTCCAGGGGAATAGAGAATGAAATCGAGCTGTTTTTCCGGATTCCAGGAGGGAAAGGTGGGAAGGTTCGAGACATTGGCGTTTTTCAGTGAAAGCGCCCGGCAGAGGGGAAGAAGCTCCCTTGCCCCGAGAAGAGTGTTGAAGTCGCCCGTGACAATGACAGGACGGTTTTTCGGCACGATCTTCTGAAGATGCCTGAGCTGGATGTGCCTTGTCCTTGTTTCCAGAGCGAGATGCACGAGAAACACGCTGCATGTACTCAGACTCAGTTCAATGACAAGACGTTTGAATCCGGCGGGGAAATAATGGAACGTTGCGCCTGCGTCCGTCATTCTGTTCAGAATGGCATTGGCCTGACGGCGCAGGATGGGGATCTTTCTCCCGATGGAATCCTCCGCGTATTTGATACCGGAACTCTGGAAGGAACCGAGTTTTTCCGCGATCAGTTCCGCCTGATTGAGATATCCGGTCCGGAAGGAGCCCGTGTCCACTTCCACCAGGGCGACGATGTCCGGAGAATAGGAGCGGATGCTGCGGCAGATCCGGTCGATGCTTCTGCGCGGAGTGCGCAGATAACGGTGCGCGGTCAGGATGTTTTTTCCCATGTTCCCCGGACAGCCGGTGCCGTAGGCGATGTTGTAAGTGAACAGTCTCATAGTCATCGGATCAAGTCCTTCAGGATTTTTTTCAGCTGTGTCTTGTCCAGACGATACACGTAGATGGAGTAATGGACATGGAACTCCGGCTTCATGCGTTCCAGTCCGCGCCGGAGAATCTCGAAGCGGAAGGACTGGTATTCGATGCACATGCGGTCCAGGTCCATATCCTCCTCCGGAAGGACGGGGAGCGGGCGGGAGTCCCGAACGGCGTCGAAGGCCGCATAGAAAACATTCTTCAGGTCGGAGAGAATGTCGGGACGTTTCAAATACAGTCCGGTATTGGTGTTGGCGCTGTAGCCGCGCAGATAGGTTGCGCTGATGATGTAGTATCCGGGAGTGAATTCAAAGAGAGTCTCTTTCAGATTGCTGCTGCCGAAATGAATGTGCCGCGCGTTTTCCAGACCGCAGAATTCTTCTGGAATCGAGGTGAAGAAGGCAAAGTAAAGGGGGACGGAGCCGTCGGTCGGGACACCGTGCTGTTCCAGGACGGGACGGATGTTTTTTCCGTCCTGTCCCCAGTCGAGGGAACTGTCCACCAGATGGAAATACGCCTGTTCCGGTCCCCCGAAAAACGAACTGAAATACGCCAGCGAATGCGGGTAGACCGCCAGCGATTCCCCGGCATTCCACAGACAGAATACCCAGGGCGCATAGTTCAGAAAACGGAATCGGCTTTTTCCTTTTTTCCCGCCCTCCGTGATCCGCCGCAGAGATCCTGTCATCCATCGGAACCCCATCCCCGAAAGGGGGAAGAAAAGCGTGATCGCCGGCATCAGATGCCGATACCCGATGTTCAAATGAGTGTTCAGCGCGGAAAAGGCAAAAATCCCTGCGAAAATCAGATACGGCAGCAGCAGAAACAGCCTCTTCCTGCCGAAACAAGTCCGTGCGGAAAGACCCATTCCCGCAATTGCGGCAAGGAAAACCAGAAGAAGCGGGGGCGGTGTCTTGTACAGAAAGGCCAGGGGGAAGAAGAGTGCATGGCCTTCCCGGGAAACTTCTCCATCCAGAAAGCTCCATCGTGCCTGGGAATAGAAGTACATGTGCAGGAATCCGTAAAGATAGGGCTGGGGAAGGATGTTTTCCAGCTTCAGGAAACGGACCGCTTCCGGAATCGGACCGCTGATGTTTCTGGCCTGTTCAAAGAGACGTACGGCCCTGGCGTCTTCCGGAATCGGAGGAAATTCCCTGCGCCATCCGTAGGCGGTCCAGATGGAGAGAAAGAGCATGATCGTCAGGATAACGCAGCCAAGCATGCAGACGCCCAGTTTCGGGAGCCTTTTCCTCAGAACGACTCTTTTCCCCCCCCACAGACAGAGCTTCATCGGAGAATGCGTAAACACCTTGATGAGAATCAGAATCACGAACACCGCCGCAATCACAGCCGCGGACATCTTGGAGAGAAAGAGCAGAGATAGAGACGCTCCCGTCAGAAGCAGATTCCACAGCCCCGGACGCCGCAGAAAACGGAGAAAGAAAAACAGCGACGAAAGAAAAAACAGCGACGCCGCCATGTCCGCCGTCGCCAGCGGTCCGTTGGAAAGATACAGCGGATAAAAGACATAAAGTCCAAGAGTCATCAGGGCGGGCGCTCTCCCGCAGAGTTCCCGCGCCGCCAGGAAGATCAGGAACCCGCAGGCCAGACTCAGGAGAGACATGTTCAGACGGGAAAGGAAAAACAGTCTCTCCGGATAGACAAGTTCCGTTTCATGCTCCCCGCTTCCGGAAAAATCCGTCTCCGGTTCCGTTATTTCCCTGACTCTCCTGTCCGCGTCTTCATGAAAGAAGATGTGACGGGCGAAAGGGTAGGGGGCGCTGTGCAGAGTTTCCATGGTTCCTGACGGCGGCATGGAGATTGCTCCGCAGATCGGAAGCGCGCTCCAAACCTGCGGGAAAACGCCGCTTTCCGGATTCATGGTGTGTCCCCCGTTCTGCAGAATTTCCAGTCCGCCAAGGATATGGACGGGTTCATCAATGGTCAGGTCATTGTTCCGGATGAATCCGATCATCAGGGCCAGATGGAGCAGCAGAAGCAGTGCGGCTGCGGGATATTCCCATTTCTTCAAGCGGAAACGTGTCATGGGATCAGGTCTTTCAAAATCATTTTCAGTTTATTCTGATCGAGATACCACCCCAAGATCGAGTAGTTGACATGAAAATCGGGAGGGCTGTTTTCCAGAATCCGTCTCAACAGTTCCGCCCGGAGGGACTGGTATTCCGAACAGGCGGTCAGGAGTCTCAGATCCGATCCGAGATCCGGCATCTCCCCTTTCCCGTTTTTCGCACGGAGCGCCTGATAGAAGATTCCTCTGAGTTCTCCGAGCAGGGCGGGATGCTCCAGCAGATAATCCGTGCGGGGATGGGCTCCGAAGCCGTGAAGATGCGTGGCGCTGAAAAGATAGATGCCCGGCTCCATTTCATACAGAATTTCCTCCAGAGCCTCTTTTTCCCCGCCGGTTCCTCCATTGGAGGAGGGCGGCAGGAGGCGCAGATTCTCCAGACCCGCCGATGACGGCGGGATGGAACCGAAATAGGAAAGAAAAATTTTTGCTCCGGAAGAAGATTCCCCGGATTCGGAAGAGTTCTCTGCAACGGAAGAGTTCCACGCATCGGCGGAATTCCCTGAAACGGGCGGATTCGCCAGGGACTCCTCTGGTGTGAATGTGAAGCGGAGTTTTTCCTTTTCCAGGGTTTCTGCGATGTTTTTCAGATCCTGGCCCCAGTCGAGGGAACTGTCCACAACATGCCGGTACGCCCTTTCCGGACCGCCCGCTAGGGAACTGAAATAGGCGAGGGAATGCGGGTAGACCGTCATGCACTCCACCGCGTTCCAGACGCAGAGTGCTAGTGGCAAATACCGCAGCAGCCCTGTATCTTTTCCCCCTTCCTTCTTCTTTCTTCCAGCACGGAACAGAAATTCCGCTCCCAGTGCCGTGAGCGGGAAGAACACCGTGATTGCCGGCATCAGATGCCGGTATCCGATATTCAGATGTGAACTCAGGACCGGAATCAGAAACACAACTGTGAACAGCAGATAGGGAAGAGCCAGAAACGCTTTCTTCCTCCCGAAACGGCTCTTCAGAGACATCCCCAGCGCCGCCAGAGACAGAAGAAACGCAATCAGCAGAGGCGGCGGAGTTTTGTAGAAAAAGACCAGCGGAAAGAAAAGGGCATGCCCCTGTTCGGAGACTTTCCCGTCCAGAAAACTCCAGCGTTCGCGTGCATGAAAGCAGGCGTGCAGGAAGCCGTAGAAGAAAGGCTGCGGCAGGAGTTTGTCCAGGAAGAGGAGTTTTGCGGCTTCCGGGACGGCCATGTCCTTTGTGGCTTCCATTGCCTGTTCAAAGGAGCGTGCGGCGGGGACTCCGGGAGGAAGTTCCGGAAACTCCGCCCGGTATCCGTAAGCGGTCCAGATGGCGCCGAAAAGGAGGACTGTCAGGGAGAGGCAGAGCAGCAGAAGACACGCCCCCTTCCATTTCCGGTCCGTGATTTTCCTTTTCCCGGAAAAGGGGAGGCGGATTTCAAGCGGACTGCTTGAACAGCCCTTCAGAATCACCATCAGAAGAAGCACCGGTGCAATGACAGGTGCCGACATCTTGGAAAGAAACAGCAGACAGAGAGACAGCGAAGTCATCCCCAGGTTCCAAAGCGTGATCCTCTGGAGCAGACGCTGAAAACTGTACAGGGACAGGAGAAAAAACAGCGAAACCGCCATGTCCGCCGTTACCAGCGGTCCGTTCGAGATGTAAAGCGGGGTGAATACATAAAGTCCCAGCGCCGCCAGCGCCGCCTTTCTTCCCGCGATCATGGTTCCCGCAAGATAAATCACATATCCGCAGAGAAGACAGAGAAGCGACATCATGATCCGGGGAAGTTCAAATACTCCGCCCGGCGTTCTTTTGCCGGGGAATTCCTTCTTTTCCCCGTCCGGAGAAAGTTCTTTCCCCGTTTTCTCCTGCATTCCTGAGCCGGTGCAGAGGAGTACATCGCGCGCGTATGCGTAGGGATTTCCGGAATAAGCCGTCTCCAAGGTTCCGGAAGGGGGCATGGAGATCCTTCCGCAGAGCGGGAGCGCACTCCAGAGTTGCGGGAAAACGCCGCTTTCCGGATTGACCGTATGCCCGCCGTTCTGCAGAATTTCGAGTCCTCCGAGAAGGTGGACCGGTTCGTCCACCGTGACGTCGTTTGTTTTCAGAAAGCCGAAGAGCAGCAGCGCCAGTATCAGGAGAAAAAATCCCGGAAGCGCATGGAAAAATACGGACTGGAGACGGGACTGCTGAAAACTCATTTTTTCAAGACCTCCCGCCGGATCCTGAACAGCTCGAAGAGGGAACGGAAGAAATCCAGCGGACGGACTTTGGATCCCGGCTGGTCCACCCATGTCTGAAGCGGCAGTTCGCGAATGGCTCTGTCGAAGGGCTGTCCGCAGAAGGAGCCTTTGGCCTTGACGCGTGCGATCAGTTCCACATCGAAGCACCAGGTGCTCAGGAAAGGACGATCGAAAAGATCGCGGAGATCAGGAGAGAAGCGGAAGAATTTCGCCCCGCACTGGGTATCGTAAATGACGCAGTCGAGCGTCCAGGAAGCAAACGTGGCGAAGATCCTCCCTGGATAGTGACGCAGCGGCGAACGCCGGATGTTCCGCCCGAAGAGAGCCACACGGGATCCGATGACGATTCCGCAGTCTCCGCGGAGAAGCTCTTGTGTCAGAGCCGGGATTTCCTCCAGGGGCGTGGCGAGATCCGCATCGAGGAATCCGATGCAGTCGGGAGGGGGAAGAAGAGCGCCTTCCGCTTCTTCCATGAGCTGAAGGAAGCCGCGGCGGACGGCTTCAGCCTTGCCGACATTTTCAGGGAGGCTGAGCACTGAAGCGGAGTGTTCCGGGGAGTCGGAGATGATTTTCCGGATGAGTTTCGCGGTTCCGTCGCTGCTGGCGTCGTCGACGAAGAGGAAGCGGGTGTCCGGATACCTGCGGAGCCAGGAGATGAAGATCTGTGGATTCATCCGCCGTTCCTCGTTCCGGCAGGGAAATATGACAGAGATTCTGGGCATGTTGTTTTTTGTTTTATCTGCTTGAAAGGTTTGGAGAATTCTAGCACGGGGGTGCATTTGAGTCAAGAGTGTTCCGCCTGACTTTTCAAAAAAAAAGGGAAAATAAATTCCGGAGTCCCTTTTATTTCCTGCAGGAAGTGTTACATTCCTTTTTTTTTGACGGATGTGTTTTCTGATGAATGAGGGGAAAGCGAGTACTCGGCCATGGGTGAGAGTTTTGAGTCGAAACTGATTGCGGCGTCTTCCCGGGACGTCTTCCGGAAGGCAAAGCAGATTCTTCATGCGGGCGAACTTCTCTGCTGTCATGAGAATTCCCCCGGTATTCTCCGGGCTCTGTTCCGGAATTCGCGCGGCTTTATTCACCGGACGGAGTTCCGCGGATTTCCAAACGGTCCGTATTCCTTTGAATGCAACTGCGATCAGGAATGGCCCGGCTTCTGTCCGCATGCGATGGCTGCGGCGCTTCATCATTCCAAATATACGATCAAATACCGTCCGGAAGAGGAGGGGAAGGAGGCTCCGGCGCTCTATGCGGGGCTGAAGTTCTCGGGACTGCCCGAACTGCTGACTCAGGCGCTGACTCCGTCCACGGCTTTTGTCTCCATCGACGCCGAGTCGGAATTTCCGCACGTCCCGAGCAAATGGGAACGGGTGCCGCTGACGGTTTCCCTGAAGATGGGGACCCGTCAGTACGGGGGGAATCTGAACAATCTGCGGCAGCTGCATTTCGGGAAAAGCCTGGCCGCGACGCTGCAGCTGACCGCCTTTCCTCAGCAGGACCGTCAGATCATCCGTTTCCTTGCGATCAACGCCGCTCAGGACGGCACGAAACTTTCACTGGATGCAGAGCAGTGCGCTGAATTTTTTCATTGTCTGCCCGGATTCCAGAACTTCCGCCGTCTCGGGGAGAAGGTGGTGGTTCACCGGGAGCCGGCGACGCCGATTCTTCTGCTGGAAAAAGTTGCCCGGGGGTTTCTTCTTCGTTCGGCGATTGTGGTGAACGGTTCGACTCTGCCGCTGAAGGATGTGAAGGTCATTACGGGCCGTGTCGGCTGCTGGGTCGGGATGCTGGGGGAATACTGGTGGATCCCCGCCCAGATGGATGTGGCATGGCTGCGCAGTTTTCTCCGGACGACGGTTCAGCCCTGTGATGCAAAGGCGGCGAAAATGCTTGTTGCGGCAGAACAGATCATGCCGGTGAAAATCATTGCCACGGGCGGAGTCAAACTCCGTCAGCGGAAGTTCAAGACCATGTATGACGCCGTCATCCATGAGGACGGATCCCTGGAGATGGAGGTCCTCTTCGACTATGACGGGCGTCTCTGCAAAGCCGATCAGCTGCGTCTGGCCTCCCACGGAGGAAAATTCTGGCGCCGGAATTCCAAAGGCGAGTTTGAAGCTGTCCGCGAGCTGGTGAATTTCGGATTCGAGATGCTCAAGGGGGGAAAGAGCGCGGACGGGGAGACACGTCTCATCCTCCGCGACCGCGAGGCCATCGGAGCGTTCATCGACGAAGTCATTCCCATGTGGCTGCGCAGCGGGCGTGAATTCCTGATGTCTTCCAGTCTCGCCGCACTCTCCGGCGATTCCTCCAATCTCCGCATGGAACAGAAAATCGTTGCGGAGACGGCCGAATATTTCGATCTTCGCCTTTCTCTCTACAGCGCCTCCTGTCCGGTCCGCTGGAAGGATCTGGTTCTTTCGGCGAAGAACGATGAATATTTCATCAATACGGGGAACGCTTCTGTTTTCATCAAACTGCCCCGGCCCTTCCGCCGTTTTGCCTCTGCGATTGCGGATATTGTGGAACAGCTTCCGCCGTCGCCCTCGGATCCGGATGCGGAATTTCTGCGGATTCCGCGTTCCGGAGCCGTGTACTGGGCGGAACTGGGGGCCGAGATTCCGGGAGCGGTTCCCGCGGAGTTCCTGCGTCTGAAGCTGGAAATGGAATCCGCCGTGCAGGACAGTCGCTCCGGAGAACTTCAGCTGGACAGAAAACTTTTCCACGGAGATCTGCGTAATTATCAGCAGGCGGGTGTCCTTTGGATGAAGACACTTGGCACAAGAGGATTCAATCTGATTCTGGCGGATGAAATGGGGCTGGGGAAGACGATTCAGTCTCTGGCGCTTTTCAGTACGGCGCCGCAGGAGAATCTTCCGGCGCTGATTGTCTGTCCGACCAGTCTGGTGGACAACTGGGTGCGGGAGGCCCGGAAATTCCTTCCGGACCTGCGCATTCTTCCCATTTCCGGGCACGACCGGGCGCCTCTCTGGGCCAAAGCACTCTCCCAGGACATCTGCGTGACTTCCTATGCCCTTGCCAAACGCGATTTCGAACACATTGCCCCTCTCCGTTTCAAATATCTGGTTCTGGATGAAGCGCAGCACATCAAGAATCCCTCCAGCGCCAATGCTCAGATCTGCAAATCCATTGCCGCGGACCATAAACTCGTTCTGACGGGCACTCCGCTGGAAAACTCCGCGGAAGATCTCTGGTCCATTTTCGATTTCCTTCATCCGGGCATGCTCGGCAGCATCCGCGGATTCAAAAACCGCTACGCCGCCATCCACACGAACCCGAAAGCGTCTCAGGATCTTTCCAGACGCATTTCCCCCTTCATTCTCCGCCGGAGGAAGGCGGATGTCTGCACGGAGCTGCCCGGCAAACAGGAACAGATCATCCGCTGCGAAATGGATAACGGCCAGCTTGATCTGTACAATCATTTCCGGCGTGAAGCCCTCCGGAGCTGCGAAGCATTCCGCAAAGATGGAAAACCTGCGGGCCGGATTGGAATTCTTACTTCTCTCCTTCGTCTGCGTCAGATCTGCTGTGATCCGGCGCTTCTTCCGGAAAAGCTCCTCCCGCTCAGTGCTTCCGCCGCAGATACAAGTGCGGATGGACGCGCCTCCTCCTCCTCCTCTTACGGAATGCCTCCGCGTTCGGCAAAAATGGAACTCTTGAAAGAGGTCCTGATGGAAAGCATCGACAGCGGACACAAGGTCCTCTTCTTCAGTCAGTTCACCTCCATGCTGAAGCTGGTGCGGAACTGGCTGGACTCCGAAGGCGTCACTTATGAGTATCTGGACGGCGCCACCAAAGACCGTCAGGCGCGGGTGGATGCTTTCAATCATTCCGCAGATCTGCGGCTCTTCCTCCTCAGTCTGAAAGCCGGAGGTCTCGGGCTCAACCTCACTTCCGCAGACACCGTCATCATTTACGACCCGTGGTGGAATCCCGCCGCGGAAGCTCAGGCCACCGACCGGACTCACCGCATCGGTCAGACACAGCCCGTCAACTGCATCAAGCTCGTTGTCCGCGATTCCATCGAGGAAAAGGTCCTGGAGCTCCAGAAGCGCAAAAGCGAGCTTTTCAGCAATCTCGTGGAGGCTTCCGGCGCCGCCATGCGAGGCATGGATCTTGAGGATTTTGAATTCCTCCTCGGTGACCCGGGGAATGCCTTCACAGCTGCAAATTGAATTGAAAAGGGGGGGCCGTCCCCTCTTGAACTGTCTGTTCGGGCTTTCCCGTTTTTCCGCCGTCTCTCCGGCAGATTTTTTCTTCCCTGCCGGGGATTCATTCCGCTTCTCCCTTTGTTTCTGGATAGACTTTATTCCTTCCTGCTGCCGCGTAGGGAGGGCATGCGCGGCCTTTTTTTTCTCGTCTCCTCTGTGTTTCAGGGAAATGGGGGAAGCTGCGGAAGAGGAAGGTGATGGGGAAAAAGGAAGGACCCGTGCCGGAGAGGTCATTTCCGGCACGGGTCCTTCCCGTGTATTGAGATTCCTCTCCGCAGGAGTGGTGTTTTCCTGCGGAGGAGGGGAGATGCCGAATACTTGGAAAGGGCTTATTACTCCTCCTCTTCCTGGTTTTCGGACTTGAATTTCGCGATGATTTCGTTCATGACGTTGGTCGGGACGATGTCATAGCGCGCGAATTCGATTTCGTGGGAACCCCGTCCCTGAGTCATGGAACGCAGTTCAGTGGCGTACTTGAGCAGTTCCGCACGGGGGACTTCCGCCTCAAGGACCTGAAGTCCCTCCTCCGAACTCATTCCGAGGATTCTGCCGCGCTTGTGGTTGAGATTTCCGGTGATTTCTCCTGTGAAGGTTTCGGGGATCATGATCTTGACATTCATGATGGGTTCCATGAGAACAGGTCTGGCCTTTCCCATGGCTTCGCGGAAGGCTTTTCTGGTGGCGATCTTGAAGGCCATTTCGGAGGAGTCTACGTCATGATACTTTCCGTCATAGACCGTGACCTTGATCTTTTCCACAACGCATCCGGCGAGAGGTCCCCTCTCCATGGCCTCCGCGACGCCTTTTTCCACAGCCGGAATGAAATTCTTCGGAATCGCTCCGCCGACGATTGCATTGACGAATTCATATCCGCTTTCATTCGGTTCGATGCGCAGATGAACTTCGGCGAACTGGCCGTGCCCGCCGGACTGTTTCTTATGGCGGTAGGCGGCTTCGCCCTTCGCCGTGACAGTCTCCCTGTAGGGGACCTTCGGCGGTGCAAGGACCACATCCGCCTTGGACAGGGCCTTGAGATTCCGCACGGCGTTCATGATATGCTGTTCGCCCATGCCGCGGAGGAGTGTCTCATGGGTTTCCTCGTTGCGTTCGACCTTCAGAGTGGGATCGCTTTCAGAGAGTTTTGCAAGAGCGTTCATGATTTTGTCTTCATCGCCGCTTTTTGCCGCGGAAATGGCAAAGGAGATGACCGGATTCGGATAGGTCTGCGGACTCATCGGATGATTGTTGGTCATGGAAGCGCCGAGCGTGTCGCCGGTTTTTGTGGCTCTGAGTTTGGCGATTCCGCAGATGCATCCGGGACAAGCTTCCTCCACGGGAGTCTGGGTTTTCCCGTTCAGGATCAGGAGCTGGCCGATGTGTTCCTTGGTTCCGCTGTTCAGGTTGAAGAGATCGCTGTTGGACTTGATCCGGCCGGTGAGGACGCGGCAGAAGGCCATCTGCCCGATGAAGGGATCGGCAACGCTCTTGAAGACGAAGGCGGCGGCATCACCGTCCTCGCTCGGGGTGACGACGGTCCCGTCCGCCGCAGTCCGGACTCTTTCCAGAGGATTCGGCATGAGATTGATCAGTCCGTTCATGTACTCTTCCACACCGATGTCTTTGGCAACGCTTCCGGCAAAAACAGGGACCATGGAACCGGCAAAAATTGCGTCATGCAATCCTTTGGAGATTTCCTTTTCCGTGAGCTGTTCGCCTTCGAGATAACGGTTCATGAGTTCCTCGTCCGATTCCGCCACGGCGTCGAGCAGCTGTTCGCGGTATTTGGCGGCCAGGTCCTTCAGATCGTCCGGGATTTCCGATTCAGGTGTGCTCAGGACGTTGATGACGCGAGAGAAATTCCCTTCCCGTCCGACAGGGAGGGTGACGGGAACGCAGACGGTCTTCCCGTACGCATCGTGAAGCTGTTCCAGAACCGCAAAGAAGTCCGACATTTCCCTGTCCAGACGGTTGATGAAAATCAGTTTCGGTATCTGAAAGTTCTTCGCCAGTTTCCATGCTCTGGACGCTCCGACTTCCATCCCGTTGACTCCGTCCAGTACAATGCTTGCCGATCCGCAGGAGCGGAAGGCCGAAATCACTTCCCCGACAAATTCTCCATATCCCGGGGTGTCCGTGAAGAAAAAGTGATCCCCTTTCCAGGAACAGTTCAGATACGCCGAATAGATGCTTGAACGCTTTTCCTGTTCATCCGGCGTGAAGTCCGAGATGCTCGTCTTCATGTCAACGCTGCCCAGACGCTCCACGGCCTTTGCCTTGTACAGCATCAGGTCGCAGAGCGACGTCTTGCCGCATCCATTGTGACCCGCCACCACGAAATTGCGAATTTTACTGGCTTCGGTGAACTTCATCCTTACTCATACCCTTTCCCGGCCGACGCCGTTTCATGCTTGCTGCTCTTCCTGTGCGGTTTCCCGCCCCGATTCCATCGCGCTTTCAATTCGATTTCAATTCGATTTCAACCCGATTTCAACCCGATTCTTGTTATATATAACACTAATGAATTGCAAATCAATAGCATGAAAAGGACATTCTTCCGGAAATCTTTTTTCGTTTTTTCCTTCCTCTCCTTTGACATTCTAAATTCATGCATGTATACTATTTTTTCCCCTCTTTTTCCGCATCCCTTCTCTTTTCCACCGGAGAGAAGAAAGAAATTCCTTCCCATCTTCTCTGTTCCCAGATACTTCAGATTCCGGCAGACCCCTTTCCGAAAAAGAGGTGCATGACTTTCTTTCATCTGTCCTTTTTCTGTCATGAGCTGGGAGTGTTCCCTTCCTCCGGGCCAAGTCACTTCATTCGGAGCAGCTCCAGAAAAATCCGCTTCGCCGGGGCGGTGGCGCAGCGGAGCGGAGTCGAAGATACAGAAGATCCTCAAGACTCGCAAGATCCTCAGGATTCGCAAAACTCGCAGGGGTAAAATGGACTCTCTATGCCTGAAAAAGAAAAACGGAAAGATTTTTCCCGCTGCTTTTTCTCCCTCCTTCATAGAAAAATAAGACCCTACAACCGGGAAAAGGAGGAAAGGAAAACCGAGGGAAAGGTGAAGAGGAAGACGGACGAAGAATCAAGAAGCGTGCCGGGAACATGCGGACAGAAAGCCAGGACATCTGAACGGAAGACCAGAACGGACGCAGGAAGCGACACAGAAACGGACGCAGGAAGCAACACAGGAACGGGGAAAGCCGTACAGTGAAGAAGAGTAGTAGTGCGTGCCGGACTCCATTTCCTCAGCTGTCCGCGAAACGGAGGATTTCAAGACGGTCGTCTTCCGCAAATTCCGTATCCAGTCCGCTGCCGGAGACGGCTTCGGAGTTCAGGACGATCAGCACATCTTCAGGAGCCAGACCGAGACTGCACAGGAATTCCCGCACCGTCCGGCTTTCCAGACAATCCAGATGTTCTCCGTTCACATAAATTTTCATGTCCGTTCCCGGCTCCTTTTCCCGTCCGCTTTTCAGCGGGTCCTGAAAAAAAACGAATATCTTTTACAATCGTTTTATTTTTTCCATCTTCAAGTGTATCTTATAAAAAAACGGGAAAAACCGGGAAAACAGAGGAAAAGGCGGGAAAAACCGGGGTAAGTCGGGCCAATCGGAAACAGAGAGAGAGATCTTCCATAGCTTCGTCCGATTTTCTTTTTCCCTTGTTTTTCTTTCAGTCCTGCAATGATTCCTGAGCATTCCAGAGTTTTTCCCTTGTCCGTCCACTTGAAAATGCAAATGCGAAAGAAAAAAATCCCATGAAGAGCACTCTCCTGACCAGTCTGAAAAATCCGAAGGTGAAACAGGCCTTTTCACTCCGTGACCGGAAGGAGCGCGACCGGATGGGCGTCACTCTTCTCGAAGGCTACCGGGAACTTTCCCGCGCCCTTGCCGCCGGGATCCGGATTGTGGAAACCTTCCATTCCCCGGCAATGTATCTTGGCGAGAACGAGCCGGCCCTGATCTCCGCCCTGGCGGAGGCGGGATCGGAAATCTATGAATGCACTCCGGAGATTATTCAGAAAATCGCCTACCGGGATCGTCCGGAAGGCCTGATTGCCGTTGCCGAGATGTCCCGGAAGACTCTGGCGGACATCCCCGCCAGGAAAGACGGTTTGTATCTGGTGGCGGAAACCATCGAGAAACCCGGGAATCTGGGGTCGATTCTCCGGAGCGCGGATGCCGCAGGCGCAACGGGGGTGATTGTCTGCGACAAGCGGACGGATCTGTTCAATCCGAATGTCATCCGTGCCAGCACGGGGGCGATTTTCTCCGTGCCTCTTGCGGAAGCCTCGTCAGAGGAAACGCTTGCCTGGCTGAGGAATCTGGGAATCCGGACTCTTGCGGCAACTCCGCATACGGATCAATACCATACGGATGTGGATATGCGTTCCGGCGTGGCGATTGTCGTCGGAGCCGAACAGTACGGGCTTTCCCCCTTCTGGATGGACTCCGCCGATCTGCGCGTGCTGATCCCGATGCTCGGAAGAATGGATTCCCTGAATGTGGCAACGGCTGCGACAATTCTGCTGTATGAGGCGGCGCGTCAGCGCAACTGGAAATCCAGCTGCTGCTGAACTGCTGTGCTTCCGAACCCGGCAGTTCGGAAGCGTTTTTCTCAGTCTTCTTCTTTTTGTTCCTTCCAGGAAGAAAAAACCTCCCTGACTGCGTCAAAGGCCATTTTTGGCCTCCGATATTCGTCAAGCGAGCCTTTGTTGTTGAATCCGCGCGCGCGGTTGAGATGCGGACTGCACGAGTAGGTGCGGCAGTCCGTGAACTGCCAGAGCGCCAGCCCGCAGACGCGAGAATGATCGAGAACGTAACGGCAGACCCTTCTCAGATAATCGGCCTGATATTCTTCCGACCACTGTCCTTTGAGCCGGTCGTGACATCCGAACAGTCCGGCGGCTCCGATTTCACTGATGATCCAGGGTTTGTTCCGGGTATCCTCACCGGAGTCGATCCGTGCGGCGACTTCGTTCAGACGGGGTTCGATTTTGTCAGCCGGCGAAGCGTCCTCGTATCCGCATCCGTACCATCCCGGGTAGAGATTGGTGGAGATGACATCCAGCAGATCGAGCACCTTGTCATCATCAATGAACGCTGTTGCAAACGTCACCGGCCGGGTCGGATCCAGCCGGCGGATTTCCCGGACCAGCTTTTCCGTGAGTTCCCGCGCCTGCGGGTCGAAGGAGTGCATCTCGTTCAGGAAGCCGAAGAGGATGACGGAAGGATGATTGAAGCTGTTGTGAATCATCTTCCGTGTCTGCCGGATCTGTTTTTCCTGGAAGGAACTGTCTGTGAGATTTTCGGGCGGATTTCCCCATGCGAGTCCTTCCTCCCAGACCAGGAATCCGTACTGATCGCAGAGATCCAGGAAATCCTGGTTCTGCGGGTAATGGCATCCGCGGATGAAATTGCAGTGCATGTCCCTGAGGATCTGGAGATCCTCGATCATCAGAGCCTGCGGGAGCGCCGGGCCGAACTCCGGATGGGATTCATGACGGTTGTAGCCGAGAAGTTTCAACGGCTCTCCGTTCAGCAGAAGACGAGTCCCTTCCGTTTTGATTTCACGAATCCCGAAGCGTTCGATGATGCAGTCCGTTTCCGTGCGGATCCTCACCGTGTGAAGGGCCGGTCGCTCCGGGCTCCAGACTTTGAAATCCGGGACGGAGAGTTCCCCGGAGACGGCTCCTCTGCCCGCATGGAAAAAAAGGGTCTCAGTGACGCCTTCGCCCTCATCGTCGAACGCGATGGACACGGTAAGCGGGCCCTGGAAATCCTCCTGATCCGCAAGAAAGACGTTCAGGACGACTTTCCCCGTCCGCCAGTCCCTGGTCAGCACATGGCAGCGGTCGATGGCATACCGTTCCGGCAGTTTCTGGAGTTCCACGTTTCTGTAAATTCCGCCGTAGGCGTAGAAATCGTAATTGGGGCGGAAGAGTGCGCCGTTGTCCTCCGAATGAAAACGGTTGTCCACGGCAAAGACGATTTCATGCGTTCCGGCCTCCGCGAGGTGGAAAATGCGAGTGAAGGCCGAATACGGAAATTCGGCGGATTCGATTTCCCTGCCGTCGATGAAGATCTGCGCGGTCAGGCCGAGCCCTCCGCATTTGAGGAGATAACGCCCCCCCTGGCGGAGATGGAAACGTTTCCGGTAGACTCCGATTCCGCGTCTGCCGGCATAGCGCGGTCCGGCGTCGAAACAGCCGGGAACGCTTTGCAGATCGCTGAATTCCAGTCCGCGGAAAGCGTTTTCCTGCATCCGGGAGGCGGTTTCCCCTTCGAGCAATGTGAAGTCCCAGATTCCGTCCAGGGGAACGATGTCTCTTGCCGGATAAAGCGGATAACTCATCTTGTTTTTTTCCTTCTGCTGAGAGTTTTTCCTCCATCGCATTCCGGGAATGAGATGCAATGGAGGGGGGATGAGAGTACGACGGCGGATGCGGGAGTGTGAGAAAAAAATGAATGGCTCCGCCGGAGGAGGGCTCAGAGCGCTTTGAGCGCCTTTCTGAGAACGGGAAGGACGGTTCTGTACATCCGGTAGAATCCGAGATCGTTGGGATGACATCCGTCCACGGTGCATTCGAATCTGCCGTCTTTCCCGAAGAGGGTTGCGCCGTCGATGAACCAGACTTTCCGGTCTCCCGCGGCGATGGCGTGTTCGTAGGTTTCCAGAATGATGTCGCGCCGTTTCAGGACGTTTTCATAAGCGGGTCTGTTCCGGTCCGGCCAGACATTGCAGAGACTCATGATGATGACGGGCAGATCCGGCTGTTTTTCCCGGATGGTCCGGAAGAAGACTTCATGCGTTTCCTTCAGATGTTCCGGTGTGGGTGCATTGTAGTCATAGTCCATGACGAAGCAGGAGAGCTTCAGGCCCGCAATGAGTTCCGCAACGGCCTTCTCCCCGCGTCCGGATCCGGAGAATCCCAGATTGATCTGCGGCGCATCCACGGCCCGGCAGAGCATGGACGTATACGCATTCCCGGGACGCGAGGCACACCCGCCCTGCGTGATGGAGGATCCGTAGAACAGCACCGGATCCTTCACCCTGTGCGGTGCGGGCGCTTCCAGGCGGGATCCCGGTTCGAGTCCGATTTCGACTTTCTCCGCACCTCCGTAGAGAGGGAAATTCACGGTCCATTCATTCATGGCGCGTTTTTCGCTTTCCGGGAGCCGGGCAAGAAAGACTTCCAGCACCTTCTGATCACGGGAGGGCTGCGCGGTGCCGAAATGGACTTTTCTGCTTCCTTTTCCGCGGTAGATGTCGAATCCGGCGCTTCCGGCTCTCGGCATGTGGTTCATGTCGGAGGAATAGGCGAGTTCGGCGCGGAGGACGATGATTCTGGAATCCGTCCGGAAGCGGACGGCTCCGCCGGCGGTCTGATTGCCGAGAAAAAGAGCGCCTTCGTTGACTTCCTCCTTGGTCAGTCCGGAGGGGAGCCGGGCAAAGCGGCGGTCCTTTCCGAACCAGGCGAATCCCTCCAGGGAGAAGGGAGCGGTGGTGACGTCTTTGTAAATGACTTCCTGTCCGTCTACGGAAGCGGTGGCGAAATTCCGGTCGATTTCCTCAATTTTCATGGAAGTGAAGACTCCGTTTCTTGCAATGTTGAGTTTTGTTCCGAGATTTGTTCCGAAATTGTTTGAAATTATGGCATTCAGTCTTTTGGGATCCGCCTGTTGATCAGCCGGCTTTTTCCGAAGGTGTCCGGCCCTCCCTGTTTGGCAGGGGCAGGGGGATGGCGTCGGGGAAAAGGGGATCTCCTTCTCCTGTATGCCGGGATAATAACTTTGCCATCACCTTTCTTTTTTTCAAGGAGAAAAGGAGGGCTGTGCCGGGGAAAATCGGGAAAAAGGATCTCTCCTGCTTTTTCCGGGCGGGAACATACACGGGAAAGCCTTGTCTATAGGGGAGGTCCGGAGCGTGGATTTTCCTCTCCGGTTCCGCGTGTGAGTTCTGTTTTTGTCCGGGAGAGGAAAAATCCCGGGATGAGACGGACTGAAAGCGCCACCGCGTCCGGGATTTTTTCCGGATTCCGGTTTTAAAATCAGAGATCCCAATTATGTTTATAATGCCGGGAGAAAAATGAATACGGATTTGAATTTGAACTTAAATTTAAATTTGAACTTGAACACGGACTCGGGGGAACAGGCGTTATGAGTTTTATAGACAAGGATTTTCTCTGGAATCTTCTGTGGGTGCTTCCGTTGTTTGCACTCTTCTTTTACTGGGGTTCGGCGCGCCGCGGGAAGCTTCTGAAACGCTTCCTGGGGGAAACACAGCTCTCTGGAAAGACCGCCGGAGGGGAGAAGAAGAAGGAGGAGGGGGGAGTGATTCTGATAACTCTTTCCCGGTCCAGACGGCTGCTGCGGGCGGGACTTCTTCTTCTTGCCCTGGTTTTTCTCTGTGTGGCTGCGGCGCGTCCGTCCTGGGGGAAACAGATTCTGCCGTATTCAGGGGAGGGGAGGGATCTTCTGGTGCTGTTCGACACATCGAAGAGCATGTTGTGCCAGGATGTCCAGCCTTCGCGTCTGGATCATGCGAAATGGCTGGTTCGGGAACTGGTCCGCCTGAATCCGGGGGATCGTTTCGGTCTGATCGCCTTTTCCGGGACGGCGTTTCTGGAATGTCCGCTCACCTCGGACAAAACCAGTTTTCTCCAGCTCGTCAACGAGTTGAACACGGACACCATTCCCATCGGAGGAACCAATATCCAGAAAGCCCTGGAATCGGCTCTGGCGGCATTCGAGGCCGCGGAGGGCAGTCATAAGGCGGTGCTGCTGATTACCGACGGGGATGAACTGTACGGGAGCAGTTCCCTTGTTGTGGAAGATGTGATTCGTCGGAAGATACCTCTTTTCGTCGCGGGTGTGGGGGATCCCGCCCAGCCTTCCATCATTCAGATCCCGGATGGGAAAGGCGGCGTCAGAACACTCAAGGACGCTTCCGGAAATATTGTGAACAGCCCTCTGAATGAAGCTCAGCTTGCCGAACTGGCAAAAAGAACGGGGGGAATTTACGTGCGCAGCACTGCGGCCGATCCCGGGATCACGGAGCTGGAAGCCAGAATCAAGGCCTTGAATCCGAAGGAATACGGGAACGGAAAACAGACCCGCCCGATCGAACGGCCGATCTATCCGCTTGCAGCGGCGTTTCTCCTGATCTGCATCTGGCTCTGCCTTTCCGAAAGGAAAAGCGATTCGGACTCCCTGTATCAGAAGAGCGGAGGAGAAACGACCGCACGCCGTTCCCGGCCGATGGGTCTCTGGATTTTCCTTCCCGCCGCGCTGGCGCTGGCGTTTTCTCCCGTATCCGCGGCGGAGAACGCGGATCCTGCTGCCGTCGCAGGGGAAAGGGGAAAAACGGCTGCGGCATCTCCCTCCGGAAGTAGGGCGGAGATGCTCCGCAATGAGGCGCAGCCGGAAGATCCCAAAGTTTTTGAAGAGTCTGAAGAACCTTCCGATGCCGTCGGATTCTTCAACCGCGGAGTGAAACTTCAGGCGGAATCCAAAGACGGGAAAAGCGCTCTTCCTTATTATGAAAAGGCGGTCGGTGCGGCTTCGGAGGATCCGGAGACCCGTTCCCGGGCGTATCAGAATATCGGCGTCATCACGCATTCCGGGGCAAGGGACCTGATGAAACAGTCCAGCCAGACTCTTCTCCAGCAGCAGCTCGACGATGCGGAGAAAAAACTTGACGCCGCTCTCGGCGTACTTACAAATGCCGAGGATTTCTACCGCGAAGGCATGCGATATGCCGTCTCTTCTCCCGACAATATCATCCGCAATCAGCAGATCCTCCTTAAGGACCGTGCGGCTGCAGAAGAACTGAAAAGAAAAATCGAAGAATTGAAAAAACAGCGTCAGGAAGCTCAGAAACAAGCCCAGCAGGCGTTGAAGGAACAGCAGAAAGAAAATCAGCAGGACCAGCAGAACCAGCAGAACCAGCAGGATCAGCAGAACCAGCAGGGTCAGCAGGATCAGCAGAACCAGCAGGGTCAGCAGGATCAGCAGGGGCAGCAGAACCAGCAGGGTCAGCAGAACCAGCAGGGTCAGCAGGGTCAGCAGGATCAGCAGAACCAGCAGGGTCAGCAGAACCAGCAGGGTCAGCAGAACCAGCAGGGTCAGCAGGACAAAGTCTCCTCAGCCGAGGAAATGACCCGTTCGGCACAGGAACAGGCGGAAAAGCTGGAACAGCAGGCGCAGGAGCTTTCGCAGGAACAGTTGCGTCAGGCGGCGGAAAAGGCCCGGAAGGATCTCGATCAGGCGCGCCGGGAACAGGAAAAGGGCAATGGCCGGAAAGCCGAGGAATATCTGAAAAAGGCTCTGGAATCCCTGGGCGGGAACAGCGGGAAGGAAGAAGATCAGGATTCCTCCCAGGAAGATCGGCAGTCTCAGAAGGGCGATACCGCCTCCCCGCAGGATTCTCCCGAGCAGCAGAACTCTCAGGAACAGAACTCCGACTCGGATAACGAGCAGAATTCCGGCGACAACACCGGGGAAGACGCCCGGGAACCTGAAGCCCAGCTCCCTGAATGGCAGGAGGAAAACTCCCCCCGCGAAGGATCCGGAACCGAGGAAAAGGAAATTGACGAAAAACAGGCGGAGAAACTTCTGGACCTGATGGCGGATGAAGAAAAAAATCTGCGTGATGCATTGAAAGCCCGGGAAAAACTCCGCTACGGTGTGCGTCAGGTGGAAAAAGACTGGTGATGTCGTCCGTTCTCTTCACACAAGCCGGGAAGAGAACGGGAACAGGACGGAGAAACTTGAGAGAAACAAACCGGCGATCTGCCGGGACGACGGGAAAAAGAAATCATACAGCTGATTTCACCAGCTTTCCCCGTCTCCAGCAGATCCGGAGATGGAAGGAAGGAGTCGTGTTTGCATGAAAAGAAGAACACTGCGGATTGCTGCTGCGGTTTTTGCCTGCATGACGGCATGGTGGTGCTCAGCGGAACTTTCCGCAGCCGCCACCGCCGCGACTGGCGGAGCCGCATCAAGGGATGACAAGTCAATAGAAATTTCAATTTCCCCTGAACGAATCACCGTCGGAAGCGAGGTGTCTCTCATTCTGACTTCCCGCAACGGATCGGCTCCCGCCCTGGAAGAAATCCCGCGGATGGACAACATCCTCTGGGAAAACGGCGAGAAACGTTCTTCCAGAACCATGTTCGACGGTCGGAAAACGATCCGGGAAAATACAAGAGTGTATCAGTTCGTGCCGCTGAGTCCGGGGAAATATACGCTTCCCTCGCTGAAGATCATCTGCGGGAAGGACACGGTCGTCACCCAGCCTTATGAATTCGAGGTTCTCGGGGCGCCCGACAGTTCCGCCCGCGCCCATCTTTCCGCAGGGAGGATGCCCGCCCGCCGCGCGCCGCAGTCCAGCTCCTCCGTTTCCCCGGATGGAGACAAGAGCCTGAGAAACGGAGCTTCTTCCTCCGGAGAAAAGGATGCGCCTCCGGCAGAAGAAAGGATGCTTTTCTCGGAAATTTCCATTCCTTCCCGGGATCGTGATTTCTACCTCGGCGAAGAAATTCCCGTGGAAATCCGCGTATGGATGCTGGATTCACTCCGGATCGAACTGTCCTGGCCCCGTCTGGAGGCGGGGGAGAAGGCGAATCTCGTGTTCCGCGACTACAGTGCGGTGAACCGGGAGAATCCCGCCTTCGACGTTGTGGAAAGAAGCCGGAAAAGACTCGACGGGAACACCTATCATGTGTATACCTTCCGCACGGCTTTCCGCGCCATTTCCACCGGAACCTTTGACTTGAAGTCGCTGACTCCCGCCACAATCTACAGCACCCGCGGGAGAGGCTCCTCTTTCTTTGACGCATGGGATGATCCCTTCTTTTTCGGAACCCCCTTCTCCCGCGCGTCCGGAGAGGAAAAACTTCTTGTTTCCGACGCTGGGAAAATCACGGTGAAACCGCTTCCCGAAGCGCCTCGCAATTCCTCCTTCACCGGTCTTGTCGGACTCTGGAAAACAGAGATATCTCTTTCCTCCTCTTCCTCTTCTTCCTCCTCTTCCTCTTCCGGCGGTGGAGCATCCTCCGAATCCGCTTTTGACTGCCAGGTCGGATCCCCCGTTACGCTCAGGGTAAAGCTCAGCGGGAACGGCTCCCTGGAAAATCTGACGGCTCCGCCGCTGGAAATTCCGGATTTCCGCTGTTATCCTCCGGAAGTGGAAAAGGCCCGTTCCGGCCGTTCCGCCGAGATCCGTTATGTGCTGATCCCGACCCGGCAGGGAAATCCGCTAATTGCACTGAATCTGTCCACCTTCAATCCCGTTTCGGGGAAGTATGAAGAGACATCCTTTTCCAAAACTCTCCATGTGGAAAAATCCAGCGGCGTCTTCGCCGGGAATTCCGGGAAGACGGTTGTGGACGCTTCTACCGTCTCCTCTTCCGCCGCTTCCCAGCCCTTCTCCGGGACGGAAGAGGATCCCGGAAAACGCAGATCCGATTCCGCGCTGTACCTCCACAAGAATCTGGGAAAGACCGTGGCCATGCCTTTGAAGCGGAATGCCTATCTGCCCTGTTTTCTCATGATCGGGTTCGGGATGGCCTTTTACCTGGCGTCGCTGCTCATCTTTGCCAGACGCAGAGCGATGGAAAAGGATCCGGCCATGAAGAGAAGAATGGAGGCGCGTACACGCAGGAGAGGAATTCTCAAAAAACTGAAGGCTTCACCTCCGGAAGAGATAGCGGACCGCGTCGGCATTGAAATCGGCGATTACCTCAATGACATGCTCAATCTTCCGCCCGGAGCAGGACTGTCAGATTCCGCCGCCGCATTGAAGGAAAAGTCTCCGGAACTGGCCGAAACGCTGGGGCGTCTCGCGGAAAGCGCCTGGATGCCGGATCTCAGATCCTCTTTTGATCAGGAGTTTAAGAAGAAACTGATCAAAGGACTGGGGCGTCTCTCGGTTTTTGTGCTGCTGTTTTCCGTCTGTCTGCATCCGTGCGTTCTTTCCGCATCCGAATCCGAGTCGGCGGAGGGGGTTCCGACAATGAAGCCCTCCCTTCCGGAAAATGCGGAGCAGGCACTGACCGCCTACGATTCCGGAGACTTTGACGGAGCATTGAAATTCTATGCATCCAAACTGGATCCTGCGAACCCGGCGCCTGCGCTTCTCTACAATATGGGCAACTGTTTTTATCACAAGGATGATCTTCCGCGCGCCCTGGTCTGCTATGAACGGGCGCTCCGGCTCGCACCGAGAAATTCCGATATTCTGGAAAATCTCAATCTCACACGCCGCAAAATGGGCCTGGAGGAAAAATACAGGATTGAACATCCCTTGTCCGTGCCGCCTTATCTGCGCGATTCCATGAGACCCGATGAATGGCTGAGTGTCCTGGCGTTTGCGGGAATGCTGTTCCTGATATCCATGGGACTGCGGATGTTTACCCGCGGGATGGTCTGGAAGCCTCTGGCGCTTGCCTCGATCCTGATTGCCGTTCTTGCCGCATCCGCGGCTCTTTCCCAGAAGAACAGTTCGTACGGGGAGAAGGCGGCGGTTGTGGTTGTGCGCAACGCGCCGGTGTACTCTCTGCCTTCGGAACAGTCGGGGAGGCAGGAGATGCAGCTCAAGGCGGGGCAGGAAATCGAAATCGAGGAGCGGCGTCTGGACTGGGTCCGAGTGCGCGTCGGAGCGGATGAAGGATGGATGAAGGGGGCCGACGTGGAAAGTCTCTGGTCCCGGGCTCCCTCCGGAAAAGGTCTCTGAAGTCTCTCTGAATTCTGGAAGGGGTGTGCAAGGCGTGCATCTCTTTCAGATTGCTGAGAGGGGGAAAAAGACAGCGTCCTTTGAAAGGGCTCTTTTCCCCGCGGAATCTGCCGGCAGATCTCCGCCGGAGACAGATAACGGAGGAACACACTTTTTTTTTTGAAAAACATGGAAAAAGCCTCCGCTCCGTCTTGAAGACACCCTTTTTCTCTTATATATTTCCCGCAGGTCCCCCGCTCCCTGGAAAGAAATCCGGCATGGAACCATTTTTTTCTGCTTTTTTTCAGGGGAAAAAGTTTGCCGCATCGCCGGAATGCGGTCTGCAACGATATTCCCGGGAAATGCCATTTCATTCATTTCATTCTCTGATGAACTGCCATGAATTGACGCGGGAGAAAATACCTGTGACGGACGGAGGTTTGTCAATGAAAATCAGGAAAACAGACAATCATGAATTTTGCTTTCTTCCCGCCTTTGCCTTTTTCTTCCTCTTTGTTTTTCTGCTGCTGCAGACGGGGGAACTTTCCGGGATGGATCTTTTTCTGAAGTCCGGGGAACAGATCCGTGATGCGCAGATTGTCTCGAAAAATCAGTTCGGAATCAATATCCGGGAATACGTGGATTCAAAGACGGGGCGCGATGTGCTGCGCCATATCCGTTTTTATGATCTTTCCACGTCGTCTCTGGATGCCTTTCCCTTCTGCGACGTCAAGACCAACGACCGCATTGTAACCGCCTTGAACGACCGTGCCGCAATCGCCGAGAGAAAATACAAGGACAAACGTGCCGAAGCCGAAAAAGACGGTGATTTCGCGAAACATGCGATGATTCCCGGCGGCATCAGCTCCATGAAAATCTTTTTCATTTCGGAAGAGGAGACTCCGGACGGAACCATCGGCTGGGCGCACTCCGATACTCCTGAAGCGGTTCTGTACGGGAAGCTTTACATTTACGGGATCCGGATTCCGAAAGGCCAGGTCTGGCTCTCGGAAGTCTTCACGACCATGCGTGCGAAGGAATATCAGGGGAAACAATATCCCCTGTTTACCTGCTTCAAGAACAGCCGTGCACAGCTGGAAGAAGAAAAGGAGAAGGCCGGATCGTCTTCCGCGCGCGGGGGACGGCAGGGGGAAAACGGGAAAGAGGGTGAATGAAGATGCCTTTACCGTTTGAACTGCCGGAATCGGAATGGAAAGAGGAGTTCATCCGTCCTGCGGCGGGGCCCGGAGGTCAGCATCTGAACCGGACCTCGAACGCGGTGCGTCTTACCTTCTTTTTCCGGAAGAGTTCTGTTCTGGAGGAGGAGGCGAAGGAGCGGCTGGTCCGTCTGGCGGGGAAGCGGATTTCGGGGGAGGAACTCGTGATTGTCGCGAAGGAGTACCGGAGTCTTCAGCTGAATCGTTCCGCTGCCCGCGCCCGACTGGAAGCCCTGCTGGAAGCGGCGTTGAAGAAAGCGCGGAAACGCCGTCCGACGCGACCGACACGGGCTTCCCGGAAAAAACGTCTGGATACCAAGAGGCTGCACGGGGATCTCAAGAAACTGCGTTCCCGTCCGGCCGCGGATGTGTGACTATGAGTTCTCCAGGAAGAAAAATCAATGGCATGAAAGAAGACGCTCCGGATCTGTTTTCCGCCCTCCTTCCACCGGAAGAAGCGGAGGAGAAGAAGAAAGAGGAGGAGGGGACGAAGAATTTTTCCTCCCCTTCTTCCGTTTCCTCCGCATCCGGTTCCTCGGAAAGAGAGGCCGAACTTGCAGCCCTGATCGAAAAACACAACCGGAAATACTGGGACGAGGGAGAACCGGAGATTTCCGATGACGAATATGATGCCCTTGTCCGTGAACTAGCCGCACTCAATGCCCGGCATCCCCTGCTCTTGCGTGTGGAGGCGCCGCTGGTTGCTGGGAACGGGAAGATCCGCCACGCGGAGCCCATGCTTTCTCTGGACAAGGCCTATTCTCTGGACGAAGTCATGGAGTGGGCCCGGAAATATGCCCGGAGCGCGGAGGAACGCTTTCTGATTCAACCTAAATACGACGGGATTTCCGCCATCTGGAAAGACGGCATTCTCGCCACCCGCGGCGACGGTGAGACCGGAGAGGACATTACCGACAAAGCCGTTCTCATTGAACTGGAACACCCCAGCGGCAATTTTTTTCCCTTGACGGGCGTTCCCTTTCCCGCACGCGGCGAAATCATCATCCGGGACGACGATTTCCGGACTCTCTATTCCCGCATCCGGAACCGGAACGGTCGTCTGTACAAGAATTCGCGTAACGCCGTTGCCGGCATCATGGGGCTCAAGGACTTGACGGAAATGAAGCTCCAGCATGCAAAACTGACCCTTGTGGACTATTCCCTTCATTCCTGGGAAACCTCGTTATCCTTTCTGAGAAAAGAGTGGCAGGATTTTGTCGACAAAGCCGAGTCTCTTCCGTATCCCATGGACGGGATCGTCCTGAAACTGGCGGATGCGGAATATTCGGCGTCACTCGGCAGCACCGCTCATCATCCGCGCGGGCAGATTGCCTTTAAATTCAGCGGAGTCCGCCGGGAAAGCCGTCTGCTGGGAGTGGAATGGAGCTTCGGAAAGAACTGCCTGACGCCAGTGGCGGAAATCGAGCCTGTGGAGATTTCCGGGACGACCATCCGCAGAGCGAGTCTGCACAACCTCCAGAATATTCTGGACAAGGACCTGCAGATTGGCGACCGTGTCGTGGTTGAACGTGCCGGAGATGTTATTCCCTATATTGTCTCCTCCGAACCCGGCGAATCGCGCTGTTCCTGCCTGATTCAGCAGTGTCCCTGCTGCGGAGCGGAGCTTGTGCGGAAGCCGCCGGAACTCTGCTGCGTGAATCCGGATTGTTTTGAAACACGGCTTCAGCGCCTGCTCGCGGCGGTGAAAAACATTGGGATTGAGCGGCTCGGAGAACCGAATCTCAGGAAAATGATGACCGTGCTGCAGGTGCGTACGCTGAGCGATATTTTTCGTCTGAGTGTCAGGGACCTGTTGCGTCTGGAAGGATTCCAGAGTCTTTCCGCGGGGAATCTCCACCGTGAAATTCAGGCGGCAAGGCGTGTGCCGGACTGGCAGATTCTGGCTTCGCTGAACATTCGGGGAATCGGGCCGAACATTGCAAGGAGTCTTTTGTCTGTGCACAGTTTGTCAGAGCTCCGTGAAATGTCGGAAGAATCCCTGTCGGCACTGAACGGAATCGGTCCGGAGCGGGCGAAGGCTCTGTATGAGGATCTTCGGTCCGGATCGGAGTCGCTGGATGAACTGCTGGGAGCTGTGGAAGTGATGGAAAGCCGCAATTCCCCTGAAGGAGCTGATTCTCCGTCCAGCCGTGTCCGGGAGACGATCTGTTTCACGGGGAAAATGCCGGAAAAGCGCTCCTTCTACGAGAAGCTTGCGGCGGAAAACGGCTATGAAGCGGTGGACAGCGTGAATTCACGTCTTTCGCTTCTGGTGGCCATGGATCCGGAAGAGAATTCGTCAAAACTGAAGAAAGCGCGCAGTTTCCATATTCCGGTCATGAGTCTTGCGGAGTGGCTGGGACAGCTTCGGAGCGGAGACTCTCAGCCCACGCAGACGGAAGAGAATGCAGGCCTGACGCCCTCCGCGGCGCAGGAACAGGGGCATTTTTCTTTCAATTGAATTCCTCAAGGAGGTTGAATATTCATTTTCCGGATATAAATTACGATTTTATAATAATTATAGAAGAAGAGTTGTCAAAAAACTTTGTTTTTCAAATCCTTTTCAGGAGGAATCGCCAAGATGAACAAGCTTTCCGTTTTTGCTCTTTGCGCGGCTTCAGCGGCTCTCCTGTCCGCCGCGGCAGGCTGCATCGCTTCCAAACCGCCTGTTGCCATCTCCAAAAGCACGTATACCGGGTTGGAAAAGTCTGAACAGCAGCTCATGCCCGAAGGAATCAAACTACTGACTCTGGACGAGGCACAGCAGATCGCCATACAGAACAATCCGAGCTTCAAGAGCGCTTATTTTGCAATAGCCGCCGCCAGAGCCCGCTATTACCAGAGCTTTTCCTCGTATCTGCCGACGATTTCGACCTCGCTGACCATCGGGCAGGGATATGCGGAATCGCTGAACCGCGGGTACGGGAATTCCTCTCAGACCACGACTGTTTCGCCCGGACTGCAGGCAGACTGGCTGGTGTTTGACAGTTTTGTCCGTGAAATGAACGTTCTTGCCGCACGTCACAACTGGAAGCAGAGCGAAGCGGCGGAACAGGATGCAAGACGCATTCTTCTGCGCTCCGTTGCCTACGCCTACAACAACGTCATGCTCTCCGCCACGACCATCAAGATCGCGGAGGCCGACATGGAATACAATGAAAGACTTCTGAAGGAAACGGAACTCAAGTTCCAGACCGGTGCGTCCCCGCTCAGCGATGTACTGAACTTCAAGGTGCAGTACAACATGGCGGAAAGCTCCCTTTATACGTCGCAGTATTCCTATGCGCAGTCGAAATACGCTCTGGCCGAACTGCTCGGGCTGACCATCGGAACGATTCCCGACGAAATCCAGTTCCCTGAAATGCCTTCGCCCGACGGTGAAATCCTCGCTGACATCAGCGTGTATCTGGACGAAGCTCTTGCAAACCGTCCCGACCTGAAATCCTATCGCGAAGCTCTGGAAGCTGCGAAATATTCCTACTATGCAAGCATTGCGGCCTTCGGCCCCTCCTTCTACCTCAGCTCCGGGATGTCGTACAACAACAACAAGACGAACATCCGCGGGCGTTACGGAGCCAGAAATTCCGATTCCCGCCAGACTTATTACAACTTCAATTATTCCGGGACGGTCTCCTGGGAACTCTTCAGCGGCGGTTCGACTTATTTCAGCATGCGCGCAGCCCAGGCCGCAGTCACCCAGGCCGATTACGATCTGGCAAGTGCGTGGATTGCAGTGATCGCCGATGTCCGTACCGCGTATGACAATTACATCACCAATTTGAAACAGGTGAAACTGAATCAGAAGAATCTGGAAATCGTCCGGAAAACGCGTGATCTGGTGGACCAGGAATACCGCGCCGGAAGCACGGGGATCACCCGTGTGAACGAGGCCCAGCGCGATCTTGTCGATGCGGAAACGAGCCTGGCAAACGCTGTGATCAATATGCACAACGCCAAGGCTCAGCTTGATGCGGCGACCAATTCCATCTGAGTTCTGAGAGGAGGGGGCGGCTGAGCGCCCCCCCTCCTCCGCGTCGTTCCATTCCCCCTTTTGCGGGGCATTCCGTCAAACGAGTCATTTTTTCAACCAGATTTTTATTATCTTGGAGTCTGCTCCCCATGAAATACAGAGCAAGATTCGCTCCGTCCCCGACGGGACAGGTGCATATCGGCAATATCCGGACAGCCATTTTCAACTGGCTCTTCGCCCGTCATGAGGGCGGAGAGTTTCTCCTGAGGATCGAGGACACCGATCTGGAACGGTCGACCCCCGAAGCAATCCGCACCCTTCTTGAGTGCATGGAGTGGCTTGGACTGGATTATGACGGGATTCCGATGTATCAGACGGCTCAGGCGGAAAAGCATCGTTCCGCAGCCCTTCAGCTTCAGCAGGAAGGGCATGCCTATAAACTGAATCCGGAAGAGAACTCCTCACCGGTGTATTTCCGGATTCCGTATGACTGTGATGCACTGCCGTTTGTGAGGAGTACGGGGGAAGTCTCCGTTCGGCTGGCGGCAGGGACGACCGTGTTCTTGTCGCGTTCCGGAGTCCAGTATCAGACTCTCAGCGCGAAGGGGAAGACGGTGGACAACCAGGGATGCCTTGCCGGTTTCAAGGAGCTGAAAGTGCTGGACGGTGAGGGCAAGGAACTCTATGCACTGACTCCGGAGAATCTGCCTGCGGTTCTGGGATCGGCGGAAGCTCTTTCCGTGGAAGGGGCTTCGGAACTCAAGTTCATCCGCCGCGAAGTGTTTTACCGCGACATGGTCAAAGGGGAACTGGCGAAACCGCTGGACAGCATGAAGGATTTCATCATTGTCCGCAGCGATTCGAGTCCGGTGTTTCATCTGGCGAATGTCCTGGACGACATGACGCAGGGGGTGACCCATATCATCCGTGGAGACGATCATGTGGAAAATACATACCGTCATCTGTTTCTGTTTTCCTGTCTGGGGGGATGTCCGCCGTTCTATGCGCATCTGCCGATGATTGTGAACGATCAGGGAAAGCCCTACAGCAAGCGGGACGGAGATGCGTTTGTCGGCGACTTCCGCGAGAAGGGTTTTCTTCCGGAAGCTTTGTTCAACTATCTTGCGCTTCTGGGCTGGTCGCCCGGGGACAACCGGGAGAAGATGTCCCGGGAGGAGCTTGCGGAAGCCTTTCAGATCGAACGCGTGCAGCATGCTCCTGCCCGTTTTGACATGGTGAAGCTTCTTCATATGAACGGGATGTATCTTTCGGAGATGCCTGCGGAGGAATTTATCCGCCGGAGCCGGGAATTTGCTTCCCGCTATCCGTGGTATGGAGGTGCGGACGGGGAACTTTTTGCGTGTGTCGCGCGTCTGATGCAGTCCCGGACGAAGGTGTTTACGGATATTGATTCCTGGAGTTATTTCTTTGTCCGCGACTATCCCTGCGATGCGAAGGCATCCCGGAAGTTTCTATCCGATGCCTCATTCCGCTCGGCGTTGGAGCGTCTTGCCGAAGAACTTCCCCGGACGGACGGGGGAGAAGGTGCCATTGAATCCGCGATCCGCCGTGTGGAGAGTGAATTCGGGATCCGGGAAGGGAAGCTGAATCAGCCGCTGCGGGTGGCTGTGACGGGATCCACAGTGGGAGCAGGTGTGTATGAGACGGTGTCTCTTCTCGGCGTTTCGGAATCCTCCTTCCGGATCCACAGAGCGCTTGATGAGACGCCTGCATGAGCTGTCTGGGGGAGAGTTTTTCTCCGAATCACTCTGAAGTGGATCCGGAGAGAGAACGCTTGTGATGAAATGAATTGTTGACTCCCTGCCGTCCGAATCTGTTGCACTGACGGCTGGGAGAAACAGGAAAGGATGCTGAAGAGCAAAATGCTGCTTGGATTCAACCGGAAGAAAAAACTCCGGATTCGACTGCTGGGGGATCCCTCCCTTTCGGCGAAGGCGAAGCCGGTGGATTCTGTGGACGATGAGATCCGGGAGCTCTCCCGCCAGATGCTGGACTGCATGTATGCTCACGACGGTGTGGGGCTGGCCGCGCCTCAGGTAGGGATCCCGTATCAGATTGTGACGCTTCATGTGGATCCGGAAGTGGATGAGTCCGGGCATCCGCTGCATTCACTCTCTCCCGGGGAGGCGGAACTGCTTTCACGGATGCCGCTGACTTTGATCAATCCTGAAATTGTATCCAGTTCTGCTGTCAGTTCGGTGATGGAAGAGGGGTGTCTGAGTGTGCCGAAGATCTATGCTCCCGTGGAGCGTCCGGTGTCTGTGCTTCTGAAATCCCGTCTTCTGGACGGATCCACGATTCATCTGGAATGCGGGGGCTTTCTGGCGCGGGCGATACAACATGAACTGGATCATCTTCAGGGGATAGTGTACGTTCAGAAGGTGAAGTCGCCCTATTTTGAGGAGATTCTTCCGCATCTGGAGAAGATAGTCAGGAAATCCGGGAACGGGAAGAACTTCAAGATCAAAAGACTGGTCTGAGACAGAGCAATGAATTTTTTCAGGACCGTATATTCCCTCTGCTGCGGGACCTCGGTGTTTCCGAGGCTTCTGAATGTGTCATTATGGCGTGTGATACTGCACACATGCCTTCTGATTCTGTTCTGCACCGTTCTGATCACGGCGGGGCATCTGCTGACGGACGGCAGACAGATCCGCACTGTTACGGATTCTTTTTTCCGGGAGACGGGCGGCTTCGAGGTTTCCTCGGATGGACTGATCCGTCTGGGTCTGAATCCGGAGCAGAGCCGTTCTTATATTCTCGATGAAGCCCTGCGCTTTGATTATTTTCCCGGGGACAGCCTCAACCTGTCGGAAATGAACTCCTGGCATGCGCGTTTTGGTTTCATCTGCCTGAACGATGGTTTTGTGTTCTGGGGGAGGGAGCTCTATCCGGAAGGGTGTTATCGAGCCGTGTTCCTGACTCCGGAGGAGTTCGCGGGCAACCTTTTGTTCTTGAACCTCCTGAAGGCGGAATCATCTTCAAAAGCCATGGGGACAATGGAGATGCTCCGTGAGACACTCCTTGCGGAGGAGGAAGGAGAAGGTGGATCGGGGAATACCACCGCATTGCTGCGGGATTCCTTCAAAACCGGACTGACTCAAAAAGGTCTCCTGGATTTCATTCATTCCAGGGTGTCTGAAGTCCGGAAGGAAAGAGAGGAGAAACGTCCAGCAGAAGGGACTCTCTCCTCTTCCTCCTCCGCGGCATCCGGGACGCTTCTTCCGGGAGGCGGAGAGAAGAGTGAGAAGGAGGAGGCGGCGGGAAAGGAACCCGGAAACCTGAAGAGAGATTCTGGAGCGCCTGAGGAAGGAATGCTTTCTCCCGCAGTTGCTGCGTCCTCCGGGCATGAGAGTGTGAGATTTGATTCCTCCGGAGTGATTGTCTCGCTTCTGAAATCGTTTCTGCTGCTGAAGACGGTGCTGGAATCCCTGTTTCAAATTGTGTCCTTCCTGATATTCGGAGGATTTTTCTTTGTCCTGGCCCAGTATTTCAGGATGTCGGTGTTTCCGAACCGTCTTTCTTTCCGTACGATTGTGGTGATTGCCCTTTACGCCGCGTTTCCGCCGATGCTGATAGCATCGCTGTATACGGCACTGGTGCTGCCGCTTTTCAGTTATCAGATGCTGTTTTTCATTGGATATTTTGTATATCATCTGCTGGCCTTTCATGCGGTGATGCGTTTTTTGAATCCGCCCCGGCCGGATCTGGATGACGATTCTGATTTTTAGGGAGTGAAAACGGCGGAGGGGGTGGACCGTTTCCCTTCGTCACCCTGTCCGGAAAGATGCATGAGGGTGGGGAAAAAGGAGACGCAGGAGTCTCTGCCTGAAGCGGAAACCTTTTTTCATAACAAAGGAAACTGGAAGCGAGGTTGAACGGGAATGGATAGGAAAGAACAGCTGGAATGCTGCCGACTGCCGAACTGGTATCCGCGCCTTGCGGTACACAGTTTTCCGACGGTGTTTGTGATGCTGCAGCCGGAGGAGATTGCGGTGCTGAAAGAGGGGGAGAAACGCGGAGCGGCTGTGAAGGGCCTGCTGCCGCGTCTGGAGACTGCGATGTCGACCTTTCTTTATACGCGATTTGTTTCCGTGGATCTTGTGGCTCCGACGGATACGGAGCGCTTCCGTCTGAAACGCGGAGCCGTGCGTTCGGCGCGGAGTGCATGGAATATTCTTGCGGAAAGCGAAAAGGTTCGTCAGTCTGCGGCCCGTGGGGAGGTTTCGTGCATCTGCATACGGCCTTTCCGCCGGATGGATGTGACGCGGGAGTTTCGTCTGTTTGTCCGGAACGGGGAGTTGAAGGGGATGAGCCAGTACTGGTTGATTCGTCATTTTGCACGTCTGGAGAAACGCCGGAAGAGATACTGGGAACTGGCGGATTCGTTTGTGAAGGCAAATGCCTGGAGTCTTCCGATGAAGGATCTGGTCCTGGATATATATTTCACATCCGCGGAAGAGATTCTGGTTCTGGATTTGAATCCCTGGGGGGATCCGACGGATCCTCTGATGCTGAATCACTGGGATCGGGACTGGGAGAACCTGCCGGGAGAATGCCGTATTGTTCCTCCTCCGCATCGTCTGACGGGGGATATCAACGTCTCATTTTGACACGTTTTCCCATTTCTTCTTTTTCCTCTTATTTTTCTGGGAGGGGGGATGTGCTGCAAGAAGATTCTTTCCGGAAGAGAAAAAAAGTGGAGAAAGCGGAGAAAGTTTTGATATTTTTATTTCCAGACTTGAAAAAGAGTATTTCTGTTTTATATTAGATGGATGTTGAAGGAAGAGAAATCTGATTGCGGGATAGAGCAGTGGTAGCTCGTCAGGCTCATAACCTGAAGGTCGCACGTTCGATCCGTGCTCCCGCTACCAATTTTACTTATTCGTAATCATTAGATTACATAAGCGTGTGTGGTTTGCGGTTGCCAAGAAAAAAATCGCGTTTGTGTAAGTTTTGTGAGACGTAGCCTTGACTGTCCTCCCAGTCGTACACAGTATTCCATAGTAGCACACAAGGAGTCTCACAATGTCCATCATGCTTCGCGGAAGCAAGAATCATTACCGCTTTCGGATGAATGGCGTTGACCATTCCGGAGTTTGTCTCGGATGCGAAATCCCCTCCGTGGCTTCCCCAAGAGAAATCCTTTCTATCAAGAAGAAAGCGAAACAGTTTGAAGCCGAAGTCAAACTCTCTGTTACACAGGAGATCTCGCAGACACAACAGGCCGAAGCCGAAATCCGCAAAAACAAAACGGTCCGCCCCCCAGGGAAAAAGCATGCCGAAGCCGAAGAAAAAAGAAAAGGAAATACATTCCCTCAATGAATGTCCGGACTGTCATGGACGGGTTTCCATCCTCTGGGGAGCCAAATATAAAAACTATTATTGGCATTGCAATTCCTGCGGGAAGAATATCCCCATTCACTACGATTGTCCGGGATGCGGAGAAAAACTGAAAATCCGGAAACAGGCAAATGAGTACTTCATCTATTGCACTCCATGCAATCTCTCCGCTTTGTATTTCACGGATGAAACAGCCCGATAAAATTTCAGAGAAGAGGAGAAAAATCATGTGGGAGTTTTTGTGTGGGATGGCGGTGGGAGCGCTGTTGACAGACTCGTCCAGGCATCATCATGGCAAAGATGCCCTTCCAGAGGAAAAACTCTACGAAAGCGCGCAGAATAGAACTCTGATCGAGATTGTCCGTGCAGCCGACAAAATTGAAAAGACCAATCCCCCTCCCGAACTCTTGAGACTCCAGCTTCAGCCCTTGAAATCCATGTTCGATGCAATTGATTTCAACGGGATCCATTCCCCTGAAGGGAAAACGGTATATCGGCAAGTGAAAGATTATTTTTCAGAGAATGACCTGTGAGCCGGACAAGCGTTTTTGCACTCCGCTTCTGCGTCAGAGCCGATGAAATCTCCAGGGAACTGGGATCAGAAACGCCGGCGGAAATGGAACACCCCGATAGCTGGACAATGATTGACTGATTTCCCTTCCCGATGAAGAATAAGAATATTCCTCCTCCATCAAGATCAAGCTGGAAAATGTCTCCTCCCCCCCCCGCTGCTGAACGTTTTTCCCTGAAGTCGGGGACGCAGTAGCTGGTACTGGGGCCTTTTCTAGCTGTTTTCCCCGCATTGTCCCTCTGTGAACTCGAAAACAGAACGGACGCGGCTCCATCTCTGCTTCAGTTCAGGATCTGTTCTCAAACAGGATTTCCCTGTTTTCGCATCTTGCCCCGCCTGGCTAAGGAGGGTGTATCCCCGATATTCCCCATACCTTCTCCGCGAGGAAGCACGGAGAAAAGCCCCGCATAAAAAACAAATTGGACTTGAAAAAACAAATTAGACTTGAAAGCACATTTTATCGTGCTAAGCTTATCAGAACCGATGATACAGAGATCTGTCTCATTGCCGGGATCGGAGAGCATGTGTGCATATCCCCTGAAACATCGACCATGCTGCAAAGGAGATCTCATTCTGATCGCTCACGGGGAAAAGCGGTTGTTTGCAATTTTGACAAGAAAGGGAAAGGCGGATTCCGAAATGCAATTCAATTCCGCTTCTGCCGCCGCCAGAGTGTCGGGCACCCCGGTCACAATGGTGGTGTGTATGCGCGGAGGAGAGGCATGGGCGGGAAATGCGCTGAACAGATTGAATGCACAAACTGAATTCCGGCAAAGGGTGAGACGCATTCAGCTCTCTCACACACCCATCTCCCGCACAAAAGGAATCCCTCTGAATGGGCAGGATGGGCAGGCCGCCCCCCCGCCCGGTTTTCCTGTTGTGGATTTCAGGAATCCCGGAACGTTTTGCCGGAGGCTGTTTCCCGCGGAAAGGAACAAATGAATGAGTGACTGGGAATCATACCGCAGAAAGATCAGTTCCCTGATGGGACAAATTCAGGCTGAAGATATTTCCGGACGGCGGATCCCCGTGGACACCGCATTTGAGACTCTTTATCAGCTGACCTGCGCACTCCGTTCAGAAAGAAAGACGATCTATTGCATCGGGAATGGCGCAAGCGCTTCCATTGCAAGCCATTTTGCCGCAGATATGGCGAAAAACGGAGCTCTTCACACGGAGGTCTTCTCCGATCTGGCGCTTTTGACCGCGATCGGGAATGATCTGGGATTTGAAAATGTCTTCCGGGAACCCTTGTCAAAACGCGCAGTGCCAGGCGACATGCTGGCGGCGGTTTCCAGTTCGGGGAATTCTCCGAACATCCTCAATGCTGTGTGCTGGGCGAGGGAAGCCGGGGTGAGAATCGTCACCTTCACGGCGATGAGTGCTGAAAATCGTCTGCGCAGGCTGGGAGATCTGAATTTTTATTTTCCCGCTGCAACGTACGGAGATGCGGAATCCCTTCATGCTTCAGCGCTTCATTACTGGATCAACATGTTTCTGGAGAAAAGGCAAGGATGAGTGGAAAAGTTTTGATTTTAGGAAGCAATTCCTTTTCCGGAGCCCACTTTGCGGATTATTGTCTGACAAAGGGATTGACAGTGGCGGCCGTCAGCCGTTCGGAGGAGGCGGATCCGCTGTTTCTCCCGTATTGCCGGAACCCCCGCCGTGAAAAGCTCCTCTTCCGCCAATTCGATCTGAACAGGAATCTTTCGGAACTGATGAGCTTCATTCAGGACTTCGCTCCGGAGTATATTGTGAATTTTGCCGCACAGGGGATGGTGGCGCAGAGCTGGTCCGCACCGGAACAATGGCTGATGACGAACACGGTTTCTCCGGTCAGACTGCACGATCAGCTCAGAAAACTGAGATGCCTGAGGAAATTCGTCCAGATCTCCACTCCGGAGGTTTACGGGAACTGTGAGAAGAAACTCGCGGAAAACTACTGCTACAACCCGAGTACGCCCTATGCCGTTTCCAAGGCGGCTGTCGATATGAGCCTGATGACGTTTTTCCGGAATTATGGATTCCCGGTTGTTTTCACCCGGTCCGCGAATGTATACGGCCCCTGTCAGCAGCTCTACCGGATTATTCCGCTCACGGCGATGAAGATCCTTCAGGGGAAAAAACTGCAGCTGCACGGAGGCGGACGGTCCGTCCGCTCTTTCATTCATATCCGTGATGTGGCGGACGGCACGTTCCGCGCGATGTGCGACGGCGTTCCGGGAGAGGTTTACCATTTCTCCACCGATCGGCAGATTTCCATCCGTGATCTGGTTGTACAGATCGCGAGTTCCCTGGGCGCTGAATTCGAAGACTGTGTGGAAAATGTGCCGGACCGTCCGGGGAAGGACAACGCTTATGTCCTCTCGTCGGAAAAAGCAAGATCCGTTCTCGGCTGGGCGGACCGGATCCCGCTCGAAACCGGCATCTCCGAAACGATTGACTGGGTCAGAGACAATTTCGCCAAGCTGAACAAATTCCCCTGCGAATATATCCATAAGGAATAAAGAAATCATGGCAGATGAATACAGAATCGATGCTCATAAACTGATGTATCATCCCCGGCGCGTCGCCGCATGGCTGGAAGGACGCAATATTTTCCCGATCTACATGGAGATCAGTCCCAGCGGGGCATGCAATCACCGCTGCATCTTCTGCAGTCTCGACTACATGGGGTATCAGAACCGCAGACTGGAGACGGCCCGTTTGCTCGAAATCATTCGGGAACTCGCTGCCGGCGGACTGAAAAGCCTGATGTATGGCGGGGAAGGCGAACCCTTCCTCCATCCCGACATGGCGGACATCGCGGCGGCAGCCAGAGAGGCAGGAATCGACAACGCGTTCACAAGCAACGGAGTTCTCATGACTCCGGAAAAAATTGACCGGATCCTTCCCGTCTCGGAATGGATCAAAATCAGCTGCAACGCCGGGACAAGAGAGTGCTATGCAAAAATGCACCGCGCCAAAGAAGCGGACTTCGACCGTGTCCTGGACAACCTCCGCTATGCTGTGGCATATCGGAAGGAAAAGAAGCTCTCCTGCACTCTCGGAATTCAGACCGTTCTTCTGGAGGAAAATCTGGATACCGTGGAGCATCTGGCTGAAAGAGTCCGTGAAATCGGGCTGGATTATTATGTCATCAAGCCTTACATGCCGCATCATCTGAACAGACATGATTTCAAGATCAATTATGAAGACTGCGCCGCACTGAAAGAACGCCTGAAGTCCTATGAAAATGAAAAGTTTTCAATCATTTTCCGGATGAATGCCATGAAGCGGCACGACTCCGCCCGCAAAGAATATGCCTGCTGTTATTCGCTTCCCTTCTGGTCCTATCTCGATGCCGGAGGCAATATCTGGGGATGTTCGGTTCATCTCACGGAAAAGGAATATCTCTTCGGCAATATTTATGAACAGACGTTCACCGAAATCTGGAACGGAGAAAAAAGGAAACGTTTCATGGAGAAGTTCCTGGGCTCCCCGCTCCCGGAAAACTGCAAGATCAACTGCCGGATGGACGAGGTCAACAAATATCTGTGGGATCTGAAGAACCCTGTGAAACATGTGAATTTCATTTGAATTTATTAAAAAGAAAAGAAGGAGGATTCTCCCCGGAACAGGGAAGGAGTTTTTCCCCTTCTCCACCCGGCTCATCTTCTTCCCCTGTTCGTTCTTTTTCAGCAAATTGCACGGAGACGCATCCATGACGGAACTGGAAAAAATATCTGCTGAACTGCATGGACTCATTTGCAGAGTCTCATGCCGCAGCCGGATCGCGCATCTCGGGACATCCCTTTCCTGCGCAGATCTCCTGAGCGTTCTTTATTTCCGCATTATGAGGATCGATCCCGCCCGTCCGGACTGGCCGGACCGGGACCGTTTCCTTCTCAGCAAGGGACATGGCGCCACAGCGCTTTACAGCGTTTTGGCACTGCGTGGATTCTTCCCGCAGGAACAGGCCTTCCTCCAGGCGTGCCGGGGCGGTGTGGACGAGCATCCGGTCCGCGGCGCTCTTCCGGGCATTGAAAACACCGCCGGTTCACTGGGGCATGCGCTGGCAATCGCATCGGGCATCCTGCTGGCCGCCCGTCTGAAGAAACAGCATTTCCGCACTTTTGTCCTGATGGGGGACGGAGAACTGAATGAAGGATCCGTCTGGGAAGCAGCTGCCTTTGCCGCGGCAAGAAAACTGGACCGACTCTGCGTGATCGTAGACGCAAACCGCTGGCAGGCCACCGGACGTACCTCCGAGATCACCGATATGGAACCGATCGACCGGAAATTCAGCGCATTCGGATGGGATGCCGTCCGCGTTGACGGCCATGACCTGAGCGCTCTGGAAAACGCATTGAGCCGCCAGGGTGCAAAACCCCTTGCCGTGATTGCGGATACCGTCAAAGGACACGGTGTGGATTTTATGGAAGACGACAATAACTGGCATTACCGGATCCTCCGTAAAGAGGAACTGGAAAACGCCTTGCATCAGTTGGGTGTGTCATGAGGAACATGTTTGCCAAGACTCTTCTGGAACTGGCGGGATCCCATCCGGAACTGGTTCTGCTCACGGGGGATATCGGGAACCGCCTGTTTGACTCGTTCAAAGCCGCCTTCCCGGAGCGCTTCATCAACTGCGGCATTGCGGAAGCTACGATGACGGGTGTCGCGGCGGGAATGGCCATGAACGGATTCCATCCGGTCACTTATACGATTGCGGCCTTCAATTCTTACCGCTGCTATGAGCAGATCCGTCTGGATGTCTGCGCTCAGAATCTTCCTGTTATCGTGGCGGGAGTCGGGGCGGGACTCTCCTATGCGCCCTTGAACCCGACCCATCATTCCCTTGAGGACCTGGCTCTGATGCGGACCCTGCCGAATATGACGGTGCTCAATCCCGCCGATGCGTTTGAACTGGCCGCCCTTCTGCGAGAGGCAATCAAACTCGACGGCCCCGTTTATCTCCGCTTCGGGAAAAAGAATGAACCGCTGATTCATTCTTCGGAGCCGGATTTGAAAATCGGGAAGGCATGGAAACTTCGAGATGGAAACGGTCCGGTCCTTCTCAGCAGCGGCGTCATCACGTCTGAGGCGTGCAAGGCTGCGGAAAGCCTGGATGCCGAGCTCTGGAGCTGCCCGAGCGTGAAACCGCTTGACGAGGAGCTGCTGCTGCGCCTGGCTTCCGCAGGCAGGGCGATTGTCACTGTGGAAGAGCATTCCGTCCTGGGCGGATTCGGCTCGGCCGTTCTGGAGTTTTTCGCAAAACACGCTGCGGCGCAGAAAATGCTTGTCATCGGGACTCCGGATCGTTTTCTCATGAATTCCATTTCCGCCTCAGAGGCCTGGGCCGCCGCGGGGATTGATGCCGCCGGCCAGACCAGAAGAATCAGAGAGTTCTTATGATCGTCGGATTCGATTTTGACAATACCATCGTTTTTTACGGAGATGTCTTTTCCCGCGCCGCATTGCGTCACGGCTACATCCCGTCCGGATTTTCCAGGGCGAAAAACGATATCCGTGATGAAATGCACCGGAAAGGTCTTTTCGATGAATGGACGGCCCTCCAGGGAGAAGTCTACGGATCCATGATGGACTGCGCCCGGCTCTTTCCTGGAGTCATGGAGTGTTTCCGGATGCTGAGCGAATTCGGTGTCAGCTGCTACATCATCAGCCACAAAACGCGTTATGCAAAAAAGGGGATACGCTACGATCTGCATGAATCGGCGCGGAAATTCATTGCGGATTCCCGCCTTCCCATCTCCGGAGACCGGGTTTTTTTCTGTCCCGGACAGGAGGAGAAGATACAGTGCCTGACCGCCTGCGCATGCACGCATTTTGTGGACGATCTGCCTGAGGTCTTTGCTGACCCCGCTTTCCCTTCATCAGTGAAGAAACTGCTCCTGGGGGCTGAGAAGAAGAACGCTCCGGAAAACCATGTCATTCCCTGTGAGGACTGGAAGGCAGTGCAAAGGGAGCTCCTGCACGATGTACAACATTTTGTGTGAGATACTTCTGAAGCTCGGCGGAAAGCCGCCCTTTACATTCCGCCAGCTGGCGGGCGGGAGGAACAACCGTGCTTTCCTTCTGGATTCCGGGGGACGGAGATTTTTCGTCAAGTTCTTTCTTCCTGAAACAGTTGCAGAACGCCGTAATTTAGAACATGAAACGGATTTCCTTCGTTATTCCAATCTTGTGACTCCGGGCAGGACACCGCGTTTGCTGCTTGCCGATCCCGGGCGGAATTTTCTGGTGACTGAATTTGTGGAAGGCGAACCGTTCCGCGGGAACGTCACAGAGAGAGAGGTTTCGGAAGCCGCCCGATGGATCCGGGATCTGAACAGCGCCCCCTCTCCCCCAGCGCTCCTTCCGGCGGCGGATTCCTGCCGGTGCAATCAGGATCATTTCAAAGGTGTCGCGCGGAGACTGGAGTCCCTGATTTCCTCCGAAGCCGTTTCAGACGGGAAGCATCCTTCCCTTGTCCTCTTCCTGGAACAGTTGAAACATGACTTTGCCGTTCTGGAAGAAGAGAGTTTCTTCCTGCCGGAAAATCCGGACCGCATGCAGATAGTCTCGCCCTCGGATTTCGGCTTTCATAACATTCTGCGGCTTTCTTCCGGACAGTTTCTCTTTCTTGATTTTGAATATGCGGGATGGGACGACCCGGCAAAACTCATCTGCGATTTCTTCTGCCAGCCGGATGATCCGGTTCCGGTCTCGTTCCTGGATGTGTTTCTGGAGGAAATGTCCGGCATACTGCCGGATGCGGCTCTGCTGAAAAAGCGTTTGAGAGTCCTGCTGAATCTTCACCGTATCAAGTGGAGCTGCATCCTCTTGAATGAACTGCTCCCCTCCCGTGCGAGGAATCGCGTTTTTTCCGGTACGGACGGGATTCCCGTGCCGAATTTGCTTGCAAGGGCGCGGAAATATTATGAAAATCCGCTGAGTCGACGGCATGATTCCGACCCGGGGGATTCCGGCAGAGTACAGAGGATTGCGGGAGAAGAGAGCGTCTCCTGAATCGGAGTCTTATCACGGCATATTGCCGCATATTGTTCAAAAAGATGAAAGAAAGGAGTCATCCATGGCATACATTGACTTTATGTCCCCGCTTCATAAAGCGACAAAACGCGATTACATCGCCCGCGTGACCGATCCGGAATTCCCCAAACCGAAGGCCGCCGAACTTGCCAAGAAATGGGCTTACGATTACTGGGACGGCGACCGCCGGATCTGCTACGGCGGCTATCGCTACATCCCCGGGCGCTGGGCCCCCGTGGCCCGCATGATGATCGAACATTATCACCTGAAACCGGGAGACCGGATCCTGGATATCGGATGCGGCAAGGGATTCCAGCTCATGGAGTTCCATAATGCAATGCCGGAACTGGAACTCCGCGGCATCGATATTTCCGGATATGCCCTGGAGCATGCACCCGAATCGATCCGCCCGTATCTGACGCTCGGAAACGCGACTCATCTGCCATGGGAAGACAAATCCTTCGATTTCGTATTCTCCATTACCACCCTGCACAATCTCCACAATTACGATCTGGACAGGGCCCTGCGGGAAATGGAACGGGTCGGGAAACAGAAATACCTCTGTGTGGAATCCTATCGGAACGAGACGGAAAAAGCCAATCTCCTCTACTGGCAGGTCACCTGTGAAGCATTCTGCACCCCCGAGGAATGGGAATGGTGGTTCCGCCAGACCGGATATACGGGAGACTATTCCTTCCTGTTTTTTGAATAGGGGAGAAAACATGGATTGCCGGGTGAAGTTTACGCTGGAAAAACTGCAAAGAAAAAGACTTCCAGCGTTGTATCAATGCGCCTGGATGGCGCGGGGAAGCCGCTTCCCGGATCATGGAGAACGGCGATTCCCGGACGATTCTCAGCCCGATGCCCCTTGCCCGGACAGTTGTTTCACACGCCGGATGGATATATCCGGAGCCGGCATCCTGTTTTGTGACGCTTTGCACGGGCTCGCTGAGATGAGCGGAATATCATTTTGAATCATGGAGGAGAAGGGATGGAACGTCTTCTGGTTGTGGGTGCGGGCGGATTTCTCGGTTCACGCATTCTCTCCGCGGCGAAGAGGGGGGGGGCACGGATTCCAGAGCTGCTTGGAACCGTGCACCGGAGTGTACCCGGAGCGGATTGCGCGGTATTTGACATGCTGCGTGATTCTTTTCAGGATCTGCCTGCACCTTTCCGGGAAAAGAGCTCTGTGCCTTCCTGCGCGGTTCTCTGTTCGGCATGTTCCAGAATAGACCTCTGCCGTACCGAGCCGGAGAGTTATGAATTGAATGTGATCAGGACGCGTGAACTGGCGCTTCGTCTTTCCGAGGCGGGGTACCGGGTCTGTTTTCTTTCTTCGGATCACGTTTTTGACGGGAAGCGGGGGGCCTATACGGAAACGGATGCGGTGAATCCGGTAAATGAATACGGCCGTCAGAAGGTGCTTGTGGAGCAGTGGATGCTGAAGGAGCTTCCGGAAGCGCTGATAGTGCGTCTTTCCAAACAGCTCTGCCGGGAACGGTCGCCCGCAAATCTTTTTACGCAGTGGGAAAACCAGCTGCTGCGCGGGGAGACGATCCGGCATATCCGCGGCATGGAGATTTCTCCGACAGACGCAGCGGATTCGGCGGAAGTGATTCTGCGCCTGCTGGAAAAACGCTGTCATGGGATCTATCATGTCTGCGGTCCGGAACATTTGACGAGGAAGGAACTGTTCGGGATTTTCCTGAAGCGGCGTTTCCCCGGGAAAAATCCGGATGCTCTGTCGGAAGAAAAAGACCTGGAGGAGTTTGCCTTCCACGACGCTAGACCATTGAAAAGCTGGCTGAATCATGATAAGTTAAACGCGGAACTGAACTATGTTTTTCTGCCGATGGAAAACCTGGCGGAATGCTACTGCGAACAAGGGAGAATGGTGCCGTCATGAAATTCAAAGCTGCAATTCTGACAGAGCTGAATCGTCCGCTGCTTCTTTCGGAAATATCTTTGAGCGGGTCTCTGGATGCGGGGCAGGTGCTTGTCAAAATCTTTTACAGCGGAGTCTGCGGTTCGCAGCTGGGGGAAATTGCCGGCAAAAAAGGGCCTGACAAGTATCTGCCGCATCTGCTCGGACACGAGGGCGCCGCGGAAGTGCTTGAAATCGGGCCAGGGGTCCGCTATGTCTCGCCCGGGGATAAGGTCGTCATGCATTGGAAAAAGGGGCTTGGAATAGATGCGCTCCCGGCAAAATTTCTCTGGGAGGGGCGTACGGTGAATGCTGGTTGCGTGACAACGTTCAGTGAATATTCCGTGGTCTCGGAAAATCGCCTGACGAAACTGCCGGAAGATTTCAACCTTCGCATTGCCCCCATGTTCGGCTGTGCCGTCACCACCGGGCTAGGCGTTGTCTGCAACAACGCAAAAATAAGGATCGGGGAAAGTGTGGTGGTTTTCGGCGCCGGCGGAGTCGGGCTGAACATCGTGCAGGGCGCCAGGCTGGCCGGCGCATGGCCGGTGATCGCGGTCGATCTTTTTGACAACCGTCTGGAACTGGCAGCCCGTTTCGGCGCGACTCATCTTGTCAATGCAGACAAGGAAGACGCCTTCGCCGCGATCAGAAAAATCGCCGATCCGTATCCGGATGTTTTCATTGACAACACTGGCAACCCGGATGTGATCTCCTCCGGATATGCCGCGGTCGGGCCCCATGGCAGGGTTGTGCTTGTCGGCGTCCCCAGACAGGGAGACGATATCCACATTTATTCTCTTCCCCTTCATTTCGGGAAATCAATCACCGGCTCCTTCGGCGGAGAGACGCTTCCGCAGGAAGACATTCCCCGCTATATCAAATTGTATCGCGCCGGCATTCTGGAGCTCGATTCCCTGATTTCCGCTGAATATCCGCTTCAGGAGATCAATTCGGCATTGGAGGATCTGAAATCCGGGAAAATTGCAGGACGCTGTCTCATCAGAATGTGAAAGCGGGATTCTCTCTTGTCGCAGTCCCCTCTGTTTCTCCGATCCCGTGCTGAATGCGTTGCCATCGTGAATGGAAGGTGAAGGATCTCATTTCTGGGATCAACTCTTTTCAATCCAATGCAATAGAGGAATGGACTGTCCTGCGGTCTTGCGGGGTGAGCATGCCTCGGAGGAGAATATCTTTTACCCGGGCTACAGCCTCCTTCGCAGAGTTCCCGCAGTACCGGGAAGACGACGGTTCTTCGGGAGAAATGGGAGAAACAAAAGAAACAAACGCCGCCCCGGATATGAATCCCGTGGCAAATCGGGAAGGGTCAGGAAAAGAGGAATGGGAAAGAAAAGGAATAGGGAGGCGGCTTCTCCGGAAAAGAAGGAAAGAAGAGGGGAGGGGCGGATGAGAGATCGGAGCATGGCGGAGGAAAAGGATTCCCATGGCTTTCTGTCCGCGGGAGCGGGGAAGAACGGATCCCTTCTTTCCTCCGATATTGTTTCATCGGTTTTTTCTTCCGTCTTGCAAATCACGGGAAAGGGGATGAAGTTTAAAGTTTCATGGGAAAACGCCGGGAAAGCAAAATGACACATAAAAATTGAAGGGTGGATGACAGTATGGATCAGAAACTTTCCTGGCCGCAGAAACTTTCGTTCGGAATGGGGGCGTTCGGGAAGGATCTTGTCTACGGACTGGTGGCAACTTTCTGCATGGTGTACTTTACCGATGTCTGCAGGATTGATCCGGTTCATGTCGGGATCATTTTTCTTGCGGCGCGAATTTTTGACGCCGTCAACGATCCCGTCATGGGACTTGTAGTGGACAACACCCGATCAAAATACGGGAAGTTCAAACCCTGGCTCGTGATCGGGACAGTGCTCAACGCCATTGTCCTGATTGCGCTTTTTCTGAAATTTGATCTTTCCCCGCGGGGCATGGTCATTTATGCGACAATTACGTACATCCTCTGGGGACTGACCTACACCATCATGGACATCCCATACTGGTCCATGATCCCGGACCTCGGGAACACCCCGGAGGAACGCGATCAGGTCTCGGCCATCCCCAGACTCTTTGCCAGTGCGGCGTGGATGGTGATCGGGGCAACTGTGCTCGGCGCAGTCCAATTCCTGGGAGGAGGGTCTCCGGCGAAAGGGTATGCGCTGGTGGCCTTGATTGTCGCTGTGCTTTTTGTCGTCTGTACAGGCATCACGGTTTGCGCGCTGCCGGCGGCACATGCGGCGGAATCCGGGAAAAAAATGGAAAAGACTTCCCCCGGACAGATGCTCAGAGTCCTGTTCATGAATGAGCAGGTGATGAGCATTCTGTTTATTTCCATATTGTTCAATCTGATGCTGCAGTTCAATGGCGGAGTCGGGGTGTATTTCTTCAAGAATGTCATCGGGAATGAAAAACTGGTGGCGCCGTTTCTTTCCGCCTACAGCTTTTCCCAGATTGTCGGGATCTTCTGTTATCCGATCCTGGCCCGTTTCATCCGGAGGGACTGGATTATCGGCATCTCGTCCCTGTGTGCTGTGCTGACCTGCCTGATGATCTTCCTGCTGCCCGATTTCAATTTCCTCACGACATCTCTGGCCAGCATCTTTTTCGGCATTTCCACGGGGCTGCTGCTGCCGATCCTGACCGTCCTGCTCGCAAACGGCGTGGACTATGGTGAGAAAAAATTCGGAACACGCAATGAAAGCATTATCTTTTCCACACAGACTTTCGTGGTAAAGCTTGCTGGGGCGCTGAGCGGATTCCTGATCGGAGTCGGGCTCTCGCTTGCAAAGTATACTCCGGACGTCCCGTTGACCGATCAGGGCAAATGGGTGATCCGCCTGACGATGGCAGGCCTCCCGCTGCTGATGCTGCTCGGCTATCTTGCGGTCTACTTCCTTTTCTACAAGTCTTACGAAGAACGGCAGGACTTGACTTCCGTGATGACCCCATGATCCGTCTGGGCCTGAAGCCGGATTCGCTGCCGCAGTCCGCGCGGACAACGGAAATGAGGGATAACTGTGGATCCCGAAAACGGCGGAAGAAAACAATTTCATGGCGAGATCTGAATCCGGGAAATCTTCCCCTGCGCCGGAGCCTTTCCCTTCCTTCCCGCGTCGTTTTGCGCCGGAGCGGCGGGTGATGATGCCGCTTCCGGCTCCTTCCCCGTGTGTCCGGCAGAGGAAATGTATTGAGAAAACAGGGATTTGAATTCTTTTTCCACTCATGTTATATTCCGCACGCGGAAGCCGGATTTCTCCGGATGTCCGGGAAAAGACCTCCGCCGCGCAGGAACAGCCCTATGCCGCGGACACCTTTTCCCGGGGAACGGTTCAACATCAGACGACGAAGAAGAAGGAGCTGCCTTATGAAGAAATGGCTGTTGACAGGTCTTGCCATGCTGTCGATCGTTCATTCCGGCATGGGAACGGAAAAGGATGAAAAGAAAATGCGGGAATTCCGTTTCGGGGAATGGACTCTGACAGCGTTGCAGGATGCGTCTTCCACGATGCGCAGAGAACTGTTTCCCGCTCTTCCGGAAAAAGAATTTGTCCGTCTTGCCGGAGGCCGCCAGGCGCCTGCCTCGGTGAATGTGTTTCTTCTGAAGCGTGGGGACGGGCAGACTGTCCTGGTGGATGCGGGTTACGGAAGCGGACGCGGATCCATGGAGAAGGAATTGAAACGTGCGGGAATAGCTCCGGAAAAGATCAGTGCAGTTCTCCTGACTCACATGCATGGAGACCATATCGGCGGATTGATCGACTCGGAAGGGAAAGCCTTCTTCCCCGCGGCGAAACTGTACGTGTCCGCTCCGGAGCAGGAATACTGGCAGAACAACGCGCCCGCTTCCGCGGGCGGAGACCGCGCAAGAACTGTCCTCAAGGCCTATGACGGCCGCGTGATAACATTCCGTTTCGGAGAGGAGCCCCTTCCCGGCATCAGGGCGCTGGACGCTTCCGGGCATACGCCCGGACATACCGTCTATGAAAGCGATTCGTTTCTGATCCTGGGAGATCTTCTTCACGCCGCCGCCGTACAGTTTGCCCGCCCGGAAATCTCCGCGACGTATGACATGGATCCGGAAAAGGCCGTTTCCGCCCGTCGGCGTTTCTATGACCTGAGCGAGCGTTCTGCCAAGCCCGTTGCGGGAATGCATCTGCCGTTTCCGGGAGTCGGGAAGATTACGCGTTCCCGGACAGATGGATATGTGTATACTCCGTATATGAATCCGTGATTCTTTTTCTCCCTCTCCTTCGTCGCTTCCGCGAAGCACACCGGGAGAAAACGGGAGGCGGAGAAAATGAAATGAGGAGAATAGAAAGATGAGGAAGAAGGGGGAAAGAAAGACAGACAGGAAAAAGGCCGTGCCATGAACCCGAAAATTCTGATGATCGAAGACGACGCCTCCATTTGCGACATGACGAAAATGAATCTGAATATGAACGGATTCCAGCAAGTCTACTGCGCGTCTGACGGGAAGGAGGGCCTGGCCATGGCCGCCCGCCTGATTCCGGACCTGATCCTCCTCGACATCATGCTTCCCGATATCGATGGTCTGACGGTCTGCCGGAATCTGAAGAACACCCCCGCACTCTCCGGGATCCCGATCATCATGCTGACGGCCAAAGGCGAGGAAAACGACGTTGTCCTCGGACTGGAAATGGGTGCGGACGATTACATAGTCAAACCCTACAGCAGCAAAGTTCTTGCCGCCCGGATCGCTGTTCAGCTCCGGAAGAAGGATTCCCGGATGAAAAGTTCTGAGGATTCTCCGGGCATCATTCTTCTCGGCGCCCTGTCCATGGATCTCCTGACCTATCATGCGACTCTGGGCGGACAAAATCTCATGCTGACCGCCGACGAATTCAAAACACTCGCCCTTCTTGCCGCGAATCCCGGGCGTGTCTTCACCCGGAACCAGATCATCCGCGAAGTGAAGGGCGACAATTATTCCGTGACCGCCCGTGCCATCGACATGCACATGGTCAATCTCCGCAAGAAACTCGGCGACTGGTCCGATCACATTGAAACCATCCGTGGCGTAGGCTATCGGATTTCCGGGGAATGAATCCATGAAGCGTCAGGACACGGTTCTTCTTTTTGTCCTGTCCGTCATCGGCGGCATACTTTTTCTTTCGATTCTGCTGCTGGTGATACAGTTCACGAACTTTCAGAAGGCCTATTCGCGTGAACTCGAAGAGGAGACGAAACGGAATAATTTTTACCTGGTGCGTCTGTTCCGGGATCTTCTGGAATCGGATCAGCTCGACAAGATGCAGAAAATGCTTTCCAGCGGCAGTCACGGGCCCAATCCGATGATTGTCAAAATCATCGCTCCCGGCAGAGGCGTGGTTCTTCAGACACAGGGAGTCCCCGCTTATCTCGCCGAACATATCAGCGAACCGGAGATCAGGGATATGTTCAAGGCGAATCATGAGGAAAACGTGCTGATCAAATTCGATCGGAGTCTGGGGGCGTTCATGGTGTATCATTCGGTCCGTTTCCAGGCGAGGGGGCAGGACTATGTTCTGGTGATGGCCTCCAGATGCTCCGGCATGACGATGCTGATGCGTCAGACCCGTCTGGGCATTCTCGGACTGAGTTTTCTGGGAATCCTTGCGGCGCTGGTTCTGGTCATGTATTTCACCTGCCGGATTTATGCGCCGTTGAACAGTCTTTTTGCAAGCATGTCCAAGATTGCGTCGGGGGAGCTGGAATATCCGGTCTACGTGCCGAAAAAAGGGCTGATCCGTGAAACGGCGCTTTGTCTTCAGTCCCTGACCGAACAGCTGAAAAAACAGATCCTTTCCCTTCGCGACGGAGCCCATGAGCGCGAAGCCATCCTCAACGCCCTGACCGAAGCCGTTCTTCTTGTGGACGCAACTTACCGTGTACGCCAGTGGAACCGCACTGCGGAACTTCTCTTTTTCGGCGTCTGTTCAGGGAAGAAACACAGCGCTTCTTTTCCGGAGAACGCGGATTCTCCGGATTCTCCGGATTCTTCAGATTCTTCAGATTCTTCATTTCCCGTCTGTCCGGAGGAACTGCGCGATTTCATCCGGCAGGCGGAGGAACACGCCTCCGGCTCCGGCGAAATCACCTTCCGGCGGGGGGAACAGACATTTCAGCTTCTGGTCCACACCGTTTCCTTCACCCGGGAAAACGGCCGCTATTACCTGATCTCCGCAACCGATCTTTCGGACATCCGGAAACTGGAATCCTACCGGAGCGATTTCATCGCCGCCATTTCCCACGAAATGAAAACTCCGCTCACCGGCATCATCGGAGCCGTCGACGCCATTCATAACGGCGCGCTGGACAACTCCGATTACCGGGCGCGCTGCATCGAAACTCTGACCCTCCAGTCCGAACGGCTCCATACTCTTCTGCAGAACTTCCTGACCCTGACTTCCCTCGAAACCATGAGCCGGATGAGTTCCGAAGACAGTTTCCTCCCTCTGCAGAGTTCCGCAGTTCTGCGCAGTACCGTGGAAGTTTCCCGCCATGCCGCGCAGAATGCCAAGATGGAACTCCGGATCGGGCGCTGCGATTCCGTCGAGTTCTCAGGAGACGCCCTTCTGCTTCAGCAGGCTCTGAACAACCTGATTTCCAACGCGATTCTTCACAGCGGAGCGAAGAATATCACGGTTTCCGCCGTCCGTGACGGGGAGAAAATTGATTTCTGCGTCGAAGACGACGGCTGCGGAATCGCTCCCGAGCACCAGGCCCGGATTTTCAATCGCTTCTACCGAGTTCCCTCCGGGAAACGGAAAGGGAGCGGGAGCGGCATTGGTCTGGCCATTGTCAGACAGATCGCGATCTATCACCGCGGGACGGTGTCGCTGCATTCGGAACCTGGAGGGGGAAGCGGATTTCATCTTGTCCTGCCCCTCTCTCAGTAGACTTTGTCGAACTGAAATCAGTATTTTGTCAAAATTTTGTCAGGACTGTTGCACTTGAGCGGCCCGGCGGTATCTTGCGCTGTCCAACAAGCCATACAATGAAAGTATGGAATACAGGAAATACGAGAGACTGTTCCGGAATTTTTTCCGGAGAGAGAAGGAAGACAAGCGCATGAAGAAGTACCATGGAGTGTATGTTTCATTTGTCCTGGCTGGGATTCTGATCTTTACGCTGACGACTGGGAGCGGATGTTCAAAGGATGACTCGAAGAAAGTCGGGGAACGGGAAACCCGCGTCACGCTGGAACCGCTTAAAAAGCGGGTTTTCCGCAGACAGATTCCCGTTCAGGGGACGGTCTATCCGGTGGAGTACGCCACCATTTCCGCCAAGATCAGCGGGACGCTGGAACTGCTCAAAGTCGATGAGGGAGATCGGAGGAAGAAGGGGGACACCCTCTTCGGAATTGACCGCCAGATCCTCAAAAATCAGGTGACGGTCTGCGAAGATGAAATCAAAGTCAAGCAGGCGGAACTGGAAAGTTCAAAAATCGCTCTGGAAAATGCGGAGATCTCAGGTCGGAAAGCAAGAGTGGACTATGAACGTTATCTGAGCCTCTGGCGTTCCAAGGTGACCAGCCAGGCGGATTTTGAATCCTATGAGACCGCCTATAAGAAGGCGCAGACCGAAGTCAAAGCAGCGCAGGCCGCGATCACCAATGCCGAGGCTCAGCTGAAGCAGGCCCAGGGGAATCTGGTGATTGCGCAGAAGAATCTGGCGGATTCCGTTCTCGTGGCTCCGTTCGACTGCATCGTGGTGGATAAATATGTGGAGGAAAATGAATATGTCTCCGCAGGACAGAACATTCTGAAACTGGAAAATCAGAAGAATCTGGAAGTGATCTGTTACATCAGTTCGGTCTACTACGATCTGATTCAGGCGGGGAAAACCCCGGTGGAATTTTCCCTTGACGGTCAGATCAAGGGGAAGGGCGTCATCACCTACAAGGCTCCCAGCATTGATCCGGAAAGCCGCACATTCAAGATGAAGGCGCTGGTTCCCCCGGGGACGCGTCTCGTGAGCGGGACGCTCTGCGACATGAACATCATCCTTGAGGAAAAGGAAGCCTACGGGCTGCCTGTCGATGCGCTGCTTCTGCGCGCCAATGACCGTTACATCGTCTATGCCGTCGATTCCGGGAACCGGGCAAAGAGTTTCGACGTCGTGCGCGGGATCGTGGACGGGAAATACTGTGAAGTCGTCAATGCTTCCGGACTTCTCGGGGAACGTTTCGTCGTGACCGGGCAGACCTTCGTCAACAATGGTTCGCTTCTCCGCATCGCCAATGAAGAAGACTGAGACCGATCAACTGTAATGATGAAGGAGGAAAAGTCCGCATGTTTTTAAGCAAATGGTCTGTCCAGCGTCCGATCGCGATGACGGCGCTGATTATCATTCTGGTCATGATCGGAGTGAATTCCTATCCGGAAATCAGCATCGACCTTCTCCCGAACATGGAAGTGCCCGTGGTGCTGGTCCGCTGCGAATATCAGGGCGCCAGCCCGATGGAAATTGAAGTGGAAATCGCCAAGAGAATCGAAGACGCGGTTTCCTCTCTCGACGGAATCAAACACATCACCAGCGTTTCCATCGAGGACGAGGCCCGGATTCAGCTGGAATTCAATATGGGCATTGATGTGGATGTCGCCGCGACCGACATCCGGGAGGCCCTGAACCGCATCCGGGAGAATCTCCCCGACGGTGCCGATGAGCCGACAATCCGGAAAATCGACACCAACGCCACCACAGTCGTCCAGGCCTTTCTCGTCGGCGACCGCACACAGGACGATCTTTACGACTACGCCGATGATGTGATTGCGGACCGTTTCTCCTCCGTTCCCGGAGTCGGTGAAGTCCGCGTCTACGGCGCCAACGAAATGCAGATCCATGTGCTCCTCGACCGCGCAAAGCTGACCGCCATGAACCTTTCCATCAACGACGTCGTGAACAAGCTCCGGGAAAACAACATCCGCGAGCCTCTCGGCAGAATTCAGTTCGACCGGATGGAAAAGAACGTCACCTTCGACGGCGACTTCAAGGATTTTGAACAGATCCGCTCCCTCGAAGTCGGCAAATTCAAAGGCAAGCGCATCTATCTGCGGGACGTTGCGGAAGTCAAGTTCATGAGCCGCGAAGTCCGCAGCAAAGCCTATGTGAACGGTGAACCCGCCGCCCGTTTCCGCATTGTCAAGAAAGGCGAAGCCAACGCCATTGAAGTCATCCGCGGCATTCGAGAGCGTTTCGACGCCATGGTCCGGAACGGCGAACTGCCCACCGGGATGAAACTCGTCTGGTTCACCGATTCGGGCGCATTCATTCAGGCCTCCGTCGACGACGCCTGGAGCAGCATCATCACCGGAATCATTCTGACCGCCGTGCTGCTCTTCCTCTTCCTGCATGAACCGCGTTCCACTTTCATCGTGATGATTTCGATGCCGATTTCGGTGATCGTGACCTTCGCGGTCATGGAGTATTTCCAGTATTCCTTCAACATCATGACCCTTCTTTCCCTGGGCTGTTCCGTGGGCGTGCTGGTGACGAACTCCATCGTGGTGATCGAAAACATCTTCAAGCATCTGGACCGGGGCGAATCCATCCGGAATGCCGCGGAGCACGGGACGGGGGAAGTCATCGCGGCCGTTTCGGCCAGCGCTCTGACCAATGTGGTGGTTTTTGTCCCCGTCATGATGATGAACAGCCGCATCGGGCAGATGATGGTGCCTTTCGCAGGCGTGATGGTCGGCGCAACCCTGGTGTCGCTTTTCATCAGCTTCACTCTGACTCCGATTCTGGCGTGCGTGCTCCTGAAGAAGAAAAGTCATTCCGGACTTCAGGAGAAATCCTTCCTCCAGCGCCTCTTCCTGCCCTGGGACACCGGATACGACTGGCTCTGCCGAAAATTCGACAGAAGCATCGAATGGACTTCACGCCATCCGAAGTCCCTGATGCTTGCGGTGATTCTGCTTTCTCTCGGGACCGTCCTCTGGATTGTGCCCCAGGTCGGACTCTCCTTCCTTCCCTTCTGCGACCAGGGGGAAATCCGCATCAAATTCGAGTTCCCGACCAATTATAATCTTGAGACTACCAACAAACTGATTCTGGAAGCGGCGGATCATCTGAAAAAATTCGATTTCATCCGCGGGATGTCCATTTCCGTCGGCGATTCCGACGGGGGGAGCGGACAGGTCAGCTCCGCCGTCTACATCGGCCAGATCAATCTGCGCACCACCGACAAATTTGAACGCGAGGAATCCATCTACGCCCTTCAGGCCATGCTCCGTGACGAACTCTCCTATCTGGACAACTGCCGCGTCACCCTTTCCATTCCCGCCACCTTCGGCGGCAGCGGCGCGGAAATCCGCTGCGTCATGAACGGCACCGATCTGGAAGTCCTGGAACAGGCCGAAATGAAGGTGATGGAAAACCTTCCCGCACTCGGAATCACGCGGGACCTTGACTCCAGCCGGCGCGAACGGAAACCGAATATCAACATCACGCCACGCAGAACCGTGCTGCAGAATCTCGACATGTCGGCAAACGAGCTCTACGAATATCTTCTGGGGGCTCTCGACGGCATTGAAGTCGGTGACTACCGCTCCGGAGCCCGCACCTTCGACATCCGCGTCAAAAACCAGAAGGAATATGGTGAAGAACAGCTCCGCCAGGCCTCTCCCGCCGTCAAGGACAACAATCCCCTCGGCGCCGAAGCCCTTGCCGAAATTACCGAGGACACCCGTCCGGTTGTCGTCAACCGTTATGACAAGGTCCGGACCATGTGGCTCTATGCCAACACCGCCCCCGGAATGGCTCTCGGCCCCGTTTCCGAACAGATCGGGAAAATGGCTCAGGAGGCCCTCCCTCCCGGATATGGTGTCCGCATGAGCGGAAACGTGGAACTCATGAACGAGACCGCAACGGAATTTCTGCAGGTGATTCTGCTCGCCACGGTCCTGACGTATCTGCTGATCGCCGCCATCATGGAATCCTGGACGCGTCCTTTCCTGATCATGTTCACGGTGCCGCTCGGCTTCCTCGGGATGTATGTGACGCTCTGGGCAACGGGCATGTCCATGTCCATGATGGGCCTGCTCGGCGGTGTGATGATGATCGGTATCGTGGTGAACAACGCCATTCTGATCATGGATGAATGCGCCACGCTTGTGAAGTCCGGCGTGACGACTCACAAGGCCATGCTGATGGCGACTCAGTCCAAATTCCGCCCGATTGTGATGACGAGTATCGCGTCTGTCGCGGGGATGCTTCCCATGGCGCTCGGGACGGGTCTGGGGTCGGAACTGCGTTCCAGCTGCGGGATGGGCGTCGTCGGCGGACTCACGATCGCCTCGTTCCTGACTTTGTATGTGATTCCGGCGCTCTATTTCATTTTCGTGCATGACACGGCGAAGCCCCGGCGTCATCTGCTGTTCCGCACTCTGAGAAAGATCCGCGAACTCTTCGATTCCCGGATCCGGAAGAAGACCGCTGCTCTGTAAAAAGAAGCGTTTCTCCTGACTCTTGAACATTCTCCCGGAAAATTCCGGAAATTTCCGGAGACTGCGCCTGTTGTTCAGAAAGTGCCGTCTTTTTCTTCTTCCGTTCCCGCCTTTCTCAGCCATTCGAGCATCCGGGCGTTGCTGAAATCCAGATGATGCGTGATGGTGGCAAGAGAGTAGAGCGTGGGATCGAAGAGCGCCTTGTCCCCGGAGAATGTGCTGGAAAACCATGCCGCCGGAAGAATGCTCCAGAGCGGAAGAGAAATTTCCCGGAGCGTTTTCCCCGGCAGATATTTCTCCGCGACTGCATGGTAGAACTCCCGGAGCGAGGTCCGCCTGCTGTCGAGAACGGTGACGCCCCTCCCGCCTGCTTCCGGCAGGATCATCGCGGCGAAAAGAGTCCGGCAGACATTTTCCACATGCGCAAGCGGCCAGCGGTTCTCCCCTTTCCAGGTCCCGAAGTGAAAGACGAAGGGGGAACGTTTCAGAAAGGCGATTGCTCTCGGAGTGATGGTGCTGTCCCCGTTCCCCCAGACCACGCAGGGACGAACGCAGGAGAAACGTTCCTGCGGAAGATTCGCGCGAAGCCATTCCTCGGAAAGAATTTTGTATTTCGGGTATGGATGACGGGCGGAATGGTCCAGGGGAAGATCGTCCTCGCCTTCCCCATGGAAGTCGTGCAGCCCGTAGACGTCTGAAGTGGAAAGGTAGACGAAGCGTTTCACATGGTGTTTCATGCTCAGGAGTGCAAGCTGCCGGACGGCTTCATAATTCACTTTCCGGAACACTTCGTCCCTTCCCGTGTCGCCGGCGCGGGCGGCAATATGGATCACAAAGTCGTAGGTCCTGTGATCAAAGAGCCGTTCCAGCGAGCCTGGATCGCACAATTCCGCCTTTTCCAGTTCGATCCCGGTGCCTTCCAGACGCCGCGGCGCCGCTTCCCGGTGAATCATTCCCGTGACGCGGCAGCCTTTTTGCAGAAAATACAGAGCCGCGTTGGATCCGATATAGCCCCCCGCTCCGGTAATGAGAACCCGATTCATGGCAAGGAACTCCTTTCTCTTTTTCCTTTCTCTTTTTCCTTCTCCAGAATGAAAATGAAGATGTGTGCTGTGGATGAACTCTCTGTGCCCGTGCCGGAAGCAGGAGCGGACGACAAAATGCTCTAATGGCAGAATCAAAAAATCACAAAATTTCTCTGATCTGCTCTCCCCTGATCACACTATTTCATATTTCTTCCCGATTTCGAGAAGAATTTCCGCCGCGCGCGCAAGCTGTTCCCGCGAATGAGTGGCCATGACATTCAGCCGGAGACGGCACTTTCTCGCACTCACCGCGGGCGTTGTCCCGATATTGGAGAAGATCCCCGCGCGGAAGAGATCTTTCTGGAACAGCCCGAGTTTTTCCTCGTCCCCGACCAGAAGCGGCAGAATTGCCGAACGGCTGTTCAGGGTGTTGAATCCGGCGTCTTCGAGCTCCTTCTGGAAGAAGTCCCGGTTGCGGCGGAGCCTTTCCAGATGTTCCGGCTCCTCCCGGACGATTCTGACGGATTCGAGAATCTCCGCCGCGGAAACTGCCGCAATCCCGCTCGAAAAAAAACAGCTTCTGGCATAATAGCGCAGATAGTTGATGACGGATTTTTTCCCTGCCGCGAATCCTCCCGTCTGGCCCAGCGCTTTGCTGAAGGTGCCGTAGTGCAGGTCAACTTTGTCCCGGAGTCCGAAACAGGCGGCCGTGCCGGCGCCGTCGGGGCCGACGGCCCAGAATCCGTGTGCGTCGTCGATCATCAGGAAGGCTCCGAAGCGTTCTTTCAGGCGGACCAGTTCATCCACGGGAGCAAGACTGCCTTCCATGGAAAACACTCCGTCCGAAACGATCAGGAGTCCGCCGGAATTTTTTCCCGTTTCCGTTTTCTCCCCGTGTCCGGAGAGGGGGGAGGGGCCGCCTGATGACGGGCTGTGGTCGGATGCCTCCCTCTGCAGCAGACGTTGTTCCAGACGGCGAGGCTTCAAATGGGGGTACGGAAGAAAAGTGGCGCCCGAAAGACGGACTCCGTCGAAAAGCGAGGCATGGTTGTCAGCGTCGCAGCAGATGGTGTCTCCGCTCCGGCAGAGTCCGGAAAGCACGCCCAGATTCCCGCTGTATCCCGCCGGAAAGAGGACTGCCGCTTCCGTCCCGCAGAAACGGGCCAGTTCCTCCTCCAGTTCTTCATGGATCACGGTCTGTCCGGCATAGAGCGGGGGCGATCCGTTTCCGGAGCCGAAGCGTTCCGCGGCGCGGCGTCCTGCTTCGAGCACCCGGGGATGATGATTCAGATTCAGAAAGGAATTGCTCCCGAACATCAGCATGTCCCGGACTTCTCCGGAGGGCGTGCGGACTTTCGTGACCGGTTTCACTCCTTCCAGCAGCACCATCTGCAGCCCTTCGTAGTACGACGGCGGATTCCGTTTGAGCTCCTTCTCCAGAAGTTCCGCCTTTTCTTCGATGCCTCCTGAACCGTATGCAAAACATTTTTCAAACAGGGATTTCGTCATTCTTCCAGCACCTCCTTGAAATAGTTTCCGGTTTCCTGCAGATATCGTTCCGGGGGAATGTCCCGGTAATCCGGCGGAGGGGTTTTCATGCTTCCAAGAGGGCTTCCCCCTTCCAGAAAGGTGATCTCGTTCCGAGGATCATCGTCCTTTCTGAAATCGCCTTCCCCGATGTGGATCATTCCGGGAAGTTCCGTCCCCTGTTCGACAGCGAAGAGCAGTTCATATTCGCCCGCGCCTCCGATCAGTGTGAAATACGCACTGGAAATTCCCGGAGGGCACTGCGTGCGGAGTTCCGGGGCAAGAACCCGCTCCAGATCGATGCAGAGTCTCATCCCGCGGTTGACACGGCGGAAGTTCTCCAGAGCATCGAAAAATCCTCCGCTGGTGTCGGTTCCGAAGAGCGCGTCCGGAGGCACGGGCTCGCGCAGGGGGATTTCCGGAAGCGGAGAGCCCAGGAACACTGCCAGATTCGTTGTCCCGAGTCCGCCGGAAAGATACAGATCGAACGGAACGCGTCTGGAAGTCCTGCGCCGCACGGGTGCGGAAGCGCTGTGGGCGATTGCGGCAGCGGTGTAGTTCCACTGCTTTGCAGATCCCGTGTCGCCGCCGGGAGAGAACGCTCTGTAATGGCGCAGCACTTCTTCAATGCCGTCTGCGATCCTCCGGTAGTAGTCCTCCCCCCGTGATTCATCGATGTTCCATGCCTGGAGCAGCAGTTCCGGCCGGACTCCGCATGCCAGAAGGTCGGAACAGACCGCGGCGGCCATGTTGTGCCCGATGATGCCGGGGGGAGTGTTCCGGAAGAAGTCTTCCTCTTCGGAAAAACTGTCGATGGAGAACAAGGCAAATCCGTCCGGACGGGCCATGATTTCCGCGTCCGCGAGATAGGGCGTGCTTCCGTGAATTCCGGAAAAGAGCCGGATATACCGGGATTCGTTCATGACTGCCTCTCATTTGTTCCTGGTTTGAGAAGAAGAAGTTTCCGTTCCGAGGGAGAGATCCTTGCGGGGAGTGTTCCCCGGGGATCTCCGTCATATTCGATTTTTCCTCCGTCAGCTCCGGGGGGGAGGGTGTCGATTTCCAGCATCCCCGAACAGACCGCACTTTCTCCGCAGGGGGCTCCACGGTAGAATTTCCCCAGAAGTCCCAGCCAGTTCAGAAAGGAATGATTCCGCAGATGCCAGAGCAGATATTCCTCTTCCTTCAGCGGCGGAAGCGCAATTTTCAGACCTCCTGCGATGTACGGCATCCGTGTGATGAGCAGGTGGTTGCAGTGTTTCAGAGGACGGCCGTTGAGCATATAATCGTATTCCGGACTTTTCAGAAGATTCCGGATCAATGCGAGCAGTGTTCCCGTCCGGTCCCCGCAGAAACGGCGCAGGGTATTGGCCTGCTGCGCCACATCCGCGCCCATCCCGAAATTGCAGGAGCAGAGAACGCGCCGGATCTTCCCGTTGTGCTCAATCTGAAGAACTTCAACCCTTTCCGCATGCCCTGCAAGAATGACTTCCAGCGCGGCTTCGGGATCCAGCGGAATTCCGTGAAAGCGGCAGAAATCAGGACTGGTGCCGCCGTAGAGGACTCCGAGGGGAAGGAGGGAAGCTCCGTCGCCGTCGCTGCCGCCGCCGCGGGAACTGCGGAGAAGACCGTTGGCGACCGCGTGGATGGTTCCGTCTCCCCCCAGTGCGATGACGGCGTCCGCCGTTCCCTTTTCCGCGGCCTCCTCCGCTCGTTCGGAGGCTTCCTCAATGCTGTGCAGAATCACGCTTTCCGAATTCGGAAGCCTCCGGGCAAAACGCGCCCACAGACTCAGAGACCTGCCCCCGCCGGAGGAGGGATTGACCAGAATCAGATATCGTTTCATCGGTAAATCCCCATTTTCTGATAGAGCGGAGTCGGGGTGCCGCTTTGCTTTTTCCATTTCGCAACGAGGTCACGTGTCTTTTCCCAGGGGAGCGGAAGAACAGTCCTGCCGCTTTCCGTTCCCTGGGGGGGCCGGGCATCTGTTTTTTCTCCTCTTTTACAAGCTGCTTGCGCATGGTTCCGTTCCTCTGCCAGTTTCTCCGCCGCCGCGGCGATTTCAGGGGCGCGCGTCCGGCAGATCCATTCGCAGCAGGGGACTGGGAAGGCCTCGCGCATTCTTTCAAAGGCGGTCCTGAATGAGACGTCCTTCAGATTGCCGAAAGAGAGATTGACGAATTCGCATGGCTGAACGTCTCCCGCCGCTCCGATGTAAAAGCGGTCGATTCCGCCTCCGCAGCAGCCGAGCATTTCCGGGGATTCCTCAAAAACCTGCGCCGTCAGGATCGGAGAGTGTTTTTCCTTCCCAGAATTGTATCGGATCTGCGCTTCGCAGGCCCTTTGGACGGCTTCGGAGGAAAGAGCACTTTCCAAATTTCTCCCGAGCCACCGTCCGCTCGGTTTGGGATGGATCAGCTGAACATAGTCCACCTCCCGTTCTTCGGCGAGGACCATGATTTTTTCAATGCCTCCGGAAAGAACGGCTTCATCCCCGAGTACGGTATTGAATCCGGTGAGCATGCCTTTCCGGCGGCATTTTTCCAGAAAGAGCAGGGCCTGTTCATGGGAGCCCGGGACTCCGGTGAAGGCATCGTGTGTTTCCGGGTCGGGGGAGTGGATGGAACTCATGACGCCCGTCACGCCCAGTTCCGACATGATGGAAATTTTTTCGTCCGTTGCGGAAAAACCGTTGGAATTCACCCAGACTTCCTGTCCGGCAAGTTCCCGGAGAACCGCTGCCAGACGCTCGAATTTCAGCAGCGGCTCTCCCCCTTCGACGGCCCAGGCGGATATCCCGAAATCCCGGAGCTCTCGGACGTTTTGAAGGAGCCTGTCCAGCTGGAGTTCCTCCGCCGGATCCTGCCGCTGATAGCAGTGCGGACAGCGGCAGACGCATGCCTTCGTGATCGAAAGCACCACCGAGATCGGCCTCGGCGGACGCCAGAGAAGTTTGTCTTCCATAGCCCTGAAAAACGCGTCCGAAGGATAGGCCGGCATGTAGAAGTCCAGCTTGTACCTTCCCCCCGGCAGACGGCGCACCTTGTGCCGGAAAAACACCTTCGTGAATCCCGCCGCACGGAACAGTGTCCGCGGCGACTTCAGACGCCATGCGCAGTCAAGCGAGATCCGCAAATACAATGCCGCTTTTTCTGCCCCCGTAAGAAATTTATTCCTTTTCATTTCCGTACCACCCGAAAAGAAGTTGAATCATCATCAGTGAAAACGGAATCGCAGCAAGCACGGTCAGTTTTTCCCATGTCGTTTCCATGCCGAGACAGCAGAGCAGCAGCATTTGCGCAACACAGTTCCGGCAGTTCGCGCAGGTCGCCTCATGCAAACGCTTCCGCCTCAGAAGGAACAGAAGCCGGAGCGCTTCCTGAAGCGTTATCGCCCATGCGCAGAAAGCGATCCATACGGAGGCGGCGGCCGCCGTCCCCTCCATGCCGTCCGGCGCCTTCCCCCCGGATACTGCTCCCCCCGGCAAACCCGCAGCTGCAATGATTCCGAAGCTCAGAAGGAGCAGACCTTCCAGAATCATTCCCCCCAGAAGTGCCTTCCGGTATCCAAAAATCACCGGGATAGACCGTATTCCCACCGCACGGTCACCCTCCATATCCTTGAAACAGCTGAAATAGCACATCGACGCATGCAGAATGATGCAGATCATCCATGGGAAAATCATCCCTTCCGGAATCCATGTGCCCATCCCGTATCCGCCTCCTCCGGAAAAATTGAAATTCCTCCCGCCGGCCGCAAAAAAACCAAAAAAATAGCACATGGAAATGGAAAGCCCGTAAAGTACGCATCCCGCTATCGGAATCTTCTTCCCGAAATTGTACAGAAGATTCAGAAGCGCCCCGCAAATGAGAAAGATCAACGCTCCTGGTGCCGCCAGGAAGATCGCCGCAGCAAAAACAAGCATCAGAACGCACGATAAAAGCAGCGCCGGGAACACGGGCAGATTTCCGTTCACCATGGGCCGGTCCGGTGCATTCCTGGCATCCTCCTTCCGGTTTCCGTAGTCGTTGAATATCTGATTCACTCCCCATGCGAGGAATCCGATGACCAGAGCAAGACACTCGCGTACTGCAGGCAGTGAAAAAAACGCAAATCCGCAGCCACCCTCCGCCGTAGATCCCGGAACAGGCTCAACAACATGGGCGGCAAGAATCCCGGCGGCTGTGGTGGAACCCGTCACAAACGCATAATAGAGACGCATGGAACGCAGATAATAGTAAAGGAAGCTCCACAGACTCTCTTTCCTCCGCGGGAGGGAAGGAGTCCCCGCCGTTTTTTCCGCTCCAGCTGGATTCAGATATTCCTCCGTTCCCGAAGGCCGGAGGAAAACAAAAGTTCGGAAAAGTGCGATGAATAAGTTCTTCCCTTCCTTTCCCGTTGCTTCCGAACTCTTTCCCGCACTGCTTCGTTTTCCATCCCCGAAGCGCATCGTCTCAGAACTGCATCGGGCTGCGGGGACGGCGGCAAGACTCGCGGCGACGCGGCGCATCGCTTCCCTGACGCAGAATTCATTCATCTTTTTCCAGTCCTTCCTGGAGCCGGACCATGTATTCGGTTATCCGGCAGATTTCGTCCTCCCTGAAGACAGACATGATCCGATGGACCAGCTCCCAGTATGCCGGTTCGATCCCTTGTAGAAACATCCTACCTTTTTCCGTCAGTTCCAGCCGATGAAAACGGCGGTCCTGCGGTTCCTTCCGCCGACGGACAAAATCCAGTTCCTCCAGCGTGTCGATCAAACCGGTCAAATTGGACTTGTCCACCAGAAGACGCCGGCTCAGATCCTGTTGCGACAGATCCCGGTCCGCATATTTCAGCGACATCAGCACGTTGAACTGTGATTCGGAAAAGGTTCGTCCCTTGAAGAATTTTTTGGATTCCCGTTTCAAGAGAACTCCGGACCACCAGAGTCCCATCAACGCCTCGTGTTCTTTGTCTTCAAAACGGTTGTCTGAATTGAAAATCATCTGCAGTTCTCCTTCCGTGTTTCCTGTGTTTTCTCCTCTTCTTCACTCAGATGGAAGAAGAAGCGGCGCTGGAGAAGGATTTCTCCGGAGAGGGGAATTCTTCTCCTGGAGCATCGGCTCCTGCCCGATCCTTTCCCTGTTTTGATGATAATTATACAATACAACAGCTATAAAGTCAACTGTTATAAAAATAAAAATATTCCTTTTCCGGTTTTTCCGCACGCTTTTTTCAATTTTCAATCGGAAGAGGAATCTTCCTGAGAGAATCGGAGGAATTCACGGGTGGGAATCGTCCGGGAAAAGTACAGAGGAAAAAGCAGAAGTGCAACGATGACAGGAAAATTTTCAGAATCGCCTGCAAGTAGTTGCGCAAAAGGAAAAGGCGGAGGAGAGAGAGAAAGACGGAATCATCTTCGGATTCTGAGAGAGAAAAAGAGAAAGACTGAAGTTCAGGATTTTAGTCCGATTTTCAAAATCAGTATTGACTTTTTCTTCTGTGAAATTATACTCCCTGAAAAGTTCTGTCATGGAGATGAAAAATGATCCGGAAGATGATTGGGGACGGATCCTCATTTTCCCTCTGCAGGACTGCCGGAGTGGAAGATACGCACCCCGGAGCTTTCTCCTCCCCCTTCCTGCCGACCCGGATCGGACCGCATGCGGATTCCGCAGAATATGCGTTCCTTCAGGATGCATGGCAAAGACAAAAATGGGGAAAGGCATGCGAACGCAATCATTGAATTTGAAATCAGGGAGAAGAAACAGAATGGACTGGGAAAAACCTGGCTGGGAACTGACGTTCCATGATGAATTTGACCGTCCTCAGCTGAACGACATCTACTGGTATCCCGCCTATCGTTCCGGGCGCGTGGAATACCTCAAGCGCTGCGGACTTCCTCAGCGATGGGTGGATCACAATGCGCATTACGTGATCGAAGACAGTCTCCTGAAACTGCGTATTTCCGAAACACTTCCGTTTCGTCCGGGAAAGAGTCATCAGTGCGTGAGCTGTGTCACCACATCCGACCACCGGATCGGCGCCACCCCGGATCAGTACTGCATTCTGGAAAAATTTTCCCAGAAATACGGCCTCTTTGAAGTCCGCTGCCGGATTCCGCGCGGAGAGGGTCTTCTGAGCGCTTTCTGGCTTCACCAGGTTGATCCCGCCAAACAGGAATACACCATTGACGGAAGAAGGAAAACCGTCGGTGAAGGCGTCCTGGAAATCGACATCTTCGAGCAGCAGGGCCGCTATGTTTCCGATACGGAAAGCAAGGTGGACCTGAACGTTCATTTCACAGAAGACGCCCATTTCCTTCATCCCCTTCCCGTCGATGTTTCCAACGACTTCCATGTCTGGGCCATGGAATGGGAGGAAGGCTGTATCCGATGGTATTTCGACGGCAATGTCATAAAAATCTGGAAGGGGCCCACACCTCAGGAAAAAATGTTCATTCTGCTCGCTCTTTTCCAGTATTCCGGCTGGATCGGCAATGTGGATCCGGATCTCGTTTATCCGAAGGATTTTGAAATCGACTATGTCAGAGTATACCGCAAACTCTGACAGCTTGTGCCCGCGGGCGTAAAAAAACGGCTTCCCCCCCTTCCTCATCCGCGAGATAGACAAAACGGCGGGAGGAAAAGTAAGAGGAGGGGGGGAAGAAATGGGAGGGAGGAGCGCGAAGAGAAGAAGGGATTTCTTCTGTCTTTAACGGAATGTGGTGGTTCCGTAATGCCAGTCGAGATAGTCCTTCAGAACCTTCACCGTTGCGCGGTGGGAGGGGAGGGAAAGCCAGCCGTTCTGAAGAAGGCACCAGGAATCGATGTGTCCCTGCCTGAGTTCCGCCCCGATGCGTTCGCACTGGATGTTCATGAGTTCGGGATCCATGGGAGGCTGTTCGTTGTCGCAGAATCCGTAATGATGAATGAAAAGGCCCTGCATAATGGGTTTGCGGTAGAGTTTCCGGAATTTTGCGATTTCGTCCAGATAGGAGGCTTCCCAGAAGTCGCGGGTCGAATGCCAGACCCAGAGATTGAGGACGTCGAAATAATCCAGATAGGGAAGAAGATCCTCTTTTGACTGTCTGGTGTAGCGGACAACGTAGAGTTTCAGTGCGGGATTGTGTTTTTTGAGCGCCTGCTGGATGGCTTTGAGTTCTTCGGGAGGCATGCCGGCGCTGGGACCTTTGTAATAGTCTCCGACCTCGTCCAGGAAATCGTCGATGACTGCGCCCTCCACATTGGGATGACTGAGAGAAAAGTCACTGACTCTTTCAGCCGCCTCCAGATAGTGCCCGTGTTCGAGCCCGCAGACGACTTGCCTGCAATTTTTCAAATAGCCGAACAGTTGGTCATTCAGACTCTCCATCGAATGCGTTGAATTCATAAAAACGGCGTTCTCCGCCCCGAAATAGGAACAGGCCGTTTCCAGACTGCAGTAACTTTGAAAGGGAAGGAACGGCACCTTCCCGGGGATCCGGTCCATGACATAGCCCCAGACCCAGAGATTTCTGTTCACCATCAGTTTTTCTCCTCGTTTTCGGTTCCTAATAGGTTTTTCTTCCCTCTCTTCCCCCTTCATCTGCCGGTCAGGATGTTTTTTGAAGACAGGATGCTTTATTATTATATCGGGAAGGCCTGATGAATTCAAGCGGAAAAGAATAAAGACGCATTCTCTCCCCCCTCTCCCTTCTTTCTTTTGCGATTTCCCGAAAAACGGATGCTGTGGAAGGCGGTTTCCCCCCCTGAAAGAAGGGAAAAGAGTACAGTCAAACATGAAAGTGGGTGACGTGAAGTCCGTATGCCTTCTGAATCCTGGCGGCAGGAAAGCGTCAACGGAAATAACAGGAGTAATAAAAGAAAATAAAAAAAGGGAAAGTTTTTTTCCCGGGGGGAGTGAAAAATTTTTTTCCTGATATACAATACCCGATATCAGTTCTTTCTCTTCTTTCCGTGCAAAAGGGAAAAAGCGGGCAGAAAGGGTCCGGGATCTTTTTCATCTTCCTGTGTCCCGTCCCTTTGCTTTGCAGAAGGGGAAAACTGCAGGTGGTGAAAACTGCGGGGGGCAGGGGGGATGCTGAAAAGAAGCGGGTGCGGAAACAAGGCACGGAAGTAGACGCTCTGAGAAATCTTCCGAAGGGGGATCCAAATGAAGCTGAAGAGGAGTTTTTTTCAGGATTGATATTCAATTGTACATAGCGGGAATAATGAGTCAAGGGAAGTGTAAGGTGTAAGGGGGATTCCCCTCCTATCCATGGAAGGACTTCATATTTCCGTGTGCCCAGACCTGACCCGGGATTCGCCCGGATTCAGAATAGAAACTTGACGCAAAGGAGTGTCAGAAAATGAAAAAGAGTGTGCTGTTGTTGGCCGGAAGTGCTGTTCTCGCATCGGTGCTTATGAGCGGCTGTGCCACAAGGAACACGAGTCAGGGGGCTTATGCTCCGGAAGTCACCGTGGAAAAGAAATATGAGGCTGTCATTGAGAAAAAGGCGGCTGCGGCTTCCGGCGAAGCCACGATTTACAGTTTGTTCGGGATTTTCACATGGGGCGTTTCCAATTTTGCTGATGATTCCTTTGTGATGAGGGAGAACAACAACTCGTTTCTTCTGACCATCGATCCTCTTGCTGTCGCGAAGCAGGGAGCCGTCTACAATGCCTGCAAGACGGCAAATTCCGATATGCTGCTTGGCGCAAAGTATGTTATCAACACGAATGACTACTTTGTCTTCAAGACCATCAACTGCAAGGCGACCGGTTTTCCCGGCGTTCTCAAGGATGTGAAATAATCTTTTCCTTCACAAACAGTAAAAACAGAATCCCGGGACTGGATGAAGCATTTCCCCTTCTCCGGTTCCGGGCATTTTATTTTTTTTCCCCTCACTATCCTGGCCTCTCCCGCCCCCTTTTTTCCCTCTTGAGATCCCTCTCACCCCGCCCGCCGCCGCAACAGCAGGACGGAACGAAAACGGCATTCTGCAACCATTTCAGACAGAAAGAGAAGAAATGAACTCTGCCCGTTCCCTGAGAAGACAATGGGAGAATCTCTTTTCCAAAAACCATGTTTGAAAAACATTTCTTTTTGATTGGAAGCTGATAAGGGGTATTGACAGAGGAAAGAAAATGCAGTATAATTTATACGTATAAATAAAAAAGACAGGATGCCCGCTCAGATGAACCAGAAACAGATAGCCGAAGCCCTGAATCTTTCTCAGGCGACAGTCTCCATGGCCTTGAAGGGGGAATCCCGGATTTCGCGGGAAGTGACGGAAAAAGTGCTTCGCTTTGCGGAGGAATGCGGTTATCAGCCGGGGCTTGCGGGGCGGATGCTGCGTCACGGGAAGACCAATCTGATCGGCATTTTGTTTCCTTCGATGGAAAATCCGTTTTTTTCGAGCTTGTTCCACGAACTTTTGCAGCAGTTCCGTATGCACGGATACATTGTGTATGTATCGGAAAGCAACAGCGATGAGGAGACGCGGGAGGCGGTAAGACTGCTGCGTCAGCTGAATGTGGCAGGCGCTGTGGCGTTCGGCTGGAGCCGGGAGATCTGGCTTTCGGAGAACCGTTCCGCCTCCTTTCCTTTGGTGTTGTTTGACGGGGATGAAGTCGGGGAGGAGGAACAGCAGGTCCCCTGGATCCGTTCCGTGCGTTCGGATCCTTCCGCTGCCATAGCGGAGATGGTGGACAGTTTCTGCCTTTCCGGACAGAGCCGTCCGCTTCTTCTGGCGCCGTCTGCGGAGATTCACCGTTGCCGCGTGTATGCGCGGGAATGGGAAAAGAGATCCGTTGCGATCCGCCACATCCGAGTGAGTGCGGACGTGCAGGGCGGATACCGGGGAATGAAGCAGTTCCTTCAGACGATGGGAGAAAAGGCCGACTGCGTGTTCTGTTACAATGACGAGATCGCCCGGGGAGTGCTCAGGGCCTGTCACGAAACGGGAGTGAAGGTTCCGGACGATATGGCAGTCGCCGGTTACGACAATACGGCGTCTGCCGGATACACGGTTCCATCCCTGAGCAGCATTGATCTGCCGAAAAGGGAAATCGCTTCCGCACTGGCAGCGGAATTGCTGGATTTGATGAAGAAAAGGGAATACCGCCCCTGTGTGCGCATTCCGTGCAGTTATATGAAAAGAGAATCGGTGGAATCGCTTTCAGCGTCTGAGATGCTTTGAATCTTGAATTGGAAGAAAACGGAAGCCGCCGGGTGGAAGCGGGTCGGAGTTGAGTCTGATAGTCTGAATGGGAAACGGACAATGAGGATCATGAACAGCAGAATTTTTTTCAAAGCGGAATTGCAGAGGAAGAGGAAACGGGACGAAAAACCGTTTTCCCCGGGGAAGGCTTTCACGCTGATTGAGCTTCTGGTGGTGATAGCGATCATTGCGATTCTGGCGGCGATGCTTCTTCCCGCGCTGGGCAATGCGCGTGAAATGGCCAGAAGGACACAGTGCATGTCCAATATGAAGCAGATTGGGCAGATCGAGGCGATCTATGCAAACGACTACAATGCCTATGTCGTTCCTTTTCAGCCTGAATACAAGAACGCTGGGGGGACGTTTCGTTATCCCAATCCGGATGTTTTCATGGAGGAATATCTGCCTAAGGCAACATTGTCTAGAGTTGCTTCCTGCCCTTCCGCGCCGAAGACGACCGCAATGATAGATGTTTATACTTTCAGTGTTGCCTACAGCAGTTTGAATCAGGGGATTGCCCTCAAGATGTATGCCGTTCCGCTGACGCGCCTGAAACAGCCGACCCGGACTCTGGTGCTCTGTGACGGAGCCAAGGACGGGCTGGGGAATCCGATCTATGTGAACACGCCGCAGTCGGCATATATTGTCCGTGCGTCGGAAACGATGGTGAACGGGTCCCCATGCCGAGTCGGATATCACCGTCATGTGCTGTCGGCGAATCTTCTGTATGCGGATTTTCATGTGGGGACTGTTCCCATGCCGACTCCTGGCAGCTGGCTTTCCAGAGGGGACATGGTTTACGGGACACTGAGCACAGGTATGCCGATTTACGAATAAGAATGAAACTCAAAAGTTTGCCATCTATTTCAGGAGAATGCAGAATGAAAGTTGCGATCTGTTCTGACAGGGAAAATGGTTTGTCCGTACGCGTGTTTCCCCCGGGGGAGGGGAGAGGTCCTCATTGCTTTACGCTGATCGAGCTTCTGGTGGTGATAGCGATCATAGCGATTCTGGCATCGCTTCTTCTGCCCGCACTGAGTTCGGCAAAGGAAACCGCCCGAATGATCAGTTGCTCGAACAATATGAAACAGATGTACCTTCTTTCCCAGAACTATCTGAATGATTTCGGAGTGTTCCTGCCGTATTGTGACGACATTGACGGCTGGGGAGCCGGCCGGAACTACTGGTACAAGAAGATCGGAGACTACCTGCATCTGGATTCGGGGTCACTGGGAAGGGATATTCCGAAAGATCCCAAAACCAGAAAAATCAGCCCGGTTTTCAGTTGTCCCTCCTCCCCGATGAGTCTTCAGAATGCGACAATCTATTATCAGCGGGGACACTACCGCTGCAACAGTTCCAATGTGATGTATATTCCGAATTCGAATACAGGCAAGTATACCCGTGGTACCTCGACGATGAAATTTCCCGGGACGACGGTGAATTTTTTTGAGGTCGCGGGTAACTGGACCGTGGTCCCCGGCGGATATGATGTCCAGCCGAGTAAACTTACGGACACGTCTGAAGACGATTTCAAAAAGGATTTCACCATCGGGCGCCATCGTTCCAAAACCCACAATCTGATCTTTTACGATGGACATTATGTGAATGAGTCTTCCACGACCGTCGCCCGTCATTTCTGGGGATCCGGAATCACGTCCAACTCCGTCAGCAACATATTTAATCTGGAGAAGAAATAGAACGCTCTTTCCCCATTCCGCCGCTTGCGGAGTCGCGCCGGACGTGTTATATTTTCTTCCCTTTTTTTCAGTCCATCACGACGGCGAGTCCAGGAATCCATGTCAACAGGCCCTTTCTCAGCAGCACATGAGACCCCTCCTTGCAGCAGCGGCGCTGCAGGCTTCGGCAATCCGGGTCAGACCCGCAGGAAGATCCTCTCCCTGTGGGACAGACTCCGTTATACGGACCGCACCCGTTTTTTGCCGCAGTACCGGAAATGGAAGAAATTCTCCTCCGGGAAAGGCGCCACCGGGCCCGGTGCCGCATCCGGCCTTTTCTCCACGGAGGAGACGGTCCGTTTCCTTTCCTCTCTGGAACGTGCGGCGGAACGCTCGCTCTTCCCTCATGCGGAGAAATTGAAATGCGAATTTCCGGAGGAACTGCCCGTTTCGGCGAAAGCTTCTGAAATCGGCGAGGCGCTCAAAACGAATTCAGTGGTGATCGTCTGCGGAGCCACGGGATCCGGGAAAACCACGCAGCTGCCGAAAGTGGCTTTGAAGAGCGGGTATGGAAGAAGAGGGCGGATCGGATGCACGCAGCCGAGAAGGATTGCCGCGTCCGCGCTCGCCCGGAGACTTTCCGGGGAATGCGGATGCGAATGCGGAAAGGAAATCGGCTACCAGGTGCGCTTTGACGACCGGACATGTGATTCGACCGTTGTCAAATTCATGACCGACGGCATCCTTCTGGCGGAAATCCGCGATGATCCCGCCCTGAGACAGTATGACTGCATCATTCTGGATGAAGTCCATGAACGCACCCTGAACATTGATTTTCTTCTGGGATATCTGAAACTGCTTCTGCCGCGGCGGAAGGACCTGCGCGTGATCATTTCCTCGGCGACACTGGATGCGGAACGCCTTTCAGATTTTTTCGGCGGGGCGCCTGTCATAGAAGTGGAAGGACGCCTGTACCCTGTGGAGGACTGTTACCTGGAACCGGAGGAGGAGGAAGATCTTCCCGAAAGCGTTTCCCGCGCGGCGGCGTTTCTGGAGGAGCTTGATCCGCGCGGCGACATTCTAGTCTTTCTGCCCGGGGAACGCGAAATCCGCTCCGTTGCGGAACTTCTGAACGGGCGGGGCCTTCCGCAGACGGAAATTCTTCCCCTCTACGGCCGGCTGAGCTCTGGAGAACAGGAACGCATTTTCCAGCGCGGGAATAAACGGAGGATTATTCTTTCGACCAATGTGGCGGAAACGTCTCTCACGATTCCGGGGATCCGTTTTGTGATTGATTCCGGGCTGGTGCGTCTGAGCCGCTACAATCCCGGGACGCGGATTCAGGAGCTGCGCGTGGAATTTGTCTCCCGTGCGAGCGCGCGTCAGCGCCGCGGGCGCTGCGGCCGTCTCCGCGACGGTGTCTGCGTGCATTTGTATTCGGAAGAGGCTCTTGCCGCCGCGCCTGAGTACACGGATCCGGAAATCCGCCGTTCCTCCCTGGCGGGCGTGATTCTTCAGATGGCGGCGCTGCGTCTGCCGGGGGTGGAGACGTTTCCCTTCGTAGACCCTCCTTCCCCCGCGCAGATCCGGGAGGGAGTCCGGACTCTGGAGGATCTCCATGCCTTCGACGCCGACGGCCGTCTGACGCAAACCGGGCGCGAGCTTGCCGCTCTTCCGCTGGATCCGCATCTGGGCAGGATTCTTCTGGAATCGCTTCGCCGGAAGGTCTCTGCGGAACTGCTGGTGATCTGTGCATTTCTTTCGATTCAGGATCCCCGTGAGCGACCGTTTGAACATGCGAAGGCGGCGGATGAGGCACAGAGGCGCTTCCGTTCGGATCGTTCGGATTTTCTTTCAGCGCTGAAGCTCTGGGACGCGCTGTGCGGGGTGCTGAGGGAAAAGAACGGATCCCGTCAGGCGCTGCGGCGTTTTGCGAAGGAGCACTATCTGAATTATCGGCGTCTCCGGGAATGGAGCGATCTTGCGGAGGATCTTGCGGAGCTGCTGGAGGGCAGGGGAGGGCGTCCGCCATCGCCGGCTGATGTGCCGGATCCTGAGAAGATTGATTATGATGCGGTGCACAAGGCGCTTCTGTGCGGGATTCCACGTCAGATGGCCGTTTACCGCCAGGAGGAGAAGCTGTATTCGGATATGTCGGGCAGGAAGTCTGTGCTGTTTCCCGGTTCGGGGCTGGCAGCGCGCCGGAATCCGCCGCGGCACATTCTGTTTTTTGCGCGTGTGGAAACCTCGCGCGTGTTTTCCCGTTGCAACGCGGAGGCGGATCCGCTCTGGCTGGAGGAGGCTGCGCCGCATCTCTGCAAACGGAGTTACGACCAGATCGCCTGGGATGAAAAAAGCGGATTCGTCTATGCCCGGGAAAGAGTGACCGCGGGACAGATTCTGGTCCATCCCGGGCGCAGGAGACATTACTCGTCCATTGATCCCGGAGCGGCCCGCACGGTGTTTATCCGGGAGGCCCTCGTTTCCGGACGGGCCGTCCTGCCCGGATCCTGGCTCGATCGCTTCCGGAGCCTGACGGGCAGACTCCGCACACTCGAAATCCGCATGCGCCGTCCCGGTGCCCTGCTTGACGAAGAAGCGCTTGCGCATCACCTGGAAACGCTTCTGCCCCCCGGACTCAGTTCTCTGGACGCTCTCCGGCGCGACTGGCTTGCCTCCCGCCGGGATTACACTCCTGCGCAGGAAGATATCCTCTGTCCCGGAGTCCGGATCCCGGAAGCGGCCGAGTTCCCGGACCGGATTGTTTCCTGCGGCGAATCCATGCGTCTTTCCTATGTTTTTGATCCCGGGGAGGAAAATGACGGGATCACCGTCTTCATTCCGGAGGACCGTCTGAATCTTCCGGACCGTCACTTTCCCGATTATCTGGTTCCGGGTTTTCTTCTGTGGAAGGCGGAATTTTATCTGCGCTCGCTTCCGAAGGCCGTGCGCAGGGAACTGAATCCGCTCTCCGACTGTGCGGAGGCTCTGCTGCGGGCGTTCCGGGAAGGGGAGATCTTTACAGGGCAGCCTTTCCCGGAGGCACTCTGCGAATTTCTGAACGGAAATTACGGGACGTCTCTGACCCCCTCTTGTTTTGATTCTCTGGAACTGCCGGGATATCTCAGGATGAAACTTGCCCTGACCGGAGCACACGGGGAAGTCCGGAAGATCCTTCTGGACTATCCCCCGGAAAAGGAAATCCCGAACCGTCTTTCCCCCGGGATCAAAACCGCGGGGGAGTGGTCTCTTTCCGGCTGGAAGACCTGGCCGGGAGGACCCGGCCCCGGAGGAAGCATGCCCGAATGGATCGAACTGCCTTCCGGAAACGGGAAAAAAGCCTGGCTGGCATTGACGGAGGAATCGGAAGAAGCTGTCGGCCGGGCGCTGTTCCTGAAGCGAGGCGATGCGCAGGCCAGTCACCGCAAGGGCCTTTTCCGCCTGTATTCGCTCTCCTTTGCTCCGCTGATCCGGCATCTTAGCTCGCTTCTGAAGTCTCCCGGGAAAAATATGGAGAGAACTTTCTTCTCCGCTTATTCCGACTGGCGGGAGGATCTGCTTCAAAGTGCCGTCTTTGAATCTTTTGGCAGGGATCCGTGGGAAATCCGTTCCGCGGAAACATGGGAATCGCTTCTCGAAAACTCGCGCGACGGACTCGCAGGAATCGTTTCAGAGCGCATGAGACTCCTTTCACGGATTCTGGAACTCCATGCCTCCCTGGTGAAGAAGCTGGAAAAAATCCCGGAGGATTCCTTTACCGGGAGGGATGTCCGGGAACAGATGGATTTCCTTTTCCGGAATGGCTTTTTGAAAACTCCGCAGGCCGTGGAGAATTATGGCCGTTATTTCCGTTCTCTGAATCTGCGTCTGGAGCGTGCGGTCAACTCTTCTCCGGCGAAGGACGAAGCCAAGGGGGAAGCCGTTACGCCGTATCTCCGGAAATTCCGTCTGCTGGCTGAAAGTTCTCCCGGATGGGAACAGCGGAACGAATCCTTCCGGGAATACTTCCTGCTGCTGGAGGAGGCCAGAATCGCGGCGTATACGCCTGAACTGAAGGGCCCGCTCAAATCCTCTCCCGCCGTGCTTGAGAAAAAGTGGGAGTCTCTGGATTTCAGCTGATCTTTGATCTCTGATTTCATTCCTTTCTCTGCTCCGGCGGGGAACCGGATGTGGGCGGGGGAAGGGGGCGTTGGGAAAAGGATCCCTTGAAGAACGGAGGATTGCAGAAAATGAAAAAAACTCACCCGGAGCGCTGTCTGTAAAAATGAAAATCTTTTCATCCTTGCCGGAATGCTGCCGATCCCCGGTGCTGGCGGTGTTGCTGGCCGCGTTTCTCTTCGGACTGAATGCACCGCTTTCAAAGTCTCTTCTTCTCCGGGGGATATCCCCGCTGTTCATGGTGGCGTTCCTGTATCTGGGGGCGGGGGTGGGGATGTTTCTGCTGGAACGTTTGACCGACGAAAGGAAGAAGGAGGCGCCGCTTTCGCGGAAAGAAATGCCCTGGACGGTTTCCATGATTCTTCTGGATGTGCTGGCGCCTCTGCTGCTGATGCTGGGGCTGAAGTTGACTTCAGCGGCGAATGCGTCTCTGCTGCTGAATTTTGAGATGGCGGCGACGTCGCTTGCCGCGTTCTGTCTTTTTCACGAGGCTGTGGGGAAACGCATGTGGCTTTCCCTTGGGGTGATTACGGCGGCAAGTCTGCTGCTCAGCGTGGACTTTTCCGCCGCGGGGGAGGGAGGAGGAGGAGGGGGATGGAACTTTTCATACGGATCACTGCTGGTCCTTGCGGCATGCGGATGCTGGGGGCTGGAGAACAACTGCACGAGGAACATGTCGGAAAAATCTCCGGCGCAGATTGTCGTCGTCAAGGGATTCGGGTCCGGAGGGACGGCTCTGGCGCTGGCGTGGCTCCTGAAGGATCCTCTGCCGGATTCGTTCAGCGGGATCCTTGCATCTCTGCTGCTGGGATTCGTCGCATACGGGCTGAGCATCTTCTGCTATGTCAAGGCGCAGCGGCATCTCGGCGCAGCGAGGACGAGTGCGTATTATGCGGCGGCTCCTTTCCTGGGGGTGCTTCTTTCCATGCTGATCCTCCAGGAAATTCCTTCGTGGAATTTTCTGCCGGCGGTGCTGCTCATGGCATGGGGCGTCTGGCTGGCGGTCCATGAGAAACACTCTCATGAACACCGTCATGAGGCCTTGTCTCACAATCACGCCCACCGGCATCCGGATCTGCATCATACGCATGTGCATGTGCCCCCGGTGACGGGATGGCATGCGCATGAACATGTCCACGCGCCCTGTGTCCATACGCATGCCCATACTCCGGATACGCATCACCGCCACAGCCATCCTTGAGATTTGTCCGGGGATTCTCTTTCCGGAGAACTGCGCTGCAGTCACACCCGTTCTTCACCTTCCGGCTGAATGCGGAAGGAAATGAGCCGCTTCCTCGCCGGGAAGGAAAAACAGGGAAGGACCGACCTCCCGGGAAGGAAAGCAAAACCTGGAAAAATTCCCGTTTTTTTTGATTGGGAAGAGAAAACTTTTCTTGAAAATATGACTAGTCAAATTATATTTTATTAAGAAAACCAGTCTGATTTGAAGGCAAAAGACAAGAGGAGATGTTTTTCCATGAGCGGACAGCCGTTTCGGGAGATTGCGGCGGAACTGGAACGCCGGATCCGGGAAGGAATCTATCCGGAGAACGCGCCGCTTCCTCCAAGGACATTGCTGATGAAGGAATTCCAGGTGGCGCGGGCGACACTCGACCATGCGGTGCGGACCCTGGTGCAGAAAGGAAAGCTGAACAGTCGGCGCGGATCCGGAACCTATGTTGCGCCGACTCTGGGCCGTCTGTTCCGCGTGGCGCTGATCGGCGGAGGCGATCCGGATTCGTTCCGCGGCAGCGGATTCGATCTGACGATTCTGCCGGGAAGGGATTTTGAAACGCCCGGTTCCCTGGACAGGCTCTTTGACTTCGACGGTTTGCTCTGGCTTCGTCCGGAACGGCATCTGTATGCCGCGATCGAGTCGATGGGTTCCCGGATTCCGCAGGTGCTGATCAACCGGGTGATTCCGGGAGTTCCGTTTGTCTCGACCGATCACTTTGCCGCGTACCGTGAAATCACGGCGGAGCGCCTGAGGGATCATCCCGGAGCGCAGGCCGTCTTCCTCCGCTCCGAACAGCATTCCGAGGTGACTGCGTACCGCTTCGACGGCTTCATGGAAGCCTGCCGGGAAGCGAGCTCTTTTTACCGTGTCCTGACCCTTCCTTCGGATTTCGAGGGCAAATTGGCCGAACTCGAAGCCCGGCTGCCTGAACCGGAGAATTCTCCAGACGGAAATGTAGAGTCTCCGCTGCTGATTCTTTCCGATTCTTTGTCTCATACGGGAAGCGTCATGCGCTGGGGACTGCGCCGCGAAGGGATCCGCTGGGGAAGGAATGTGCTGTACAGCGATTTCGACAATGACCTGGAACGGAATGTCTGGGGGGTGGAAGTCACCAGTTTCCTGCAGGATCATGACCGCCTGTTCCGGCGGGCGGCCGAAAAACTCCGCCGCCTCCTTCTCGGGGGAAACGAAGCGGGAGAAGGATGTCTGATCTTTCCTCTCCGCCGGAACGGAGAAACCTGATCCTCCGGATCCTGCCGGAGAATATTTTCCCGCAGGGCGTTCCCCCTCCTCCCGGATTTTTCCGTGCGGATTTCAGAGTGGATTTTCAGCGTGATTGATCTCTCTTTTCCCCGTCCGCAGTTTTCCGTGTGCGGAAAATGAGCGGCTTTCCCAGGAGGCGGATCATCCGGGGGAAGCGCGGGAGAAAAGAAGTCCCCGGAGGAACGGTACGGGGAGAGACGGCAGGGGCTTTCCTCTCCCCCGCTTTCGCAAGAGAAAAAAGATGGAAGGAACAATACGGAATCTTTCCCCCCTCTCCGCATCCTCTGGATCAGGCCATTGTGCTGTTCGGGGAAAAGGATCCGGAAGTGTTCTGCCATATGGCGGCGCGCCATCACGGACTCGGAGGCGATGCGGACAACTTCTGCCTGCTGAGTCTTTATGGAGAGGGCTGTCCGCTCATCGAAATCCAGATCAGCAGTTTTCTGGCCTGGCCGGAGGGCGATCAGTACAGCATTCAGGGAACCTGCGGAGGCCTGACGGGCGGACCTTCCGGACTGAAATGGAAATATTTCTTCCCCGCGGATGCTCCGAAACAGACATTCTGGAAGGAGTGGAGCCTCAAACGCAGCTACTGTTCGGAGCTCCTGCCCTGGCAGACGGAATCCTGGACCCCTCCTGAACACGATGGAAAAACCGATACTTTCCTTCTTTTAAGCCGAGCCGCCTATTCCAATTTCTTTGCGGTGCTCAAGGAGGGGGCTGAAGCGGATATCCGTCTTGAGGAAGTCCGCCGTCAGGTCCGGGTGCTGGAAGAAGCCCACCGCCAGAATCCGCTTCCGAGACTTGAGCTCCCGTGAATCGGGAGGACTGCTGCCCGCCCGTCCCTGCGGAGTTCCGCTCCGCAGAAAGGGGGGGCTCCCCCGCTTGAGAAAAACAGCCATCACATGAGAGGAAGACTGTATTGTCATGAAAACGATCAAAACCGCACTGATAGGCCTTGACACAAGTCATGCCGTTGCCTTCCCGCAGCTGATGCAGGATCCTGCGACGCCCGTTTCCGAACGGGTTCCGGAACTCCGCGCCGTAAGCTGCCTGCGTTTTGAAACCCCGTTCCAGAACCGGAAGGGACTGGATCAGAGACAGGCCTACCTGGAAAGCATCGGAGTGACTGTGACGGAGGATTTTGACAAAGCCGTTGCCGACTGCGACGCCATTCTTCTGGAAATCAATGACCCTTCGCTCCATCTGGAGTATTTCCGCCGTGCCGCGGAACTCGGGAAACCGATTTTTCTGGACAAGCCTTTTGCGGATACGCTGGATCATCCGCTGGAAATTCTCCGGATTGCGGAGGAGAAGAAGATTCGTTTCTTCACGTCTTCGGCATTGCGTTTTGATGTGGATCTGGAGGAGGCTTTGAAGAAGGGGGTGTGTCCGGAATCGGTGTCTGTGTGGGGGCCTCTCGGTGTGGCAGCGTCGGGATCGTCTCTGGTCTGGTACGGGGTGCATGCGTTTGAAATGCTGGAAAGGATTATGGGCAGAGGGGCGGCCATGGTGGAGATGATCGGGGGAAGAAGGGGGGGGGGGGATGGCTCTCGTGTCCTATTCAGACGGACGGAATGCAAGCGTCGAGCTCCGGCGCGGTTCGTCACAGTACGGCGCCCTGATCCGGGACGGGGATAGAGAGCTGGCTCTTGCCAATGTGAGCGGAAGGATCCCCTTCTATGCCATGCTGCTGCGGCAGATTGTCCGCTTCATCCGCGACGGCGTTCAGCCGGTCGATCCGCTCGACTCCCTTGAAGTGATGGCGATGCTTGACGCAGCGGAGCGTTCCGGCGTTTCCGGACGCGCTGCCGCAGTCTCTCTGCGCTGAGCTGACTTCCTTCTGGAAGCTCTTCTCTCGTCAGGGGGCTTCCTTCTTTCCAGTCCCCCCTCCCTTTTTTCCTCCTTCCGGCTTCTCCGCTGGTGAGAAATGAATGATTTGCTCCGGGGGAATCCCCCCGTTTTCCCTTGACATTTCCATATCCTCGTTTATGGTTAAAAAAACTGATATCCGCGCTTTTTCACTCTTTCACGCTCCCCCATTCCGCGAAAATGGAAGGAAGGGCAGGGCGGAGCCGGGGAAAAACGGCAGGAAACACCACTCTGAAAGCGGAGGCCCGGAAAAACACCATTCTGAAGAAAGAGGGATTCGGGAGAGGGATACAGGGGGGGAAAGTCCGGAGAGAGACAGATAAAGAAAGTGGAAAAAGAGGAGAAAGCGTGTCCGTGACAATGGAAATCATGAACTTCTTCAGGAAACACCTCTTTGCCTCCGGACTGGTGCTGATTCTGCTCTTCGGCCTGGTGTATGTGAAGGATGAAGTGACGCTGTCAGGGATTGAATCTTCGCGGATGGCAACAGTGGAATCCCTGGTCGATTACGGGACCTTTGCCATTGACCGGTCGCGTTTCGGCGCGGTGGATAAAGTGCTTCTGGAGGGACACGCATACAGCGACAAGCCACTGCTGATCCAGCTCTGGGCGGCGTGTTTTTACTTTCTGCTGCGTCATTTGACGGGGATCGGATTTCCAGAACACTATCACCTGACTCTTTTTCTGATTCATTTTGTGTGTTTTTATTCGCTGAATTTTCTTTTGTATGCGTTTTTCTACCGTCTGATGAGCAGACGACTGCCTTCTTCCGGGGAAGGATACCGCGTGTTTTCTTCTCTTGCGGTGATTTTTTCCACCATGATTTTCAGTTATTCCGTGACGATCAACAATCACACGCCCGCCGCCCTGACTCTTTTTCTGCTTCTGCTGCTTTTCAGCCGGGGAGAGGAAAAAGGCCTGACCCGGATGCTGGCTCTCGGAGCGGGGGTGCTCTGCGGACTGCTGCTGAATCAGGATTATATTTTCGGGGGAGTGTTCGGGATCAGTTCCTTTTTCTGGATTCTGTTCCGCCGGAGGAAGGAGCGTCCGGCATGGGAGAGAATGACGGAGGCGCTCTGTTATGCGGCGGGAGCGTGGGGAGTGATTTTTCTTTGTCTCGGGATCAACGTCCTTGCGTACGGATCTCCGTTCCCGCTCTACTGGACACATACGCACAAGGTTCTGCTGCGGGCCGCGGCGGTCCCGACATATATTTTCCATTCCACATTCGGCTTCAAAGGCATTTTCTTTTACATGCCGGCGTTGCTGTTTGTGTTACCCGGGATTTTGAAAAAGGGATTTTTCAGGACGGATCCTCTGCGTTGCATGATGCTGTGTTCTGCGGGGGCGGTGATGATCCTGTACTGGCTTGTCACGATGGAATACGGGGGATGGAGTTTCGGGTTCCGGTATTTCATCCCGCTGATTCCTCTGCTGTTTTATTATGCGGCGCTGGATCTGGGAGGATGGTCGAAATCGTTCCGCTGCATCTGCTTTGTCTTTTGTGTGGGATGGGGGGTGTTCACGTCGTCTCTGGGGGCGTATGAGCCGTGGTGCATTGCCTGGGAACCGCATATCACCGGAGACAAGTTCCTGAAATTCCGCAATTCGGTCTGGAACAACTTCTTCTGCCGTGAGTTTGAACGGGCGCCGGACAGCGCTCTCGTCCGCTGGCAGATGGAAGATCTTTACGGAGTCTCCTCCGCACGGAATTTCCTCTTCTTCTCCTTCCTGAACATGAGGAAGTTTGAAGCCGCCGCGGAACTCCTGAAGCGTTATCCGGATGAGGAAATGCAGAAGACGCTCCTGATCCTGCTGAGTCAGGAAGAGGCGCGGAAAGGGATTTCCCCGTAGGAGGGGGAGTCTCCTCCACCCTTTCACTCCCGGGAATCTTCCTTCCCCCCCCCGGGGACAGAAACAGCAAGATGAATGGGTGTCCCACCCCCGTGTTCTTCCCGGAGGATGACCTGTGGAAAGGAAAAAAGAGACCAGGCTCGCGTATTCATGTCCCCGTCAAACCGGACTGCGGATTCCGGAGGCTCGGCAGCAGGAACTCAGGAGCAGGAACTCGGCAGCAGGAACTCAGGAGCAGGAAGACCCGGCGGCGTTTTCCGCCGCACAAATTCCGGCGAGACGCCCGGAAGAGAAGGCGAACTGGATATTGTATCCTCCGCACGGTCCAGTGAGATCAAGCAGTTCCCCGGCAAAGAAGACCCCCTTGACCAGACGGCTTTCCAGACGTTTCGGATCGACTTCCCGGAGAGACACCCCGCCCTTCATCGCCATGGCCTTTTCCATGGGCGCGTTTCTTTCGACATGGAATTCCGCGGAGCAGAGGAAGCGGATCAGCCGTTCCAGCTCGCGGGGCGGGAGATCACGCATGATCCTCCCTGAGAGGTCTGTTTCCGCAGTGACGGCCTCCGCCAGCGAACGGGGAAGGAAAGCGGAGAGAACGGTTTTGATCTGTTTTGCTGGATCCTGAGATTTCCTTTTCCCCAGTTCCTCCGCCCATTTTTCCGGGGTCATGGCGGCGTGGAAGCTGAGGCGGATCGAGAGAGCGCCCTTTTTCCGGAAAACCTCTGCCGCTTCTGCAGAAAGATTGATTGCCGCCGGTCCGGAGAAACCCTCATGAGTGAAAAGCAGTTCGCCCCTTGCGGCGGAATGCAGCCTCCCGGAGGAGAAGGAAAGCCGGACATCCGGAAGAGAAATCCCGCTGAGACGTTTCACCCAGTCTTCCCGCAGGCAGATCGGCGCCATGGCGGGCAGGGGTGTGACAATGTCATGTCCGATGCTCTTCGCCAGTTTCAGCCCCGAATCCGTCCCTCCGAGAGCTGGCATGGCGGTGCCGCCGCAGGCAAGGACGACGCTCCGGCAGGAAAGCGTCTCTCCGGAACGGAATCGGACGGCAGAAATGCTTCCGTTTTCCAGAATCAGTTCTTCCGCTTCGTCGTTCAGCCGGCATTCCGTGCCGTTCTCTTCTGCCGTTCTGAGAAAAACGTCCAGGATGTCTGTTGCCCTTCCGCTGCGGGGGAAATAATGAAATCCGTCTGCCGCTTCCGGGACGACGCCTCTTTCTTTCAGGAAATCGCAGAGCCATTCCCTTGGAGCCGTTCTGAGCGACTCGGTCATGAAGCGGCCGTTTCTCCCGAAAGCCTCCATGAAAGGAACGGGGGCGAGGAGATTGGAAAAGTTGCAGCGCCCTCCGCCGCTGGCAGGGAGCTTCCCACCGAAGCGGCCGAGACGCTCCGCCAGAAGAACCGCTGTTCTTCTTCTTCTTCCTTCTTCCCCCCCGTCGTCCCATGGTGCGGAAGCGGCGACTGCGGCGGAAAGACCAGCAGGACCGCTCCCGCAGACAATGACATCATAACGGCTTTTCATCATACATATACGGCTGCGCCTGCGCGAGTCTGGATGAAAGGGAGAATTCCGGCGGATCAGGCTCTGGCTTCGAGCCATCTGGCGGCATCGATGGCGGCGCGGCAGCCCATGCCGGAGGCGGTGATCGCCTGACGATAGACGGGATCGGCACAGTCGCCAGCCGCAAAGACGCCGTCGACACTGGTCTCGGAACTGCGCGGCTTCAGGACGATGAATCCTGCGTCGTCGAGTTCGATCTGCCCGCGGAAAGGCGCGGTACTTGGAGCATGTCCGAGAGCGGCGAAATAGCCCTTGCATTCGATGAGACTTTCGGCGCCCGTCAGGACATTCCGGATTCTCACGGCATCAACCTCGTCTTTTCCGAGGATTTCCTCGACCGTGGAATTCCAGTGTACTTCGATCTTCGGATTGGCAAGGGTGCGTTCGGCCATGATTTTCGATGCGCGGAACTGGTCGCGGCGGTGGACGATATGGACTTTGGAGGCAAAACGGGTCAGGAAGTTGGCTTCCTCCATGGCGGTGTCTCCGCCGCCGACGACAACGACGGGAACGCCGCGGAAGAAGGCCCCGTCACACGTTGCACACGCGGAGACTCCTTTGGTCAGGAATTTCTGTTCCGACTCCAGCCCGAGCCATCGCGGAGATGCTCCTGTGGCGATGATCAGCGCCCTGCAGAGCAGAGTCTGCCCGTCCGTGAGTTTGATTTCGTGCGGTCCTCCATCCTTCAGCACGGCGGATTCGACGATCCCGTTGAGTGTTTCCGTGCCGAATTTCGCCGCCTGATTCTGGAAACGGAACATGAGTTCGTATCCGTTGACCGCATCCGGGAAACCGGGATAGTTTTCCACGTCGGTGGTCTGCGTGAGGAGTCCGCCGGGGAGGGCGCCTGTGATTTGCAGGGGCGCAAGTCCCGCTCTGGCCGCATAGATCGCCGCGGTGAGTCCGGCGGCGCCGCCTCCGATGATGATGAGGTCCTTCATGATGTCTCTTCGCTCCTTGGTCCTTGGGATAAATATGAATCTGAATTGGAATCCATCCAAAGGCGGAGAGGATTTCCTCCCCTCTCCGTCCGTCTTTTTCTTTCCCGGTTTCTGTCCCCTCCCTTTCTTGCGGACGGGGCCGGGAATGCTGCGGAGACGGAGAAGGATTCCTGCTCCCCCCCTCCGCCGCCCTCCGCTCCGGGCTGGGATAATATGCCATGACCGTGCATCCGGAGCAAGTCCGTTTCCTGAAAAATAACGGAGAAAACGGTTTGCAATACGCCGGGAAAAACGTACATTAAACAGACGTATTGTTAAGGACGCGTTGAAAGAACGCATGGAAGAAAGTACGGCGGAAAGCTTGTCCGCCTGCCGGAGACGGGAATTCTCAGAGACTTCGGAAGAATTTCCGGCCGGAGCCGAAAAATGTCAGCAACAGTCAATAGCCAGAAGGATGCGCAGAAATGAAGAAAGAGCAGATTGCCGCACAGCTTTACACCGTCAGAGAATTCACGAAAACCCCGTCGGATGTGGCCGCAACCCTGAAGAAGATCCGGAAAATCGGGTACCGCGCGGTCCAGATTTCCGGACTTGGGCCCATTGACTATCGGGAACTGGCAAAGATTCTGGATGGGGAGGGCCTGACTGTCTGTGCGTCGCATGACGGCGGCGATGAAGTGCTCGACACTCCGGAAAAAGTGGTGGAACGTCTTCAGATTCTGAACTGCCGCTATACGGCATATCCGTGGCCGCACACTGCTCCCGCCACCGCGGCGGACTACAGAAAACTGGCCCGGCGACTGAACCGGGCAGCTGAGGTCTTTGCTTCGGCCGGAATCGTCTTCTGCTACCACAACCACGCGGCGGAATTCGTGAAGTTCAAGGACGGAAAACTCGGTCTGGACATCATTTACGAAAATACCGATCCGAAAAAATTCATGGGGGAAATCGACACCTACTGGGTCCAGTTCGGCGGAGGCGACTGCGTGGAATGGTGCAGAAAACTTCACAAACGCCTTCCCCTGCTGCATCTGAAGGATTACGGGATCTGGAAGGGCGCGGTTTCCATGATGGAAATCGGATACGGGAATCTGAACTGGTCGAAAATCATTCCCGCGGCGGAGAAATCCGGGTGCAAGTGGTTCATTGTGGAAGAGGACGTCTGCCGTTTCGATCCGTTCAAGTCTCTGAAGATGAGTTTCGACTATCTGACGAAGAACCACTGCGAATCCTGAGCCGATGCCCTCCGACGCATCCTCTGAGCAGCCGGAATTGTTCCGCTTCACTCCCATCGGGTATCTGCGGACGAAGGCACGCTATCGCTTTGAAGCGCCCAGGCAGGCGCCCTTTTCCTCCGGGATGCCTGCCTTTATTGAGTTCGTCTCCGGATATCACTACGACGTTGCGGCGGAGGATCTGAAGGGGTTTGAGCGGATCTGGGTGATCTTCTGTTTCCATCTGAACGAGACGTGGCGCCCGAAGGTGCGTCCTCCTCTGACACCGGACGGAAGACGCTACAGCGTCTTTGCAACGCGTTCCCCGCATCGTCCGAATCCCATCGGAATCAGCTGCGTGGAACTCCTTTCGGTGGAAAGGAACGGGCTGCTCATCCGCAACTCGGACATTCTGGACGCCACACCCGTCCTCGACATCAAACCCTATATTCCCGAAGCCGATTCCTTCCCCGGATCCGCCGCAGGATGGCGGGATCTCATTGCTCAGGAGCCTGTCTGGGAAATCATCTTTGATCCGGCGGCGCACGAACGGGCCGAATGGCTGCGCGATCATGCAGGGCTGGATCTTTTCAATTTCTGCAATGTCCAGATGAAATACCGTCCCCTGGACCGCAGCCGGAAACGGGTGGCTCCTCTGGCGGAGGAAGACGCCGCGGCGCCCCCGGACTGGTATTCGCTCGGATGCAGAACCTGGAGAGTGATCTTTTCCCTGGAAGAGGAAAGGCGCATCGTCCGCATCCATGGAGTCGAATCCCATTACCGGGAGGAAGAGCTCCTGCGCGGAGCAAAGGACCGGTATGCCGACAAGGATTTCCACCGCGCCTTCCGCACCCGCTTCGGAACAGAATGCAACGCTTCCCGCGGGAAAAACGGCCGCGATCATTACAACGATGCGGAGAAGCTCCGGGAATCCGCCGCGGAGGAGAAGGGGGAAAAAACATGACGATGCCTCCGGAAAAGATTCTTCTTGCCGAACCACGCGGCTTCTGCAGCGGAGTGCGCAGAGCACTTGAAATGGTCGATCAAGTCCTTGCCGGAGGGCAGGCGGCTCCTCCCGTCTGCATCCTGCATGAGATTGTTCATAACGAACATGTGGTGAACGGACTGAAATCAAGAGGTGTCCGGATCATCGAAACTCCCGAGGAGGCGCCTCCGGAAGGGACGCTGATCCTCAGCGCCCATGGGGTTTCCGCCGAAGTCGAGGCGCGGGCCAGGCGGGCCTGCCTGACTGTGATAGATGCCACCTGTCCTTTGGTGAAGGCGGTCCATCGGCGTGCCGCGGCTCTTTCCGAATCGGGTTTTGTGATCCTGCTCTTCGGAAAGCACGGACACCGGGAAGTGGAGGGAATTCTGGGGAGAATCAAAGGGGAATCGCATCTGATCGAAACACCGGAGGAGGCCTGTGCGTTCCGTCCTGATCCGGGGAAACGTTATGCGTGTCTCTCCCAGACCACGCTCAATGCGGGCGAAATCGCCGATATGACGGCGATTCTGAAGGAGAAGATTCCGGATCTGCTGGCGGGGGCGAATGTCTGTCATGCGACGGAGGAGCGTCAGGAGGCGGTCCGGCGTCTGGCCTCGGTTTGCGACGCCGTCATCGTCATCGGCTCTGAGAAGAGTTCCAACTCCCGCCGTCTTGCCGAACTGGTCTCCGCAGCCGGGAAGTGTTCCGTTCTGATTCCCTGTGCCTCCGCGCTGGATCCGGCATTCCTCGACGGAGTGAAGACTTTGGGAATTGCTTCCGGCGCCTCGGCTCCCGAGGAACTGATGGAGGAGCTTCTAGGCGAACTCCGCAAACTTCCCGTTTCCAGCGGAGAGAGGACCCCGCAGAGCTTGACCGGATCTGACCGGAGCCTGAAGAGAGTCTGAACAGAGCCTGAACGCCGGGGACGGAAAACCTTTTGGGAAATGTGTACAGCTTTCGTGTTTTCTTCTCCGCAGTTGTCTTATTGTCAGCAGGGGAGGGAAAAACGGAACGATCGTTTCTTCCCCCCGCACCCTACTTCACGCCGCCGTTCCACCGCCTTTCCACGACTTTGGCTCACCCAGGACTGGAAAATCACAGATCCCGTATTATAATAATATTCTGTTAATCTAAGGAGAAAGAAGCATCCCGGGGATGCTGTGCCAGAATAAGGAACGGAAAATGAAACTGATTCGCAGAAAAGACAAGAATTATGAAAATGCGCTGAAGGCGCTTTACAATCGGCCTGCCTGCCCCCCGGAAATTGAGAAATCCGTATTGGAAATTGTGGAGAGTGTACGTCTGAAGGGGGATTCCGCAGTGCGGTTCTTCCTGAAAAAGTTTGACGGGGTGGATTTGACTCCGGAACGCTTCAGGGTTTCAGAAGAGGAAATCCGCTCTGCATCCGGGGCGGTGTCTCCCGCCATGAAAAAGGCTCTGCGTCAGGCGCTTTCGAATATCCGGACCTTTGCGAAACGGACCGTTCCGAAGAACTGGACATTCCGTCCGCGTCCCGGAGTGATGCAGGGAGAGCGCTTCACCCCCATGCAGCGTGTGGGCTGCTATATCCCCGGAGGGACCGCGCCGCTGGTGTCAACTGCGCTCCATACTGTGGCAATTGCCCGGGCGGCAGGTGTACGGGAAATCGTGGCGGCCACTCCCCCGATGAAAAACGGGATGGTCAATCCTGCGACATTGTATGCTCTCCATGCCGCCGGCGCAACGGAAATTTACAGGATCGGCGGAGCCTATGCCATAGCCGCGCTTGCCTATGGGACGGAAAGCATTCCGCGTGTGGAAAAGATTGTCGGCCCCGGGAACGCCTATGTGGCCGCGGCCAAGAAACTGGTCTTCGGGACAGTGGCGGTGGACATGGTGGCGGGTCCTTCCGAAATCATGGTCATTGCGGACGGACAGGCGGATCCGGCTCTGATCGCGGCAGACATGCTGTCGCAGGCGGAGCACGGGAGCGGTCTGGAACAGGCGGTTCTGGTCTCCGATTGCGCGGGAATGCTTGAGAAAGTGCGGAAGGAACTGGAGAAGCAGTCCAGACTGCTGAGCCGTCAGGGCCCCGTGACCAAAGTTCTCTCCAACGGAGTCTTCCTGATAGAAGCCGCAGGAATGGACGATGCGGCGGAAATCGCCGGGAATTATGCGCCGGAACATCTGGAAATACATTGTGCGAATCCGGGAGCCGTGGCCGGGAAGGTCAAGGCGGCGGGAGCCATCTTCCTGGGCCCGTGGACCCCGGAACCCTGCGGCGACTTCACCGCCGGACCGAGTCATGTGCTCCCCACCGCGGGGACGGCGAAGTTCTTCCACGGCATCACCGGAGCCGATTTCATGCGCCGGAGCAGCCTGATCCAGTATACAAGGAATGCCCTGATGGCGGAAATAGACAGCATCGAACAATTTGCGGCAATGGAGGGGCTGGACGCACACGGGCGAAGCGCCTCCATCAGAAGGGAACGGGCAAAATGAAAATGAAGGAATATGTCTCTTTTTTCAGACCTGAAATCGAGGCAATGAGCGGGTATGTGCCAGGCGAACAGCCGAAAGCCCGGAACATCGTCAAGCTGAACACGAATGAGAATCCGTATCCGCCTTCGCCGGGAGTGCTCCGCACGCTCCAGGAATTTGATTACGGACGGCTGCGCCTGTATCCGGACCCGCTGGCAACCGAACTGCGGGCGGAAATCGGCGCCGCATTCGGGATGACGTATGAAAATGTGATTGCAGGGAACGGGTCGGACGACATTTTGAATATTGCAATGCGCTGTTTCTGCGGGCCAGGGCGTCCCATGGCGTGTCTGGACCCCTCCTATTCCCTGTATCCTTCTCTGGCGGAAATCCAGGGCGCGCCCTGTATCCGGATCCCGCTCAACGATGATTTTTCTTTGCCGGAGAATCTGGAGAAACAGGCGGAAGGAGCGTTCCTGCTCATGATCGCCCGTCCGAATGCGCCGACGGGCAACAGCTTCCCGAAAGAACGGATCGCGGAAATCTGTGAGAATTTTCAGGGAATCGTCCTGATTGATGAAGCCTATGCCGATTTCGCCCGCGACAACTGCGCGGATCTGCTGAAGGAATATCCCAACCTGATCCTGAGCCGGACCTTTTCCAAAAGCCGTTCCCTGGCGGGGCTGCGCTTCGGATACGCCGTCGCTCATGAAAAAATCATTGAAGGAATGATGAAGGTGAAGGATTCCTACAATGTGTCCATGCTGACGCAGAAACTGGCCCTGGCCTCGCTCTGGGACCGCGCCTATTTCCAGGACTGTGTGGCGAAAGTGAAGCTGGCGCGGGAAATGCTCAGCCTCGGACTCTGGGAACTGGGATTCACAATGACGGATACGGAAACGAATTTCGTCTTTGCCTCGCCTCCGGATGGAGACGGAGAAAAATATTTCCGCTCTCTCCGGGAGCATGATGTCCTGGTCCGTTATTTCCCCGGCCCGGTGACGGGGCGCTATGTCCGGATCACGGTCGGGACGACAGGCGAAATGGCGGATCTCGTTTCCCTGACGGAGAAACTCTACAGCTGACTTACTTGCACTTGCAGGGAGGGAAAAAACGCTGTATATTACTCACTGTGAAGCTCAAAAAGGATTTTTTTTGGATGGCCGCGGAAACAGGCGGAAAGGAATGGATCCTGCATGAATGACGACTTTGTGATTTCCACCAGGGGACTGACAAAAAAATACGGGATGTTTCTGTTCCGGAGCCGGAACGCGGCCTTGTCGGAACTGACCATCGACATCCCCCGGGGTGCCGTATTCGGTTTTCTGGGGCCGAACGGAGCCGGGAAAACAACGACAATCAAACTCCTGATGGATCTTATCAAGCCGACGGCCGGCAGCGCGATGGTGCTGGGGCGTCCGGCAGATGATGTGGAAGTGAAAAGCCGCATCGGTTTTCTTCCGGACACTCCATCCTTCAGTCCGCAGCTGAGTGCCGTGGAATTTCTCTCCATCTGTGCGAAACTTCTGAAAATTCCCTCTTCTTTGCGCCGCGACCGGATTCAGGAAGCGCTTGAAATCGTGAAAATGACGAAACATGCGAAGTCGAAGCTCGGCTCCTTCTCCCGCGGCATGCTCCAGCGGATCGGGATTGCGCAGGCCATCCTCAACTACCCGGAACTGCTGATTCTCGACGAACCCCTGCCGGGACTGGATCCCTATGGGCGGCAGGAACTCAAGGAGATCATCTCTTCCCAGAGCAGCCGGAATGCGACGGTGTTTTTCAGCAGCCACATTCTTTCCGACGTGCAGGAAATCTGCGATCATATCGCCATTCTGAACAAGGGCCGTCTGCTTTGTTCCGGGAGTTTGAAGGACCTTCTGCCGGAATCCGGAACGGTTCTGGAGATCCATTCCTGCGATGACGCTGTCAAGGAACTGATGTCCGATGCTTCGGAAAGTGTGAAAAACTCATCCGGAGACTGGAAACTTTCCTTCCGGAAGATCTCCTGGGAGACGGAGGAGAAAATCAAACGCCTTTCCGATCGTTTTCCCGGGAAAATCATTCGTTCGGCCGCTGCGGAATCCCTGGAGAACTTTTTCTTTCATACCATTGAACAAAATGATGCGGAACATCAGAAAGAGGAATAAGAAGGAGCGTATTTCTCCAGACAAGCTGCGCAGCGCGCTTATCTTTTCCCTGCCGAGGATGTTGTCCATCCTCCGCCAGAAGGAAGCAAAAGCGCCTGTTCCGGGGAAGGACGGATCTTACGGATATTATAAAGTTGGAATTTTTGGAAAACAAACTCACTGAACGAACCCGAAGGGAGAAGAGAGTGTGCTATGAATGAAGTAATGGCGATTGCGGGCAGTACGTGGCGGGCCGTGCTCCGGATGAAGGTGGTGTATTTCCTGATTCTGTGTGTGTGGCTGCTGATTGCCAGTACATGGAATTATGATGTGATCAGTCTGAACAGGGAAAGGACGCTGATGGTGGATGCGTCGCTTCTTCTGAATCAGATTGCTGCGGTGCTGGCGGTGATTTCGATCACCTTTGAGATTCCGCGAGAGCTGAAGGACGGCGTGGCATCCACGCTGCTGACGAAGTCTCTGGGGCGGACCCAGTATATTTTTGGGAAAATGATCGGAGTCTGCGTGACAGGTTTTGTCATCTGCATTCTGATTGCGCTGGGTGCTTTCGGGATTTATCATTTTGCCTTCAACGAAGAGATTACCCTTTCTTTCGTCATAGCACAGCTTCTGCTGATTCTGAGCATAGTTCCGATGGCGGCTGTAGCGGTGCTGTTTTCTGTGATTCTGCCGGAAATGCTGGCGCCTGTGGTCACGCTGATCGCGATCTGGCTTTCGTTTTCGACATACAACATCAGCATTCCGGTCTTGAACGGGGGAGTGCTGATGAATCTGGATCTTTTCAATTTCAAGAGTCATGCGGTGTATGAGATTGCGGTGCCCTGGAGCTATGTGGGGCTGGTGACGCTGTGGGGAATCGCTTATGCGGTATTCGCGCTGATGCTTGCGAGCATTATCTTCCGCTTCAGGGATATTCGATAAGAGCAGGGAAGGAGAGAGTGTTTCATCATGAAAAAAGATTTGCTGATTCAAATTGTCGTGATGCTGGCGGCACTGGCTGCGGCTTCTCTGCTGGCGCTGCGCCTGTCGGGAATGCAGTCGGAGATTTCCGCGGACCGGGATCTGCTGACGAAGGCGCCTGTGGCGGGGCTTCACAAGTTTTATTCAGACGTGGAATGGATGCGTCTCATCAATTATCTGGGGAATCTTCCGGCGGTGGATTCCACGAATGTGGACGAGGTGTCGAAAATGCTGGAGAAGCTGGTGAGTCTCGATCCCAATTTCGATCGTCTTTATCAGGATGCCGTTCCCTTCATTCTGAACGCGAATCCCCAGAAGACCCTGGAATTTCTGAATCAGGCCTGTGAAATCGAATATCTGAAAAACAATCCGGATATTCCTTTTTATACGGGATTTGTCTATTCCCGTCCGGTGTACGACATTGAAAATCCGGACAAGATCCTGATGCAGCCAGATTTCAAGAAGGCCGCCCATTACTTCCGGATGGCCCTGGAGCGCTGCAACGGCACGCCGAAACCCCATATCGTAAGTAATTACATTCGCGCCCGGGTGAAGGATGAGGCCAAAGGCAATGCTCCCGACCGGGAATTTTATGCCAAACTCGCCATTCTGTACGGGGAATGGAAGAGAGCCTCCGGTCTTCCAAACGTGACTGAACAGCCCCTTCAGCAGACTCTGACCACAGTGGAGCCATATTATTCCCCGCTGATCCCGGATGTCCGCGAGCGTTTGCTTTCCGCGATTCAGGAGGCGAAGAATCCCACCGATCTCAACGGGGAGCGCATTGAAGTTTCGCCTGAAACGATTGCCCTCATTGCCAAAATCAAGAAAGAGGTTTTTGCAGATCACAATCTTTGCGAATCCTGTCTTCATCCTTCTTCCGCAGGGCAGAAATTCTGTACGCACTGTGGAGCGGAGCTGAAACGCGTCTGGGGTGTCTGCGTCAAATGTGCTTCGGTCCTTGTTCCAGGAGCCAAATTCTGTTCCACCTGCGGCTGGAAGGTGGAAGAGGAGCGTGGAAAATCCGAGTGAGGAAGTCCATTCGGCAGGAGGCGGAGAAAAGGGGAAATGGCGAAATACGGGAAAACATGGATTTACTGTTTGACTGCGGGAGTGTTTTTTGCTTATTTCGCCTCTGAATTTCTTCTCCGGCAGGGGGTGGTTTCAAAGATCCGACCGAATACTGTGACGCTCGAATCCATGATTGCCCGTCTGCCTTCCGGCACGCAGGACAAGATCAATCACAGAATTCTGATGACGAATCTGAAAAGCCGTCTTGCCGCCTCCAGTACAGTGTCGGAACGGCTGGGATTGATGACGTCCATTGCGGAACTTACGCGCGATTCCGCCGAACGCGTTGCCGTCTACGGGGAGATTCTGAAGAATTATCCGGATGAGCCCGGTGCATACCGCGCGTATGTTTATTTCATGTTCAACGGGAATGAGTCCGACCGGGTCTCCCTTTCCCGTTTCCATGAATACACGGGCAAAATAGGCGGAATGGAAAAATTCAACGCCTGGATTTCCGCTTACAATCAATTCTCCTCCCGCAAGCCTTCGCCTTCAGACGAGGAAAAAGTGGTTTTCCTCATGCCGCTTTCGGAGGAGGAAGCTGAATTCCGCGATTACGTGATCCTGTATGAGGAACTTGAAAAGGGGCTGCGCCGTCTGAAGCGTTTTGACGATGCGGATCGGGTCAGGAAGATTGCGGATGAAGTCTTCTATCAGCAGTCGCTTCAGGATTTTCTGAATGCGGCTCTGGAGGCGGCGGAGCCTCCCAGGTAAAAGAAATAAGCAGCCGGGCAGAAAAAAAGTCCCGGATGCAACTCCGGAGAAAACACTTCTCAGGTTGTAAAATGGGAAATACGTTCAGCAGGGAAAAACAATCGGAACAGGATGGGAAAGAGGCTTCTTCCCCTCCTTAAAAAAAATGGAGAAACTCCTTTTTCCGGGAGACCCCCCCCAAAAAAAACAGAAGGCGGATGATTCACATGCTGGCCATCACGGAACTGACACTTCGAAAAATGAAGGAACCTGCGTTCTTTCTCATGCTTCTGATCGTGCTTCTTCTTTCCTGCATGGTATCTGATCTGGATCCTGTGTCTGCCCAGGTGTCCTCGGATTCCATTCTGGCGCAGCTGGTTTCGGATCAGGGAGGCTATGGAATTCTGACGGGCAGTTGTTTCGCGTTTGCAATCAGTGTGATCCTGGCCTCTTTCTCCGGCGCGGCTGAAATCCCGCGGGACATTTCCAGTGGGCTGATTTTCCTCCTTCTTTCCAAGCCGCTGCAGAGATGGCGCTATCTTCTCGGCAAATATTTCGGTGTGATCATCATGTGCGTTATATTCTTCACTCTTTCCGAGATTGTGATCTATCTGGCACATTATTTCGGGACCGGGCAATGGTATTCACCCGGTCTGATGTTCCGTCAGTTTCAGCTGCTTCTGGCATTTTTCCCGTTTGTGGCGGTCATTATAACGTTTTCGTGCTTCATGGGGGATCTTGCGGCTTTGATTTTTGCGGTGATTTATCTGGTGTTTTCCCTATTTTTCGCATGTTATCCGATAGTGGTGGCGATGCTGCCGGCGAATTTTGCTGCGGAAGCGGAATCGGCTGTGGGCTTTTTTTATTACTTCTTTCCGAATTACTTGTTTTATTTCACGAATTTCAATGGGATCGGGCTTGTTGCATTTGCGCTGACGGTGTATTCTCTCTCCATAGCGGCAATCTTTCTTTCCATTGCCGCCCTGCGCCTGGAACACATGGATTTCATGCCTTCCCGACGCTGAATGAGAAAACGTGAATATGGAAGAATTGCAAAAGATAACGTCCTGGTATATGATGGCGGACTGTGAATGCAGCAAGTGAAATGCGGTCCGGGCACGATGATGCTCCGGACATGATAGAAAACGGATACGGAGGAACAACAATCCGGGACTGAGGTTGAAATGAGAAAGTATACTGAACAAGAGAGAGAAAGGGGACATCATGTGTTTTCCCCTTCTTCTGCTGCGGTCGGGAGAATCCTTCTCCTTCTGTTTTTCTTCTGTATTGCATCATCTGCAGCGAAGGCGGATGTCTTTTCCCTCTGGCCCTTTGGGGAGAATGGGACGGCTGCGTCCGGCGGGCGGACACCCGCGGATCTCTCCGCGATTCTGGAGCCGAAGAAGTTCTGGGACGAGGATGTGATCATCAACGGGGAGCGTCTGAAACTGAACATCGCGCTGGTGGAACTGCCGGTTTCGGACGCGGTCCGGCTGCTCAGAAGCTCTTTCCCGGATGCACCCATGGCGGCGAACGAGTACTCCATTCTGATGGAACAGACCATGGAAAACGGGAAACGGCGCCGTCTCTTTCTTCTGGCCATGCCAGGTGTCGCGCCGCTTCTTCAATTCACGATGGATCTGCCTTCCTCCTCCTCTCCCTCCCGCGTGAAGCAGAATTCGGACTGGCCGGGGGAATTCCCTCTTCCCGCAGGCTCGTATGATCTGCTGTCCATGCGTTTCCCGAAGCGGAGCGCCACCTATGGAGTCTTTTCCTCCCCTTACGGAAGAGAACAGGTGCTTGCTGAACTGACAGGAAATCTGAAGGCCTCCAGCTGGATTCCGGTCTCTTCTGAATCCAAAGACGGGACTCCGGGCGCCGGGGGAGAATTTTTTATGCGGGAATCTCCCCCCTCCCTGATGCTTGTCGGGACAGTGCCCTCGAAACAGGGAACGCGCGTGACCATGTATATGCGTCCGCTTCCTGCCGCCGCCGCGGCGGCCTCCGCAGCCGCCGCAGGGGGAGAAGAAGGGGCAGGAAAATAATTGCCGAAGAGAGGGCTCCGGTCCGGATCGCGTCTTCTTCCTTTTTTCTTTTTCCCCTTCCGATGCATGATGAGGGAAATTTCCCCGGATGAATCTGGAGAAGCCGGAGGAGAAGAGTGAGGAGAAGGAGGGAGAGCGAAAAGGCGCTTCTTCCGACTTTTCCCCTGCTACCGGAGCAGAATCATGGCGGCATCACGGATCATCTGCAGATCGCTGGAGCCGTCTCTTCCCGGTGTGACGAGATATCCGCCGGTCATGAAACTGTCTGCGCCGGCGGCGAAGATCCAGGACTGGAAATCTCGGAGATTCTTTTCTCTTCCTCCGCAGATCCGGATGGAAACGGAAGGCATCATGAGCTTTGCGACCGCGATGATTCGCAGACATTCCGAAGGCGTCAACGCTCTGGCATGTTCGAGCAGGGTTCCCGGGATGGCGTTCAGGAAGTTGATCGGGACGGAATCCACTTCGAGTGAACGGATGCAGTCGAGCAGTTCAATCCTCTGTTCGTTGGACTCTCCGAGTCCGAAGATGCCTCCGGAACAGACGGAAAGTCCCGCTTTTTTTGCCAGTTTGACGGTCCGTGTCTGATCCTCATACTTTCTTGTGGAGCAGACGGAGGGGAAAAAGGATTCTGCAGTCTCCAGATTATGATGATAGCGTTCGAGTCCAGCTTCCTTGAGAATGAGCAGGACCTCTTCAGAAAGGATTCCGAGAGAGGCGCAGGGGAGGATGTCCAGATTCTTCCGGATGCGTTGGATGGCGTCGCAGAGGACGTCGAGTTCCTTCCCTTTTCCGACGGAGCGTCCGGACGTGACGATCCCGTAGCGCCGGGCACCGGCCTTCGAGGCGTTTTCCGCTCCTTTGACGATTTCATCCGCACTGAGGATGTCCCATGTACGGATGGGGGCCTTCGAGCGCGCGGACTGTGCACAGAAAGCGCAGTTTTCCGTGCAGTTGCCGCATCGGGCATTGACGATGGAACACATTTCGATCTTCTGCCCGCTATGAAGTTCCCTTGCGGCGCATGCGCGGGAAAGAAGATCCAGAAAACGGGATGTGACGCCCGGGCAGTTGTTGTCCTGAAGCAGCTCAAGTGCTTCCGTGTTGGAAATCAGAGACACGGGGAAAAAACCTCCTTGTGATGGATATCTTAACTTAAAGGGAATCGTCGCCCGGCATCAGAACGCTGACGGAATTCCCGAGCTGGAACGTGCAGTGTTCCAGAAGTTCAGGCGGGAAATCCGGAGCGATGTCGAGCGGATAATTGGCGTCGGCCACGACGTTGAGTTCTCCGGCCTTGTAGGACCATTCGATGAAAATTTTTCCGTAAGGCGTCGAAATGTGCCCTTTTGCATGAGAAACAACATGAATCGCAGGGTTGAAATAAACCTGGGAAAGTCCCGGGACCGCCGGCCGGATCCCGAGGAGTTCCCGGATCAGGAAGATGCCCGGAATGATTCTTCCGGCATGTTCGCTGCTGTCTTCTCTTTCCCCTTTGAGGAGGGTGTTTTCCTGCTGCTGAGCCGGAGTTCCGGCGGAGCCTCCGTAATTTTCCTCCGCCTGTTTCTTTTCAATGTAGGTGTTGCGGATCAGACGGAAGGCCTGTTCGCCGCGTCCGAAGGAAAACAGGGTTTCCAGAATGAAAATGTTGAACATGGAAGAGGCTTCACAGCCGCGGATCATGGATTCGGAAACAAAGGTTTTCAGAATGACGTCCAGGCATTCGGCGGGCGCCGTGCCCGAAAGAAGCGCCAGAAGATTGGTCTGGGCGGAGGCGGTTTCGGATTTCTTCCCGTCCCGTACACAGTCGGCGAAGAGACAGCTTTTCTTGTCGAAAACAAGTTTCCTGATGGCGTTTGCGTTTTCTTCTGCGAGTTTCCGTGTTTCGACCGCCTTGACCTGCTGCTCCGCCGCTTCGTAAAGGCTTGCGGAAGAAAGAATGGAACGGCAGAAAAGGGCGTTCAGCGCAGTAATGACTCCTTCCCGTTCAATTCCGATGACATCCGTGAGATACGAGTGGATGCGGACACCTTCTCCGGCTGCGGAATGCAGCAGACCGTCTTGCCCGATGAGTCTGCGCAGACACGCGATCAGCAGATCAAGATGCTGGAGCATTTTATCCCGGAAGGCGGCGTCCCCGCTGAAATTCCAGTGATAATTCAGCCAGATGGGCCAGAGCAGAGCGTAATCGGGAAGGAATTTTGCCAGGTCGGAAGTCGCGATATCCGGGATGTTTCCGGTTTCGATCTGCGCGGATGCGAATTCCAGAATCGCCTTCTCCGAAAGACGGGTGTCTCCCAGCATATAGAAGGACGCCAGGGATTGAATCATGGATTCCAGAATCGACTGACAGCGTTTTCCGCAGGGATTGTCCAGAAAAGAGAGATTGCTGCTTTGTTTGAGCGATTCCATGGAAATTTTCCAGATCTCGTTGAAAACCGGGTCTGAACATTCAAAATCGTTTTCCTTCAGAGAATCTCTCATGAAAATGGCGAAACGGACGGCTGCGAACTTGATTTTATTCCTGGCTTTCCGGACGGAGAGCATGAGATAACGCGCCCCGCGCGGGAACAGACGCATGGCATGGCAGGACCCTTCCGACAAAACGAATGTGTCGGTGTTCCGTCCGAGTTCGGGAGCAATGGGAATGACTTTGGAATCGCGTATTTCCAGCCCGCAGGTGATGTCCACGATATCACCGGAATGGCCTTCGAGGTCGATCACCGGGAAGCCGTACATCAGGGATGGAAGCTTGTAGATGAGAAATTCGCCTTCCCCGATGCCTTTGTTCAGGTCGAGAGGATCCTGTTTCAGAGTGAAGCTACAGGAATTCAGCCAGGTGGAGGCGTCGCTGATATTTTCCGGAATCGGGGTGAAGGGCATGCAGTCGAGCCGGTCCACGGGAATGGAGGGAAGGGCTTCTTCAATCGGCATTTTCAGGGGACCCGCGATTTTCCATCCCGCCATGGCGTCAGTCAGAGCTTCCCGTTTGAATTTGACTTTGCCGGATTTCCAGGAGGGGAAGATGATGGAAAAACCCATCCCCGCGGGATCGGTCTTCTGCAGAACAACAAGTTTGTTCCAGCCCTGTTTCACACGGAAACGGAGAGGAAACAGTGGGGCGGAATGAATGTTGGAAAACTCCAGCGGGAAGAGGCGTCTCCAGGGATCGGGATGAAGCGCTCCCAGATCCACTCCCTTGCTGAAGACCAGTTCATCATTGAGAAACACGACCACGGGATCGTCCGAGGAGAGCGCCGCCTGAACTGCAGCATCCTTTTCTCCGCGGAAAAAGGTTTGAGCCGCGTATGTCCCGTAGGGATTGCGGATGTTGGAAAGACTCCGGAACGAGACATGCGTATGTTCGTATCCCTCCTTGAAGGTTCCGTGCCCGAGCAGTTCCAGAAGATCCGTCTGGTTCAGGTCACAGGGTGTGCAGGGATAGGAAAGCAGACGCATGGTCATGTCCGTAACCGGACGGACTGCCGTGGCGTTCCGCCAGTGATTCGATTGAAATCCCGGTTCGTTCCAGCCTGTTGGTTTGGCGTCGAGGATTTGTTTTTCCGTGAATTCGATTCCCGTGTTCCTTCGGGCTGTCCCGGTTTCAAAGCTGGAACCGTCGAATACGGACCAGTCTGTACTGCTCCAGAGGAGCGGCTTGTCATCAATATCCAGCTGGCACCAGACACCCGGGTCTTTCATCAGATGGGAATAGGACGGCGCGGCAAGATCCAAGGCGAGGATCCCGATTGTGTTCATTCCGCCCTGCAGATACATGGAGATGTCATACCTGTCGCAATAGGCGCAGCCTGCAGGCGAGGAGGCGGGACCGAATCCGATGTATTCCCCGTTCACATAAAGATGATAGGCTCCCGAGGCGGAAATGTAGAAATCTGCATAGGGAACCACGGAATCAAGAATGAAATCCTTGCGGAGGAACAGGGTTCTGGAATATCTTTTCCTCAGAGTCTCGATCCAGATCCAATCCCCTTTCAGAATCTGAGGCAGCGTATTTTTTTTCATTGGTTCTCTTCCTCCTCTTTCCCTTGATTCGCAACTTTGCTGCAACGAAAGTATTATTACGCGGAAAAGGCTTTTCGTCAAGTCGTCTTTTGCGGGGAAAATGCAATTTTATCTGAAAAAAGGCCGGGAAAATATGGGGCGGGAAAGTGCGGGTTTCCCCTTTGGCGGGAATGCTTTCTCCCTTTCCCAGAAGTGCCCCTAGTGTTCCGGGTTTGTCCGGGATTTGCCGAACGAGGGATCCAGGCCTCTGGAGACCAGGTGAACCGTATAGAAGGATACTGCAGTGCAGAGAACGATCCACAGAAAGAAAATGCGGTATTGGTCTGCATCTCCTCCCCGGAAAAAGGCGAGGAAGGAGGAGGAGCCCCATTCTGGAATTTTCTCCCCGAGAGAGGCAAGGAAGGACGGCATGGATTTCATGAGATGCCCGGAAAACATCCCCGGTATGCTCAGTCCTATGGCAGTGATTCCCGTCATGAGGGCGAAATGACTCGTCTTGAAACTGCCGCTGTCCGCAGTGTAGAAGACCATGAACAGCATGGCTCCGGTGAGCCCGAACCCGTATCCGAACTGCTCGATGAAGATGCAGGATCCGATGACAAGGAGATTCTCCGGCATGGCGAAGGCCAGATACACATAAAGAAAATCGGGCAGATTGATTGCGAGCGCCATGGGCCAGAACCATTTCCCGATGCCGTCCCTGGCGACGAGAAATCCGGCGGCGATTCCCCCTGCGATCAGCGCCGCCATCCCGCATGTTCCGTAAAGGAATCCCTGCTCTTCGATGCTCAGTCCGAGTCCTCCCGATTCACGCGGATTCAGCAGAAACGGCACCGCCACCTTCAGCTGGGCCTCCGCAAAACGGTAGAAAAGCAGAAACAGCAGTGCGGAGACGATCTTTTTCTTCCGGAAAAAGGAAAGAATGATTTCCAGAAATCCCGAAGCTCCGGAAAGATGTCCCGGACGGTCCGTCTCCAGTTCCGGCAGCACATGCCCGTGATAGATCCTCAAACCCAGAAAAAACAGCGCCGGGACGATCATGCAGAGCATCCAGGCCGCAGAAGAGGAAAGATCCGATTCGATGAGAATTCCCGCCAGCATCACAAGCCCTCCCTGTCCGGCAAGGACCGCCGCCTTGTAGAAGGCGCTTCTCAATCCCGAATAGAAGGCCTGGTCATGTTCGCTGAGAGCGATGATGTAATATCCGTCCGCCGCCGCGTCGTGGGTCGCCGATGTGAACGCGATCAGGAAGAAGAGGGCTATGATGCAGAAAAATCCCCGGAAGGATGCGCCCAGAGGACAGGAAAACGCTATGAGCAGCAACAGCACTCCTGTCAGACATTCCGTCGCGAGGATCCAGGAGCGTTTGCTTCCCTTCATGTCGAGCAGCGGACTCCAGAGGGGTTTCAATCCCCACGGCAGTCCCAGGAGCGAAGTCCAGAAAACCGCCCATTCCAGCGCCATGCCCAGATTGAGCAGCATGACAAAGGAAACTGTCACGGCCAGAACATTCGGTGCTCCTTCGGCAAAATAGAGTGTGGGGATCCATGTCCAGGCACTGCTGATTCTCCTGTTCTGTCGCTCCATGATGGCCGGGCATCTCCTGTGCTGCTGTTGATTTCCCCCTCCGGGAAAGACCGGAAGAGGATGGGGAATCATGAACGGGAAAGATTCGCTGTTCATGAATCCATCTGTCATCATACTATACTCTTTGCTTTTCCTCTTTTCCAGTTCCCGCATGATTTTCCTGTCCCCGCATGAGGCGCGGCCTGATTTTGGGAAAGCGTCTGCGGGGAATTTTTGCGAAAAATTTTGAAATTTCAGCACTCCGGTATAGATTTTCCGCGGGGGGCCGCAAAGTGTCTGAACCCGGTCACAATGACGGAAAAATAACAGAAATATACTGTTGTACACAGCTGCATGAATTTGTTGGGAATATGGAATAATGGGAACAGAGAGAATTCTGAGAAGGTGCGAAGGGAAGGGAGAAGGGACCGGGGGGAATGGCGATGCTCCGTCCGGAATGCACGGAATGCCGATACGGTGCTGGAGGAGCCGGCGGGGAAAACAATTTCTGTGCTGTCTCTTCCTTTTCTTTTTCCTTTCTGTTTTCCTCCCGTCGTCCCGGGGGGAGGAGGGGAAAGAAGAAAAGGGAAAAGAGAGACAGGAAAACAGAGATGCCTCCCGGAAAGAGGATCCGCTGATGAGGGAATGCGTCACTGCCAGGACGATTCCAGACTGTTTGAATGTGCGTATCCGGCCCGACCTTTCCGCAACGTCTGTCGCACTCCTGTCGGCCGGAAGCGAAGTGAAAGTGCTCGCGGAGAAAGGGCAGTGGCTGGAGATCCTTCTGCCGGAAAACGCTGTCATGTGGGTATCTGCTCTCTTCCTTGACGAGGATGGGATTCCGGAGGAGGGAAGCATTCTTCGTTCCGGGCCGAGTGTCGCTTATGAAGCCTACGGCAGCATCGGTCCCACTGCCGGGAAGCTGACTGTGCTGGAACATTCGCGCAGCGGGAAATGGTTGCGGATTGTCCCGCTCAAAGGCTTCAGCGGATATGTGAATGCAAAGTATGTCCAATTTCCTGAGGAGAAAGCGGAGAAAAAGAGCAATGAGCCGCAGCTTTCCGGCATGAAGGACAGACTCGTTCCCTCTCTGCGGAGGCTCCCGGGAGAAAGAGGGCTTTCCGTCTCCGCCGCTGCATCCTATGCGGTCATCGTTCACGGAAGAAAGGAGGAGGAGCGGAGGACCGCGGATCCTCCTCCGCCTCCGCCACAGCAGGTGGTGGAGGAAAAAATGGATTCCTTTCTTCTTCCCGCCATGGATCCCTTCCTTGACGGACTGGAAAAAAACGTTTCCATGGAAGGAGTGCTTCTCCCCCTTCCGGACGGAGGCCCGCTGAAGACGGTTTTTTTCTCTCATGTCCTGGCGATCCGGATTCACCGTGCCTGGTATCCATTCGCCTATATTCTCGGAGGCTCGCACGGGCTGAATCTCTGGGAACACCGGGCTGTGAGAATTACCGGAGTGCAGCGTTGGATGAAAAACTGTTCACGCCCCTGTCTGGAAGTGACAGAAATTGCTCCCGTCTGGAGACAGCCGGAGGAAGAATTCTGATTTTCCGCCGTTTTTGGTTTTGCGTTTGAGATTTTCGCTCTGCTTTTCTCCGCGTCTGCCATTGCCCCCGTTTTGTCTGTCGCCGTTTTCCCTGCCGGATGATGCTGCAGAAAAAACGGTGTGGAAAAATGCCCTCCGGAGCGATTGCGCCGCTTGGAAAATGAATTCCGGGATGCCCCTGCTGTTTCCGTGAGGGAGGAGGAGGAAAAAAAAGAGAGAAATGAGAAAAGAAGTGCTGCATGTCGAACCCTGCCCGGGAATTTTCAGTGAGGAATTGAGTTTCAGTGAAGGCTTTTCTTCCTTTGATGTGAAAAACCTTTGAAAAGGATTGAATGTGCGGAATCTTTCACTTGCAAAAATGAGAAATGGCATTTATCTTTCTCAGTTAATGACCTGTCTGATAGACAAATTCCGGGTTCTTTTTTTTAAGGATATTGTGTATGAATAAAAAACTTGTTTTTCTCCTGCTTCTTCTGCTGTCGGCATGTCTTCCAGGATTTGCGCAAAGGAATAAATTTTATGACTACAAGGATGTTGACATTACATCACTGAGGCTGGTTCCGGAGGATTTACGGAACAAGAAGGTATGTATTACAGCCACGCTGAACGAGTTTCTTGCGGTGATTCCTTCCAAGCTGGAAGGGGCGGTTCGCGCGGATCGTTTTATTTCCCTGTCCATTGAAGAGATCCCGGATAAGGAATCCGGGAAATTCTTTGTGGTTTCCAGAAAAACCGATGAAATTATTTCTCTGCTTTCCAGAGCGGAGCTCCCTGTTCCTGTGACGCTTTATGCTATCGTGCGCAGAGTTCCTTCGAGCGGACGGGGAAAGGAACGGATCCGCTCGAATGACTATTATCTCGAAGTCAATCATATTGAACCCGTCAAAAACGTGCCCGACAAGAAGGAATCGTCCCGTGAGGATTGGGAGGAAAAGGATTCCGGATGGGACGAGGAGGAAAAGGAGAACCCGGATGCTTCTTCCGGAGAAGAGGATTCCAGGGGGAAAGAGCGAACACCTTCTTCTTCTAAACAGCGCAAAGAGTCCGCTCCTGCCGCGGCCGCTAAAACTTCCGCACAGACTTCTCCGCAGGGAACAGCCGAATCCGCTCCGTTCGGTTCCGACACTCCCGCACGGGCAGAGGCTTCAGGAAAAGAAGCAGCTCAACCCGGGAAACCCTCTTCTTCCCCCTCTTCGGAAGAGGAAGACAAGAACGCAGGGGAGACAAAACAGGACAGCCTGGATTCCGGGAAAAAGTCCAAAACCATTCTGAAATGGATCTGAGCAGATTCCTTCTCTCTGAAAGAACGCCTTGCCTTTCTGTTTGAATTTTCATGCGGGAACTGCGGAGAAAATCAATGCAGAACGCGTTTCTTCGGGGAAGAGCGCGGAGAAGCCCTGACTCCATATAACCTCCTTGTCGCAGAGTGCCCTGCCTGCTGGGCACATGCACATTCAGAGGAAGCGCCATCCCGGGTTATCTTTGATTTTTCAGAAGAGAAAGATTGATGACCAGAAGGGAAAGCGGGGAAAACGCACAGGATTGACCGTTTCCCCCTTCTCCCCCCTCGGGTTGTGCGGCGTCCCCCGCCGCAGCATTTTGCCATTGTCCGTACCCGGCAGAGAAGTCAGATGTATTTTGGGGGGGTCACTGATTTTGCTGGGATGCTCCGGCTGCATTTCCATTTGCTGGGGCAGAAGCTGTGGAAATGAATTGTGCTTTGTTTTTTCCCCGGCGGCGGCGTCCCCGTCTGCGGGATTTCCTTCTGCCCGAGTTGGCCGGATCTGGAAGAGGGCAGCGTCCTTCGAAATCGGGAATTGTGCCGTCTAAGGCATTCCGGATGACAGCGAGTTCTCTTGCCGTGGCATATCCGTGCGTTCCCGTGAAACGCTGTGCCGCTTCCGGATCTTTGAAACGCGGCTGAAAAAGAAGTGAACGGATGGCCGCGGCCGTGCTTCTCTTTGTAACGATATGTGGGTAAAAAATTTCTGAGATCAGATCCTTGAAGTCGTTTTCAATTCCGGGATAGTTTTCCCAGAGTTTCCCGGGGGGATTTTTTCCCAGACGCGCTTCTGCAAAGGAGAGGGTGAAGATGGCATTCACCAGGGAAAGACTGTCACGATATTTTCCGGCGAGGAGCCGTTCGTTGCGCTTTGCAAGCAGATCGAGCGCATAACGGAGCTGCGGCGAATTGTAATGCTCTTCCAGGAAAGGAAGGAAATAAGTTAAGAATCCGAATTTGTGAAAACAGGGCAGGATTCTGTCGCCATAGGGATTTTTCAGGATTTTTTCGAGTTCCAGGGTCATTCTGGAGGGGGAGGCGTGATGGATTAGGGGCATGCAGTCATGCAAAGCCTTTTCCGTTTCCTTCTCCAGGACAAAACTGTACTGCCCGACCAGTTTGAGCGCACGGAGAATCCGGACGGGATCTTCCTCAAAACGCAGTTTCGGATCTCCGATGGTCCGCACGATGCCCGCAGTGATGTCTCTCACTCCATAAGCGGTATGGTCGATGAGTTTGTCGTGAATGGGGTCGTAGAAAATGGAATTGATCGTGAAATCGCGTCTTTGTGCGTCCTCTTCGGCGGTGCCGAATTCATTATCCCGGAAGATCATGTTTTCAGGAGCCTGAGCTGCGCGCTCGTTCGGTTCCGGCAGGGCGCTCTGCTCCGGACGCTTGCGGAAGGTGCTGATTTCAATAATGTCTTTCCCGTGATACAGATGCACAAGACGGAAACGCCGCCCGATAATCAGAACGCGCCGTTTGGCAAAAACCTTTCTGATCTGTTCCGGCGTTGCGGATGTGGAAAGATCATAATCCTTCGGCTGACGTTCCAGAAGAAAATCTCTGACTGCTCCCCCGACAATATAGGTTTCATATCCCGCATTCTGAAGTTCCGCCACAATGGCGGCGATGTGTTCCGCGATTTTCGGTCTGATGCTCATGTCCTGGGAGAAGTTGTTTTTTACTGGCTTGAATAAGGTTTCTGAATAATGGTGTCGACGCCGTCGAGAGCGGGATCGCGCGCGGGATAGTCCGCGTTGTAATGCAGACCGCGGCTTTCCTTTCTGCTCATGGCGGAATCAATGATCAGCTGTGCCACGGTGGCAAGATTGCGCAATTCGATCAGGTCTTTGGTCAGATGGAAATCCCAGTAGTATTTTTCGATTTCCCTCTGAATGTTCTTGATCCGGCTTTTTGCCCGTTCCAGACGCTTGTTGGTCCGGTAGATTCCGACATAGTCCCACATGAAGCGGCGGATTTCCTCCCAGTTGTGGGAAATGACCACCTGTTCATCCGAACTTGTGGCGTCTCCACAGGTCCAGAGCGGCACTTTCTTTCCCGTGCGCGAGCTGCGGAGCTCATCCTCGTTTTCCGCAATATGCGCTGCCGCATTCCCGGAAACCACCAGCGCTTCCAGAAGACTGTTGCTCGCCAGACGGTTTGCTCCGTGAAGCCCCGTGCAGCCGACTTCCCCGACTGCGTAGAGCCCGTCGATTCCCGTGAATCCGTTGACATCCGTCTTCACTCCGCCGCAGCTGAAATGCGCCGCGGGGACAACGGGAATCGGATCCTGAGCCATGTCGATCCCCGCTTCCAGACATTTTGCATAGATGTTCGGGAAACGTTTCTTCAGGAAATCTCCGCTGTGATGGCGCATGTCCAGATAAACGCAGTTCTGACCGCTGCGTTTGAGTTCGTTGTCAATCGCGCGCGCCACAACGTCGCGCGGGGCAAGGCTCTTCATTTCATGATAATTCTGCATGAATTCGACCAGTTCCCCGTCCGGATTCATGATCTTGAGTGTTCCCCCTTCGCCGCGGAGGGCCTCGCTGATGAGAAAAGACTTGACCTGCGGATGATACAGAATCGTCGGATGGAACTGATAAAATTCCATATTCGCAATCTTGGCGAAGGCACGGTAGCAGAGCGCCACCCCCGCTCCGCACGCCACATCCGGATTGCTGGTGTACAGATAAACCTTTCCGCATCCGCCGGTTGCCACCGTGGTACTGAGGGAGGTGAAGGTTTCCACCTTGTTTTTCCGGATGTCTAGCACATAGGCGCCGAGACACTGATTCATGCCCATCCATCCGAGTCTCCAGGAACAGACCAGATCCACCGCCACATGATGTTCAAAGACATGGATCCGGGGATTTTCCCTGCACGCCGCCACCAGACTGCGTTCCACTTCCGCTCCGGTGATGTCCCCCGCATGGATGACGCGCCGTTTTTTGTGTCCGCCTTCACGGCCGAGATCCAGTTCATCCCTGCTTTCGGCGTTGTTGTCCCCCATTTCGCCGCGGGTGGTGAAATGAGTCCCGAGTTCCATGAGCCAGCGGATCCGTTCCGGACCGTTTTTGATGATGGCCATGACTGCTTCCGCGTCGCAGAGGTGATCTCCCGCCGCAAGCGTATCGGCCAGATGTTCTTCAAAGGTGTCTCCGACATCTGTGACGCAGGCAATGCCTCCCTGAGCAAGCTTTGAGTTGCAATCGTCGATCGCCCCTTTTGTGACGACGGCGATCTGACCTTTGCTTTTTTCCGCCAGCATCAATGCCGTGGAGAGGCCCGCCAGTCCGCTCCCGATGACCAGATGGTCGAAGAAAATTTCATTGGATGCAATCATTTTTTTCCTGTTCGGTTAGTTTCCGGCGTTTTTTTTCCGCGGATCATGGTGTAAATTACACCCTGAACGTTGTTTTTTCCAATGAATCTGAAAATTAGACGAGAGTTTTCGTCGGAGAAAGGTTGAGAAAACTTGAATAGCACGTCGTCCCGGACCCCCTCTGCATCATTTCCCTCCGAGTCTGCCAGTCTGTCCGGAGCCTCCAGTTCTGCCGCTCCGGTTGCATCTGCAAGCGCATCTGCAGGCGCCTCCGAGTCTGCGGCGCGAAGACTGGCCTTCCGATCTTCCTGGAGGCAGACTCTGCTGGAACTTCTTGTACTCTCCTTTTTTGCTGTTCTGCTGGCATGTGCCTATCCGGGAATCAACTGGGATGGTGCGGCATGGTTTGCGCTTCTGCCGCTTTTCTGGATCATCCGCGGGAAGAGTGCTCTCCGTGCGGGGGTTTACGGTTTCTTTTTCGGGTATGTCTGGAATCTGGTCGGCTGTTTCTGGCTGCGGGAGATTTTTGTGCTGATTCCTTTTGTCTTTGCCGCGGTGCTCGGGGCATTCACGGGGTTCTGGGCGGCGCTGGTGCCTTTTTTCTTCCGGAATCTGGCTTATCCGCCGTCGGTCCGGCTGGGCGGGGCGGAACGGATGGCGGAATTCTACCGTTTTCATCCGGTGATGGAGATTGCCGCGGCGCTTTCGCTTTCGGCGTGGTGGGTTTGCCTGGAATGGATCCGTTCCTGGATTTTTACAGGATTCCCCTGGAATCTGCTCGGGATTTCCCAATGGAAGAATGCGATCATCATCCAGATCTGCGAGTACACCGGGGTGTACGGCGTGAGCTTTCTGCTGATATTCATGAACCTGGCGCTTTTTTTCGCCCTTCACGGATTCTGGAAGAGTTCCAGAGAAGGGAAGTACAAACGGCCTTATCCCTTGCTCCTGGCCTTCCTCGGAATCATCTTCTGCACCTGGTTCGGACGGGGAAAACTGGAGGAATATGAGGCAAGACGCGGCGAATATTCCCGTGAAAACACGCGTCTCTTCCCCGTGGGGGTGGTCCAGCCGAATCTGACGCAGAGAAGAGATCCGCTGCCGGGACAGGAAAGAGAAGCTCTGGAAACCTGTCTTTCGCTGAGCCGGGAGCTTCTGGAGAAAAGTTCCGCAGGGAGGGAGGAGCAGATCCGGAACTTTCTGGGGGAATCTCTTCAGAATCCATCGTCCGAATCGCTTTCGGATCCTGCCCGTCTGGGGGAGATGCTGCCTCTGGCACTGCTGGTCTGGCCGGAAACGGCGGTCCCGACAGCTTACAGAGGGGGATCCGTATTTGCTGCGGAATACCGTCAACGCCTGAAAACCCTTCTGGACGAAGCGGGGATTCCTTTCCTGATCGGCAGCCCGGACTTCGGGGAAATCCGCTCCCAGACGGATTTCGATCTCTTGAATTCCGCACTCCTCCTGCATCCCGGGAAAGAACCCCTGCAGGAAATTGCGGACCGGTATTCCAAGGTCCGGATTGTCCCTTTCGGGGAATTTGTTCCGCTGGGAGAGATCTTCCCCGTTCTTCCCGAATGGATCGGAATGGGGCGGAATCTGACGCCCGGTCCGGGATTCCGGCCGCTGGAAGTCGGTCCCGGAGTCCGAGCGGGGATCTCCATCTGCTATGAGGATGTCTTTCCTCACGTTTCACGCGGGCATGTCCTTGCCGGGGCCAATCTGCTTCTGGTCATTACCAACGATGCGTGGTATCCGACAAGTTTTGAACCGGATCAGCACTTTGCCAATTCGATTTTCCGTGCGGTGGAAAACCGTCTGCCGATGCTCCGCTGCGGGAACTCCAATTATTCCGTCCTGGTGGACCCTGCCGGAAGACTGGCGGACTGCATTTACAAACAATATGATTCCCGCAGACGCAAAGAAATCCTCATGCCTGAAATCAAGGGAAGCGCATCTGCGAAGTTCATGGTGGAAGTCCCGCTGAAGCATACACCGACCTTTTATGCAAGATACGGGAATGTCTTTGTCCTTTTCTGCTGGCTTCTCTTTGCTTCGGGCGGAGCGGCGGCACTTTTCCGCTGGCGTCAGGTTGCGCAGGCGATCGCCAGCCCCTTTGAACTCTCCAGAGAGGAACTGCGCGCTTCGATGCGCCGTCTGGGAAAATGAGAGCCGTCCCCGGCATTCCAGCGCGGGACGGCGGCGGAAGAGCTGCTCAGAGAAAAAAGAGCGGAGTCCGGGTTCCGCACCTCTGCCAGCGGCGGTGTTCGCTGCGTTCTTCAACCCTTTCCCAGTTCTTCTGCTCTTCTGTATCTTTTCTTTCATCAGCCGTTTCCCGCTCTGTGAAGGCCCTCTGAGAGAGAGGCTGGGAAGCGTTTTTTCTGAAAAAAATGAGAAAAGCTCCGGATTCCTTTTTGATATTGCGGAAAAAAGGATATATTACAAGTTCAGACTTTTTACTTTTTAACATGAGAGGGCGGATCGGGACCTCATAAACAACAATATGGAACCCGCACCGCGGAAAAAAGATGAAGAAAGAAATCGAGAAGTATGTGCGTCCCGCACGGATTCCGCTGGAGAAGCGGGATTGGATAGATCGTGACGTTACAGCCGCGCCGGCCTGGTGTTCAGTCGACTTGCGCGATGGAAATCAGGCGCTCCCGTTACCCATGAACCCTGAGAAGAAACTCGAATATTTCAATCTTCTGTGCGAAGTCGGGTTCAAAGAGATCGAAGTTTCCTTCCCGTCCGCCTCCCAGGACGATTTTGATTTTACACGGATGCTGATCGAGAAGGGACATATTCCGGACGATGTCTGCATTTCGGTTCTGACTCAGGCAAGGGAGAATCTGATCCGCAGGACGGTGGAATCCCTGAAAGGAGTTCGTCACGCGGTGCTGCATTTGTATGTGGCGACGTCCGATCTGCACAGCCGCATTGTCTTCAACAAGACGCATGAGGAAGTGCTGAAGATGGCGGTGGACGGCACGCGCCTTGTGGTGTCCTGTCTGAAGGAGGCGGGACTCTGGGGCAAGGTCGGATATGAGTTTTCTCCGGAGGAATTCACGGATACCGATCCTGATTTTGCCGTGGAGATCTGCAAGGCGGTGAAGGAGGTCTGGGGGCCGTCTGCGAAGAAGGATTTCATTTTGAATCTGCCGCAGACGGTGGAGCGGCGTCCTCCGTTCCATTACGCGGATATGATCGAGTATTTCATCAAGCATTACCCGTATATGGATGAGACGACGATCAGCGTGCATTCGCACAACGATCAGGGCTGTGCCGTGGCCTCTACGGAAATGACGTTGATGGCGGGAGCGGAACGAGTCGAAGGGACGCTTCTCGGGCATGGCGAACGGACCGGGAATCTCGATATCCTGATCCTGGCGTTGAACCTGAAATCCAGAGGCGTGGAACCGAATCTGGACTTTTCCAATATGCCGAAGATCATCCGGGTCATTGAGAATTCCACATGCATTGATGTGCACGAACGTCATCCCTATGCCGGGCAGCTTGCGTTTACCGCGTTTTCGGGATCGCATCAGGATGCGATCAGGAAGGGGCTGGACCACAAGGCCCAGGCGGAGGAACTCTTCCATGTGGGATGGAAAGTGCCCTATCTGCATATTGATCCTGCGGATGTGGGGAGAAAATATGAGAAGCTCATCCGGATCAACAGTCAGTCCGGCAAGGGCGGAGTGGTCTATGTGCTGGAGCATGAATTCGGCATTTATCCCCCGAAGAACATGCATCCCTACATCGGTGCGGAGGTGCAGAAATATGCGGACATTCATGGGGGGGAACTCGATTCAACTCAGCTGAGCGAAATTTTCAGCCGTGCGTTCGTGAATGTGAACGGGCCGTTCCAGCTCCGGAAATTCTCCCGAGTGGTGAGCGACGAGAATCATGACGAATCCGCGGAAGACGCCATGATCGATGTCCGGCTTTCCCTGACCTTTGACGGAGAGCCCATGGAAATCACGGGGCACGGGAACGGTCCCATTTCCGCCACCGTGCACGCCATCCGCGATTCGGCGAAACTGTACAACTTCATTCTGGAGGACTTTTCCGAACGGACTCTGGGAATGAATGCGGACGCATACGCTCTCGCTTTTGTGGGAGTCCGCCGGAAATCGGATTCCTCTCTCTTCTATGGAGCGGGGCGGCACCAGAATATTGACCAGGCGGCGATTCTCGCCCTCTTTGCGGCCCTGAACAAGGCCATTCTCAATGAACGGGGCGGAGAGGTCTGATGAAGACTCAGGCGTTCCTTGCGCTGGTCGCGGGAATTCTTGCGGTTCACACTGCGGTTCTGTATTTTGTGGTGAGCGGCTCCTCTTCCGGATCTGAAGAGGAGAAGAAGAGCCCGGCTCTTGATCTGCCGCAGACATTGCCCTCTTCCCGGGACGCGGATCCTTCTGCCGCGGGAAGGACGCTTTCCACGGCAGAAGGGAAAAACGCCGCAGAAAGTGGCGGAGCGACCCGGCAGAAACTCCGCTCAGAGACCGGGGCAGAGACCGGGGCAGAGACCGGGGCCGGATCCGGAAGAGGGGCAGTGCCGGAGATTCCGGAACCTCAGCCGGTTTTCGATATTCCGTTTATCGGGGACGCTGGGGGATACCTGCCCCGTCCGGCGAATTTCGGGAAGCCACTGGACTATCGTTATGCCGTCCGCGGGAAGATTCCCGCACTTCCGCAAAGTGCCTCCGCCGCAACGGGGATCCTGGTGGATCTGAATACTCGGCATGTTCTGTGGGCGAAGAATCCGGATACCCCTCATCCGATCGCTTCCATGACGAAGATCATGACGCTGCTCCTGGCATATGAAGACATTCTATCCGCCCGGGGCGGCATTACGATGGATACTCCGGTGAAAGTTTCCCGCGCGGCCGCCCTTGTGAATGAAAGTCAGGTCTACCTGGACGAACGGGAAACATTCACGATGCGGGAGCTCATGAAAGCCACCTCCATCAAGAGCGCGAACGATGCCGCCTGGCTGATTGCCGAACGCCTGGGCGGCGGAGATGCATCCAGATTTGTCAAACGCATGAATCTCTACGCCTCCGCACTGGGGATGCGGCATACGCGCTTTTTCAATCCGCACGGCCTTCCCGGGAAGAATGCGAAGTCGGACAACGTCAGCTCCCCTGCGGACATGGTGATCCTGACGGAGCACACGCTTCTCTACCCCCAGCTGATGGAATGGGCCTCCACCCGGTCGGCGGATTTCCGTGAACGGGGGTCCAAAGGGCATATCGTCATGCGCAACCACAACAATCTCCTTCCCGGGGCGCGCAACGCCTGCGAAGGAGTGGACGGACTGAAAACCGGATTCACCAACCGCGCCGGGTTCTGTGTTACGGCGACTTGTGAACGATCCGGACGCCGTCTTGTCGCCGTCCTCACCGGTTTTCGGAATCTCCGCGAACGCGATGCCTTTGCTCAATCCCTGATTGAGTGGGGCTACGCCCGCGCCGCCGATCCTGCCGCAGCCTTGAAAAAAGATCCCTATGTTCCGCCCCGATCCGCTTCAGCGCGCGGGAATGCGGCAAAAAAGAAAAAATAATTCTTTCCGCACATCTGCAATTCCGCTTTACTTCAGAAGGGCTGGAGCTATATTACGATGTCAGAAGAATCATCACAGACAGGGTGAAAATTCCTGAGATACAGGAGTCAAGAAGCCACCGTTTTTCTGCCGTTTTCCGCCGGAGCATGAAGGGGGAAACGTCCGGAGCGGGATTTCTGTGGAGATGTTTTTTCCCCCGTCCGCCCTCTCTCTGGACCGTATCCAGAATGCAGGGGGGAAAATTTTTTCCGTACGGAAGAAAAAGGTGCAGGCGCGGAATTCCGGGAGAAAACAACAGGAGAGTGCAGGGACATACTGCGTTGTTTTAGAAAGCGGACGATGGAGGATGAAAATGGATCAGGGATCGCGCCTGCTCAGGATTGGAATTTTTTACGACGGCAACTACTTTTACCATGTCAGCAATTATTACTGCTATGCCCATGCGAGACGTTCGCGTCTGAGCATCCAGGGACTGCATGACTTCATCCGGAAAATGGTTTCCGAACGGGAGGAAATTGAGGAACGGCTCTGCCAGATTGTCGACTGCCACTACTTCCGCGGCCGTTTTCCGGCCATGGAGGCCAATGCCCGGCAGCTGCTTCTGAATGAGCGGATCTTCGACGATATCCTGATGAGGGAAGGAGTCGTGACGCATTATCTTCCGATTGCCAGGGGAGTCGAGAAAGGCGTGGATGTCTCTCTTTCACTGGAGACGCTGGAACTGACCATTTTCAAAAAGTTCAATGTTGTTGTCCTGATTGCGAGCGACAGCGATTATGTGCCTCTGGTCCGGAAACTCAACTCCCTTGGGACCAGGGTCATGGTTCTGGGCTGGGATTTTGAATATATGGATGACAACGGGAACATGCGTTCCACGAGCACGTCTCAGAAACTGCTGAACGAGGCCTCCTATCCGGTCCGGATGCACCGGATCATTGATGGAGAGGAAGAGATTCCCGGAGATGTGAATGTGGACAGTCTGTTTGTTTCTTCCGCGAACAATACATCCTCTACATCCTCTACATCCTCTACATCCTCGAATTCTTCCGAGTCGCCGGGCCATGGGCGCAGTCTCTCCTTATGGGGCAGGAATAATAATACGACGGGATCCTTGTCTTCTTCCTCCTCTTCGGATGAAATGGAGACTTTGCCCGGAGCAGGGGAAAGTGAAGCTGCCGAAACGGTCCAGACGGCCGATACGGCTGATACGGCAGAAGCGGCAGAAGCGGCAGAGAATCCGGAAAGATTGAGTTCGGGAGGGGCTGCCTATTCCGGGAGATACCGCGGGAGAATCGTCCAGCTGAAGAACGGCTACGGCTTTCTTGAAACCGACAGAGCGAAAAAGAATCTCTTCTTTTTCTGGGAAGATGTCGAAAACTGCGACTTCAACCAGCTTCAGATCGGAGATCTCATGGAATACGAACTCGGGAAAAACGACCGGGGGGAATGTGCAAGGAATCTGAACAGGATCGTTTTCTGAAGGGCACTTTCCCCTTTTTTTCTGAAGAAAACGTTTTCCGGAAGGGACAGACATGTCAGGAGCAGAACGGGCGAACGGGCTTTTGGAACAGATCGGGGACGCAAGCCTTCTTTTATGGAAGGAATCTCTGAATTTTCTGGAGTTTCTGGGTGAATTCGGGGAATCTCTTCTGGATACGGTCCGCCATCCCGGCAGAATCCGCTGGCGGGAGACGCTCTTCTACATGAACCAGTGCGGAGTGGACGGGCTCCCGATTACGCTTCTCATCTGTTTCCTGATGGGAATCATTCTGGGTTATCAGGCGGCGGTGCAGATGCATAAATACGGGGCGGACGTGTTTCTTCCGGCGCTGGTCGGCTGTTCGATTGTGCGTGAACTGGGGCCTCTGATGGTGGCGGTGGTGGCAACGGGCCGTTCCGGATCCGCCTTCGCCGCCGAAATCGGCACCATGAAAATTTCCGAGGAACTCGACGCCATGAAGACAATGGGGTTTTCCCGTTTCCGCTTCCTGGTGATTCCGAAACTGATTGCCATGACTCTGATGATTCCGATGCTCTGCGTGTCGGGAGACGTCGTGGGAATCATCGGCGGATTTCTTGTGGGATACAGTGAACTCGGGATGTCGTATGAGAGTTATTACCAGATCACGCAGGGCTGGGTGCTGCCGAAATATTTTTTTGAGGGGCTCTTCAAGAGTTTTGTTTTTGCCTGGATCATCACGATTGTGGGATGCTGGCGGGGATTCCGGGCGGGAAACGATGCAGTGGCTGTGGGAAGAGCCACAACTTCGGCAGTTGTCGTGAGCATTCTTTTCATTATCATTGCCGACACTCTGCTGGCAAAATTCTTCACGGCTCTTTTCGGAATGGAGGGCTGAGACATGGCAGGGGAAGAGAAGACGCTGAATTCGAAGACGGTCCCGATGATTTCCGTCCGTTCACTCTGCGCGTCCTATGGAGGGCGAGCGGTACTGGAGGATGTCTCCTTTGAAATTCCGCGCGGACAGATCGTGACGATCCTCGGGACTTCCGGCTGCGGGAAAAGCACGCTTCTCAAACATATGATCGGACTCTATCAGCCGCTTTCCGGCGATGTTCTGATCGAAGGTGAAAGCCTGGTCCATGCCGATCCGGAACAGAAGCGGCGCATCATGAGCCGCTTCGGTGTGGCGTACCAGGGCGGAGCGCTTTTCCGTTCGTATTCGGTTTTTGAGAATATCGCGCTCCCGCTTCAGGAGAATACTTCTCTTTCCGAGAAGGAAATACGCGAGAAAGTGGAGGCGAAGCTCGCGATGGTGAACCTCTCCGGATACGGCGGCTACATGCCCTCCGATCTTTCAGGCGGGATGGTGAAACGAGCGGCGTTCGCGCGCGCCATGGCTCTGGATCCCGATCTTCTCTTCTTTGACGAGCCTTCCGCAGGACTGGATCCGTTGAGTTCGGAAAGTCTGGACAAACTGATTCTGGAAATCCGGAAGAATACCCATGCCACGATTGTCATGGTGACCCATGAGCTGCCGAGCATTTTCACCGTTTCCGACCGCGTCATCATGCTTTCCGCGGAAAAGAAGGGCATTCTGGATGACGGGCCCCCGGCTTTCCTGCGCGACCATTCCGGGAGCAAGTTTGTCCGGGAATTCCTGAACCGCGGCAGAATCCGCTGAGAATCAGGACGGAAGGACAGGGCGGAACAAAACGGAGCGGAATGAGAAAAAAACGGAATGAAAAAAATACAGTGAAACGGATCCAAGAAAGTCCAGTTGTAATCAATCGAGAAAAAATTTGAAAATGTAGACAGGAAGAAGGGATGGTTCCCAGGATGCAGAGCAATAAATTCAAAATCGGATTGTTTGTGGTTTTTTCCCTTGTGGTGTTTTTGGTTGCGATATCGGCGCTGGGGATGTTTGACGCCCTGCGTGCGAAAGCGCAGCTCATGACCATGGTCGAGGAGTCTGTGCAGGGGCTCTCTTCCGGCTCTTCCGTGAAGTACCGCGGCGTTCCGATCGGGAAGGTGACGGATATTACCATCAACACCGCCGGGAAACGCATTCGCGTGGATATGCAGATTGATCTTTCCAAATTCAAAACCGAAAACTCTCCCGATCATACCGTCATCGACATTTCCAAAGAGGAGTTCTACCGTTACATCCTGAAAGACATCGAATCCGGGCTCCGCTGCCAGATCGAACCCGACGGCATCACCGGGATGAAATACATCGAACTGGATTTTGCCAAAAACCCCGAAACCAGATTTTTCATGGACCCGGGGTATGATGCCGAGGCGGGAGTTTTTTACATTCCCTCCGTACCTTCCCTGTTCAGCGATCTGCGCACGTCGATGACGAACATCATCGCGAAACTGGAATCCATCGACTACAAAGGCATTTCCGATAAAACCCTTTCGACTCTCGATTCCGCCGACCGACTCTTCAACAATCCCGCCTTTGTCAATTCCATCCGGAATATCGACGAGGCCTCCGCCGGGCTTGTCGTCACCTTGAACTCCCTGAATGCCTCCTTCACCCACGAACGCATGGATTCCCTCATCGGCAACGCCGACAAGGCCATCCTTTCCATCCGCAGACTCACCGATACCGCAACTCAGACCATTGATGATGCCGCTCTTGCTGAAACCGTCCGTTCCTTCCGCAGTTCCATGGACGTCTTCCGTCAGTCCAACCGGTCCTTCACCGAGGCCATGCTGAAATTCAATGAAGGGCTCGACGCCATGATCGAACTCATTCAGTATATGGAAGCCGATCCCTCCTCCCTCCTCCGAGGAAAAAACAAACCCGCCGGCAACGGCACCATGTCCTCGGAAGCCCCTTAATAAATTCTGTCGAACATCCTGTTGAGGAGAATGGCATCAGAATCAAATAATATCCTCTGAAGAGAGGTGGATCCTAGAAAAGGGGCGGGCGGATGACAAAGCGAATCCCTGCAGGAGCCATAACACCTGAAGGGGCGGAGAATAATGCCTGAAGGATGGAAGTCCCGACAAGGGGCCGCCGGGCGGCTGCCCGTATTTTTCCCTCCTTTGCAGTTCTGTTTCGCAATTCCAGATGAGGCTTCTATCCTCCGTGTTCTGCTCTGCACACATCTTTCCCCCCCCCCTTTCTTCTCCCCTGCGGGAGGAAGACTTCCCTTCCCGGCGAAGAGGAGAGAAGAGGAAAAATGCACTTTTCCCGCCTTCCTTTGCAACAGGGAAAAGGCGGAAGGCAGTCCATGGAAAGCCCCAGAAGACAAGTGAAGGCTCCTTCCCCCTTCATTTTTCCCAGACGGAGAATCCTCTTCATTGCGGAAGGTGAAAAAAAACCTTCCTTTCGCCTATGAGAACAGGCGGAAGCCGTATGTGGCTGCTGCCTCTTTCTTTTCTCCTTTACTCTGTCTTCCTGCAAAGCAAGAGATCCTCAGGAGAATTCCCGGAGAAGCGTTTCAGCTTTTCTTTCTGTGTTTCCCTGTGTCGTTTTCCTGTGTTCCCGCAGAGTGTACCCGGAGTGTTTCCGCTGCCGCATCTCAGATGAAAACGGTGTGCTTTTCAAGGGACTTGCGCATTCTCACTTTTCAAGCAGTTTGCGTGTTCCGGCAAGTTTCACGCAGACGCAGAAGAGCTCGATGGCGGTTTTGAGTTCATCCAGAGTCGGATACGTCGGAGCAATTCTGATGTTGCGGTCCAGGGGATCCTTTTTGTACGGGAAGGTGGCACCTGCGCCGGTGAGGACGACGCCTGCTTCTTTGGCGAGTGCCACCGTGGCTTTGGCGCAGCCGGGGAGCGTGTCGATGGCGATGAAGTACCCCCCGTCGGGATGAGTCCACTCGGCGAGTCCGCTGCCTTTGAGCTCGCGGTCCAGGGTTTCCAGAACGATGTTGAATTTTGGCTTGAGTTCTTCCGCAAGGCGTTTCATGTGTTTGCGGACGCCCTCGGCATCTTTGAGATAGCGGACCGTTCTGAGCTGATTGAGTTTGTCATGCCCGATGGTCTGCATCCCCATGTGCTTCTTGATTTCCGCCACGTTGGCGGGGCTGGAGGCAAGCAGAGCCACGCCCGCTCCGGGGAAAGTGATCTTGGAAGTGGAGAAGAAGTAAATGACCCGGTCCGGATTGCCCGCAGCTTCACAGGCGCTGAAGATGTCTTTGAGTTTCCGTTCCCGGAAGATATGATGAACACCGTAGGCGTTGTCCCAGAAAATGCGGAAATCTGCGGCCGCAGTTTTCATGGAGGCAAGACGGTCCACGGTTTCATCGGAGTAACAGATCCCCTGCGGATTGGAATAGAGCGGGACGCACCAGATCCCTTTGACCGATTCGTCTTCGGCAGCCAGTTTTTCGACCAGGTCCATATCCGGGCCCGTGGGAGTCATCGGGACGGGAATCATCCGGATTCCCAGATCCTCGCAGACCGAAAAATGACGGTCGTATCCGGGACTCGGACAAAGGAATGTCACCCCGCCCGGCACTTTGCTCCAGGGCGTGTGCCCCTGGGTCCCGAAAAGCAGAAGACGCACAATCGCATCGTACATCAGATTCAAACTGGAGTTTCCGCCGATGATGATTTTTTTCACCGGAATTCCCAGCAGTTCGGAAAAGAGACGGCGGGCTTCCGGAATGCCTTCCAGTCCTCCGTAATTGCGTGCATCGATGCCGTCCTCGGTCATGTACTTGTCGAGCTTATCCAGGATTCCGTTGGTCAGGTCCAGCTGTCTGCCGGAGGGTTTCCCGCGGGACATATCCAGTTTCAGGTTTCTTGCTTTATATTCGGCATACGTCTGCTCGAGTTCGGCTTTGCACTGTTCCAGCCGTTCCTTCGGAAGTCCTGTGAAATCCTGCATTCTCAGAGTCCTGTGATCTTGAAGTTGATCTTGTTTGTTGTTACGGAAGTTTGATTGTTTCAGGCGGGTCGTTCCGTCTTTCCCTGGAAAACGGGGAAGGGAGCTGTTGTCGTTCTGAGGAATCCTGCCGGGCATGGAGCCGATTACCGGAGCGGGAGTGCAGGGCGCCGTCCTTGCCTGTGGAAGAGGCAGTGGCGCGGTGTTCCCGCCATCGTCTTTCAGCTCATGCCGGGATATACTATACCACGTTTTTCTTCCAAAGTCCAGTGCTCCGGAGCTTCCCTGGGACTTTTTTGTCCGGGGAGCGGGGGGGAGGGGAGGAGGAGCCGTGTCTGAACGCGTGCCCCCGGTTCCGGGTGGTATTCCCTCTTATCCCGGAAGCACTTTATCCCGGAAGCACTGGGGGAAGGGGGTCAGAAGTCAAAAGTTTCCGGAGTTTCCGAAAGCTCTGCTCTGATGGGGGATTTCCCAGGGAAACGGATTTCGGTCCGGAGGGGGTTCCTTGCCGAGAGGACGGCCTTCCGCTGTCTGCCTTCCCAGGAGAGATCCGCTGTGATTCCGTGCTTTGCCCTGAGTCCGTAGATGGCTCCTGCCGTCCATTCCGGCGGCAGGGCGGGGAGGATTTCCAGGACGGGATCCCCCTCCGCATTGCGGCGGCAGCATTGGAGAAGCATTTCGGAAATGGCGGCGCAGATGCCGAAATTGCCGTCGATCTGAAACGGAGGATGGGCGCAGAGCAGATTCGGATAGAGTCCGCCGCCGGAATGGGAGGCGGTCCCGTCCGCGGGGATGAGCCGGAGAAAGTTTTTGAGGATCTTTCCCGCTCGTTCCCCGGAATGAAAACGGGCCCAGAGCACAATCCGCCAGGCCAGCGCCCAGCCGGGAGAGTCGTCGCCGCGGCGTTCCAGGGAGATGCGGGCGGCTTCAAAAAGGTCTTCCTGATCCGGGGAGAGGAATTCCTCGCCGGGGTAGATGCCGTAAAGATGGGAAAGGTGTCTGTGTTGAATATCGCATTCTTCAAAAGGTTCTCCGTATTCGAGCAGTTCTCCGTGTTTTCCGATGCCCGGCCGCCGGAGATGAAGAAGAACATCGCGCCAGTGTGCGCTTTCCGGCTCGTCCAGACGGAGGATTTCCACGGCGCGGAGCAGATTGTGGAAATGTTCCCGGATCAGGGTGTGGTCCATGGTGGAGGCGAAGGCGGTCATCGCCACTTCGGAACTGGAAGGATCTATGAAGGCGTTTTCCGGAGAGGTGGAAGGCATCGTGACGTATTCGCCGGAAGCGTTCTTCACCAGAAAGTCGCAGATGAAATCCGCCGCGCCTCGCATAAGGGGATAATATTTCCGGAGGAAATCCTCATCGGCGGAAAATTCAAAATGTTCAAAAAGATGTCTGCACAGCCAGAGTCCCGACATCGGCCAGAAAGCCCAGAGCGGCGCTCCCGAAGCCGTGTCCGAATAACGCCAGATGTCTGTATTGTGATGAGAGCACCATCCCCGGCAGCCGTAGTGGTTTTCTGCCGTTTTCCTTCCGGTTTCGGCGAGTCCTTCCACCAGCTCGTAGAGCGGTTCCGCGCATTCGGGCAGGGCGGTGCTTTCCGCGTGCCAGTAGTTCATTTCCGTATTGATGTTCAGTGTGTAGTTGGAAGCCCAGGGTGGAGTGATCTGATGATTCCAGATCCCCTGCAGATTCGTTGCCTGAGTCCCCGGACGGGAGGAGGCGATCAGAAGATAACGCCCGTAATGATACAGCAGGGCACAGAGCGAGGATGCACCGCTGGCGGATGAGGAGAATGAGGAGAATGAGGAGGCGTTTGTTGTTGTGATGGTGGTGGTGGAAGGTGAGGCGGAAGAAGAGGCGCTTGCGGCGTTTTCGTTTTTCTCCAGACGGCGGAGCCTTTCATCGGTCGGGAGTCCGTCTTCCGGAGAGGCGGGCAGTTCGATGCGATTCCGTTCATACAGAGCGCGGTAATCCGCAAGATGGCGTTCCAGGAGGGCTTCATATCCCAGACGGGAGGCATCCGACAATATCTTTTCCGCCTGATCCTCCGGAGAGAGGGCTTTCCCCGTGCCGGGCATGCTGCGGAAATCGGTGAAATCCGTGCAGATGCAGAGATAGAATGTCACGGATTCCGCGTTTTCGATCCGGAGAGTTATGGTGGAGGAGGAGCCGTCTTCCTCCGGGTGGGAAAACGAGATGCGTCCGCCGCGGGTTTCGGCGCGCAGGGCGTTTCTCCAGCGGATTCCGGCTCGTCCGGATTCGTCGGTTTTGCAGAAGCGGTTGAAGCGGTTCAGGTACGGACAGCATGAGTCCAGGAAGAGAGTGTCCTTTCCGTTGTGGGAGAGATGAAAAGGAAGGAGTCCGGAACTCATGGAAAGTTCCAGATTCAGTGTTTCCGTCTTCTTTTCCGCGGCGTTGGAGTAGCGGAAGACCAGGACCTTGTCCGGGAAAGAGGCGAAGGATTCGCTCCGGAAATCCGCTCCTTCCCCGAAAAGACAGCGGCTGGAGGCCAGTGCAGTGCGCAGATCCAGTTCTCGCCGGTATTTGAGGAATTTTCCGTTTTTTCTGCGGGGAAAACGGATGATGAGTCTGCCGGCGGGCTGATAGCTTGCGCTGTCGTTGCCGTTGAGAAGATTCTGGGAAACGAAGGCGGAGGCTTCGGCATATCGGCCCTTTTCAATGAGCAGTCTGGCCTCCTGGAGCAGGGAAGGGGGAAAACGGGGAGGATCCTTCAGGGGGAGTCCGGACCAGAGAGTGTCGTGATTCAGGTGGATGATCTCTTCCGAAGCGTCCTGAGTATCCGTAATGACTGCCCCGGTCGATCCGTTTCCGATGACGAGTCCCTCTTCCCAGACGGGAGAAGGTTTGTCATACCATAAAAGATGTGAAAAATCCTGCAGCATGGGAGAAAACACCTCCGTTCTGATTTCCGTGTTCAGCAATTTGTTTTGCGGTCTGTTCGTTTCCGTATTTCTGTTCAGAACACTGTACTGTACAGGGCGGGAGGGAAGATGCAACCCCGGAAAGGGAGAAAAGCTTCCCCCTTTCCGGTCCTTCCTGGCTGCCCCGGAAGGAGAGGAGGCTCTTTCCCGTTTTTCCTCACGTTTCCGGAGAATTTTGCGGTGGTTTTTCCCCCTCTCCCGGGCGGACAAGACTTGACGGAAACAGAAAAAGAAAGTATATTACCCGGACGGAATACAAGGAAAAACAGAAACTCAAACGCGTCCTCCTTCTTCCTCATCCATCCCTTCCACTCCACAGAGACCGCGGCAGGGACGGGTCGGAACGGATCCGCGGCAGTCGGCTGAACAGGAAGCCGCTGAACACTAAGTACAGGTATTGAATGGTCCCCCCCATGCCAGGAGAGTTCGACGAAAACGAAGACAGCCTGCCTGTCATGACCAGCGCCAATTATGACGAAGCTTCCATTCAGAGCTTAAGCGCTCTTGCGCACATCCGCCAGCGCCCCGGTATGTACATCGGGCGTCTCGGGGACGGTTCCCATCCGGACGACGGAATCTACGTCATGCTCAAGGAAGTCATAGACAACAGCATTGACGAATACATCATGGGTTACGGCCGACGCATCGACATTTCCATTTCGGAACATTCCTTCACCGTCCGCGACTACGGGCGCGGAATCCCCCTCGGGAAACTCGTCGAATGCGTTTCCCAGATCAATACGGGGGGGAAATTCAACAGCGACGTCTTCCAGTTCTCGGTCGGCATGAACGGCGTGGGGACCAAAGCCGTCAACGCCCTCTCCGAAACGTTCACCGCGCAGTCTTTCCGCGACGGGAAATACCGCAAGGCCGTCTTCCGCGCCGGCACTCTCCAGAAAGACGAAAAGGGCGAAAGCTCCGAACGGAACGGCACCATGGTGACCTTCACTCCGGACCCCTCTCTCTTCCCCCGCTTTTCCATCCGGATGGAATATGTGGAGCGCCGCCTGTGGATGTACGCGTTTCTGAACAGCGGGCTCTCCCTGTATCTGAACAACCAGCGCTATTATTCCCGGAACGGACTTCAGGACCTGATCGGAAATGAAATCGAAGAAGGGGCCGGACTCTATCCGATCATCCGCTACAAGGATGCGACTCTGGAATTCGCCTTCACACATACGCCGGATACGGGAGAAAAATATTATTCCTTTGTCAACGGGCAGTACACTTCGGACGGGGGGACGCATCTGTCCGCCTTCAAGGGCGCTCTCACCAGAGCCGTGAATGAGCATTTCGGAAAGGATTTTGACGCAAAGGACCTCCGGGACGGGATTGTCGGCTGCATCGCAATCAAGCTCAAGGAGCCGATGTTCGAGTCTCAGACCAAAAACAAGCTCGGGAACACCGACATCAAGGGATGGATTGAAAGCACGGTCAAGACCGCCGTGATCGACTCCCTCCTGAAACATCCCGACGATGCCTCTCTCCTTCTGGAAAAAGTCCAGCGCAACCAGGAAATCCGCAAGGAAATCCAGAAGGTCCAGAAGCAGGGCAACACCATGGCCAAACGCATGAGCCTGCGCAACAGCAAGCTCAAGGACTGCAAACATCATTTCGGCGACCGTTCCAAATATGCGGATCAGACCATGATCTTCCTCACCGAAGGCGATTCCGCCGGAGGTTCTCTCGAACAGAGCCGGAATCCTCTCTATCAGGCGGTCTTCTCCCTCCGCGGAAAACCCCTGAACTGTTTTTCCAAAAAACTCGAAACCATCTATACGAACGAGGAACTCTTCTATATCATGCGTACGCTGGATATTGAGGAGGATATCGAAAATCTCCGTTATTCCAAGGTCATCATCGCCACCGATGCGGACGTGGACGGGCTGCATATCCGGAATCTGCTGCTGACATTTTTCCTGCAGTATTTTGAAAACCTGGTGATGTCGGGGCATCTCTACATTCTGGAAACGCCTCTCTTCCGCGTGCGGAACAAGAAGGAAACTTTTTACTGTTATTCCGAGGAGGAGCGCGACGCCGTCGCAGCCCGGCTTGGAAAGTCCGCCGAAATCACCCGTTTCAAAGGTCTGGGAGAAATCTCGCCAAAGGAATTCGGACAGTTTATCGGAGACGACATCCGTCTGGAAAAGGTCACCCTTGAGAACACCAAGGGCATTCAGGATATGTTGAAATTCTTTATGGGCGACAATACTCCCTCCCGCTGGGAACACATTGTCGAAAATCTGGTGTAATCATGGCAAGGAAGAAAAAGGTGGGGGATTCCGGACTTCCCGATCCCGTTCCGGAGATTTCTGAAAACGTTCCGGATTCTTCTTCTTCCGCCTCTTCCGGGCGGGCGAAGGCGAAGACAAAGACGAAGACGGCAAAGAAAAAAACAAATTCCCGCTCTTCCCGCTCTTCTTCTCTCCCCGATTCTCCGGTACATACAGGAACGGGAGACGCGGAAACTCCCCCGCAGCCAGCTCCCGGAGATTCCGGCAGTCCGGACGATGATTCCGTAAACTTCGATCCGGCGGATCCGGAGAATGCCGCGGAAATCTCCGCCGATGAGGACGAATCCGGATCTTCCCCGGAAGAGAGACAGCAGATCGACGGGGAAAACGAAATCGAAGACTCTGACGACGAGCCGGACGAAAATTCCGGAGAAAGTGTTTCCGCACTCATGCAGACTTCCGATGCCGATTCCCCCCTCCGGAACATGATGAACCGGAATTTCATCGAATACGCCTCCTATGTCATCAAGGACCGCGCGATTCCGGATGTGGACGACGGCCTGAAACCGGTCCAGCGCCGCATCCTCTGGACCTTGTTTGAAAAGGACGACGGCACTTTTCACAAGGTCGCCAACATCATCGGGGAGACGATGAAGTATCATCCCCATGGAGACGCCTCCATCGGGGACGCCCTTGTCAATCTGGCGAACAAGGAGATCTATATTGACCGCCAGGGGAATTTCGGAAACATCATGACCGGTTCCCCTTCCGCGGCTCCCCGTTACATCGAATGCCGTCTGACGCCTCTTGCCCGGGAGGTTCTCTTCAACCGGGACATCACCGAACTCATCGACTCCTACGACGGGCGCAACCGCGAACCCGTCTGCCTTCCCTCCAAACTGCCGACTCTTCTTCTGATGGGAGCCGACGGCATTGCAGTCGGTACCAAGACCTCCATCATGCCCCACAACTTCACGGAGCTTCTCCAGGCGCAGATCGCCATCTTGAAGGGAGAAAGCTTCACGCTTTATCCGGACTTCCTGCAGGGGGGGATCATGGATGTTTCCAAATATGAGGACGGCATGGGCAAACTCGTTGTCCGTGCACGTCTGGAAGTCGACGGAAGGAATCTTTCGATCCGGGAAATTCCCCCCGTGACCAATACGGCCAAACTGATGGACTCCATTGAAGGAGCGGTCAATAAGAACAAAATCAAGATTGCCTCCTTCAAGGACTACACGGCCGCGTCCGTGGATATTCAGCTGACTCCGCTCCGGGGATACGATCCCCTGAAGGCGAAGAAGGCGCTGTATGCCTATACCGACTGCCAGATGAATATCAGCTGCAATCCGATGGTGATTCTGGAAAACCGTCCGGTGCGCATGCCGGTTTCGGACATTCTCCGGAGGAACACGGAAAAGCTTCTGCAATATCTGAAATGGGAACTGCAGCTGGAGGCGGGGAAGTGTCTCAGCCGGATTCTTGCGCGGACTCTCGCACAGATCTTCATCGAGGAAGGCATTTACAAGCGCATCGAAAAATGCCGGACGTCCGAAGCGATTTTCAAGGAAGTGCGTTCCGGTCTTGAAAAGTTCCGGTCCGAATGGCTTCCGCTGGTTCGTCAGCTTCATGAAAATCAGCAGGATCTGCCGCGTGTGACACCTCTGGAAAAGGAGGAGGAAGCGCGTCTGGAACAGCTTGCGGAAGGAATCATTCCGGATGCCGAGATCAGCCGTCTTGTGGAAATTCCCATCCGCAGAATTTCGGCGTTTGAAATCGGAAAGAACCGTGAGGAGATTGAGCTCCTGAGAAAGACCCTTCAGACGGCGCTCCGGAATTTGAAGCGAATCAAAGCGTATGCGATCGGCTATCTGGAAAAACTCATCGAAAAGTACGGGCCGCTCTTCCCACGCCGGACGGAAGTGAGACTGGACGGGTTTGAAAAAATTGACAAGAGCGCAGTCGCACTGAACAACATCCGTGTCGGCTGGGACAAGAAAAACTGTTATATCGGCACCAATGTCAAAAGCGATGACACTGTCCTTTGCAATGAATTCGATCATCTCCTCTGCATTGAGCGCACCGGGGAATACAAGATTATCGACATTCCCGAAAAAATCTTCATCGACCGTCTCTATGAGTTCCGCAAATATGACAAGTCCACCGTCTTCGGAATCATCTATTCCGAAAAAAAGACCGGACGGGCCTATTTCAAACGGAGCTCCATTGATGCCTTCATCAAGGACAAGGAATACCGGCTCATTCCCGAATCCTGCCGTCTGGATCTCATTACCCCCCGTCCCAACGCTCTTTATGAAATCAAAGTGGACACCCCGATCAAGGCCAAGCAGATTCAGACCGTCAATCTCATGGATGCGCCCCTCCGCTCTCCCAAGGCCGGCGGGTCGCCCCTTTCTCCCAGAAAAATCCTGAAAATCACGTTCATGCAGTATCTTGACGGAACGGAAGAACTGGAGGAAGAGCAGCCTTCTCTTCTGGAACTACCTCCTCAGGATCCATCGCCGTCTTCTCCGTCGCCGTCATTGTCCCCGTCTGTTTCGGCCTCTCTTCCCGCTTCCGGCGGAGAGGCGTCGGATTCTTCTCCCTCCGCAAGGAAAGAGTCTTCCCTTTCCTCCTCTTCCGGCGTCGCAGGAGAAAAGGTTCCCGCTCCGCCGATTGCGGCGGCTTCGGGCAGCTCTCCTTTTTCTTCCTCCTCCTCCGCTCCGCATACGGCAAAGTCCGCCCCGAATGCGGGAAAGACTGCGGCGCAGAGCGGAAAAAAGGGGAAAGCCCCTTCTTCTGAAACAGCTTCAGGTTCTTCGGAACAGCTCCCCGCGGCAAATAATGAAAACGGGAAAAAGAAAACGGGCAGGACCGATTCCTCCTCTTCCGGCGCTTCCGGGAAAGAGAGAAAACAGCCCGCGCCTTCTTCTCCTTCTTCCTCCGCGCCAGCATCCTCCTCCATTTCGCCGGACGAGGAGGAAAACTGGGGAATCCAGCAGCCGGATCTCGGATTCTGATCATTCCGGCCTCTTTTTGTTTGATTCCGCCAGCGGCGGCTTTGATTATTCCGCCAGCGGCTTTCTTTGAGCCTTTGCGGATTCTCCGCCCCCGTCCAGGCGGATGCGGGGGAAGGGGGGAGGGGGGAGGGCTCGAACTCGAAGAAGAAAAAGGGAAAAGAGAAAAAAAGGAGGACTTGCTGCCCGGAGGAGACTCGGAATTTTTTTCAGCTTCCGGAGATATTCCGTGCGGGAAGAGGCGGCTCTTCCTGTCTTTCAGAGTGAAACGGTTCCATGTGCCTGGCTTCAGGGCGGATGAGCTCGGAGTCCGAGTCAGCCGCCTTTTGCTGCAGTTGCTGTCGGTGGACCTCCGGCACAGCAGATGATGCGGGAAGACGGATCACCCCGATGCTGTACAAAAAGGTGAGGAATAGAAGAACCGGCGTGATCCAGCGGACGAAAATCCCCCAGAGCGATGCGGGAGTGAAGATGTGTTTGACATCGCCATAGCCCTGTTCACCCTTCAGTCCTGCGAGCAGCAGGAAGAGATTGGTGTCGATCTGGGAAGACATGCCCTTCCGGATTTCCTTGAGTGCATGACGCGTCCCCCAGATCCATCCGACATAAATGGTGATTCCGAGCCCCCCGATGGGGAGGAGCCAGTTGGAAGAGACCGAGTCGAGCATGTCGAACATGCTGCCGCCCGCACTGCCGAAGGATCCGAGCAGACAGTCCCTGATCCACGGGAAATGTTCCCATGAGGCGACGCTGAGAGCGGAAAGGACTCCGAGCAGCGTGATGAGGATCACCGTCAGAACAACCGAAACTTTTCTGGAGAGCCTGCACTCCTCCATACCGAAGCTGATGACGGGCTCCATCAGACTGATGGAACTGGTCAGAGCGGCGATGAAAAGCATGAGGAAAAACAGTCCGTTCCAGAGCGTGCTCAGTTCTCCCGGGATCAGATTGAAGGCTGCGGGCAGGATTTCAAAGGTGAGGCTGGGGCCGCGTCCGGGCTCGAATCCCATGGCGAAAACGGCGGGAAAAATCGCCAGTCCGGCCATCAGCGCCGCCGTCGTGTCCAGGGCAATGACAATGAAGGAGGACTTGACGATGCTTTCCTCTTTCCTCAGATAACTCCCGAATGTAATGGTGATCCCCATGGCCAGACTCAGGGTGAAGAAGGCGTGCCCCATGGCGAGGAGTACTCCTTCGGTCGAGAGTTTGGAGAAGTCCGGAGAGAGGAAGAAACGCACTCCCCTGATCGCATTCGGAAGCGAAACCGAACGCAGCAGCAGCGCCAGAAGCAGAATGAACAGCAGCGGCATCAGAATTTTCGACCAGCGTTCAATTCCCTTCTTCACTCCACAGAGCAGAATCCCACCCGCCGCGAACATGAAGGCAATCTGCGCCCCCAGAATGACTCCCCAGGCACTGCGCGGCGCCTGAAGAATCGGTTCCATCACTTCCTTGGCTCCATTCGGATCCGTGAAGGCCAGTCCCCCGGAGAAGGCCTTCACGATGTAAATCAGCGTCCAGCCTCCGATCACTCCGTAATAGGACATGATGATGACAGGGACAATCACTCCGCAGAGAATCCCCAGTGTCTTCCATCCGCAGAAAAGCAGTGTCAGCGAAGAAAGTGCGATGATCACCGCATACCCGTACACTCCGAAGAGTCCCAGTGCAAACGCCACCACAAGCCCGAATGCTCCGAGCATTTCCACAAAAATCGTCTTGTTCGGCGTGATCCTGTTGAACGCTCCCACCGGCCCGCAGCCCGTCGCTCTGCCGAGCGAAAGTTCGCAGATCATGACCGGCAGCCCCACCATCATGACGCAGAGCAGATATATTAGTACAAATGCTCCCCCTCCGTTCATCCCCGTGATATAGGGGAATTTCCAGATGTTCCCCAGTCCGATTGCGGAGCCCGCCGTGGCGAGCATGAATCCCCAGTGACTCCCCCAGAATTCTTTGCTTCCCGCTTCCTTCATTCGCCAGTGCCTCCGTTTTTTCCCTCAAAATCCGGCATTGTCCCCCCGGCGGGACTGATGTGACCGAAGTCCGGGCATTCTCTTAAGATACACGGCATTTTCCCGCTTTTCCAGTCCCATTCCCCGGAGTTTCGGAGAAATCTGGCTTCTTTGCAGAAGAGGCGGGCGAAAGGTGAGGAAGCGGAACTTCCTCTTGTTTCTTCCCCCATTCCCTTCATCCTCCTGCCGCTCCGCATCGGAGCAGCGGGGAAACAGAAAGACAAAAAAAACTCTCTCAAGCACAGGGAAACACGAATCGGAGGAATCAAGGAAAAAATGGAGCGGGCGAAGGGAATCGAACCCTCGTGGCCAGCTTGGGAAGCTGGAGCATAACCATTTTGCTACGCCCGCATCTCTTGTGACAACGGGACTATAAGATAGCTGATGAATCGTGACATTCAAGCCGGGGAAAAAAGAAAAACCGGAGAATTTTTCAATTCTCCGGCCGAATCATAAACCATACTCTGGCTGTGCCGACAGAGAGAAGACGTCAGCCGAGCGTAATGGCTTCTGCGGGGCATTCGCCGACGCAGGCACCGCAATCCACGCAGGTATCCCCGTCAACACTGGCTTTCCCGTCATTGACCTTGATCGCTTCCGTGGGGCAGGCGCCGACGCAGGCTTCGCATCCAACGCACTTTTCCTGATCTACTTTTGCTGCCATTGCTTTTTCCTCCGAATTTGAGATTGATGCTCTAGAAAAAAAACATGGTTCCGCGGAATCCGCTTTCCCGCGGATAAGCACGGCCCCCTGCAACTGTTTCCGAATACAGTAACATGAAAAACTGGAAAGTCAAGTTTTCTTTCCATGGAATTCCGGATTAGCGCTTGCATTCCGGGCGGCTCCTCCAGCGCAGAGTGCGGGGGAGGGGTGGAAAAAAGCTTTCTCCCCGTTCTCCTCCCCCGGGGCATCTGAAAAGCGGTGACTCTCCGGGAAGGAGAAAAAAGAAAAGGGAAAAAAAGAAAAATGAGTTCGGGAATTCATTCCCAGGGGGCTCTTCCGGCAGTCTTTTCCCTTCTCATTGCCTTCTCTCATACGAATTGAAAGGGAGTGTTCCGGAACAAATCGAATTCCCCGACGATTGTGGAACGGTATTTCCTGGTGCACCAGCTCTGGAGCGAAGGCATGGAGCTGATGTTTCCGAATTCATAAATTCCGCTGCGTTCCCCGGGATTGAGTGAGAGCGAAAGATTGTTCACCCAGCTGTGCTCCGCGCCGATTTCAGGGACGAAAAGATCTCCTTCCGTGACACATTCCAGATAGGAATCCCTTTTGAACTTCAGTGGGAGCGCTGTCTGAGGTTCGGCATGACTCCGGTTGAGAAAGGAGGTCCGGTAAAGAGAACGCATGGTCCGGTGTTCGAAATATCCGTCTCCGAGAGATCCGTCCTGATAATACAGCGCTTCTGTATAAAAGGTGTCCGTTTCATTTCTCATCCAGTCGGAGAGTGCCCAGACGTCTTCCGCGTGCATGGGAAGGTTTCCGAATCCTCCTGGATTGCTGTTGTGAATCTTCATCCCGTCCGGAGAGGTGTACAGAATTTCCGTGAAATACCAGAAATGAGTCGTTCCCCGGATGTACGTTTCGAGCGATTCCCTGTCTTCATAATCCCATTGGAGAACACTGTACGGCATCCAGAGTCTGCGGAGATGGCAGTGCATTTTCCAGAGAAAATCGGAAACAGGGGTCAGGGGCGAAAGTGGAATTTCTCCGTAAAGAGCATAGAAATCATCCAGATCCCATTTCTCAAATTCGAGCCGGAGAGGACGGAAATTTTCCCCTTTTTCCGCATTCAGCAAAGCTTCGCTCTCCACTTTCAGATCTCCGTTCCCGATGCTGAGACTGTGGGTTTCCGTAAAGGCGGAATCTCCGCTCTGGAAAACCTGCTGAAAACTGTCCGTATCCACCGATTCGAGTACAATACTTTCCGCCCCGGGAGAATGCGGAGTGAAATGAATCCGTGCGATACGGGGAGAGGTCTTATCTCCTTCGGACTCTTCGTCCTTCCCTTCTCCGGCAGGATTTCCCTCCACCCGGGGAAAGCGGGGAAGTATTTCTTCAAAGAGCTCTTTCATCTGCTCTGCGGTTTCTCTCAGCGAACCGGGGCGCCTGAGTTCCTGTGCAAGGCTTCCGCAGTCCACACCGAAAAGTTCCGCCCGTTCCACAAGCGCCAGGCGAAGCGCTTCCAGACACGGGAAGACGGAGCCGGGACTCAATGATTCCTTTGAGGACCAGTCCCCGGCTTCCTCCCACGAATGAATTTCCATGACGGGATTCCTTTCTCCTTCCTTTCCACTTCAGTGCGGACCGCTGCGGAGGTTCTCTCTGCTCTTGCACTGTTTGTGGGTGTGCTGTCCGCGGGGTACGGGATCTGGGGAATGATGTCAGCAGATAATATCTGCAGGGGCGGACTTTTCCCTTTCCGTCCAGCTCTCCGCCCGTTTCCCCGACCGCGGAGGCCTTGCTCCTGACATGGGAAACGCGTCAAAGAAAAATCCTCTTCAGTCTGTATTTCTTTTCCCGATTCCTTTCCCTTCCTGTCCTGCTTTTCCCCCTGAAGAGAAGGGAAAAAGAAGATGGATTGCCGCCCGTCCCCCCCTTTTTTCTACCACGTTCTTCCATAGAAGGGGAACTCCCAGCATCCCCGGAGAGAACACAAGCTCTGGGAAAACAGAAAAAGGAAGGGAGCAGAAAAGAAAAAGTATGGACTAAGGGAAAAGAGGAAAAGGCAGGGGAAGGAAGGGAAAGGATGGATCAGAAACAGAAAGAAAAAAACGGAGAAGAAGGGCAACTGCTTTCTTCCCCTCTTTTTCTCTTTATCCTTTTCCGCCTCCGCCTCGGATCGTTCTTCAGCGGAGTCCCCAGCGGAGAAGGCTTCCCTTTCAATTTCCAGGAGATTATGCTGGAATCAGGGATTCATTTCCCCTGCTTTTTCCGCCTGATCCGCGGCGTTGGTCGGTCCGACGGCGTTTTCCCCGGTTTCTGCGGAAGAAAGTGCCATTCCGGAATCCTGGTCCAGAGCGGAAACCTTGATGAAATCAACATCGGTGCCACCGTTTACAGCAAGGGAATACGTTCCCTGACCGAAATTGGTGTTGAAGTCAAGGAATCGCTCCATTTCGCCCTCTTTCTGCAGGTCGAGCCACAGAATGACATGTTCCTGCCGGACGTCGATCCGAAGCGAATACCATCTTCCCTCCTTGAACTGCGGAAGACCGGAATCGGCGAAACTGATTGCTTTCGGAAGAGGGATCGGATTCTTCCTGTCTTTCGTGTTCAGCGCAACGGAGATGTTTCCCCGGTCCAGGCGGATCTGATAACGGTCGAATTTGAAATCTTTCCGTTTTCCTCCGATATGGAAGGAAAAGATCAGTCCTCCGATGCTCTGGTTGTCGAGGAAGCGGAAACGGGTACGGAAGGTGTAATTGTATCCGCCGATGTCGTGGAAGTTGTTTCTGCCTGCGAGGAGAACGTTTTTCTTCTGCGGAAGAGCCCGGGCGATTTTTGAACCGTTTTCCTCCACAATTTCGACAGAATCATTGAAACAGCCGGGTTTTCCGGGGTCAAAGCGGTCGAATCCTTCAAAAAAGATCAGCGCTTCATCGTCGTCGCTTGCGGGGTCGTTCTTCTCCGCGGCGGGGAGAAACGCGCAAAGGGAAAGGAGGAAAAATGCGGAGAGAAATCTTGTCATTGTTTTTCTTCTCATCATCATGTTTTTGTCCGGTTTTTGATTATTTTTCGTCCGTGGGAAGTTCGATGGATCCGATGGAAGAGATCCGGATCACTCCGTCGACATCCTTCATGTCGGTGGGGTCGAGCGCCTTGCGGTTCAGAGTGATGTAGAGTCCGTTCACCTTGACGGGGTAGGCGATGGATCGTCCGCCGTTTCCGCCCCAGTATCCTCCGAGGGACTGGTTGATGGGATAGGGCTTGCCCTCTCCGGTGATGGGGAAGTCCACGAAACGCCAGCCGTCGAAATTGATGTAGAGATTTCCGGGGAAATCGTGCCACATGCCTTCGCTGCGCCAGAGCCATCCGTTGGCGTCCTGGATCTCGAATCCGATTTTGCCCCAGCCGCCGTCGCCTTTGACCCAGACTCCGATTCTGTCGGGTTTTCCGGGGAGGGTGACGGGCTGCTTCATTTCAATTTTCGTGTATTCCGCAAAGATATCAGGCTTTTCACCTTCCTTGATGAGTTTGAATTCGATGCAACGGCCTTTTTCCTCATCTTTGACTTCCCGGACCTCGAATTTGCCGGTGCGGCGGAAAATGTCCCAGTTCGGGAGGGAATTGGATTTTGGAATCAGCCTCCATTTGGAGAGATCGTCGAGTTTGTCTGCAACGGTGAAGGCCTTCGGCACTTCCGGATTGAAACGTTTTTCCGCCTTTACGGAAAGCGCCTTCACTGGAGAAAGAAGATACACGGGGGCCTCGGACGCCCGGAGCGTGAGTTTCTTATTCTTCGTCTTCCGTTTTTCGATTTTTCCGTAGAAGGAGAGCAGTTCCGCTTCCGTGTCTTCCGGGAAGGTGAAGAGCAGTTCCACTTCCTGCTTCGGGGTCCAGTTTGCATAGGCGAAGTCGCCGCGTTTCCTCGCGTATTCATGGCTGTAGACGACATTGGAGCCGGTATCCATTTTTCTTTGGAATTTGGCCTGATCCAGAGCCTTCGTCAGCGTCGCATACGCGACATAAATGGGTTTCGGATAGAGGAGCGGGTTCCGTTCACAGAGTCCACCGTCTCCCCAGAGAGTCTGGTTGTATCCGTTTCCGGGGTCGCTGAGCCCGCTGATCCCGAGGTGTTCAAAACCGTAGGCCAGCCCCACGAGAGCGTCACGGATCAGATATTCCGCCTGACGCTGATACCCGAGAATTCGCCGCGGACGCGCTGATGACTCATAACAGCTGGAGAGTTTGAAATCCTTCCCTGCAATGAGTCTTCCCGTTTCCCTGGCGAACCAGGCCCCCTGGGTGCCTCCCTGCCAGAGTCGTTCCGGAACACAGCCCTGCGCCGGCGTTTCCAGCCCGATGTAGTCGATCAGAGACACATCAAAATGATTCCGCAGAAGAGCCGCAATGAGCCCGGCGGATGAGGTGTTGTTCCCGTACATGAGTTTGATGTGCGGGAATTTCTTCCGGTAATATTCCGCAATGACGGTCGCTCTCTGGACAAAGTTCAAATCCCTGCCGTTCCCAACCGCACCTTTTTCCCCGAGAATTTCCGGGGGCAGGGGGTCTCCGTAGGATTCGTGGAAGATGTTTGCGGCGTTGCAGTCCGGGAACTTCTCGACCTGCGGATCGATTTTCTCCTCGAAATATTCATAAGCTTTTTCAAGATCATCCGGCGGGAAATTGCCCGCCCATCCGATCTGGTTGATGGTGATCTTATACTGTTTGAAGACGTCTTTTTTGAGAGAATTCGGCATGCCGGCTCCAGGAGGAATGCGCCGGATGCCCGCCTTGTTGAAGACTTTCAGTGCGATATGCGGATCGGGAGTCCCGTGATGGGCGGAAGTCCACCAGGAGCCGAAAGGCGATTCGGCCGGAGTCGCCTGCCTGTCATCTTTTCCGAGGAGGGCGAAAAAGGCTTTGTGGTTCATGCTGTTTTCCGGCTTGCCTTTTTCATGGAGATTGAATTCGAGCGTGTAGTGCCCGAGTTCCGGCATGGAGAGGGGAATGGTGACTTCACAGGTCTCTTCCGCGGCGAGAGTGAGTTCTCTGCTTTCCTTTTTCAGAACGATGCCGGGAGTTTCCGCTTTCCAGTCGAGCCTGTCCGGATAGAATTCCTTGCCTTCGATGGTGCCGATGGTCCATTCGAGCAGATAGGTGCCGGGGCGTTTGGCTTTGATGAGGGCGGTGGTTTGCGGGACATCGTCGTTGTTGAAGATGTTGCCCGGCTGGTTCTGCTTCAGATGCAGTTCTGCGGGAGCGCGTTCGAGCGTGACTCCGAAGATGTTGAAAGCGCTGGGCCTGCCGCTGGGTTTCATGTGCCCCGTCGTATAGGCGCCGATTCCGCCGCGGGAGCCGAAGAGTTCAAAGTCGAGATAGGGGTTTTTCCTGTTTCGGCCGCGGGGATGAGGATCGTTGTCGATGATGTCGAGGAGTTCGCCGGTGTTGATCGGAAACTTGCCGAAGTAGAGCGGGACTTCCGCGCCGTTCAGCTGGACGGTCCCCACTTTCTTGATGTTGGCGGGGAACTGACTGTCATCCGCCGGAAGTTTGACATCGGTATGGGCTAGAGCGCTTCCCCTGCCGTCTCCGTCACAGAAACGGGTCATGCGTATGGTCATGGCGCGTTCTTTTTTGGGATCCGGATCAAGGGCAAAGAGAAGATAGGCGTAACTGTAAAATCCAAGCGGGACAGCGGTGATCTGGGCTTCCGGAAGACGTTCAAATGCATCGCGGGAAAGGTTGTAGTCGACTTCCAGAAGTTCAAGTCCGCGAGTGGCCCTGGTGAGGGAGAGATCCGAACTTTTCGGCCCGTCGGAAAGGATCATGGGAATCCCCTCGATTTCCCTGTATCCGGCCCCCAGAGAGGATTTCGCTTCCTTCATGATTCCCGGATTTGCGACGCATCCAAAGTCGATGGCCTCGAAAAACGGGGTGGAAAACGTGTTCTTGTAGGATTTCGCATTGTCGATGGTGGGGCCGGCTCCTCCCTGAACATAGAGCAGAGCCAGCTTGTTGCTCCCCTTGACGGTTCCGGCATAACGACCGTCCACCGTGATGGCGATGCCGTCGACAGCGGGCCGGGCATCAAAACGGACCGGTTTGGACAATGCGTCCGGAAGTTCTTCCCATTGGATCATGGATTTGTTGAGAACCTTGGCATTGTAGCGATCAAATTTCGGTCGGACGTAATAGGTAATGTCCAGCCCCCTGATATTGAGAGCCTGATTCTGAAATACCGGTTCCGGTTCAGTGATTTCGATCTTGACTCTGCCGAAGGCTTCCGCGGCGGAACGTCTCCTTGCCATCTTCTGGGCGACGGGGACAAATGTGAACACTCTTCTCGTCCCGTCCTCGGTTTCAATTCCAACGCGGAATTCGGCGGGAAAATTGAGCGTGAAAGTCAGCCCTGCCGAGTCATGCCCTTTTTCCACCGGGATGGTCATATTCACCGGTTTTTTGGAGACGGGAATCAATTCCTCCATGGTGAATTCGGGAGTATCTCCAAGACCTTCGATTGCATCCAGCTTTGGCAATTCAATCTGGGCATTCAGAAAATTCCCCGTTAAAATGCAGGAGACGAATATCGCAGCTCCCGTCAAGGTTTTCCAGTCCACCGCAAACTCCTTTCTGTCCATGCCTGTTTTCCTCCCCCTTGTTTTTTCTTTTTTTTACGGGGAGCACTCGTGTTCATGCTAGATATTATTGTGGAATCATTTCATTGAAACTCAACAAACCACCAAAATATATACCTCTTTTTCTTATGCCGTCTTACATTCAAACGGGAAAAATTTCCATTTTTTTGTGTGTGAGGATTCATCTCGTTCCGGGTGTTTATGATTTCAGAGACACTATATCCCGGTATCTGGAAAGAATCCAGTCAAAATATCAGATGTAGGAAAAATAAATACACTTTTTTTTCATATTCCCCATTTTGGAGATGAATTCCCGCCATTTCCATTTCTGCCCTTTCTCCCATTCCGCCTTACGGAACAAAGTTCCGCTTCCCCACGTAATCCGGATCCTTTCTCCCGTCCCGGACCCGGGAAAACAAAGCATGACTTGAAGATTCTGTTCCAAAATGCACATATTCTTTCTCCCGGACTCGAAATCGTCCGCGGCTCCATGCTCATAGACGGAAAGCGGATTGCCGGACTGTTTTTTCCTTGTGAGGAACACTTTTCCGCTGTCCAGGCGGACCGGATCCTGGATCTGGAGGGAAAAACCCTTCTCCCCGGCTTTTTCGACATCCATTGCCATGGGCGCGACAACTGCGACTTTTCCGATGCGGACGAGTCCGGATTCCGCCGCATCGCCCGCGGCAAACTTTCCGAAGGCGTCACTTCGTTTCTGGTTACGACATTGAGTCTCGGGCATGATTCCGTCACCCGGATCTGCCGGACTGCCGCGCATTGTTCCGAATCGCCGGAATACGGTCGTCCGCTCGGGATTCATCTGGAGGGGCCGTTTTTCAATCCGGAAGGGGCGGGGGCGCAGAATCCGGCGTATCTGCGGGTGCCGGATTTTTCGGAGGTGATGGACTGGAATGCGGTCTGCCGGGTCCGGAAGGTCTCCTATTCTCCGGAACTTTCCGGTGGGATTGAGTTTACCCGTCAGCTTGCGGAAGCGGGGATCATGCCGTCCGGGGGACACAGCATGGCAGACTTTGATTGTTTTGAACGGGCGCGGATCGCCGGGATGAAGCATCTGACTCATTTCTGCAACATGATGACGCCGCTTCATCATCTGCGTCCGGGAATGGTCGGCGGGGGGCTTCTGGCGGATGACGTCTTTGTGGAAATCATTGCCGACGGGGTTCATCTGAGCGATGAAATGCTCCGGATCATCCTGAAACTGAAAGGTCCCGAACGGATTCTGCTGATTACCGACTCCATGCGGGCCTCGGGCATGCCGGATGGGAATTACACGCTTGGAGGTCTGAAGGTGATTGTCCGTGAGGGAAGAGCGGTTCTTCCGTCCGGACAAGTTGCCGGCAGTCTGCTCCGCTATTGCGACGGATTGAAACGTCTCCGATCTCTGCATTTGTTTCCGGATTCGGAATTGATCCGCTGTGCGGGGAGCAATCAGGCCCGATCTCTGGGCATTTCTGGAATCGGGGAATTGCGGAGCGGCTTCTTTGCGGACTTTGTCATTGCGGACAGTGACTGGAATCCGATTTCCGTCTGGTGCGCCGGGCGGGAACAGTTTTCCAGCGGGAAAACACTTCCGCAAACTTTTCCTCCGCCGGTCTGACAAGTCCATGTCAATCCACACGACAGCAAGAGAATACAGAAGAAACATCAACGCAGACAATATACCAATCAGGAAGGAGAACCTCACATGATTCGTTACGGCATCATCGGAGCCGGCCGCATGGGGAATGTCCATGCCTCCCAGAGCAGACTCATTCACGGCACCGCTGTTTCGGGCGTGTACGACATCAATCCGGAAGCGGCAGAGAAAATGCACTCGGAGTACGGCGCCGCCATTCATCCCAGTGCCGCATCCCTGGCCTCTTCACCGGATGTGGATTGTGTCATCATCACCTCCCCGACCTATTGTCATCAGGAGGGAATTCTTGCTGCGGTTGCGGCGCACAAAGCGATTTTCTGCGAGAAAGCGCTCTGCCGGGATCCGGAAACCGCGGAAGAACTGCTGAGGCTGCTTCGGGACTACGACAAACTCTTTACTGTCGGATTTGTCCGTCGCCACATGGCGAAATCCATCCGGATGAAGGAATTGATCTCGGAGGGACTCATCGGGAAACTGCGCTACTGCAATGTGGATCTGAGCGTGGGGAAATACCAGCGTCTGCCGGGAGACTGGTTTGCGGATTTTGATCTTTGCGGAGGGGTCATCATCGACATGCTTGCTCATCACATTGATCTGATGAACTGGTATTTCGGTCCTGCGAAACGAGTGTATGCGGACAGTCTTCTTCTTTCGCGTGAGCAGCCTCTTCCGGCGGACTATGCTGCGGCGGTTGTCACCTATGAGAACGGGGTGATCTGCAACTTGCTCTGTTCCTGGCAGCGTTTCGGGCGCTCTGCGGAGCGCATGGAAGTCTATGGCGACAAAGGGGCTCTTGTCATGGACGGGAGCGGCGTGATCACACACTTTACATCAGATGGCGGGACGAATCTGATTCCTCCGGAGGAAGAATTTGCCCGAGCCGCGTCAGGCGGAGCTTCTCTGGAAGAGGTGAATACCGGTTCGGCACTTCTCTGCCAGCTGAAGAGCATTACCGAGGTCCTGAATGGAAAGCCTTGTCCGCTCCCGACGATTCAGGATGCGTACAACAGCCTGAAGATCAGTTTTGCGATGATTGACTCCACGCGGAGCGGGGAAGCAGTGAGGCTTTGATGGTCTCTTTCACAATCAAGAGGGGATGGTCCCATACGCGGAAAAGACGCAGTGTTTTTCCCTCTTTCCCCTCCCTGCACAGAGCCTTCTAGCTGTTGATTATGCCGCCTCAATATCAGTGACATTTTACCCGGGATCTCTTGGCAGGGGAACGGCAATTTCCATTTTGATCGATTCGGGTATCAAAATTCAGGATCAAAGTTGTATTGTTTTTAGAATTCAAATTGTTCTGGATCTGAACGATCCTTTGGCAAGACATGTTTTTTTGCCTTGTTCACAAGCATAAGCCTGAGCTGTTCTGAAAGTTCGACATCTTTGGCAATGAGAATTTTTTTTACAGAAAACTCTGCCGGCAGTTCAAGAGAGCCTCCATCAAAGGAGAAACGATCCGATGCCACATTGGAAGTCTTTGTATTCAGCCATTTTCTGACATTGCAGAAGCGCCATGCGATAGTTTCTGGGAAACGGGCGATGACGGCCCAGTCGACAATCCCGTCTTCCGGCTCCAGTTCGATGATTCCGCGATTCCATTCCAGAGGAATATTCGGTGCGATCGCAAGCAGATCCTCCGGAGAAAAATTTTTCAGTTTCAATGGGGTCTGATTCATCCGTCCGACCGGAAGTTTCCGGCAGAGGATTGGCACTTTCCCTGTCTTGGTTATACTCCTGCATTCCGGTTCTGCCAGGAGATTGGTCACATCGCCGCCTGGAATCTTGATGTGTATGATGTGAGGTTGAGGGCCTTTTCCATAGCGGATAGAGGAATTCAGCTTGAAACAAGCGTCCGGCGGAAGACTTTTAAATTCGATTCTGACGTAATGTGCTTTTTGCGAAGAGACTTTCACAAACACATCATTTTCCGGAATGCCGTTTTCATTTGCAAGGGATTTTTCTATTGAAGGATTTCTTTGCGAGTAAAAAGAGGATGCTTCAGGTTGACATGCGGCAAGTGTACAGGCAATCATCGGAATCAGCATGAAATGGCATTTCATAAAAAAGCCCCCTTCAATGTTCTTGGCTCCGGGCGAAAATTGCATCGTTTTTTTGAGTAATCGGACGATGTTATATGCTTGCTTTGCGCCTTTTCCAGGGCAGGACAACTGTTTATTGAATGAATGGTGTAAAAGCTTTTTGTTTACTATATCCGACTGCTAGTCGATTACAAGTTCTGAAATAGACTTGATCCTTGAATATATGCGCCTCAAGATTTTCAACCTGCCGGAAAACAATATCAAAATTATCATTTGAGGCGAGTTTTTGAACAAAGTGCAGAAGAGGCCAAAATTCTCCAGTCGCGGACAGGGTAATATGCCTATTCTGCGCGACACGACCTTTCAAGGGATGGTCGGAATCAGCTTGTTTTCATAGCTCCGTGAAAAACGGAGAACAGTTTTGGACGACCTATCGATGGCTTTCTGCCGATAAGTCCATTTTGCAATGCGCTTAGCGTTTCGCAGATGGAGAATAGTAAACCATTTATCTTCAATCCGTTGCAACGACGGAGAATTGCGCCTGCGAATTTATATAGCCCCGAGGTTATTTTTCCAGAGATGTCTCCGATAAAAAAAGGGGCGGAACCGGACGAATAGAAACGTTATTTCAATTCTCCGGTTCCGCGAGAGGCGCATTTCCAGAAAAGTGAGGCAGAATCTCCAAAACTAAGGTATTATACCCGTTTCGCGTTAACCCTTAAAATTTAAGGAGAAACGAGTGTCTTAACGATTTTTCTTTTTTTGTTCTGCTTCTTTTTTGTTTTTCTTCCATTGATCCTTCATCCATTGCGGAGCATCGTCAGAAAGCTGTACTTCAGAAATGCTTTCCGGCGGTGGACTATTGTCTTTTGAATCGTCGCATCCGATAAGGCAAAGTACTGTCAGCGCAGAAATCGTGAGAATGATACATTTCATGAAACGTTTTTCCTTTTTTTTACATTATGGTTGGATGTATTCGGTAACGCCGTCAATCAGAACATAATTTTCATAGGCGGCCTTTTCATCATTTTGGCTGAGCACACTGCCGTCGATGCGAAGCAGGTTGATGGTTCCGCCCCAAAGACAACTTTTTCCGCCCAAACCCGGAGGATATATTTTTGCGCTTGTGTTATGGATTGGCCCCCAGGTAAGGAATCCGTTGTAATTTTTACTTTCAGGGCCTGAAAGATGATATCCGCCGCCGACTCCGCCGTCTCCCATGATTGCTTTGCTTGGATATTTCTCCCAATTTTTACGGAATTTGACGAAGAACGGCCAATTGATTCCATAATTCGGATATTGTGAATTACACCAATAGTATTTTCCGTCGTAATTCCAGAATCCGGGGTCGGGAGATGCTTTCAGACTAGTCGGGCAGTATTGAATGGCTGTACTTTTTTTTGAATTCCTAAACTGTTGAGACATGCTTTTGACATATGGAGCAAAAAGCATGTAATTCAATCCGGGCATGTCATATCCGCTTGGCTCCCAATTCGGATCCGTCACGTAGTTATCTGCGCCTCCTTGGTGACAAGCAACTGGTCCGCCACTGAAATCTTCCCTGTACATATTCAGAACCAGCCCCCATTGTTTGAGTTGTGATACGCAATTGATGGTCTCCGCTCTCTGTCTTGCAAGATTCACTGCCGGAAACAGCAATCCCGCCAATATTGCGATGATCGCGATCACAACCAGCAGTTCGATCAGCGTAAAAGCCCTGCATTTTCGGAAGACCGGGTAGGGGTGCCCAGTCCTTGCGGAGAAGGGATTCTTTATTTTGCCCGATGTAAGATTGTAAAGAGCATGAAGTAATCGAAGCATTCTGGAATGGCGCATAATGATGAATATG